>NZ_CP135275.1:0-635937 GCF_032302195.1 Paenibacillus sp. MMS20-IR301
GAATAGCGTCAATTTCCTTTCAGCGGCTGCTTGGCTGAGGGTTATTGGCGCTTTTTGTATTTTGGGGTTATTTTGTGCATGCTTCTCCGTTCGCGGTTATTTTGCGGCAGGCATACATATACTTACTTAGTACTGAAGCCAGTCCAGAATGACCGCAAGGAGTGTGTACTCTAATGGAGCAATGGTCGCAAAGTAAATGGTTCCGCTGGATGATCGGCGTACTGCTCTCCCTGATCATTCTGTATTTCGTCTGGCTGCTCCGCCCGATGCTGCAAGGGATATTCCTGTTTCTAAAAGCGATCCTTGCCCCGTTCCTGGCGGCGATGATCATCTCATATGTGCTGAATCCGGTCGTAAGCCTGCTGTCCCGGAGAAAAATGCCGCGCAGTGTGGCCGTCCTGCTGATCTATGCGGTGTTCCTGACCTCCCTCGCGGTGATCCTCATTAACCTGATTCCGATGTTCATTGAGCAGCTGGAGGAGCTGAACGAGCATCTGCCGGAGATGACCCTGCATGCCCAGGGGCTGATGCGCGGGATGAATTCCCGGCTGATTCCGCCCGGTGTGGAGCTGGGGATGAATAACTGGTTCTATCAGCTGGAGAACCGCCTGGCCGAAGGCATCTCCCACTTCCTGGACAATATCGCCTCGACCATCGGTGTCCTGTTCAATGCGTTCATTGTGCCGTTCCTGGTGTTCTACATCCTGAAGGACTTCGATGTGTTCGAGCGGACGGTGGTTTCCTGCCTGCCCCGGTCCCGCCGCAAGTCGATTGTCACCCTGCTGAAGGATATCGATGAGGCGCTGGGCAACTACATCCGCGGACAATTTCTGGTCTGCATCATCATCGGGGTACTGGCCTATATCGGTTACATTATTATTGGTATGCCTTATGCGCTGCTGTTCGCCTGTGTTGTGGCGGTTTTTAATATTGTTCCTTATATGGGGCCTTTTCTGGGAGCTGCCCCAGCCGTTGTAATGGCCTCGACCCTCTCGTGGCGGCTCGTCCTGCTGGTGGCTGTGGTGAATACGCTGTGCCAGATGCTGGAGAGCAACGTCATTTCGCCGCAGGTGGTCGGACGGAAGCTGCATCTTCATCCGCTGCTGATTATCTTCGCCCTGCTGGTCGGCGGGGAGATTGCCGGCATGATCGGACTGATTCTTGCCGTGCCGTTCTTTGCCGCGGGCAAGGTAGTCATTCAGCATATCATTGCGTATTACATCCGCAGGCGGCCGGCCTAAAGGGCAGGTATATTGTTAAATCATTGACGGTACATGTATCTTTTGGTTATAATGTGGTGAATATTACGAGTAACAGGCAGTACACATAGCAGTGCGATGAAGAGGAGTATTAATTCGTGAGACCGTTATTGCAGAGAGCCGGCACCTCAGGTGCGAGCCGGTTAACGGGCCGCAGTGAACTCACCTCCGAGTAACGGCGCAAGCCGCAGGGTCCTTAAGCTTCACAGCCGGGGTCCGCGTGTCAAAGGCCGTCGATTCACCCCCGCTAAAGGGTGTCAAAGTGAGTGCCGGACAAAGTATGTCCGCCGCTAACTAGGGTGGTACCACGGGAATTCAAACCTCTCGTCCCTAGCGATTATACGCTAGGGATGGGAGGTTTTTTTGCGGTTCGCTGTCCTCCCGGCCCGGCGAATCATGGGGGACGCTTGGACTTTGCTGTTCCGCCAGGAGAACAGATGGGGTTAACAAAAGTTACAGAGAAACGGAACGGAGAGAAATTTTGGAGCTGTAGAAACGAAGTGTTCGCCTTTATTCTCGGATTTCTACCGCTAGCGGCGGTTCAAATCAAGAAATCGGAGAATAACAGCGATCGGAAGCCCAAAACTTTTTTGGAGTGAAGCTAATCTCGTAACTCTTTTTTTAAACAAATAGTACGACCTAAGACAGCAACACTCCAAGGAGGAGCAGAAGATGAGCGACATTAAAATTGGCTACAACGCCCAATCCATCGAGCCCAAGTGGCAGAAATTCTGGGATGAGAACAAGACCTTCAAGACTAGTGAGGAAGCAGGCAAGCCGAAGTTCTACGCTCTGGATATGTTCCCGTATCCTTCCGGCGCAGGACTGCATGTAGGGCACCCTGAGGGCTATACCGCCACAGATATCGTCTCCCGCTTCAAACGGATGCGCGGCTACAACGTGCTGCACCCGATGGGCTGGGATGCATTCGGACTTCCGGCAGAGCAGTATGCGATGGATACCGGTCAGCATCCGCGCGATATTACGTTTAAGAACATTGACAATTTCCGCCGCCAGATCAAGTCGCTGGGCTTCTCCTACGACTGGGACCGCGAGATCAGCACAACCGATCCGGGTTACTACAAATGGACACAGTGGATCTTCATCCAGCTGTATAACCGGGGCCTGGCTTATGTGGCCGAAGTGTCCGTGAACTGGTGTGAAGCGCTGGGAACGGTTCTGGCGAATGAAGAGGTTATTGACGGCAAAAGCGAGCGCGGCGGCCACCCCGTGGTGCGCAGACCGATGCGCCAGTGGATTCTGAAAATTACCGAATATGCTGACCGTCTGCTCGAGGATCTGGATGAGCTGGACTGGGAAGAGAGCATCAAGGATATGCAGCGCAACTGGATCGGCAAATCGACAGGCGCTGAGGTGACTTTTGCCATTGAAGGGCATGAGGCTGCACTTGAAGTGTTCACTACCCGTCCGGACACCTTGTTCGGAGCAAGCTATTGCGTATTGGCCCCGGAACATAAGCTGGTGGATGTCATTACGACAGAGGACCAGAAAGCAGCCGTTGCCGACTACCGCGACAAAGCATCCCGCAAGAGTGACCTGGAACGTACGGATCTGGCCAAGGAGAAGAGCGGTGTGTTCACCGGCGCTTATGCCGTCAATCCGGTAAACGGTGCACAGGTGCCGATCTGGATTGCCGATTACGTGCTGGCTGGCTACGGTACCGGAGCCATTATGGCCGTTCCGGGCCATGACAGCCGTGACTGGGAATTCGCCAAGCAGTTCGGCCTGAACATTGTAGAAGTTGTGCAGGGCGGCAACATTGAAGAGGAAGCCTATGCCGGCGACGGACCGCATGTGAATTCCGGATTCCTCGACGGCCTGTCTAATGCTGAAGCAATCGCGAAGATGACCGCCTGGCTGGAAGAGAAGGGCAGCGGCAAAGGCAAAGTAACCTACCGCCTGCGCGACTGGCTGTTCAGCCGCCAGCGTTACTGGGGTGAGCCGATTCCGATTCTGCATCTGGAAGACGGCACGATGAAGACAGTTCCTGTAGACCAGCTGCCGCTGGTACTGCCGGATGTGGATGCCATCAAGCCTTCCGGTACCGGTGAATCCCCGCTGGCGAATGTGACCGAGTGGGTGGAAACGGTGGATCCGGAGACCGGCATGAAAGCCCGCCGCGAGACGAATACCATGCCGCAATGGGCCGGCAGCTGCTGGTACTACCTGCGTTATATCGATCCGCACAATGATCAGGAGCTGTGTTCACCTGCGAAGCAGAAGGAATGGCTGCCGGTTGACCTGTACATCGGCGGTGCAGAGCATGCGGTGCTTCACCTGCTGTATGCCCGCTTCTGGCACAAGGTGCTGTACGATATCGGCGTAGTCGATACGAAGGAGCCGTTCCACAAGCTGGTGAACCAGGGGATGATCCTGGGGAACAACAATGAGAAGATGAGTAAATCGCGCGGCAATGTCATCAACCCCGATGAGATCGTAGAAGCTTACGGTGCAGACACACTGCGTGTGTATGAAATGTTCATGGGGCCGCTGGAAGCCACTAAGCCTTGGAATGAAAAAGGCGTGGAAGGCATCCACCGCTTCCTCTCCCGTGTATGGCGCCTGTTCGTGAACGAGGACGGCAGCCTGAGCGCGAAGATTACGGCGGGTGGCGGCAGTGATGAATTCAAACGTACCTGGCACAAGACGCTGAAGAAGGTAACCGAGGACTTCGAATCTTTGCGCTTCAACACAGCGATCAGCCAGCTGATGATCTTCATCAACGATGCTTACAAGCAGGAGAGCCTGTCCAAGGAAGCGGCAGAGCAGTTCGTGCAGATGCTGTCGCCGCTGGCACCGCATATTGCCGAAGAGCTGTGGCAGCTGCTGGGACACGAAGGAAGCATCAGCTACGTCGCCTGGCCGGCATATGATGAAGCCTGGACGGTGGACGCAGAGGTTGAAATCGTCGTGCAGGTTAACGGTAAAATCGTGCAGCGCGCCCTGATTCCGCTTGCAATGGGCCAGCAGGAGATGCAGGACCATGCACTGGCGCTGCCTAATGTGCAGGCTGCTACCCAAGGCAAAACCGTACGTAAAATTATTGCCGTACCCGGCAAGCTGGTAAATATCGTAGTGGGTTAAGCGAAGAACGCAATTCTGCCCGCAGCAACGGAGGTTTCCGTGCTGCGGGCTTTATTGGTTTCGGCAGGGGGCAGGAAGCGGTCAGCCGTGCCTGCGGCATCCGGGAGTGCCGGGCGGGGGAGTCCATTCTAGCGGTCAAGCGGACTCTGGGCAATGCCGCTGTGATGGCCGAACAGCTCGTCGAGCTTCTCCACATCCTCGTCATATTTGCCGTGAGTGGTTGTGATCAGGCGTTCGAAGACGCCTTCCAGACTGCTGCGCAGATGATTCAGTGCTTCTGCTGTAATGCCTCCGCGGACAGCCACCCGCTCCTGCAGCTCCTGCGGGGTAAACGACCCTTCTGTCAGCAGCTTGCCTGTACCGAGCAGCATTTCACCGGCCAGACGGCTGATCAAAGCCTCGTCGATACCTGTCGATTCTACCGCCGCTTCAATCCACCGCTCCAAAAAATAGCTGAGGAATGCCGGGCCGCAGCTGGAGAAATCTGAAGCAATCCGGGTATGGCTCTCCGGGATTTCCTCCGGGACGCCTATGAAAGACAAGAGCTGCAGCAGCAGCAGCCTGTCTTTGTTATGAAGCCTGCTGCCGAATATGCAAAGTGAAGTCCCGCTATTGACGCAGTGGGTGATGCTGGGAATGACCTTGGCAATTTTAGACGGCAAAGCGGATTCCAGATGGTAGAGCTGGACCGGGCTTGTAATAGATACGACGATCTGATCGCTGCGCAGATAGGTTGCGATTTCGTCGGTCAGTTGTTTGAACTGCAGCGGCTTCACACAGATAAATAAAATATCACTTTTGGCCGCAGTCTCCCCGTTACTGCAAATGGAGATGCCCGGATGGCGCTTCTGGAGCTGCAGCAGCCGGTCCTGACTGCGGTTTGCAGCCAGCACTTCGCCCGGTGCAAGCGCCCCTGAAGAGAGAAAGGCATCGATGAGCAGACCGCCCATGCTGCCTGTTCCAATAAATCCAACCTTCATCCTGTGGTTACCTCCTTTCTGATGCTGCTTGTGCTTACAGGAATACTCTTCGTTAAATGTATGCAGTACAGCCTTGGACAAATGACAGGTTTTGCAGGTGTTTATGAATAAAATTCCAATTTAATGGAGGAGGACAAATGGATGAGCAAAAGAGTGATCGGCAGCGTCATTGCTGCTGCCCTGCTCGGCGGAGGGCTGGTCTGGGCTGCAGATCATAGAGCGGCGGACGGTATCGCCGGCTGGGAGACGCTGAATGTTAGTATGGCGCAGGCGCTTGGAGCGGCGGAGGATGGGAAGGTAATAGCTGCAGCAGCGGGTGGAGCGGCCGGGGCGGGAAACGGCGGAGGAAGCGGTGAGGTGAGCGGGAACGGCGGAGGGAACGGGACTGCGGGCGGAGCGGCGGGAGGTGGGAGTGGCAATAGCGGAGTGCCAGCAGGAACTGGTGCAGTAGGTGCTGCTGGCGGGGGGATGGCGGGAGCAGGGAATGGTGCAGCAGAAGCGGTGAAGAGTGCTGGAGATTCTGCCGTTAGCGCAGGTGCGGTTGGAGCGGAGAACGGCGGAACGGCAGCAGGGACAACTGCTGGAGATTCTAACGCAAGCGGGGGGACAGCGGGAGTAGTGGAGGGCGGCGGGGCAGCTGCAGCTGACGGCGGCGGAATAACAGGAAATACAGGAAACGGGCCGGCTGCTAATAGTGCTGCACAGCCCGTAGCTGCTGACGGCAGGATCAATGTAAATCTGGCCGATGCCAGAGTTCTGATGGATTTGCCGGGCATCGGGGAGAAGAAGGCACAGGCTATTATCGACTACCGCAGCAGCAAAGGAGCGTTCCGCAGCTTAAGCGACCTGGGCAAGGTGAAGGGAATCGGGCCGAAGCTGCTGGAGCAGCTGAAGCCGCTGGTGGGATTTTGAACCCGGCATCCCGCAGAGCATCAGCACCGGCATCCGTAAAGGCACCGGCATCCGTAAGGGCACAGGCACCGGCAAAGGCACCGGTAAAAACCTAAATTACTTTGCTGGTCTTTTCGGTTAACCGGTAATTTTTGGCCAGTTGGTAATTGAACGGGAAAGTACCACTTTTCATGGATGCCGGAATTTTGCGAAGAAGCTGCTACAGACGGAAACAGTTGGATTTTTTACACTTAATTTCTGTGTTCATCCTTAAATTTCTGAAATAGATGGATTTTTGTCACTTAATAATGTCCATATGCCATTGGAGATCCAAGTTCATAAGAATTAAGTGTTGTTTATCCAACTATTTCAGGATACCGGGGGATTTCTGCTGAATTAGTTGGAGTTGTTCCATCTAATGCCTCTGGCTGCGCAATTGCGGGCATTGTCCTAGTGAATCACCCGGCTACTATGTTACAATAATGAACAACTATTTAGAGAAAGTGGAGATTGCTGATGACTGTGGCTTACCGCAAGGACTGGGATACCTATTTCATGGATATCGCCTGTATGGTCTCCACCCGTTCGCGCTGTCCCCGCCGCCATGTCGGTGCGGTGCTGGTACAGGGCAAGAAGCTGCTGGGTACCGCCTATAACGGTGCGCCGATGGGGGTTCCGGATTGCTCGGAGGCAGGCTGCATGCTTTCTGAACAATTTGAGCGGGAGATCATTGATGGAGTAGAGACTATGGTGAAGAAGCAGCGCTGCATCCGGACGATTCATGCCGAGCAGAACCTGCTGCTGTTCACAGACCGGAGCGACCGCGAAGGCAGTACCGTTTATGTTACGGACGAGCCTTGCTGGACCTGCGCCAATATGCTGGCTAACAGCGGAATTGTAGAGATTGTGTATTTGCGGCCTTACCGCAAGGATATGAAGAAGGTGGAAGCGATGATGGCTTCCAAGGGTATCGTGTTCCGCCAGCTCGGGAAATACGAGCCGCCGAAGGAAACGATGATCTCAATATCTGAATAGCCGGCGGTAACGGTGCTGCCGGTAATCAAGCAGAATGGAATAAGCAATAATCCCGGAGGAAGAACCTCTGCACACGCTGGATTGGCGTAGGCAGAGGTTCTTTGCCGTTTCACGCCGGGGGGCGGGAATGGTGAGGGAGTGTCAAGGAAATGTATGGAGGGAGAGATGCACATGAACAGGAGGCCGCTCTTAGGCTTCACCGTCTGCTGGATTGCCGGAAGTGCGGCAGGCTGCTTGTTCTCCGGGCGCAGCTTGCTGCTCTATCTTGCAGGCTGTCTGCTGCTGCCTGCAATCTGGGCCGCCAGCGGCAGTATACGCTGGAGGGCGGCAGCTGTGTTCGGGCTGGCGCTGGCGGCGGCGGCTGTATATTGGGAATGGAACGAAGCGGGCAATGTGAGCCGGCTCCCGGAGCTGCTGGGGCAGCCGGCAAGCGAACTGAACGAGGCGTATGTGACAGCCGCAGGCGTTATTGTGTCCCCGGTAGAGCGGGACGGGGACCGGGTGGATTTTACCGTGAAGCTGTCACGGGCGGACCTGCACCGGCAAGGGGAAGAAGAGGGACAAGAGGCAGCATCCGCAGCAGCGGCAGTGACAGGAGCCGGGACCACAGCGGGAGCACAGGCAGGAGCAGAAACACATGCACAAGCGGCAGCTGAACTGGTTGCTGTACAGATTAAGCTCCAGGAGGAGAATGAAATCCTCGCCGCTGCGGAGTGGCAGCGCGGAGACCGGGTTGTGATCGAAGGGGAGCTGGAGCAGCCGCAGGGAGCGCGGAATTTCGGCAGCTTCGATTACCGGGCTTACCTGCTGACGCAGCAGATCCACTGGCTGCTGAAGGGCAGCGGAGCGGCCAGTGTTAAGGCCGAACCGCCGGCAGCCTTGCAGCCAGCGGTTATCCTGCGCTGGAACGACCGGGCCCGCGCAGTGCTCGGGGCAGAGATGGACCGGCTGTTCCGGGAGCCGCATGCCGGATATATGAAGGGTCTCGTGATCGGCATCCAGGAGCTCGATCCGGAGACCTTCAGGCAGTTCTCGCAGCTTGGCCTGACCCATATCCTGGCGATATCAGGGATGCATGTCGCCGTGTATGTCGGCGTAATTCTGTTCCTGCTGCGCCGCTGCCGGGTTACCAGAGAAACGGCATTAACTATAACTCTGCTGCTGGTACCGGTCTATGTGCTGCTCTCCGGTGCCGGACCGTCTGTCGTACGCGCCGGATTGATGAGCATGATTGCCCTGCTGGCGGCAAGGCTCAGGCTGCTGAAGGACGGCATGAATATTTTGGCTGCAGCCGCGCTCTTCATGCTGGTCTGGAACCCGTATCTGCTGCTCAGTGTCAGCTTTCAGCTGTCGTTTCTGGTTACAGCCGGACTTATGGTGTATACGCCGCTCGCTGCGCCGCTGTTCAAGCGCCTGCCCGGCTGGCTGGGCAGCACATTCTCGGTAACTCTTATCGCGCAGCTGGTGTCTTTTCCGCTGACAATTTATTATTTTAATCAATTCTCGCTGCTGTCGTTTGCGGCTAATCTGCTGCTGGTTCCCTTCATTACATTCCTGGTGCTGCCGCTGGGTACGCTGGCGCTGCTGCTTGGTCGCTTCTGGGCTGCCGGGGCGAAAGTGACCGTTCAGCTTGCCGAGCTGCTGAACAACGCCACATTTGCTGCGGTGAAGTGGGTGAACGGCTATAGCGGGGGCGTGACCATCTGGGCCGCGCCGTCCCTGCTTTGGATCTGTCTCTACTATGGCCTGCTCTATGGTCTGTTGCTTGCACTACAGCGGAGGGCGGAAGAGGAGCTTGCCCCCCGGTATATGGAGGATGAGACCCGGCCGCTGCTTGAGCTGGAACAACCCGGCAATGACCGCCGCAAGACCGGCATTCCGGCCGGTCTTGGCAGCCTCGTCCATTCCGCCAGCAGCCCGGCCATCCCTGCAGTGGTCAAGCGCAGCGGGGCACCGCTGGCCTACATGGCATTTCCCGGGCGGGGCGCTAACCGCTGGAGCAACCGTGCAGCCCTGTTATGCTTAGCCGGTATAGCCTTTCTGCTGTACAACGGCTATAACGCAGAAGACCTGAAGGGGGCTGGCGTAATCAGCTACCTGGATATCGGCCAGGGCGACAGCATCCTGATTACAACACCTGCGGGAGCGCATCTACTCGTTGACGGCGGCGGGACATTGAGCTTCGGCAATAAGGAAGAGTGGCGCATCCGCCGCAGCCCTTATGAGGTCGGGGCCAAGACGCTGCTGCCGCTGCTGAAGCGGCGGGGTATTCACCGGCTGGATGCGGTAATCCTCACGCATGGTGACCAGGATCATGCCGGAGGCTTGCAGGCCGTGCTGGAAGGCATGCCGGTATCCGCACTGCTCTTCAACGGCACGCTTGCAGATTCGGAGCCGTACGCTAAGCTGATGCAGACGGCGCTTGCCGCAGGCATCCGGCTGTATCCGGTGCAGCAGGGCATGGTGCTGGCACCGGATAAGGCCACACGGCTGCACTTCCTCTGGCCGGAGCAGGCGGCAGACGGGCAAGCCCTCCCGGCTGAGGTGGAGGATCAGAACCACCAGTCCGTAGTCTTCCGGCTGGAGATGAACAGCCGGAATTTCCTGTTCACCGGTGACATGGATATAGCGGCGGAGGAAGCCATCATGGACTCTGCACACCGGTCCGGAATCCGGGCGGGCCAGCCGATTGACGTCCTGAAGGCTGCGCACCATGGCAGCAAGACCGCTACCGGCGCAGATTGGCTCTCCTTCTGGCATCCCGCCGCAGCTGTAATCTCCGCCGGTGTAAATAACCTCTACGGCCATCCGCACGGTGATGTGCTGGAACGCCTGAAAGACAGCGGTACTGTGGTCTACCGGACTGACGGGCAAGGGGAGATTCAACTGAAGGTGCGTGAGGACGGAATCACTGTGCGGTATAAGCTCGGCACAGAATAATGGAGCAGATGCTGAATAACTTCCCGGATCTGACCGAGGATTTCTTCAAGCAGGGGTACGAATGGGTGGATCATTATAAGGTGAACCGGCTGCAAGGTGCTGAGAACGCTCGTATCGGTTTGTGAAACGTATGGCTCCTGTAATGGCGTCACCAGAATATGCTCAGCGAAGTTGGCTTAAGTGAGAAAGAGTGAAGGGGAAAGACCAATCAATAAGGGAACTTTTAGCGGACGTTGCCGGAATTGCTTAAATACTGGATCAGCATGTCTACAAACCGCGTGGGCATGGAGCCCCACTCCTCAATGGGGAAGAGGCTTAATTTCTGCAGCAGGCCGATCATAGAGCTGTATATGAATTGGGCCGTCTCTACAGCCTCAATATCAGGCCGGATGGAGCCATCTAATTTGCCGGCTTCCAGAATCTGAATAAGAAACAGCTGCTCCTTCTTCGTATTGATGAAATTAGTATACCGCTGCTTAAGCAGCTGGTTGGATTCATAAGTGTAATGCAAATCAAACAGTACGGTGAACTTGAGATGACCGGGATGCAACCTCGCATAATCAATCCAGGCTTCCGTTAATATCATGAGCTTCTCCCTGCCGCTTTGCGGGCCGGCCGTCTGGCTTTCGAGGAAGTCAGTCATTGTCTCCAGCAGCTCCATCTGCACTTCACAGATAAGTTCGTCGATAGAATGGAAATGCTTGTAGAAAGTGACCCGGCTGACCCCGGCGGCCTCGCACAGGTCCTTAATGTTGACACTCAGGAAGTTCTGGTTCATGAACAGCTCTTTACCGGCTGTGATCAGCTCTTCCCGGTTCTTGTTCTTCAGGTTCTGGTGCCAGTTCTCAATCATGGGCAGCGGTCCTTTCGTTACCGGCAGTTGTACGGTTATTCAGCGTAATGGATACGGTAGCCAGCAGGATAACAGCCCCTAAAATGTAAGGCAAATCAATATGTTTGTCAAACAGGCTGCCGGCGAGCACCGGTCCAAGAATCGTTCCTGCGCTTGAATAGGTGTTGGCCAGGCCGGAAGCATAACCCTGCCGCTCTCCGGCTGCATCGGAGATTAAGGTATTAACGGTTGGCCGCAGGAACGAGGTAAATGTGAAGAATAGAACCGATACGGCCAGCAGATAGGCAAAATTGAATTTGAACAGCATCAGCAGCAGCATAATCCCCGCCATAATTAACGACCAGCGGATCAGCGTGATCTCCCCGAGTAATTTAACGATTTTATCGAGCAGCCAGACCTGCACTATAATTCCGACAATAGCCCCTGCCGTAATGATAATGGAGATGACCCCCGCATTGAAGCCGTATTTCTGCTGGACGAACAGGGCATAGACGGTCTCGTAATTAATCAGCCCAAAGGTCATGACGAGGATGAGCAGCAGATAGCGGAAATAGGAAGTGCGGAAGGAGGAGATAATTCGGTTCATGACCGGCTCACTCTTCTCCTGTTTGCGGGAAAGTTGCCTCTGCGAAGCGGGCAGCGATTCCGGCATGAAGATGGTCAGAAGCGTAGCCAGCAGCCCCAGGCCTGAAGCGAAAAAATAAGGGGCGCGGACACCAAACTGGGCAATAATTCCGCCTAGTCCCGGTCCCAGTACCATCCCCAGGTTCATAGCTGCGCTGAGATAGCCCATCCCTTTGGCCCGTGCCGCAGGAGTGGTGGTGTCGGCTACGTAAGCCATAACCGAAGGGACCATCAGCCCCAGACCCATGCCGCCGATAAAGCGGGCGATATAGAGCAGGGTGAGGGTATGGGAGAGGGCAAACAGCAGGTCGGAAATTACGGTTAACGCGAGTCCGGCCATGATCAGCCTCTTGCGGCCAAGCCGGTCGGAGAGCTGTCCGCCGATGGGCGAGAACAGAAACTGCGCTACACCGAAGGCGGCCACCAGGTAACCGGCTGCCGTACCTGCCGCGTTAAATTGCTTGAGATAGTCCGGCAGGATAGGGATGACCATCCCCTGGCCAAGCAGGGCAATGAACAAATTTAACATTAAGATGTAGAGCGGAAACTTAATAGAATCGGATGATTTCATATGTGTGCTATAGCCCCCAGAATACTTTTAATATTAGTTACATCGTGTAAAGGATTACATCGTGTAAACAATAATATCAAAAAAAATCACGAAAAGTAAAGGGGGGGTTCTGAGATATTTTTTTCACACGCAATGATAACCCGCAAGTCAGCGACACCACCACATGTCCTGCTTGCGGGCTATCATTAAGCTGTTACAATGCCAAGCATGAAGCCGTCATACCCCTTGCTGCCCACCGTCTGGATTGCCGTTGCCTCAATCCGCGGCTCTGCCGCCAGCAGCTCCATGAATTGCCGGATACCCTGCACACGGGCGTCTTGGCTGCCTGCCTCAATCACTTCGCCGCCGCGCACCACATTATCGGCGACAATTACGGTTCCCGGTCTGGCCAGCTTCAGCGCCCATTCCAGGTATTGCGGATTGTTCGGCTTATCGGCGTCAATGAAGATGAAGTCAAAGGCCTCGCGGCCCTGCGAGGCAAGTGACGCCAGCGATTCCAGTGCCGGGCCTTCCAGGACTACGACTTTATCGGCCAAGCCTGCCATTCTCAGATTATCTTCAGCTACGACCGCATAATCATGCTCCAGCTCAAGAGAAACCAGTTTGCCTGTTTCCGGCAGTGCCCTGGCCAGCCAGATGGTGCTGTAGCCACCCAGTGTCCCTATCTCCAGAATGTTCGCAGCTCCGTTCATCTTAGCAAGCAGATAAATCAGCTTCCCCTGATTCGGGGCGACATCAATCTGCGGCAGCCCGGCACCCGAGTTGGCATCCAGGACAGCATCCAGCACCGGATCGTCCGCCAGCAGCTTACCGTTGATGTACAGGTCTACCTTACTCCATGTGGTTGTTTGTTCCATGAGTGTTCCCTCCATTAATTTAAATTTGTATTGGTTCTGCCTCTAATATAGGATAAAATAAATCATAATTCTAATATATGTTTTTGTTGCTTATATACATTTTAATTATGAAAAGAGGCAGACAATGAATATACATGCGTTAAGGTTATTCTATTATGTGGCAGAGACCGGAAGCGTCACGAAGGCAGCGGTCCGCTTGAACATCAGCCAGCCGGCGGTTACGAGCCAGATCAAGAAGTTCGAGAAGGAGCTGGGAATGCCCCTGTTCAATCCTCAAGGACGAGGCATCTCGCTGACTTCCTTTGGAGCCGAGCTGGCGAAGCAGGCCGGAAATTTCTTCACCTACGAGGAGCAGATCGAAGCCTTCGTAGAGGATTACCGCGCAGGCAGGAAGGGGAAGCTGCGGATTGCCGCTACCTATCTTCCGGCGAATTTCCTGGTTCCCGGCTGGGCAGCCAGATTCAAAGCAGGGCATCCGGAGATTGAGATGGTAATCACAACGACCAATTCCCAGTTGGCGTTCGAACAGTTAAAGCGGCATGAAGCTGATGTTGCCTTCTATGGCGGAGGAGCTGAGGAGAAGCCGGATGACATTGACTGGCTGGAGCTGTTCGAAGATGAGTTATGGTTCGTGGTTGCCCCTTCCCATCCCTATGCGAACTGTACTGTTACACTGCCGGAAATGATGCTGGAGCCGTTCATTATGCGTGAGGAAGGCAGCTCGACGAGAGCGCGGCTGGTCTCATTATGCACGGCCTATGGCTTGAAGCCGCCGCAGGTGACGCTGCAGTTCAGCGGCTTGGGTGAAGTCATACGCTCGGTGATGTCCGGGTATGGGGCAAACTTCATTTCCTCCCTGGCAGTGCGGGAATTCGTGGAGCGGAAGCAGCTCGCCCGTGTGCGGGTAGAGGGTATCCGGCTCAAGAACAATATTGCCATCTGTACACGCAGAAATGAATCGCTGACAGCAGCATTGCAACAGTTTATTGAAATTTGCCGCACCCCAGCGCCTGAGATGTAGCAGTTAATCTGTTTCTTACAAATGCGGCATATCCGCAGGCTATGATTTCTACTGGATATTACTAAATATATTGGAAAATAAAACCGATAAACCAACTATAACTACATAGGGAATGAAACTGGCCATGAAGGATGCTGAAAAGGGGGATGGGGTTGTCTTCCGCAAAAATGATCTTTAGTGCAGAGGAAGCAGGACGTCTGCGGACGAAGATCGGACAGGTGAGCCAGGACACCAACCGGCTGTATCTGCAATTCAGAGGTCAAGCCGGCAGCTGGAGCGGGCTCCCGCTGGGCTCCTATCTGCTGCAGGCCCAGGTGCTCATTAATGAGCTGACCACGGAAGCGGAAAAGCTGGAGGACCTGATACGCATTGCAGTTCAAGGAGTCCAGAAGGTACAGGAGGAGAACAAGCGGCAGGCGGATCAGCTGACGCAGCAGTTCACTGCACTTGGCGGGCTGCTTAGCCGGCTGGGCGGAAGCCCAATAACCGGAAGAGCGGCTTTTCCGGCCTCTGCCCTGACCGCAGTTATGAAGCTGATTACCAGCGTAGCAACGATATCAGGCAAGGATGAGCTTAGCCGCGATCCGGCAATGCAGAAGCTGGAGGTGACTTTGAAGGCGTCGACGTTTGGCAGCATAGACTGGTTTACCGCACAATTGAAACTGACTGGGATCTGCGAAGCTCGGAATCAGATTGCCAAAGCGCAGACGGCTTACTCGGTCTACCAGGCGTTCGGCAACAAGGCGCAGATGGCGGCTGTACATCAATCGGCGGAAGAGGCCCGCAAGAAGCTGATCTCCCTTGGTGTGAACAAGCTGCTGGCGGAGCCGGGAAAAGATTGGAGCAGCTGCTTCAGGCAACCGGCGGTGAAAGCTTGTGAATATGATCCGTCGGTCACAGCCGCCAGCATTCCCTTGCTGCAGGATGAATCGTATTTGCTGCTGCTGCGGATGGCGATGGAGCCGGGCATTCAAGGCCAGTGGGCGAAGAGTCAGCTGCCGGCCAAAAGGCTGGAGGTTCAGCTGGCAGAGGCTGCGAAAATTGCGGAGGCACAGGCCGCAGCCGAGCAGCAGCTGGCAGGTCCGCCGGTGAAGCTGCCGGATGGAACGGTCATCACGGCAAAAAACAAAGAGAATGAGACAACCTTGGCCTATTTCATGGACAAGATATATGACCCGGATGCCCAGCTCACCCCGATGTATACCATGTACCTCGGATGGCTGGAAGACACGTATGGGATGACAGCATGGCGGAAGAAAGTTGTACAGGCAGATGCGGTCGCGGTAGCCTTTACCGAGTCGCTGCTTAAAGAGACGGTTATGGGCGCTGTAGACACGGCGAAGTTCGCCTTTCGTCTGGTCGTAGACCCTGAGCAAACCACGCAGGAAGTGCTGGACCAGGCGAATTACCTGATCAGCCATCCGGAGGTACTGGTGGAAGCGGCGAAGACGGTGTACCATAACTTTGAGGAAGGGACACCGGAGGAACGGGCAGCGATGCTGGGAGCAACGGCTTCTGTCCTGCTGCCGGGAGTCTCGGTAACGAAGAGCGGCAAGTTAGGACAGGTCATGGATGGTGTGCAGGGGCTGGCGTATAAAGCGCTGGCCG
This sequence comes from Paenibacillus sp. MMS20-IR301, assembly GCF_032302195.1. Classification (NCBI taxonomy): domain Bacteria; kingdom Bacillati; phylum Bacillota; class Bacilli; order Caryophanales; family Paenibacillaceae; genus Paenibacillus; species Paenibacillus sp. MMS20-IR301. The sequence goes on from NZ_CP135275.1 coordinate 15,745, forward strand.
GAGTCAAGGACCTGGGTAAGGTTCTGCAGAACAGCGAGAAATTCCCGGGCTTGAATCCATTCTTAACGACACCGGAAGGGTTCACCTTCAGCGCTGGGAAGCACATCCCGGATACGGATCCGCTGCTCAAGAATCCGGTGCAGGAGCATCGTCTGAGTGAGATGGACGGGCTGGGGGACGGGAAGGCCGGGAAGATTGAGGGTGCGGGAGAAGTTGGCAAGTATGATACAAAGATTAAATGGGGGATAAATGATATTAATGCACGACCATATGGGAAGGGATTCTTTGGAGAAAGAATACCCCAAAGTAATCCAAGAGTAGATGGCTACGAATTGAAGATAAATCCTAATAACGAAAGTTACTATCTTCCCCATCCTAATGGAGGTTACGTTCAGTTTGAAAATCTTGTAGTTGATGTGCTTCAAGATGGAAAGCTTATCATGAAGCCAAAATCATTCTATCATGTAGATGACTTGCCGGAATTCGCAAAGGCAAAGGTATTGCAGGAGGCATTAAGACAACAAGTTTCAGCACTGGCGGCAGGTTATAAGGTTGAATGGCTTGTCTCTGATGCTGAAGCTGTGGAACAATTGACAAATTTATTTGGATCAAAGAATATCGATATAGTTGTTAGATATTTTCCTGAGTAAAGGTGGCCAGGTGTAGCAGATGAAAATTTTAAAAGAAAACGAAATGAAGCAATTAATTTCTGATGAGAAGCTGAGTGAGTTTTACAATGAAAATATTGATGATAACAGGTTAAATGAATTGTTCTCACGGTATTCCTTTTTGAAAACAAATGTAAACTTAATTCCTCTGGATAAACAAAGTATTTACTATAGTATTTATTTTTGGTTCGTACAGTTTAAAAAACAATATTTTACCTTAATAGGACAGGACGAAGGGATGGAACAGGAAGGTTTCAAATTATTAGAAGAAATAGATGCTAATCTGAAAGAAGGAATTGATTGGGCTATAATAAAGGAACTGGAAGATTTTTAGAGAAACTATACGATGAGACGGAAAAATGTTAAATATAACAGGTCAATTATGGTCAGATACTGCCATGATTGACCTGTTTTTTGTTCAAAGATATGATCTACTAGAAGCTATCGCCTAAACTGAGAATCCTTATTCGTATATAATAAGATCATAAGAGAGGAAGTGATCGTATCCTTGTTATTCTGACAGGACTTCTATTGCTGCTGCTGACAGTGCAAACTGTCTACTTGCTCAACTACAAAAGCCAGATTCACCAGATTGGCAATCAGCTGTCTTTTATTATGGAGCATCAATCGCTTAAGTTCATTGCTACGCAGTTAAAGCCCAGGGAAATCAATCATCTCGTTAGTGAGTGTAATACCCTCCTGAATCGGCAGAGAGCGCTTGACGAGCAGTTCACCCGGAAGAACCAGGAGATGAACTCCACCATTATCAGCCTGTCTCATGATATCAGGACACCGCTCACTTCCCTGGATGGTTATCTGCAATTAGCACTGCGGGCGGCGGCCCACCAGGACATGAACCAGTATGTAACGCTTGCCCAGTCGAGGATAAAACAGATCATCAAGCTGGTGGATGAGCTGTTCTTATATACGAAGCTGCAGAATCCGGAATATATCTTTGAACTGCAGCCTGTTGACGTTATGGATGTGCTGAAGCAGAGCCTGTTCACCTTTATTGAGGATTTCACGCGTTGCGGGTATGAGCCTGAACTTCAGCTGCCGGAAAAGCCTGTTATGGTGAGCGGGGATATGAATGCTGTAGAGCGGGTATTTGCCAATATCATCAGCAACTATTTCATTCATGGGGACGGCCCATTATCCGTTGCGTATGAAGACAGGCAAGATAATCTTTGTATACGCTTCACTAACCGGCTTAAGGCAGGCAGCAGAGTGGATATTGACAAGGTCTTTACCCGTTTCTATAAAGAAGATCCATCGCGTACAATGCATTCTTCCGGGCTGGGACTCTCCATTGTGAAGGCGCTGGCCGCAAAAATGAACGGATATACAAAGGCTGAATGTATAGAGGATACTTTTAGCCTCACCACGGCATTCGGGAAAACGGCAAAGGAGCATGTCCATGGGCGTTAACGGGAACAACCGGAGAATTCTGATTATCGAGGATGACCCGCATATTAACGGGATCATTCATGATGGACTTGCAGCTGCAGGATTTCTGTGTACCCGGGCATATTCAGGCAGTGAGGGAATGCTGAATCTGGCTGAGCAGGAGTACCACCTCATTGTACTCGATCTGATGCTGCCCGGATTGTCGGGGGAGGCGTTCATGCACAGCTTGCGCAAGGAGCTGAAGTCAGGAGTTCCGGTGATCATCCTTTCGGCCAAGGACCAGCTGGATCATAAGCTGAACCTGTTCACGCTGGGCGCTGACGATTATGTGACCAAGCCCTTTGAGCTGGAAGAACTGGCCGCTCGGATCCATGTCCATATCCAGCGGACGGCTGCCGACGAGCCGGTGAATGAATTCAGACATAAGAAGCTGGTGCTGGACACCGCTGCCTACAGTGTTAAAATTCATGGATCAGCGCTTAATCTGACCCGGCAGGAGTACAGAATTGTTGAACTGCTGGTCAGGAATCCTACCCGGGTGTTCACGAAGCAGGATCTCTATGAGCTGGCCTGGGAGGAAATGTACCTTGGCGAGGACAAAACGATAACGGTGCATATCAGCAATATCCGCAATAAAATCAAACGCTATGACAGCGATTCATACATCGACACGATCTGGGGCATCGGCTTCAGGCTGAGCAAGTGAGCGGCTTTGAACTTTCTTAACCTTTTGTTGGCGATATCTTAGTCTTCATCCTATTAACTTAAGGATAAGGAGGTGGCGGCCATGACAGATTGCATTATTGAACTGTGCGGGCTTACCAAGCGCTACAAATCAAAAGCTGCGGTACGGAATGCCGATCTCAAGATATACAGAGGTGAAATTGTCGGAATTATCGGTAAAAATGGAGCGGGAAAATCAACGCTGCTCAAGATGATCGGCGGACTGATTTATCCGACCTCGGGGGAGCTGCATTTCTTTAACCGTGCTGCGGCCGGGGACCAGTCTTTTTTCGAGCGGATGGGTGTGCTGATTGAGGATGCCGGGCTGTACCCCAATGTTTCAGCCTATGAGAATCTGAATCTGCTGGCTATTGCTTATGGCCTCAGGGACAAGGATAGAGAGATAGAGAGGCTGCTGCAGCTGGTGGGGCTGGACAGTAAGAGTACGGCTAAGGTTAAAGGCTATTCCATGGGCATGAAGCAGCGGCTGGGTATAGCAGTTGCCTTGCTTGGGAGTCCGGATGTACTGATTCTGGATGAGCCGATTAACGGACTTGATCCACAGGGGATTGTAGAGATCAGACAGCTGATCCTGGAGCTGAACCAGACCGGCTTAACGATCCTCATCTCCAGCCATATTCTTGAGGAGCTATCCAAAATCGCAACCAGGTATGTCATCATCCATCAGGGAGAATTTGTCCAGGTAATCACCAAAGATGAGTTGCAGCAGAGCTGCGAGGAACGGATTGAAATCATATTAGAGGAAGCCAGCATGGCACTGCCGGTGCTGGAGCGGGAACTGGAAATCAGGAACTTTAAGGTGATCGGCAACGGGGCGGTGTATGTATACGACGGGCATGTTCAAATCCGGCAGATCGTAAAGGTGCTGGCAGAACACGGAGTAATGGTAGATTCGATAACCAAGCAGAAGCAGAGCCTGGAGCAATATTTTCTGGAAATAACCGGAAGTGCAGGTGGCCGCCATGATTAATCTCCTCAAGATGGACTGGCACCGCTTCAGGCGTAATAAAATTATGTATCTGCTGCTGCTAATTTTCTGCGCGTTCCAAATTTTCGGTATTTATATGATGCAGCAATATGCGCAGCCGCCGGAAGAGGGGGGGATCCAGATCGGCAGCTTAAATGAGAGTGACTTCATCCAATATACGATCTCACAGCCGCCCTCATGGATGCTGATCTACATTGCGGTGTTCACGGTCTATTTTTATATGAGCGAGTGGAACTCCGGCTTCTATAAGAACTATATCTCTATGAGAAAAGCAAGAATCTATTCTGTATTATCAAAAATAGTGATCCTCGGTGTTTTTGTATCTATGATGTTCCTTACATTGCTGATTGCGGATTGGATTGGCAGAAGGCTGTTTTTAGGGAATACGGATATGGGTGACTTTGCGTATCTCCTGAAGCTGCTCAGCAGCCAATTTTTGCTGCACTGGGCATTTTCGCTGCTTATCCTCTGTATTGCCATGATCGCTAAGAATCTGCTGGTCAGCCTGACAGCCGGATTCATACTGGCCCTGAATGTTATAGGCATGCTGCTGGCTGCGCTCGAATCCCAGATCGGCGGCGTTCAGCTGACCAAATATCTGCTCATTAGCACGATCGTCCGGGTTAAGGATTTCAATAGTGCAGCGGACACTCTGCATACGGCCGGCGTCGCAGTTACGTTTATTCTATTGTGCGGTCTCCTTGCCGTCCGTTATAAAATAAAGGAGGATCTGAATTAATATCCCGCAAGGATAATGTCGCAAAAAGCCCCCGGCAGCTTGTCCAAGCTGCCGGGGGCTTTTCTACCTAAACCCCTATAAGATAAATAAAAGATAATAACCAAAAGCTAGAAGGATCGGAGGGGAAATTTGGAACTGTAGGAGCGATAGCGTCCGCCTTTGTATACGGATTTCTACCGCAAACAGCGGTTATAATCAGGAAATCTGTATACAACAGCGGCCGGAAGTCCAAATGTTCACCGCAGTGACGAGCAGGCTTTACGTTAGTTCTTTAATTCAGCTTATCTCAAAAATTAAAATCCTCATCCCGCAAAGGCTCAACATTCATCGCACGCACATAGCCGTTGCCCTTCTTGGAGAAGAAATCATGCTGCTTGGTGTGGGTGCTGATTCCGTTCTGGACGATCGGATTGATCTCTTCCTCAGCGAACAGCGGGTCAAGACCCAGATTCATCATCGCCTTGTTGGCGTTGTAGCGCAGGAAGGTCTTCACTTCCTCCACAAGGCCGATCTGAGCGTAAATTTGCTCAGTGTACTGCTCCTCGTTGGCATGCAGCAGGCGCAGCAGGCCAACCAGAGTCTGGTACACATCGCGCTGGTCATCCTCGGACAGCTCCTCGAAGATCTCCTGGGCGAGTACGCCGACGTAGACGCCGTGGATGCTCTCATCGCGCAGGATCAGGTCGATGATCTCGCCGCTGCAGGTCATTTTGCCCTGGCCGGCCAGATAGAGCGGGTAGAAGAAGCCGCTGTAGAACAAGTAGCTCTCCAGCAGTACGGATGCGGCCATGGCGAGATAGAGATCTTTTGGCGACTCAATCTTCTTGTAGTATTCCGAGATCGTCTCTGCCTTGAACTGCAGGAACGTATTATCCTCCACCCAGCGGAAGATGCTGTCGATCTCCTCGGTAGAAGCCAGAGTGGTGAAAATACTGCTGTAGGACTTCGCATGGATCTGCTCCATCATCCCCATGAAGCCGAGGACCGCCTTGCGCTGCAAGCCGTCCACATGCTCCATAATCTGCGGCATGCCGACGCCGCCCTGAATCGTATCAAGCAGGGTCAGTCCGCCCAGCACCTTCATATAAGAGTCCTTCTCCACTTCGCTCAGTGTGAGCCAGGACATTTTGTCATCGGATAATGGAATTTCGTCATCGGTCCAGAACTGCATAATATTCTGATTCCAGAACATCAGCGAGAAATCGTCGTCGGGACGGTTCCAGTTCACGGCTTTAATTGCGCTCATAATTAGTTATTCTCCCTTTCTGTGCCTGTGCTGTTCTTAGATCGAGCAGGCCAGGCATTCCTCGACAGACAGTTTGTTGGTCCGGGTGTAATACAGGGATTTCAGCCCTTTATGCGCCGCATACAGGTAAGAGCGGGCCAGCTCACGGGTCGTTACATCACTGTTCACATGCAGGACGGTAGAGATACCCTGGTCGATATGGGGCTGAATTTCCGCAATCAGGTCAATCACCTTGAACTGGTCCATCTGGTACGCGGATTTATAATAGAACACATTGTCCGGACGCAAATAAGGCATCGGATAGTATGTGGTCGAGTTCGCATAGGTACGGGTCTCGATCTGCTCCACAATCGGCATTACACTGGACGTGGCATTCTGGATATAGGAGATGCTCGCGGTTGGTGCAATCGCCAGACGGTAAGCATGGTACAGTCCGTTCTTCATCACGTTATCACGCAGCTGCTTCCAGTCTTCCTGGGTTGGAATTGCGATGCCCTGGAACAGCTCCTGCGCTTTCGCCGTAACCGGAGTGTAATCCGTTGTAATATAACGCTCGAAGTACTCGCCGCTCGCATAATCGGATTCAGCAAATCCGTAGAACGTTTCACCCGTTTCCGCAGCAATCTCCATACTCTTCTCAATCGAGTGGAAGTTCATCGTCATGAAGAAGGTGCGGGCGAAGTCGCGGGCCTGCTCACTTTCATAAGCGATCTTGTTCTTGGCGAAGTAGCCGTGCAGGTTCATTACGCCAAGGCCGACCGAGTGCATCTCTTTATTCGCTTTGGCTACACCGGGAGCGTTCGAGACGGTAGTCATATCGCTGACTGCGGTCAGGGCGAGCATGCCTTCATGAACGGATTCGCGGATTTTGCCGTGCTCCATGACGTTCACGATGTTGAGGGAAGCCAGGTTGCAGCTGATATCGCGGCGGATGACATCCTGCTCTCCGTAGTTGTTGATCTCCGAAGTCTCCTGCAGCTGGAAAATCTCGGTGCACAGGTTCGACATCTTGACCTGGCCGACATTCTTCAGGGCGTGGGCGCTATTTGCATTGCTCTTGTTCATAATATAAGGATAGCCCGATTCAAGCTGGATCATGGCGATTTTGGTCAGCATGTCGCGTGCGCTCATGGCGATTTTCTTTTTTACGCGCGGATCGGCGAGCAGGGTATCATACATTTCATCCAGATCCATATCATCAAGATGTGTGCCGTACGCCTGATACACGGTATAAGGAGCGAACACATGCAGCGGCTGATTATCCTGTGCCAGCTTGTAGAAGCGGTTCGGCACGATCAGGCCGATAGACAACGTCTTCAGGCGTGTTCTTTCGTCGGCGTTGATCTTCTTGCTGTCCAGGAACTCCAGTACATCCCAGCCGAAGATGTTATAGTAAGCGGCTCCAGAGCCTTTGCGCTGGCCCATCTGGTCGGCATAGGAGAAGCCGTCTTCCATCAGCTTCAGGACAGGCATAATGCCCTTGGCTGCATCTTCAACACCCTTGATCGTCTCGCCGCGCGAGCGCAGCTTGGACAGATTGACGGCAACGCCGCCGCCGATCTTGGACAGCTGCATGCAGGTGTTCAGCACGTAGTTAATCGAGTTGAGCGAGTCATCCATCTCCAGCAGGAAGCAGGAGACCATTTCGCCGCGGCGGCTTTTGCCGGCATTGAGGAAGGTCGGCGTAGCCGGCTGCAGGCGCTGCTCCATCATCGAGCGGGCTAACGTACGGGCAGTCTCCACATTGCCGCGTCCCAGATGCAGGGCCACGACCGCTACACGGTCCGGATAGTGCTCGAGGTATTGCTTACGGTCATTGGTTTTGACGGCATAGTCTGTATAGAACTTGGAAGCCGCCATATAGGAAGGGAACCGGAAATTATATTCGTGGGCAATCCGGTAGACATCCTCCATCTCAGCCGCGCTGTAACGGTCGTACAGGTCCTCGTAGTAATCATTTGCGATCATATAATCAACCTTGGCTTTCGTATCCGTGAAGGTCAGGCTGCGCCGCCCTACCTCTGCCATGAACTCGGCTACCGCCTCCTGGTCCTTATCAAGCTGGAAAAAGCCGCTCTCGTCTCTCTTCATTAACATGTTGTTCAGTTCAATATGCCGCAACCCGGCTCACCTCCTGTTTAATTCTTTCCACATCACCGAATGTCCCCGACAGCTCGAACTTGCCGACTACCGGTACGTTGTAACGCTCTGCAATCAAATCTGCGCTGTGCGCGTACAGCTCTCCCCAGTTCTTGTTGCCGCTCGCGGCAATGCCTTTAAGCCGGGAATGGTTCTTCTCTAAGAATGAAGAGACTTTCGCTGGAATCTGGCCGAATCCGGTGGTATATGTAACAAGCACGTAAGGCTCGTCAATCGTCATATGCTCTTCAATCTGCACGGCCGGCAGCTTCAGCTTATTGATGAACCGCCGGACATTGCCGGTCTTGGAGTCGTAAGCAATCAACATCATTCCTAACCTCCTATAACAGATAGCGCGTTTCACTTGACAAATGAGAACGGGCCTTTTTACTGGATTTATTGGCTTTTCTATTATATACACTATATTTAGATGCGTTTAATCATTTTACTACCATATATTGAAAAGTCAATAGGTTTACGGACCCTTGCGGCCGCCGGAAATGGCGCCAAAACAGGCTGAAATCAAGCCCCGCCTGGCTTCTAATCTCTCAGAATTAATTAGTATTTTTTTTAAGTATTTTTGCAGCCGGTCTGCGTAACCGCTATCCTGTCTTTGCCCGCAATTGATGAATAGTGAAAGAAAAGCATTCATTACTCTCCTTCAAGCCTTGAACAGGCCAACCTATAATGAAAGAAACGTTCCGATACAGAAGGAAGATAGGAGTAAAGTTCATGAACAATGCTGCTGTAAAGCAAGCCCCTGCGGGTTCTTTGAAACCGGTTCCGTCCGGCAAAAAGCGGATCAAACGCTGGGAATCACCACTCGCCGGGTATCTGTTTCTCTCGCCGTGGCTGATAGGGTTCTTCCTCTTGACCCTGGGGCCGATGGTGATGTCGATGTATTACTCGTTCACCGATTACTCGCTGCTGGAAGCGCCGAAATGGGTCGGGCTGGCCAATTACACGCGGATTTTCACCCAGGATGATGTATTTCCGTCTTCACTCAAGATTACGATTACCTTCGTGCTGCTGACCGTGCCGCTGCGCCTGATGTTTGCCCTGGCGATTGCCATGCTGCTGAACCGGAAGATCAGGGGAATCAGCTTTTACCGGACGATGGTCTATTTCCCGTCACTGATCGGCACAAGCATCGCGGTATCCATTCTCTGGAAAAATATTTTCAGCCGCAACGGCTTCATCAATGACTTCCTCTCGCTGTTCGGCATTAAAGGGCCGGCCTGGATTGCTGATCCGAAGTATGCGCTGGGTACGCTGATTCTGCTGATGGTGTGGCAGTTCGGCTCGTCGATGATCATTTTCCTGGCCGGACTTAAGCAAATCCCGGGTGATCTGTATGAAGCTTCATCCGTAGACGGGGCAAGCAAATTCCGCCAGTTCATCTCGATCACACTGCCGATGCTCTCGCCGATCATTATGTTCAATGCCATTCAGACGATGATCAATACGTTCCAGATGTTTACCCAGGCCTTTGTCATCACAAACGGCGGTCCGGTGAAATCCACATTTGTCTATGTAATGTACCTGTATGAGGAAGCCTTTACCAAGTTCCATATGGGCTATGCCTCGGCGCTGGCCTGGGTGCTGCTGGTGCTGATCGGCCTGTTCACCGCAGTGCTGTTCGGAACTTCGAAATATTGGGTGTTCTATGAATCGCAAGGAGGCAAGAAATAATGGAAGCCACCAGTTCTAGCAAACGTATCGTTACGCATCTCTCGCTTCTGGTTGTCAGTCTGATTATGATGTACCCGATCTTCTGGTGGCTGGGCGCCTCGCTGAAGACGAATGCGGAGATGAGCTCTGCGAATCTGTTTCCCAAAGTCCCCCACTGGGCCAACTTCTCCGAGGGCTGGGTCTCGGTGCCGAACTTTACGTTTGCCCATTTCTATCTCAATACGTTCGAGCTGGTGCTCGGCGTGCTGTTCACAAGTGTAATCTCGTGCAGTCTGGTTGCCTTTGCCTTCTCCCGGCTGGACTTCCCGCTGCGCAATTTCTGGTTCGCCATCATGCTCGTGACCCTGATGCTGCCGACACAGGTAACGATTGTCCCGCAATACGTGATGTTCAGCGGCTGGGGCTGGATCAACACCTATCTGCCGTTCTACATTCCCCATCTGTTCGCAGGCGGGATCGGCGGCCCGTTCTTCATCTATCTGCTCGTCCAGTTTATGCGCTCCGTCCCGAAAGAGCTCGACGAGGCGGCCAAAATCGACGGCTGCTCCTGGTTCAGCATTTACTGGAGAATTATGATACCGCTCGTAAAGCCTGCTCTGGTTACCGTTGCGATCTATGCCTTCCTGTGGAACTGGGATGATTTCTTCGGGCAGATGCTTTATATTAATACTGTTGAAAAATATACAATCAACCTCGCGCTTAAGCTGTTCATAGATTCGCAGGGTTCAGTGCCGTGGGGCCAGATGCTGGCGATGTCGCTGCTGTCCATTACTCCGTCCGTGCTGATCTTCTTCCTCGCCCAGAAGCATTTTGTGGAGGGGATGTCTGCGGGGGCGCTGAAAGGCTAGCCGGCGGCCTCTGCCGGATTGTAAATAATTATAGGCAACAATTTAAAGCTGCGATGACTCGCGGCTTTCTTTTGCGATTACTCGCCGTTTTCTCTACAGATCAGAAATTCAGGAGGTTTTCCGCATGAGGGTCAACCCCTTCAAAACGCTGCGTATCGATGTTGTGTTCTTTTTCGGCTTCGCGCTGATTGTGGCGGCTCTGGTCAGCGTGACTGTTTTTTTCAGTTATGTAAGCGGGTCCAGGGAAATTGCCGACAATACCTCCTATTACCAACAGAAGCTGCTCATTGAGCTGCACAAGAAGCTGAACACCAATCTCGCAGATATTGAACAAAGCTCCAACACCGCTGCGCAGAACCTGAGTGATGCATATGAGAAAATGCTGGACGGCACGCAGTATGACAAGGTGCGGGGACAGGCAGGCATCCGCTCCCAGCTTAACAATTATGTCTACGGCATGCCGATTCTGCAGTCGATTCATGTCTATTCCGATATGAAGCCTGCTTACAGCGTGCAGGACTATGTCCAGTTTCTGCCGCTGGCCCAAATGGAGCAGGAGGACTGGTATGAGGATCTCCGGAGCTCCGACTACAGCTGGCTGAGAGAGCGGACCATCAAGACCAACAGCGGGGACACCTCGGTCATCAGCTTCGCCCGCAGGGTCTATAACCGCTTCAACCGCTCGGTTGCGGTGATGATCTTTAATGTGCGTGTGCCGGTGTTCCAGTCGCTGATTGCTACGGAGGACAACCGCTCTAATCTGGCACTGCTGGATGCCACGGGCAAGCTGATTACAGCGACCGGTGATCCGGCCTTCTTCCTGGATAATGAGGCACAAATAGAGCGGCATCTGGAATCGCAGACGAATGGCGCCAAGCGGACCGGCGATGAATTTCTGGTCTGGTCCTCCTCGCTGGATTCGCAGTGGTCGCTGGTGGAGATCACCTCCTGGAGCCAGATTACTGCGGGCAGCCTGAAGCAGACCCAGATCATTCTGGCTCTTGGAATCGCTACCATCGTGCTGATTCTGCTGCTGGCTGTGTTCCTGTCACGCCAGTTCGTCAAGCCGATCGGGCTGCTGCTGAAGGCGATGAGCAATTTCTCCCTGAGCAAGCGCACGCCGCTGCCGGAGGATTACAAGAATGAATTCGGCCGTTTATTCCAGGGCTACGAGAAGCTGACTTACCGGATCGAGGAGCTGTATGAGAGCCTGGAGGAGCAGCATGAGCGGCAGCGGGCCGCCGAGATCAAAGCGCTGCAGATGATGATTAATCCCCATTTCCTCTACAATTCGCTGGATCAGGTCAACTGGATGGCGATTGAGGCCTCGCAGCCGCAGATCAGCAGCATGCTGGCGCATCTGGGGCAGTTCTTCCGGCTGGCCCTCTCGAACAGCGACAGCCTCGTGCCGCTGTCAGAGGAGCTGGCCCATATTGAGAGCTATCTGCAGTTCCAGAAGATCCGCTGGGAGGAGGGCCTCGACTACCGCCTGCGGATAGAAGAGGAGTGCAGGAATCTGTTTGTCCCCAAAATCATTCTGCAGCCGTTCGTCGAGAATGCCTTCATTCACGGCTTCCACGGCAAGCGGCAAGCTTCATTGTCTATTGCAGCCAGCGTACAGGCGGAGGGGCAGCTGCTGCAGATTACCGTGACTGATAACGGGCGCCAGCTGCAGGAGAACTGGCAGGAGAAGCGCAGCGCCAAGGGCGGATATGGTCTGCGGAATGTCCGCGAACGGATTACTGCGCTGTTTGGGGAGGCTTACGGCTTCACCCTGGGCAACTCCCCGCAAGGCGGCACACAGGCCGTTATTCTTCTGCCGCTAGTCTATACACCATCGCTGAAAGGGGGAGCTGAAGATGTGGAAAGTAGTGATCATTGATGATGATTTCCAGGTCGTCCGGGGCCTGCGCAAGGTGATTCCCTGGGCGGAGCTGGATGCCGAATTCGCCGGTGAAGCTATCGACGGCGAGGCAGGGCTGAAGCTGATCGCCGAAGTTAATCCGGATATAGTGCTGACAGATATTTATATGCCCGTAATGAACGGGATTCAGATGATTGAACAGCTGAAGGCGGGCGGATTCGCCGGACGGTTTGTCATCTTGAGCGGCTACAATGATTTCGAATATGCCCGGACGGCGCTGCGCCTCGGGGTAGATGATTATTTGACCAAGCCTGTGACGGTGGAGCAGATCCGCAGCGTCCTGTCGGAAACGATTGAGAAGCTGGAGGAAACCTATCTGCAGCGCCTGGAGCTTGGAAGCGCGCCGTCCCCGGAGCGCCGCGAAGCATTATGTCTCGAAGAATGGCTGGCAGGCGAGCTGAACGGCTGGGGCCAGAGCTCCGCAGTATCAGTGCCGCCCGAGCTGCTGCGGGAACGGAAGTTCACGGTGCTGATTATGGAGGTGCTGTGGACTGAACGCATCCGCAGCATCTCACTGGCGGACTGGAGCCTGTTCAAATTTGCCGTATCCAACATCGCCAGTGAGGTGTTCAGCCGGGAGTGGCCGGAATTCTGCTTCGTCTGGCTGTTCGGCAATCATGCGGCCCTGCTGCTGCCTTCTCCGGTGCACCAGGCTGAGGCGGAGATTGTCCAGGCGGCCGGACGGCTCGGGGAGCTGATGGTCGGCAGCATGAAGACCTATCTCGGGCTTGAGGTCCGCTTCGGAACCGGAGAGGTGAAATCCGGCTGGAGCGGCATTAAGGCTTCCGGTGAAGAGGCCATGCAGCGGATGTTCGCCAAGCAGCCGCAGCAGGGGCCGTCCGGTGACGGGGATACCGCCGGGGAGGCCTCAGGCAGCGGGCCAGCTGAGCGTGCCGGCGAAATGCCGCTCTTGACCGATTATTATCAGAGCATGACCAAAGCGCTGCGGGAGGACCGCGATGATGAGGTCATGCAGCTGATTAGGCTGTATCTGCAGCATAGGCAGCCGGCCCAGCCTGATCCGGTATCCTTCCGGATGCTGGCAGCCGAGGTATGGACGATGCTGCATAATATTATGCTGATGGCCGGGCTTCCGGGCCGGAGCGACGAGGAAGGGCTGGCCCTGCGCGAGCTGAGTGAGCTGACAGAGCTGCCGAAGATTGAAGACTGGCTGGAAACGCAGATCCGCAGCCTGCGCAGGGCGCAAGCACCGGCGATTCAGGAGAAGCACCGCAAGGCCGTACAATTCATGACCGAATATATCCATAAGCATTACGCTGAAGATATTACTCTGGAGGTTCTGGCCTCGCAGCTGTATATTTCCAAGAACTATTTAAACCAGCTGTTCAAAAAAGTGACCGGCGAGACCTTCACCAACTATGTGATCCGGGTGCGGATTGAGAAGGCCAAAGCACTGCTGCTGGAGGGCAACCACCTGATCTATGAGGTGTCGGAAATGGTCGGTTACCAGAATGTTCCTTATTTCAGCACCCTGTTCAAGAAGTATTGCGGGGTCAGTCCCAGCGAGCTGATCAAACGCTAGTTTGAAGTGGATATTGAAAGATTTGTGTTCATTACTCTTCTATACGCTAATTGGCCCCGATGATAATATCGACCTATAAATGTTGGCTAAGCTGACAGAAGGGGGAAAAAGGAAATGCAGAAGAAGGTTAAGAAGAGTTTTCTTGCAATCGCTTTAATGACAATGGTTGCCGCTACAGCAGCCTGCGGGAACAACAGCAGCAATACTACAGAGGGGGGCAGCGCACCTGCGGCAACAACAGCCCCGGCAGCTTCGGCTGCAGGCGGAGACACCGGCCAGCCGGTTACACTCACCGTAACCTGGTGGGGCTCACAGGCGAGACATGATGCTACATTAAAGGCGCTTGACCAATATAAGGTGCTGAACAGCAATGTTACATTCCAGACACAGTTCTCCGGCTGGGACGGCTATTTCGACAAGCTGGCAGTGCAATATTCAGCCAAAAGCGCGCCGGACATCATCCAGATGGATGCGGCTTATTTGAATGACTACGCGGCCAGAGGGCTGCTGGCGGATCTCAAGGATGTCAATACGGATAATATCGAGGGAGCTACCACAGACGGCGGTAAAGTAAACGGAGTACAGTACGCCATGCCGCTGGGGGTTGCCGCACTTGGAATGGTCTATGACAAGACTGTGGTCGAGAAGCTGGGCCTGGAAGCGCCGGACTTCGGCTGGACCTGGGATGATTATTATGCATTCGGTGAAGCGGCGAAAGCGAAGCTCGGCGAGGATAAATATGTGTTCGCTGACCAGAGCGCCGATCTCGTAGACTATACTGCCTATCAATACAGCATGGGCAAAGGTTATATCTTCGATGCCGACGGCAACCTCAGCATTGATAAGGATACATGGATCGGCTTCATGACCAAGATGAATGAGCTCCGCGACAAAGGCATTCTCACTCCGGCGGATATCACTACGACCGATAAAGAGCTTGACCCGCAGCTGGACAGCGTCATTAACGGCAATGCTGTGGTGCGCCATCTGTTCTCTAACCAGGTAGGCTCGATTGAAGCACTGAAGCCCGGTGCCTTCGGTTACGCCTCCATGCCATACGGTACCGAAGCAGGCGGCTGGCTGAAGCCGGGAATGTTCTGGAGTGTCAATGCCCAGTCGGCCAACCAGGCTGAGGCGGTCAAGTTCGTGGACTGGTTCGTAAACAACGAGGAAGCCGGCAAGACACTGGGCCTGACCCGCGGTACACCGGTTAACTCCAAGGTAATAGAAGCACTTACGCCTACCTTCAGTGATGCCGACAAAACTTCGCTTGATTTCCTGAACAAAGTCACGCCGGATGCACAGCAGTTCATCAATGACCCGCAGGGCTGGGGGAACTTCAAGAACGACTATAAGACGATTGTCGAGAAGCTGCAGTTCAAGCAATCCACTCCGGACAAAGCTTACGAAGAGCTGCTGAAGCTCGCCGAGCAATACGCAGCAGAAACTAAATAATGGGGAAACGAGACCAGTCGCCCGGGCGGCTGGTTTTTTAATGCATACCTGATTTCCCCGGTCAAAAGCTGAATGTATGTATGCGGAAGCGCGGATACTTTTCCGGTGAAATAACGGCGCTGATGTCCGCAAGAACCGGAACTCTGGCGCTTTTCGACAGCTTAAGGTCGCTCCTGTCCGTTACGCTAAGCGATTAACCTGAACAATGTTGTGCCAGCTCTCTTGACAGGGGCCAGGTCTTTACGGGGAGAAGCGAGTAACGGTTAAGTTCGCCTCGGGGCGGGTTTGTTCTGAATCGGGTTCACGCAGATTATTTTATCTTGCAAAAAATGACAAAAACCAAAGGGAAGCGCCGGATTCACCGCAATTTGTGTTCTAAAGTGAAAGATTCTAATTCTTTTCTCTCTCATGGAGCTGCAGAAGGATCCTATATAATTGGCGAAGTATTGATGATAACGCTTTCTTGGGAAGGCGCGAATATTAGTAACAGGGAGGTTAGTTAAAGTTATGAGAGCAATCAGGTATGGTAAAAGCAAAGCATGGCTGTCCATGCTGATCATCACGGCAATGCTGTGCGGGCTATTTCCGGGCGCAGGCCCGGCAGAGGCAAGCCCGGCTTCAGGCACTGTCTATTACGTAGACAGCACAGCCGGCAGCGACAGCAATCCGGGCACGTCGGATAGCAGCCCGTGGAGGACGCTTAATAAAGTGAATGCCATAGTTTTTCAGCCGGGAGACCGGATTCTGCTGAAGTCAGGCAGTGAATGGAACGGCCAGACACTGGCGCCGAAAGGCTCGGGCAGTGACGGAAAGCCGATTATTATTGACCGCTACGGCAGCGGGGCTAAGCCGAAGATTAAGGCAAACGGGCAATATGCCGATGCGGTTACACTCCGTAATCAGCAGTACTGGGAGATCCGTAATCTGGATGTGTCCAATACCGCACCGGTAACGGGCAGCTTTGCCCAGTCACTTGGCGATTTCCGCGGGATTCATGTCACAGGCGCTGATGCCGGCAGGCTGGAATACTTCCGGATCAGCGGTGTAGATGTGCATGATGTATCAGGAGAGATTGCCTGGATCAGCGGTACGGTACCGGCTGTACCGGACCCGGGGATCCGCTTCAAGACCGGCTGGGACGGCTCAAAGAAAACCGGAGGTATCGTCTTTGATACTACGGTGGCTGATCCGCAGCATCCGCTGCAGGCGACAGTGTTCAATGATGTGATTATTGAGAATTCTACGGTCAAAAACACATCGTTTGGGGGCATCATCTTCAAGCAGTATGCGGGTGACGGCGGCGGGGACAGCAGCGGTATTGTAAGCACCGGCTGGGGAACGCGCGACAGCGAGACTGATCCCAAGTTCACCCCGCATACGAACATCATTATCCGCGGGAACTATATTACGCAGAAGGATACAGCCTTCGGCTGCAACGCGATGTACCTGACCGGGGTGAGAGGTGCGGTCGTTGAGGATAACGTGGTAGAAGGGGCCGGCACCTCGGGAATAGAGACCTATTATGCGGATGACATAACGATCCAGTATAACGAGGTATTCAAGACCTCCCAGAAGGCGGGCGGAGCCGATTCCAACGGGATTGACCCTGATAAGGGCACTACCAAAATGCTGATTCAATACAACTACGTGCACGACAACGGGGACGGCATCCTGATCTGCCAGTTCAGCTTCGGGGATACCATCATCCGCTACAATGTGCTGGAGAGTAATACAAGGTACCCGATTTACCTCCATTCGGACAAAAAGGCAGTAGCCGAAATATACAACAATACGATCTACAATGACACCAGCGGGTATATGATCTACGGCTACGGCACCTCGCTGAATGCCACCTACAACATCCGCAACAATATTCTGTATACAGCACGGGCGGTTCAGGAACTGACGGTAAGCCCGACAATTACCTACGACAACAACAGTTATTATTCTACAACGGGTACACTTACGCCTCCGGCCGGTGATCTCCATGCCTTGACCAGCAATCCGCTGCTAAGTGATCCGGGCAAGGGAGTATCCGGTTCGGAAGCGGCAGGCCCCGCCTTAAGCGGGCTTGGAAGCGTATACCAGCTTAAGCCGGAATCAGTGCTGATCAACCGCGGAGTGAATATTCTGGAGGGTGCGGCCTCCGGCCTGAAGGATTTCGCCGGCCAGCCGCTCTATAACGGCAACGCGGATCTTGGAGCATTCGAGTATTATGATGCCTCAATGGATACGGCGACTGTGGCGGGCCGCGTAACGAATAGTGCAGGCAAAGGCATGAGCGGAGTCGCGCTCAGTGATCTGTCCGGCAGCGGACTGCACAGTGTAACAGACAGCTCCGGTTATTATGTAATCAAGGATGCCGCTGCCGGCAGCAGCATGAATCTTAAGGCGGTGAAGACCGGCTATTCGGACAGTGAAACCGGCAGCTTCACGGTAACGGCAGGTAATGTAATTACCCGTGATCTCAGGCTGACTTCCAATGCGGCAACAGGTGCGGTCACAGGGAAGGTGCTGGACGGAAGGCTGGCTGCGGCGGCGGGAGTGACAGTGACGCTCATGTATGACGGAATCCCGGTACAGAGCGCTGAGAGTGATTTTGACGGCCTGTACAGCTTCCCGGCGGTGGAGGTAGGGGAGAATTATACCGTCTCTGCGGCAAAAGAGGGCTACAGAACAGCAGCGGCATCCGCCATTCAGGTGGAGCCGGCGCTCACTACAGCTGTAACTGATCTGTACGTGGTCAGTAAGCAGGCGGAGCTGCTGAGTGCTTCCGGCTTCAATGACCTGGTTACAGATGCCAAGCCGGGTGAGCCCTGGACGGTAACTACTAACGGGGGCAATGTCGGGGCAGCAGAATTGCCGAGTGCCGCCGATAAAAGCATTAAGCTTACCCGCAGCAGCAACAGCGGCAACACCTCCATGTCACAGTCCTTTGCCGCCGGCAGCCTCAAGGGTGTGGTTACGCTGACGGCAGATGTCATGAAGCTCGATAATGCGGGCAGCACCAACTGGATCAGTGTTCCTTATATTTACAGCAGTGCCGGAACAGCGGGCACGAACGTTGGGGTGTCCCTGGCTTTCTCCAAAGGTCAGATTGTTGCGTATAAGGGCGGAACCTCAACCAACCTGATGCCTTATGAACCGGGGAGATGGTATAGTCTGCGGCTGGTGATGAACACCGGGTCCAGCCGGTTCGATCTTTATGTCGACGATGTGCAGGTGGCAGAACAGGCTGCCTTCCGCAATAAAATTCCCGATATCGGCCGGATCGACTATTATGCCAACAGTTCCAATTACGGCACAGCCTATATCGATAATGTACAGCTCTATCAAGGTATTCCTTATGAGCGCAACGATGCCGCAATTACCGGTGTCACGGCGGATCTTGGCCCGCTGCTGAAGCAGGGAGAGGACTACAGCCTGGAGGTTCCTTATTTCATGGACGCTGTGCAGCTGACTGTAGCAGCGGACAGTCCGAATATCTCTTCGCTGACGGTTAACGGCCTGCCGGCTGTAAGCGGAGTGCCTGCGGACAAGATTATACTGGAGGAAGGGATCAATACCATTCCGGTAGCGGTTACCGCCGAAGATGGCGTGACGCAGCAGACCGTAAATGTGACGATTCACCGGACACCTGCCGCTCTTGACTCTACATTGCGGGATCTGCAGATTAAAGGAAGTAAGGGTGAGGCTTTGCCGGTCTCGCCGGCATTTGCTTATGATCAAGACAGCTATGCTGTTACAGTGCCGGCCAGTGTCTACGGGCTGAAGGTGCTGCCGTTTGCCGGAGCACCCGGTACGGAGATCCGTGTGAACGGGATAGTAGTGGAAAGCGGCGCCACTTCGGGCGAAATTCTGCTCAAGGAGAGCAGCAGTGAAATTGCCGTGACCACGGCTTCAGCAGACGGCACAGACTACAGAACTTATCTCATCACGGTGAACTGGGAAGGAACCTACATTCCTGTTGAGCCTGAGCCTGGAATTAAGGATGCTGCAGTGAGTCCGCTGAGCGCGGTCTTCGATAAGAATCCGGCTAAGCGCGAAGCAGTTGAGATCGGAGTTGAGCGGAACGGCAACACGCTCTTAGCCATCCGTAACGGCGAGGCGGCGCTGAGTGAGGCGGATTACAGTGTCACCGGCAGTGTGTACAGTATTGAGCCTTCTTACCTGATGCAACAGGCGCTGGGTAAGCTGACACTGGTATTTGATTTCAATCAGGGCAAGGATGCGCCCGTAGATATCCAGATTGTTGATACGGCGGAACCGGGAACAGACCCGGGGACGAATCCAGGGACAGATCCGGGGACGAATCCAGGAACAGACCCGGGGACGAATCCGGGAACAGACCCGGGGACTGACCCTGGGACGAACCCGGGGACCGATCCGGGAGCAAATCCGGGGAACGATCCGGTACCGGGTGCAGCAGCGGCAGTTACCGGCAGCAGCGTTGCTGTGCAGCCGGCGGTGACGGTCAGCGGCGGGAAGCTGACGGCGAATTCGCAGTCCCCTGCAGGAGCAGTAACGGCTAAGGTGACAGTAACTCAGGAAGCGCTGAAGCAGGCGCTTACCCTTGCAGCAGCGGAAGGCGATAACGGGAAGCGAGTAACGCTCACCGTTAACCCGGCTGAAGGTGCTGAAGCTTATGAAGTTTCCTTGCCTGCTGCGGCTCTGGGCGCTGCGGCGCAGGGGCAGACGCTGGAGATTCAAACGGCATTCGCTACAGTGGTTCTTCCAGCCGGCATGCTGGATGCTGGGCAGGCGGTGCAGGGAGACACGGTAATATTGAAGATTTCAACAGCAGACATAGCTGCGCAATCTGCCGGGATTACTAAGGCAAACGGCGGAAGACCAGCAGTGGACCTCTCCCTCAGCAGCGGTGGTAAGGAGCTAAGCTGGCAGAATAGCTCTGCGCAGGTTGAGGTCAGTATTCCTTATAAGCTGACTGCGACAGAACTGCTAAATGCTGAATTCCTGGCTGTATGGCATATTGATGGGCAGGGGACAAGCCATCCGGTTACAGGAGGCCGCTATAGTCCCGACACCGCAGCAGTAACCTTTAAGGTACGCCACTTCAGCAGTTATGCGGTTGTCCTTAACCGCAAGTCCTTTGCAGATTTGGGGGCAGCACACTGGGCAAGCCGGCCTGTAGAGGTACTGGCGGCCAAGGGCATCCTGAACGGCGTCTCTGATAGAGCCTTTGCTCCGGGCGCAGCCGTCAGCAGAGCGGATTATGCCCTTATGCTGCTGCGTGCCTTCGGGCTGGAGAGCAGCGGGGCAACCGTATCCGCACCCGGATTCTCAGATGTGCTGCCAGGCAGCTACTACTATGAAGGAGTGATTGCCGCTCAGGCTCTGGGCATTGTCAGCGGCAACACCGATGGAAGCTTTACTCCGGGTGCACCGGTGACGAGACAGGAAATGATCGTCATGACGGACCGGGCGCTTGCGCTTGCAGGAGCCGGTTCATCGTCAGCCGCAGGCAGCGGCACAGCGTTGACGTCTGCCGCCGGTGCAGCCTCGGGAGTAACTGCAGCAGACATCCGCGATCTGGGCGATGTGGCCGGGTATGCGGCAGAGGCAGTCAACCGGATGCTGGCAGCCGGATGGGTTCAGGGTATCGGCAGAATGATACATCCCGCCGATACAGCCAGCCGCGCAGAAGCGGCAGTACTGCTGTACAATATTTACAGCGGGCAGTAAGAGCGACCATGAAGAATCCCCCAAGCGGCTTAGCGCTTGGGGGATTTTGCTTGCTTAGGTACTGTAGATAAATAAAAATGCAGGCAAATCCGTTGAGGCGGATCAAGACACAGGGAACCGCATCGGCTAGGCTCTGTCTCCAACAGCATCAGGAAATAATTGGATTTTGTCCACTTATTCATGAATGAAAAAGTCTTTCTCAAACAATAGTTGGAAAAACAGCACTTAATATAAGACTTATTAGCCAAAGTAGAAGAAATGCCCGAAATTAAATGACGTTTATCCATCTAATTCCCGCATACGTACCGAAACAGCTAAATTAAGATACATTTTTCCAACTGCTATTTCAGAGTAGGCGGTATGTCCGCCATTTCGGGATAACTACTAGTTACTATAAGAAACTTAATCAGGAGACGGGAGTGAGGTCCAAGCAAACATTGGCAAGCGGCTGCTCATATTGCCCTTTAGGCGGAAATTGTGTGTGAACGTCCCCCGGATGAGGAGAAGTGGAGTTCTGGTGAGGCAAAAGTCTGCTTCTATTGCACATTGTACATTAGATGAACCTTTAAGCGGTCCCTAAATGGGATCTACTGCATTTTGTACAATTAAATTCATTGAAACCAGTGTTTATTGGCAGAAAGCCGAAAATCAATTGCACAAAATGCAGCAGAATGAGATTTAGCCCGGGATACTGCCAATTCTATTGCAGAAAATGCAATCAGCTGAAGCTCACCGTATCATCAATAGAGCGAGATTAAAAGGCACCCGGTTAGGTGCCCTTTATGTATTATGTTACCTTAATCAGTAACGGGTATTGATGAGTAAGCCCGGCGTGCCAGAGGTGGAACTAAATAGAGACGTTCCAGAACCTGAGTTATATAGACCACGAAGCAGTTGAAGCTTATTCATGCTCTTGCTTAGCATCGCACTAGCCGGCAAATCATCGATGCGGCCCGTTTCCTTTTTAATTGTCTGAACCGTACTCGTCAGCGCCTTAGTCGTCTGATCAAAGCGTTCATTTAAGTTACGCCCCAGTTTCGCTTGGTCGAGATGGAGTTGACCATTCGCACCTTTCTGAATCCCAAGTTGTTCAAGCTGCTGGGCATTGAGCGAATTTGTGATACGTTTCATAATTGCTGAGTTCATATAACTAGATGAATTCTTCGCCTGAGCCGCCATCGCGTTATAACTATTCACTACCGCATTAACCTGCTTAACAACATCAGCAGAATCGGTAGGAGAATCTTTCTTAAGGAGGTTGCTAGCCGTCGCATTTACCGTCTGTGCGGATGTCATAAAATCTGCAATGTTCACTGCTGCCTCATACAACTGTGCAGAAAAGTAATCGTCATATGCGCTTTGCAACGTAGACCCTGACGATTGGCTAGAAGCGGATCGTGTAGTTGAACTTGTTTGGAACAGAGATGCTTAAGCAGAACAATGTACTTCAATCACGGAGTGTTCACCAGATGGCTCCGGCTCTCCTGAAGCAGCTCAGCGTAATATCCGCCTTGCTCCAGCAACTCAAGCGGATGACCGGCTTCGGCAATCCGGCCATCCTTCATTGCGATGATCAGGTCTGCTCCGGCAATCGTCGACAGGCGGTGGGCGATGATAAGCGTCGTTCTGTCGCTGGCTATATTGTCTATCGCCTTCTGGATCAGCTTTTCTGTGTGGGTGTCGATGTTAGCTGTGGCTTCATCCAGCACGAAGATGGCCGGATCATGGGCGATGGCCCGGGCGAAGGAGAGCAGCTGGCGCTGGCCGGCGGACAGCGTGCCGCCGCGTTCGGTAACCGGCTGCTGCACGCCGCCCGGGGAACTCAGCACGAACTCATCAGCACAGGAGGCCTGCAGCGCTTCAAGCACATACTCCTCCGCGATGTCGTCGCCAAGCGTAATATTGTCGCGGATGGTGCCGGAGAACAGGAAGACATCCTGCAGCACAACGGAAATATTCCGCCGCAGATCATCCAGACGGATGTCGTTCACATTGACACCGTCGATGAGAATTTCGCCTTTCTGGACACGGTAGAAGCCGTTGATCAGGCTAATTATGGTCGTCTTGCCTGCGCCGGTCTCCCCGATGAAGGCGGCGGTCTGTCCTTTGTCAATGACGAAGCTGACATCTCTTAGGACCCAGTCGTCACCGGTATACGAGAACCACACATGACGGAACTCAATCGTACCGTGCAGACGGTCCATCTCAAGGCCGCTCTCCGGCTGCTCCAGACGGTCCTCCTCACGGATCAGATCATAGATACGCTCTGTGGATACGAGTGCGGACTGAATTGAGGTGTACTTATCCGCCAGATCGGAGATCGGAGCGAAGAACTGCTTGATATAGGTGGTAAACGCGAACAGCACACCGATCTGCAGGGTGCCGCCGGAAATCCGGCTGATGCTGAACCAGACCAGCAGCGCTACGGCCAGGCTCTGAAACATATCCGAAGCTGGCTTCATGATACTGTTGAGCCGGACCTGAATCAGGGTTGTTCTGAAATATTCCCCGTTCAGCCGGAGGAATTGCTCTTCTTTTTCCCGCTCGGCACGGAAGCTTTGGATAATCCGCATCCCGGAGAGGCTCTCGGCGATGAAGCCGTTGATCTGTCCGATATAATGCTTCATATGGAAGAAGTTCTTTTTGATTTTATTCTTAATGAAGAGAACCATGAAGGCCATCAGCGGAATGACGGTAAAAGAGACCAGTGTGAGGGAGGGGCTGAGCAGCAGCATCGCGTAGATAATGCCGAGCAGCAGCAGCACATCCTTGATCAGCGAGATGACCACATCCGTATACAGCTCGCTGATTTCGGCTGTGTCGTTGGTAGCCCGTGTGATAAGCCGCCCGGAGGAGGTCCGGTCCAGATAGGGCAGGGGCAGCCGTTCAATAATGGAGAATACACGGACCCGCAGCTCATGGATCAGGCTCTGGCCGGCTTGGCCGACAATCAGCGCCTGCAGGTAGGAGAAGATCCCGCCGGCAGCCGCTACGGCAACATACAGCAGAGCCAGGCCGCCAATAGAATTGAAGCCTTTCTCAGCAGCGCCTCCGATCAGAAAATGGTCAATGACCCGCTGCAGAATCAGCGGCTGGATCAGGAGCGCCGCATTGACAATTACAACGCACAGACAGGCCAGCAGCAGCTGAAACTTATACGGTGCGGATAACCTCAGCAGCAGCTTTACTGCACCGGGTTCAGATTTCGCTTGAGCTGCCAGCGTGTCTTTCTTCAAGCTGTTCGGTATAGATGCCATAATACATCCCTCCTTTCGCGAGCAGCTCCGCATGGGTTCCCCGTTCGGCAATCTGCCCTTTATCCAGCACGACGATCTCATCGGCTTCCATAATCCCGGATACACGGTGCGAGATCAGGATGTTGCTCTTGCCCTTGCGGGTCTCCCGCAGGCTGTTCAGAATCTGGCCTTCCGTTACGGCATCGACCGCAGACAGCGCGTCGTCCAGGATCAGAACCGCCGGCTTACGGATCAGCGCCCGCGCAATTGCGAGCCGCTGCTTCTGCCCGCCGGACAAGTTCACGCCGCGTTCGCCAAGCTGGGTATCATATCCGTCAGGGAGCTCTTCGATGCTGCCCGCGATCTGGCTCAGCGCTGCGGCGTTCTGTACTTCAGAGTCGGTGTAGCCGTCTTTGAACAAGACGATATTGTCCCTCACGGAAGCGGCGAAGACGAAGGACTCCTGCGGCACCATGCCAAGTCCTTCCCGCAGAGCCTCCAGCGTATAACCGTTAATGTCCCGGCCGTCCAGCTTAATCTTCCCCGGGTCCGCGTTGAAGAAGCGGAAGAGCAGGGAGGCCAGGGTGCTTTTACCGGAGCCGGTACGGCCGATAATTCCCAGCGTATGCCCTTTGGGCAGTACAAGCGAGATGTCCTTAAGCGCCGGAACGGCGGAGCCTTCATAATGGAAAGTCAGCGCCCGCAGCTCAAGCCCGCCCTCCGGCACAGTCCGTACAGCCTGCGGCAGATCGGCAATCTCCGGCTGCACCTTCAGAATGTCATTCAGCCTCCCGAGTGAAGCTATCCCCCGCTGAAAGATCGTTACGATCCGGCCAATCGACACAATCGGACTGACAATCAGGCTGAGATATCCGTTAAAAGCGACAAAGTCCCCAATGCTGATCTCCCCGCGCAGCACCATCGCGCTCCCGAAGGTCAGATTGAGCACAAAACAAATGGCAAAGCCGAACTCAATCATCGCGGGCAGCAGAGCGGAAACCTTGATCAGATCGAGGTTCGCCTGCTTCATCCCCTGGCTGAGCCCGCTGAATTTCTCCATTTCGGAGCGCTCCTGCACATAGGCCTTAATTACACGGATACCGGAGATGTTCTCCTGGACCTTGCCTGAGACGGCGCCGAATTGCTCCTGGACGATTCTGAACCGGGTCTGGACCCTGCGGCCGCTCAGCAGCATCAGCACAATAATGAAGGGGAGCGGAGATAGCGTAATCAGGGTCAGACTGGCGCTGACGGAAGCAAACATGAAGTAGACCGAGGAGAGGCAGACAACAATTCCGTTAAAAGACATCGCGGTAGCCGGACCGAAGGTCATGCGCACTGCTGAAATGTCATTGATGGCGTAGGCGATCAGATCACCGGTATTCCGGCTGCTGAAGAATCCGGGCGAGAGCTTCAGGAAATGCCGGTACAATTCTTCACGGATATAACATTCCAGGTTGCGGCCGTTCGCGATAATAATATTTCTCCACAAGAAGGTGCATAGGAAGACAGCAGCGGCAATCAGTACCATCCAGAGCACCCGGGTCAGCACCACGCCTGGATCGAAGCCGTGCTCCTTCATAAGATCGACGCTACTGCCGAGCACCTTGGGAAATAGAGTCTGAATGAAGGAGGCGGCGAACATGAAGGCGAAGCCTATGGTATAGCTGAGCTTGCGGGACTGGAAGAAACGCAGTAAGACAGAAGAATTCATTAAATTCCCACCTTTACATACCCTTGTTAAAAAGACTGAGCAGGCTCAAATTCACAGCTCCCGGACGGAATCCCGTTCTACCAGGGTGCTGAGAATGGCTATATTCTCGGCAGGCTTCCCCGGCTCGGCCATCCGTTTGAGCAGAGTGGCAACGACAGTGCGGCAGGAATAGTCGATATTGAGGTCCATCGTGGTCAGTGCAGGCAAGGAAAAGGCCGAGACCTCGGTATTGCCGCTGCTGAGAACCGACACATCGCCAGGTACCTTGATTCCCTGCTCCTGAAGTATACGAAGCAGTTCAACTGCAGTGAAATCATGATCGCAGATAAAAGCGCTGGGCAGCCTTCCCTCCGCCTGGAGTGCGGACAGCTTCGCAGGCAGCTCTCCGCCCCGGCTGAGGAAAAGCTCATCGTCTACAGGCACCCCGTAATCCTCCAGGGCGGAGGTGATGCCGGTTTTCTTTTCTTTATTACGGTAGGCACTGGGGTCAGACAAGAAGGCGATCCGGCGGTGCCCGCGGTCGAGCAGATATTTGCACTGCTTGTAGCCGGCATTAAGGAAGCTGAACCACACGCTGTCGTAGTCATAAGCCGGTGAGTAGCCGGTATAGAAAATTAAATTAGGAATCTGCTGATGGATGAACGCAGCATACTCCAGATTAAAGCGGCCGATTAGAATAACGCCGTCGAACTTGAAGCCGCGGCTCAGCCGGTAAGGCAGGATCAGCTTGTTCTGATTCTCCTTATCCACAAATTCGATGCTGTAATCTGATTCAGCCTTCTGCAGAGCAAGCTCGATGCCTTGTACCATAAAGCTGAAATTGCTGTTATCATGCGAATAGGGCTTCTGGTGCAGCACCAAAATTCGGGCAGGCGTATGCTTCTTGGGCTTGATATAGCCCATTTCCGCCGCTTTTTTCACAACTGCTTCCTTCAGCTCGCTGCTGATTCCAGGCTGGTTGCCCAGTGCCCGGCTGATGGATACCGGTGAGAGGCCCATGGCTTCGGCAATATGTGTGATTGTCACTTTTTTAGTCTTCAATAAGATTCCCCCGCTTTATTGTGCTGCCACAGCAGCCAGCTGCCGCATTGTTATTATAATGATCCTTTAAACGGGAATCTACGATAGAAAACGAAAAAAATAGCGTAAAAAATAATTTTTAATAACGTAAAATTGCAGATAATTATATGCAGTTTGATAAAAAAATATATTTTGGCCGTCAAATGTGATTTTATCGGGAACCGTTTCGTTGCTGAAGAGTCTTATTGGGCGAGAGGGGAGAGGGAAGCATGCAGAGTAGAGATTTACCCTATAGCGTGACTATCGCTCCGTCCATGACCCTGCGGGAAATGATGGAGGCTTACGGCAGCGATGTATGGAATTATGCGTTTTTTTTGACCCGCAGCCGGGAGCAGGCGAATGATATCAGCCAGGAGGTATTCCTTAAGGCATATAAGAATGCCGCCAGATACCGGGGCCAAGCTACACTGAAAACCTGGCTGCTGACCATCACGCGCAATACTGCGTTCAGCTGGAGGCGGAACAGCTTCTGGCGCAGATTCGTTCCGCTTGGCGACCGGCAGGAGCCCGCGGGATCAGCCTTATCTGCGGAAAAGGAGGCCATCGGCAACCAGTACGCAAACCGGATCTGGGAGCTCATCATGGAGCTGCCGGATAAATACAGGGAGGTGCTGGTGCTGGATATCCAGCAGGATCTGTCGGTAGCAGAAATGTCTGCACTGCTCGGCATCGCCCAGGGGACAGTCAAATCCCGGCTGGGCCGGGCCAGGGATAAGATAAGAACGGCGATAAAGGAGGAAGAGCTGTGAAGAGAGAGTATGAACAAGAAAAGCTGCACAGGATGAGCGGAACGCAGGACTGGTATGACAAGGCAGGACGGAATCCGCTGGCTGAGCCCGGGTTCACCCCGCAGCTGATGGCCCGGATTGAACAGGCTGCCGAAGGCCGTTCTTCTGGAAAAAGCGGACAACGCCAGCGGGTCGGACGTACCCTGGGCCTCGGAGGACTTGCAGTGATGCTGCTGTTCGGAGCGCTTATCTGGCCGTTCGGGGAATGGAGTAATGGTGATTCGGCCGGGCTGCTGGCAGCACTGTTCCATCCGTCAGGGGCGGCAGCAGTTCAGCCTTCAGCGTCTACATCAGCGTTGCCTTCAGCTGCTTCTTCCGCATCGCTGAAATCCTACAATCCGCCGCCTGGCGCTGCAGAGTTTGAGTTAGGCGGGATCAAGTATTACATGCCCCTGCCAGTGAACCGCGACAAGACACGGGCGCTTGCCGTTGAAACCAATGCCGGAATTGTCTGGTCGCCTCCTCCTCCGATGGTGGACTATCTCAAACCCGGATATACACATAATACAGAGCCTTATATTTTATATCTGTCGCCCAAAGGCCAGCCCGAGTTATCTGAGTCAACAGCTAAGCGGCTCTATGCCTTTCCGCTCTATGCAGGCGGTTCGCAGACTTATTATCAGCTATCTGCAATCTATGCCGGCGGCGATTATGTAATTATGAGCAGCAATACGTTTACCTTGGGTAAGCAAAAGAACAGAACAATAGAGAAGTTATCTATTGTGGACGTAAAAGCGGTTGCGGCCGGAGAGACGGCTGTCCCGCGTGAACTGTACGATTTTGGCAGCCAAAGCTATGACCTGTCTGTGTACAGATCCTACATTGCCTTCGATCAAGTGAATGAAGATATGCTGCTTGTCTACTACACTAAGAATGGTAATAACAGTTACGATGCCCATGGCATACTATACGATCTTACCGCTGGCGGCATACAGAACGTGAACAGCAAGATCGGTATTAACGTTCAGGGCCGGCAGCAGACAGCCACTTATGAGGTGAGCGGTAAGAGGCATGAAGCGGACGTAGCTTTGCTGCTCGGCGAGCAATGGTATTTTGACTGGGTGTATGAAGAATACGGACAAAAAATTGACGCCACTACCTTTAACAAATGAGTTTTTATAGCTTGAACTATGCTCGCTGTTAACCAGTGCCAGCATACAAACAGAGCATCTGAGGAAGCGCCTCAGATGCTCTGTTTATTTATTCTTTTGGTGGCTTGGTGTACATTCTGTTGAGTATGATGGTTTGCACGATAATGAATATTCCGCCAACCGCCCAATACAAGGGTAACGCAGCGGGCATCCCGAAAGAAAATACACCCATCATAACCGGTGACAACAAGCCGATGAAAGCCATTTGGCTATTCGGATTGGGCTGAGGCTGCGCTGAAGCGGATTGCGACACACGGAACTGAATGTAATACACCGCAGCGGCAATCAGCGGCAAAATGATATCCGGCTTCCCCAGGCTGAACCACAGAAAGTCATGCGCCGCAATTTCGGGGGTACGGCGAATGGCGTAATAAAATGCGAGGGTGACCGGCCACTGGATCAGCATCGGCAAACATCCCATATTTAAGGGATTAAACTGATGCTTCTGGTAGAGCTCCATCATCTCCGCCTGCTGTTGTTTCTTTGCCTCCGCAGTGTTATCGTCCTTATACTTCTCCTTAAGTGCAGTTAACTCCGGCTGGAGGACGGCCATCTTGTCTTTCATGTCCATCTGTTTCTTGGTCTGATTCATCATAAGCGGCATGATGGCAAGCCTGATGATGAAAGTCATCAGCACAATCGATAATCCGTAGTTTCCGTGAAAAACATCCGCGAAGAATTTGATCAGAAGCGAAAAGGGATAAATAAAATAATGGTTGAATATCCCGGATGAACCGGACTCAATCGGGTTTAACGGGGATGCTGACGAGCACCCGCTGAGCACAATGGCCGGAATTACTCCAAGCAATATGATAAAAACAAGCCTGGCCCATTTTGGAAGCATTAAATTCTTTTTCATCGTTGTCCTCCCTACTTGAATGTATAGATTATCAATGTGGGGAAGGACTATGGTCTTCATCATCAGGGGCTTCTCTCCGCCTGACGGTACGTACGATCCACCGCTGTATGCTGCTCGGCTGCGAGAGCCGGACAGCCACAAACCAGGTTGAACCGGCTGCAGCAATTTCATGACCCCAGTGCATCTTTTGTAAAGAAATATAGGTGAAAGGAAGTACTACTAAGGAAGAGATAAGAGCGAGCGAGAATGCCAGTTGAACCAAGTCATAAAAATGCTCCAGTCCAGTTCACCTCCGTAAGAGCCGTATTGGGAAAATTTGAATACTGGTTATACGCTGGAAGAAGTGTGTGGTTTCACTAAACTGCACATTGGACAATCCCTATAGATAATTTACTAAAAGAAAGCTATACTTTTGATAATATTAGTCCGTATAAAGCCTTCCAAAGTTTATCAATGCGGGATTGTATAATGAGGATAGGTGCTATACAGGAGAGTGGAGCGGGGTAAATGAAGAAGCTGACCATTGAAGATGTGGCCCGGAAGGCTGGCGTATCGAAGAGCACGGTTTCGCAATTCTTGAATAAAAGGTTCAAGTATATGAGTGAGACGACCAGAAACCGGATTGCTGAGGTAATCGAGGAGCTGAACTACCAGCCGAACGGGCTGGCGCGCAGCCTCAAGCAGAACCGTACGCATATGGTGGGTATCATTGTAGCCAACATTGATTACTCATTATCGATCCAGTGTATCCGGGCGATTGAGAATGAGCTGCAGCGCCACGGGATACAGGTCATTATCTGCAATTCCGATGAGAATGCGGAGAAAGAGAATACTTATGTGGAGACGCTGGTGGCCCGGCAGGTGGACGGGCTGATTATTTTCCCGGCCGGCGGTCAGGCGGCGCCTTACACCAAGCTGATAGATGCTGAATATCCGCTCGTTTTCATGGACCGGCTGGTAGAGGGCATCTCGACCCAGAGCTTCCTGCTGGATAATGAGATGGCGGTAAAGACAGCGATCAAGGAGCTGACCCGGCAGGGCCATGAAGCGATTGCATTCCTCTCGCTGCCGCTTGGCCTTCACGCGATAACTCCGCGCAAGGAAAGAATGAGCGGCTACAAAAAAGCGATGGAGGAAGCGGGCCTGCCGCTGCAGGATGCTTATATGCGGAGTGTGCCGCGTGAAGAAATCTCCGCTGCGCTGGATGAGCTGCTGCGGCTGCCTGAGCCGCCGACGGCGCTGCTGGCCGCGAATGATCTCGTGCTGGGTGAGATTCTGAAGTATGCGAACCGCCAGGCTGTGGCCATTCCCGGCCAGCTGTCCGTCATCGGGATCGATGATGCTGAATTCGCCCGGATTTATAATCCGGATATTACGACAATCCGCCAGCCGGCTTATGAGATGGGCATGCAGGCTGCGAAGATTATGCTTAATCTGATTAATGACCAGGATGGCTCCATGCCGATTACCTACAGATTCCCGCCTTCGCTGCAGCAGGGGCAATCTGTTCAGCCGCCGGCCCTGAAGCAATAAACCGGTTTATTGTACTTGCTGTCACCAAGGAGCAACCGCTAAGCTGTATGGCTTTTGTGAGCCTCCTGATTTTTTGGAGTAAAGCATGCATACGGACTCAGATGACGCTATTTTACGAAAAGACTCACATATGAGCTTGTTGCGGACTCACCGGCCGTTATATTGTCGCTTGGAGCTCTAAAAGTAGCAAAACTAGCAGGTTAAGCGCATCTGAGCCGCAAGGGCTGTGAATTGACGGAAATCGCTCGAACAACGGCCTTCCAGTCCGCAGAGGTGATTCTTTGACAGGGTAGCCTCCAATAACGCCGCTCTAACAAGTAAAGGGATTCCCAAAGCCAGTTATGGCAGTTGGGAATCCCCTTTTGTTGCTGCTGTAAACATTCAGGCAGCCTTAAGCCGCATTCCTACATCCCGCCGTTCATGAAATTCTCCAGTAGGCCGCGGGTCGGCAGTCCGTCCATATCCCCGGGTGACATTACCGCGAGCGCACCGATCGCATTGCCGCGTTTCACAGCGTCTGCGATACTCAGCTTCTCCAGCATGGCACTGATTACGCCTACAGCGAAGCCGTCTCCGGCGCCAACCGTATCGATAACCTGCTCCACTTTGAAGCCGTTCACATAACCTTCTTCGCCAGCGGCGGTTTTGTAATAAGCACCTTCAGGACCCAGCTTGATGACAACGAGCGAGACCCCGCGCTCCAGGTAGAAGCCGGCAATCTCCTCCGGAGTCTCAAGTCCGGTCAGGATTTTCCCTTCCCCATGTCCGGGCAGGAACCAGTCGCAGCGGGTGGCCAGATCATTGATCGTCTTCACCATGGTTTCGGTATCCGGCCAGAGGGTCGGGCGCAGATTGGGATCGAGGGAGACGGTTTTGCCGCGCTGCTTCATAAACTCCATGGCATGCAGCGAGAACTCATGGCAGGAAGCCGAGAGTGCGGAAGAGATGCTGGTTACATGCAGGTGCCCGGCTGAAGCGAAATAGTCTTCATTGAAATCAGCCAGACTCAGCTTGGAGGCGGCGGAATTTTTACGGAAATATTCTACTTTGGGATCTCCGTCCAGCACTTTGGATTTGATCAGCATACCGGTCGCGAATTCCTTGGTTTTGGTAATACTGGCTGTATCGATATTTTCCTTATTCAGTGCACCGATGATGAACTGTCCGAAGTTGTCTTCGCCAAGCTTGGTTACATAACCGGTGGCGTGCTCCAGACGTGACAATCCGGTTGCTACATTGCTCTCCGCACCTGCAAGTGCTTTCGAGAACGAGGTCACTTCATGCAACGGGCCGACTTCATTGGCATAGAACATGGCCATAGGCTCCCCGAAGGTGACTGCATCCAGCTGTTTACTCATGAATAATTCCTCCTAAAAGTTTGTGGGCGTGCTTCCATGTAAGTTGAAATTATCACATAAAACGGTTTTGTACAATATCGCTTTGCCTTTCCGATTATATTTTCTATAAGTGATATCACTCAATAAATCAAAGAATCCTTGATAAATAAGGTTTTTTTGCGATATGTCAAGAAAACAGGCTCGTTCACATAAATATATATTGACTGGCAGCACTAAAGTTATTACTATTTTCTTAGAAGATAGCTGCCTGTCGTTAGTAAAATAGATAAATTAGTTTATCTAAATAAATATTCTTAATTAAATATGTATCCAATTTAAATGTAAACAGAGAGGAAGTTTGCAATGAAGAAGATTAAGGTTTTGCAGAATATCACATCTGTTGGTGTAGTGGCTGTTATCCGTGCCGATAATGCAGATGATGCCTACAAAATGTCGGCGGCCTGTATCGAAGGCGGACTGAATAACATTGAAGTAACATTTACCACTCCGGATGCCGATGTGGCGATCAAGCGCCTTGTTGCTGATTTTGGAAACCAGGCGGTGATTGGTGCCGGTACAGTCCTTGATCCGCTCACAGCAAGAATTGCCATTCTAGCCGGATCGGAATTTGTGGTGAGCCCGTCTTTTGAAGAAGAGACTGCCAAAATGTGTAACCTATATGGTATTCCGTATATGCCGGGCTGCATGACGCTGAATGAGATGAAGGAAGCGCTGAAGCTGGGCGTGGATGTACTGAAGCTGTTCCCGGGCAGCGCGTTCGGACCCGATTATGTAAAGGCTGTGAAAGGCCCGATGCCGCATGTGAATATTATGCCTACCGGCGGTGTGGATCTGAACAACATGGAGAAATGGATTAATAACGGCTGTATCGCTGTAGGAATCGGGGGCAACCTGACCGCTCCGGCGAAGGAAGGACGCTACGACCAGATCACTGAGCTGGCTGCGCAGTATGTGGCGAAGTATAAAGAGATTAAAGGCCTGTAAATTAAGAAGAAAGTAAGCAGGGGAAGCGGCTCTGTCCGTTGAACTGAAATCACCTATGAGAAATGTCTTGCTGGTATCCGGCAGGGCATTTTTGTATATTAAGCGGGGGAATGGATCTCTGGACCTCTGTCAAGAAAGTAGACAGTCACGCGCCGGATTTCAAGTACATAGTGTAGCGTTACGGACATGAGAGGCGTTAAGCTGTGGAAAAGCGGCTGAATGCTGGCCATACGGACACCAGCGCCGTTACTTCGCCAGAAAAGTGGAGATATCACAAGAAAAGTGACGAATAAGGTCTGTGGTGTCCGCAAACCCGCCAAATGGAACGAAAACGGGCTGATAAGGTCTGTGGTGTCCGATAAGTGATGCCGATTGACAGAAATTCCTTCATTAAATGATTAGCGGTCTCCAGTATGTGAATTCAGGGCTGGTAAATTCCACTGCAGCTTATGTGAGGATTGTTAGCCGTCAGCGGCTTGCCGGACTGATGCAGGTTCATTCCCGGTCGCCCTTTCTTCAATATAATCATGGATTATTATCTATAGATTGCAGTTTCCTGGATGTGCAAATGATGGAATTGCGGCTGATCAGGCAATACTTTCAATTAAGAAGCAGGTGCCTTAAGGCCTGCCCAAATTGAGGAGTTTTCCTGAAAGGTGATGCCATGTCCGGCGACGACATCCGCAGTAAGCTGCACCCGACATTAATTGAAGAAGAAGCTGATTATGTGGAGATTCTATCCGCAGTTCGCGGCTGCAGAGTGACGGCGGGAGCGGTCTACAAGCTGCACCGGAATTACAATCATCCGCAACTTTTTGAGCAGGGCGAAGTATATGTGCTTGATGATGATTCCAGAGAGAATTATGCGGTCCTGATGCTGTGCGCGACGAGGCTCTACAGGCTGAAGGAGCAATTCTATTCGTAGCACGGCTGCAGCGCGGGCAGTCTGATTTCATGTCATTTTTGTAACAAACTTCTATAAAAGAGTATTTGAAGATTAGTCGCTTCCCTTGTATGCTTAGTAAGGATTATGGACCTGTCTGCGGCAGCCGCAGAATCCGGGAGTATGATCCTGAATTATGGCATAATTAGCCATGTCTGCTATTCTAAAAATATTGATTACAGGCTTGCAACAAATCCGCAGTCTTGCGCGTCAGTAAGATTGCATAGAGAGGGGGAACCTTCGTGGTGGAGCAGGGACTCATCAGAGCCGCTCAAGCGGGCGATCGCGACGCTCTAATCACCCTATTGCGAGAAATTGAAGGACATGTGTATAAGACAGCCTTCTACATTCTGCATAATGAACAGGATGCTCTGGATGCCTCCCAGGAAGCATTGATCCGGGTGTACACCAAGATCGGCTCCTATGAGGAGAAGGCTCAGTTCAAAACATGGGTTCAGCGTATTGTAACGAACATATGTATAGACAAATTCCGGAGAACGAAGCCGACGGTGTCTATCGATGAGCATGAAATGGTGTTCCAGGATAACAAGCATAATGTCGAGCGTGAAGTGATGTCCGGGTATTTGGCAGAGGATATACGCGAGGCGATAGATCAGCTTCCGGAGCATCACCGGACGGTTATTGTGCTCCGTTACTTACAGGATTTTTCTTACAACGAGATTGCAGACAGTCTGGATTTGCCTCTGAACACGGTGAAATCTTACCTGTTCCGGGCACGGCAGCAGCTGCAGAATAGACTTCAGGAGTATCAGAAAGGTGGTGTGTCAGGATGAAATGCGCGGAGGTGATGGAATGGATGCACCGCTATATAGATCATGATCTCAGTCAGGATGAATCGCTTGAAATGTTCCGTCATATTGATAATTGTCCTTCCTGCGCGGAAGTCTTTGACCGGCTGACGATGCTCTCCCGGCAACTGGAGGAGCTGCCGGATGTGAAGCCCCCCTTCAGTCTGGTCGACTCAATCCTGCCGCAGCTTGAGGAGCTGGACCGCGGCGGCCGGGAAGAGCCTGTTGCAGCGGTAGCTGAAGAATCAAAGGTTATCCCGTTTGCACGCAAAAATACCCACGGCAAGAAGCCGAAGGGGTCTTCATTAGCAACACGGACAGGCATCGGCGCAGCGGCGGCAGCGGTGATCCTGCTGTTCGCCATATTCAAAATGCCTGGCACTATGCCTGCGGCTGATATGGGTCAGGCGCTGACTTCATCGGCAAATGAAGCCAGCAGCAGAATGATGAATGAGTCTGCGGATACTGCTGCCCCGGCAGCAGCGGGCCAGAACAGCGGCGAGGCAGGCAGTCCTGAAGTGTTCTTCACGGAGCAGACCCCGGCTGCTGCAGATACGGCGCCTGCAGAATTGAACAATACTGTGCCTGCTGACGGAGAGTCTGCCGGAAATTCGGCTCCCGAAGATCCCGGTCCGGTGATGGGCAAGCAATCTCCGGCAGCGGATGCTGTCCCGGGCAAGCGTAATGTGACGTCACCGCCGCCGGCGGCCGCTGGTGGCGGCAATAACAATAGCGCTGCTGACAGCCCGGCGGACAGCCAGATCTTCAGTGCTAAGATAGAGGAAGGAACTGCGGCGGACACGGCGCTTCCTGAAGAAGGGGCTGTAGAGCCGGGGGCGATGGGCCTGCTGCCCGCCCTGACAGCTTCCCAGCCTTCCTGGCCATCCCCTGACGGGCGTTATGCCGCAGAGCTGGCCGGCCAGCAGCTGGTAATATACAGCAGCGATCCGGCGGGCAGCGGGGAGCAGGAGCGTACCGCAGTGACGTCGCTCCCGCTCGAAGGAACCTTTGTCTCCGGGGAATGGTCGGCGGACGGCAGCGGGTTCACCTATGTGACACAGCTGCAGGATGGCACACAGGTGTCGAAGGTATACGCGGCTCCGGCAGTAACTGCTTCCCCGGCCCCTTCGGCTTCAGCGGTGCCGGAGTCCAGCGCGGGCAGTACGCCTGATGCGGCGGCGGCCCCCAAATAACTCCTTGTACCCCCGGGCCTAAGAATCATTCTTAAGTTCAGCAGAGATAACTGGAACTTTTTGTTCAGCTGCGGAATATGCTAGGGTAGAGGACAGGAATTACAGGTTTTGCGAGAACCATCGGTATGACCGCCGGATGGAAAGTTTCTAGAGCTTCTCCTTCCGTCGTTTATATAGATGCGCCGCTGAAACGGAGCAACATTGGCCCTGGCTGCCAAGGTTGCTCCGTTTTTGCATTTTGGATACCTATGTTTGCGGGCATTTTTTTGTTAAAATGTATGAACGTATGTGCAGTACGCAATTAAGCAATGAAAAGGAAGTGGCGGGATGGATGCCAAAACGGCGGCCAAAGACATCAAACAAGGGAAGATTTCACCGCTGTATGTCCTGTATGGCAGTGAGAAGTTCCGGATGAATGAATTCACGGCCATGCTGGAGGATCACCTGATAGCCAAAGAGGATCGTGATTTCGCGGTCATCCCCTTCGATCTGTCCGAAACACCGGTGCAGGCCGTGGTTGAAGAAGCGGAGACGGTTCCGTTTATGGTGGAGCGCAAGCTGCTGCTGGTCCGGGATGCGGCCCTGTTCACGGCGGGCAAGGAGAGTAACAAGATCGAACACCGGGTAGAGCTGCTGAGCGATTATATGCAGCATCCTGCCGAGTTCAGCGTAATTGTATTTATGGTGAACAACGACAAGCTGGATGAACGCAAAAAAATCGTCAAGGCGGCCAAAGCCTATGGGACCGTACTGGCCTTTAATCCGCTGGGCGCGGAAGAATTGCTCCGCTGGGTAGAGAAGGGCTTCCGTGACCGCGGCTGCAGCGCCGCGCCGGGAACGGCTGAGGTGCTGATCGCAAATGCCGGAACCGGACTGCAGGGCCTGTCAGCAGAGATGGACAAGCTGTGCCTATTCGCCGGGAGCGGCGGCAGGGTGGATGCAGCGGCTGTCGAGAGCCTGGTCCACCGCGGCACGGAGCAGAATGTGTTCACGCTGGTGGAGGATATTGCCAATCTCCGCCTCGATAAAGCGCTGAATACATTGTACGAACTGCTTAAGCAGCGCGAAGAGCCAATCAAGATTGCTGCGCTGATTGCCCGGCAGTTCAGAATCATCCTGCAGGTGAAGGATTTATCCGGGCTGAGCTATTCGCAGGGCCAGATTGCCTCCCAGCTGGGACTGCATCCTTATGCAGTCAAGCTTGCGGGGGAGCAGGCCCATAAATTCGGCAGCCAGCGGCTGAGGCAGATTCTCAGCATTCTGGCAGATCTGGACTATCAAATGAAGACAGGGGCAATTGATAAGGTGCTGGGGCTTGAGCTGTTTATGCTGCGGCTTGGGGCATAATAATCCGAAGGATATAATCTGAGAGGCAGAATCAAGAGCCTGTCCGCTTACGCAGTTTTGCAGCGGGCAGGCTCTTGCGCTATTCAAGTACACAAAAAAACCCAACCGTATGTAGCATAGCGGTCAGGTTCTTCAAGTGCTCGTTATGATTGTAGCTCTTGGCTTAGGCTTGAGCCTTCAGAGCGTTCAATTTCTTAGCCAAGCGGGATTTTTTGCGGGCAGCCGCATTTTTATGAACCAGGCCTTTAGTTACAGCCTTGTCCAGCTTCTTGGAAGCAGCTTGGAAAGCAGCTTGAGCAGTTTCAACTTCCGTTCCTGTCAGTGCTACATCAGCAGTTTTCACAGCTGTACGAAGCGCGGACTTCTGGGAAGCGTTCAGTGCACGGCGTTTCTCGATCGTCTTGACGCGTTTAACCGCGGATTTGATATTTGGCATTGCATTCACCTCCTGAAAGACATTCGAAATCATCAAATGATTCACAACTTAAAATAGTTTAGCATGAAGGATAGCAAAAAGCAACACTAAAAGCTTTCAAAACAGCATGCCCGGATTTGTATAAACGGCGGCTTTCTCTCGCACACTATCGGCATTATGCAAAAGGAGGCTGATCTAATAATGGAACTGGATCTTCAGCTGTATTCGGTACGTACGGACTTGGCGGTAGAAGCGAAGGAAATGGCGGAGGGACGCACTAAGGCACCGATTCCCGGGGTAAAGGAAGAGGTAGAAGAGGCGGACGGAATCAAAGTAACCCGGCTTGCTGTAGCTGACAATGCCGGTTCCCAGGCCATCGGACGGGCTATCGGCAATTATGTGACTCTGGAGGTACCGGCGCTGCGGGGAGGGGATACGGGGCTGCAGCAGAAGGTATCCGTCGTGCTAGCCCGTGAATTCGAGCAGTTCCTGGACCGAATCGGCATTAACCGGAATTCATCCGTGCTGATTGTGGGACTAGGCAACTGGAATGTAACGCCGGATTCGCTCGGACCGCTGGTTGTGGAGAATGCCCTGATTACCCGGCAGTTCTATGAGCTGGTTCCTGATCAGGTCTCCCCCGGCTACCGGAATGTCAGTGCGATTGCCCCGGGTGTGCTTGGTCTGACCGGGATTGAATCCAGTGAGGTTGTGCAGGGGATTGTGGACCGTACGAAGCCGGATCTCATTATAGCCATTGATGCGCTGGCCTCCCGCTCCCTCGAAAGAATCAATACAACGATTCAGATTGCCGACATCGGTATCCATCCCGGCTCAGGCATCGGCAACAAGCGCCGCGGACTGACCAAGGAAGTGCTCGGCGTTCCCTGCATTGCAATTGGGGTGCCTACCGTCTGCTATGCCTCAACGATTGTCAACAATGTGCTGGAGATGATGAGGAATCATTTCGGGCAGATGGAAGGCGGCGGTGCCCATACCAAAGAGATCATGGGGCTGCTTGACGATATCTCGGAGCAGGAGCGGCTGGCGCTGGTCAAGGAAGTGCTTGAACCGCTCGGGCACGATCTGATCGTTACCCCGAAGGAAATTGATGAATTTATTGAAGAGATCGCCAACATTGTCGCCAGCGGGCTCAATGCTGCACTGCATGAAGCGGTTGATCCGGGCAATGTCGGAGCGTATACACACTGATCCGGATGTGTCTGGAACAGAATTGAATTGTAAATGACAAGTAAACCGGCCCGCGCAGTCTGCCCTAACGGCGGCTCTGTCTGCGGGTCTTTTGGTTATGCCTGCCCCCTCTCTCTGAATCTCTCTTCTCTTTGTGCCAGCCTCTTCTCTCATTCTGTAGTTCTAGCATTGCCCATCTGCTCATAGATTTGAAGTATGAGAGATTACAGAGGGCTTAGAGGAGGACTTAACAATCATGAATAGTAAATGGTTTCAGCTGTGGAATATCGGGCGGCTGCGGGGAAAGCTGCTGGATATTCTGTCGCTGGGAAGAACGATGCTGCTGCTGGCCGGAGGTTCACTTGTCTTGTTCATGCTGCTTGGAGCCGGCGGATTGGCCGGACAGAAGCTGAACCCTTCACCCATTCCCTCAATGAAAGGCCTGGCTGCTTCCCTGTCCAGCGGATTTTTTATGGAGCTGCTGGGGATGGAGGTGCCGCATTTGCCCCAGGGCAAGGAGACTTCCGCATTCTCCGGTGAAAAGGTAACCTCCTTCGTATTCCGGCTGCTTACCAGTGTTGATCCGGGCGACCCGAAGAGTCTGGTCTCGCGCGAGATGCCCGGCCTGGCCGCAGATGAAGCCTTCCTGCTGCGTGAAGGCTCGGGCGGCACAGCCGGTGCACCTGCCGACTATCATCCCGGTGTGAATGAAACGGCTGAGGCAGATGCGGCAGCTGATCCCGGACCGGAGCATGGCGGAGAAGGGACGGCGGAAGGTGCAGATGATCCTGGTACCGGAGGGGAGAACGGTCCTGCGGGCGGGACTGATACCGTGCAGCCGGAGGCTACACCTGCCCCGGACCCGGCCGCAACAGAGGATAACGGAGATGATACCGGCAGCGGACCGGAGAGCAGCACTGCAGACACTTCAATTAAACGGATTCTAATCTACCATTCCCATCCCCGTGAAGCCTATAACCCGCTGCTGAGCGCCCAGAGCGATAACCCGAGCTCGGCGGTTCCTTCCAAAAATGTAATGCTGGTAGGCTCATATATTACGAAGCGGCTGGAGGCGCGCGGAATCGGGGCGGTACATGCCCAGGAGGATTTCGCAACCGAGGTGGCGGATTATAACTGGAATTTCTCGTATAAATATTCCCGCATTATGGTTAAGGCGGCGATGGCGGCCAATCAGGAGATGACGGAGCTGATCGATATCCACCGTGATTCGCAGCGGCACGGCAAAACAACCGCCGAAATTAACGGACAAAATTATGCCCAGGTGTACTTCATCCTCGGTCATGCCAATAAAAACTGGAAGCAGAACGAAGCCTTCGCGAACCAGATTCATCAGCTGCTTGAGAAAAAATATCCGGGAGTCTCCCGCGGAATATGGGGGAAATCCTCCGGAAATGGGAATAATGGCGAGTATAACCAGTCCCTTTCACCGAACAGCGTATTAATTGAGGTAGGCGGAATCGACAATACAGCGGAAGAGCTGAAGCGGACGGCGGATATACTGGCAGATGCCATTGCAGAGGTGTACTGGAATAATCATGATGCGGAGCAAGCGGCAGCGCCTGAGACAGTTAATTAACCTGGAAAAGGAGCGGGGAGCATGACACGGTTCGGTAAAAAGCTGATCATGGTCGGAATCTGGGCGGGAGTGGGCATATTAGTAGGGATGCAGTTCGGCGGCGGCGGATCGGGGACCTCTGCTGTGCTGCCCGGCTGGAACGGGATTGCCGTGAATACGGCAAATTCCGCAGGAGGAGGGCAGCTGCAGACCGGGCAGACCGGCGGCACAGCAGGAGCCGCGTCATTGCCGTCTGCCGGCACCGTCCAGGGCGGGCAGACGTATGTCTATGTGCCGGTGGCCGTAGACCCGGCCACCGGTGCCTACAAGCTGCTGCCGGTCCAGCAGCCCGCGGCAGATGCGTCTGCCGGCGGGAGCGGGACTCTCCGGCAGCAGGAGGTTCAGGACTACGCTGCGCTGAGTCCTGAACAGATTCTCATCCCGGACGAGCAGAAGCCTACCGTGGATGTGCTTGCGGATAAGACTGCAGGCCTGCTGCAGCAGGCCTCGCAGAAGAGTATCCGCTGGGTAGTCTCGCTGTTCGATTCCTCCGGGGAATAACAGCGTGCCCAATTGCACTTGAGTGGTTCAGGAAGTTGGAGCAGCGGCTGCCGCCGGGTGAATGCGGCGGCTGTTTCTGCTGTAAGAGAATGTGTTTCGGGATCCACGCAAAGTACCTGGGTAAGCTTCAAAGCCAAAGCGCCACTTTGTGGGGGGGGGATTTTACTGCTTATGCGGGCATTTTACGGCGCCTCCGGCGATTTCTTTGTTTTCCGGCAGCCGGCGGGATTGATGGCCGGAGCCCGTACTGTTATAATAAGTGGATTAACATTAGGCTGTCTGTGGGGGTAAGGAATGACTGACGTTCAGAAAAGACAACAACAAATCCGCAATTTCTCGATTATTGCACATATAGACCATGGTAAATCGACACTGGCCGACCGTATTCTTGAATATACGGGGGCACTCAGCTCACGTGAAATGCAGGAGCAGGTGCTTGACCAGATGGATCTTGAGCGTGAACGCGGGATCACCATTAAGCTGCAGGCTGTACGCCTCACTTATAAGGCTGACGACGGGCAGGAATACATCCTGAACCTGATTGACACACCGGGACATGTCGATTTCACCTATGAGGTCTCCCGCAGCCTTGCCGCCTGTGAGGGTGCGCTGCTGGTAGTGGATGCGGCGCAGGGTATTGAAGCCCAGACGCTTGCTAACGTATACCTGGCACTGGATAACAATCTCGAGATTCTGCCGGTCATCAACAAAATCGATCTGCCGAGTGCAGACCCCGAGCGGGTCAAGCAGGAGATCGAGGATGTCATCGGTCTCGATGCCAGCGAAGCGGTGCTTGCCTCCGCCAAAGCCGGTATCGGCATTAA
This sequence comes from Paenibacillus sp. MMS20-IR301, assembly GCF_032302195.1. NCBI lineage: Bacteria > Bacillati > Bacillota > Bacilli > Caryophanales > Paenibacillaceae > Paenibacillus > Paenibacillus sp. MMS20-IR301. The sequence goes on from NZ_CP135275.1 coordinate 58,403, forward strand.
GGAGATTCTGGAGCAGGTGGTTAAGCAGGTGCCTGCACCGACCGGTAATTCGGCAGAGCCGCTGAAGGCGCTGATATTTGACTCCCACTATGACCCGTACAAAGGCGTTATCGTCTATGTCCGTGTAATGGACGGAAGCATCCGCGCCGGTTCGAAGATCAAGATGATGGCAACCGACAAAGTGTTCGATGTTATCGAAGTCGGCGCCTTCATGCCGCGCATGAGTATCGTGAACGAGCTGAATATCGGGGATGTCGGCTTCATCGTAGCCGGAATCAAGCATGTCGGGGATACCCGTGTCGGGGATACGGTAACGGATGCGAAGAATCCGACACCGGCGCCGCTGCCGGGCTACCGCAAGATTAACCCGATGGTATACTGCGGTCTGTATCCGATCGAAACCTCGGACTACAATGACCTGCGTGAAGCACTGGAGAAGCTGCAGCTGAATGATGCCTCGCTAAGCTTCGAGCCGGAAAGCTCAAGCGCCCTGGGCTTCGGCTTCCGCTGCGGATTCCTCGGCCTGCTGCACATGGAGATTATACAGGAGCGGATTGAGCGCGAGTTCAACCTGCCGCTGATTACAACAGCGCCAAGCGTAATCTACCGGATTATGCTGACGAACGGCGAAATGCTGCAGATTGACAACCCGTCGCACTATCCGGAGATTGGTACGATTGATTATGTAGAGGAGCCTTATGTGAAGGCCGGTGTTATTGTTCCGAATGATTATGTCGGTACGGTAATGGAGCTGTGCCAGAACAAACGCGGTGAATTCGTTAATATGGAGTATCTGGACAGCAACCGGGTAACCATTACTTACGAAATTCCGCTCTCGGAAATCGTCTATGACTTCTTCGACCAGCTGAAATCCGGAACGAAGGGTTATGCTTCCTTCGATTATGAGATTTCCGGCTACCGCCAGTCCAACCTGGTGAAGATGGATATTCTCCTGAACGGCGAGCAGGTCGATGCGCTGTCGTTCATCGTGCATCGTGACCGTGCCTACAACCGCGGCCGGATCATCTGTGAGAAGCTGCGCGGCATTATTCCGCGCCAGATGTTCGAGGTGCCGATCCAGGCATCCGTCGGCACGAAGGTGGTTGCGCGTGAGACCGTTAAGGCGATGCGCAAGAACGTCCTTGCCAAATGCTACGGCGGTGATATTTCGCGTAAGCGGAAGCTGCTGGAGAAGCAGAAGGAAGGGAAGAAGCGCATGAAGCAGGTCGGCAGCGTAGAGGTACCGCAGGAAGCGTTCATGGCGGTTCTGAAGATTGACGAGTAATTTTTGTTTTAACATTTAACAACACTCAATATATTCCACTATTTCTCGCAGAAACGGGTGCCGTCCTAAGCAGGATGGCGCATCCGTTTCTTCTTGCTTTTAAAGCCAAAGCCGTTTCAGCGGGAAATAGTAGGATAAGTTGAACAAAGGAGACAGCTATGAACAAAGTGAACAATGGCCGTCCCCCTGAGGCCGTATATATTCATATCCCGTTTTGCACTAACAAGTGCTTCTATTGTGATTTCAATTCATATGTTCTGAAGGATCAGCCGGTGATGGAGTATCTCTATGCGCTGGACCGCGAGATGGAGCTGACGGTAAAGAACACGCCTCCTGGCGTGATTAAGACTATTTTTGTCGGCGGGGGAACGCCTACCGTGCTGAAGCCGGATGAGATGGCGTATTTCCTGCAATCGGTGCGCAGGCATTTCCCGCAGTGGGATGAGAACATTGAGTTCTCGATGGAAGCGAACCCCGGCACTACGGATATAGACAAGCTTCGGGTAATGAAGGAAGGCGGCGTTAACCGGGTCAGCTTCGGGGTGCAGGCGTTCCAGAATGAGCTGCTGAGCGGAATCGGCCGGATTCATAATGTGGATGATGTGTACCGCAGCCTGGAGAATGCCCGCGCTGTCGGCCTTACCAATCTGTCGGTCGATCTGATGTTCGGCCTGCCGAACCAGACGGTGGATATGCTGAGAGAGAGCATCGCCAAGGCGCTTGAGCTGGATCTGCCCCACTATTCCATCTACAGCCTGAAGGTAGAGGAGAATACGCTGTTCCATACCCTGTTTAATAAAAACAAGCTGCCGCTCCCGAGCGAAGAGGATGAGCTGGCAATGTATCTGCTGCTGATGGAGACTATGGAGGCTGCGGGTTATACACAGTATGAGATCAGCAACTTCGCCAAGCCGGGACTGGAGAGCCGCCACAATATTACGTACTGGCGCAACGAGGACTATTACGGGCTGGGTGCCGGGGCACACGGATATGTAGGCCGGCAGCGGCATATGAATATCAAGGGGGTTAACCCCTATAATGAGGCTTCGCGCAGCGGGCTGCCGCGTCTGGACAGCTTTGAGATCTCTGAGCAGGAAGCGATGGAGGACTTCATGATGGTCGGCCTGCGGATGCGTGAAGGGGTCTCGGATACAGCCTTCCGTGCGCAGTTCGGAAAACCGATTACGGATATTTTTGGCGCCTCGCTGCATAAATTACTTACGGCCGGCCTGCTGGAGCAGGAGGGCGGCAACTACCGTCTGAGCAAGCAGGGAATCCTGTTTGGCAACGATGTTTTTGCTGAATTTGTCGGCGCTTTGACAGAGGTTTAATTTTTAAATACCCCTTGAATTGTAATTCACCTTGATGTATATTTATTCATATTAATAACAAGGGGTGAGTCAAGGTGCTTGTCAAAACGGAAATGTTCCGCCAGGCATCTCCTGAGGGAGATCAGCAAGTAATATGCAGAAATGCAACGGTAGAGGATGTTGAGCCGCTGTATCTGATGATAGAGGAGTATGCCCAGCGCGGTATTATGCTGCCCCGTTCCAGGCAGGCACTGACCCGCCAGATCGACCAGTTCGTCATTGCCGAAATCGGCGGCCGGTTTGTCGGCTGCGGCTCCCTGTTCAGACTGGGAAATGACCTCGTTGAGGTGCGCTCTATCGGCCTGCGTGATGAAGGCAAGGGCAAAGGTGTAGGTTCGATGATTCTGGAGAAGCTGACCGAAGAAGCGAGACGGCAGAAGATTCCGAAGATTATGGCTTTGACCTATGCGGTGGATTTCTTCCTCCGGAACGGCTTTGACGTGGTGGAGAAGGAGATTTTTCCGGAGAAGGTCTGGACCGATTGTGTGCACTGCAAGAAGCAGCATGCCTGCGATGAAATCGCCGTGCTGAAGAGACTGGATTAATCCGGAAGCCACAGGTTCTGCGGCAACCTATATAAATAAGAAACCACTGCCCTGCGGATCGGAAGCTCCGGGGTCAGTGGTTTTTTGCGCGCGAATACGAGGATGCTACACTTCACTCTATGTATGAATAGTTGGATGTTGGGCTGCAGTTGCCGCAAGAATATCCCGATGAGAAATCCTGCACATAATACAACACTTATCTCATTATCCTGGTCATAATCCAAAATTGTTGTACAAAAAGCATCCAAGTTGTATAGCGTACAACAATTCCGCTTCGCACACACATGCGGTTGACCGTTTACCTGGCATAAATCAGCTTACGCTGCTGCTCAACCAGCTCGGCCAGCCCGGGTGTGGCATAGGCAGACGGCTGGAACGAAGGGAACATTGTATTATAGGTAACTCTTCTCGTGGACCCGTCTTTCATTTCGATCTCCAGCCAGTATTTGTCGCCCACCCAGCTTTTTGTCTGCCTGGACAGCTCATCGAACGGGATGTATGCAAGCTCCGGGAACTCCCGGATGAATATGGCATTAGCTTCAGGTGTGAAGTCCATCAGGTCCGAGCCGTCATTGCCGCTGATGAATCGGACGGTTTCGATTTTGCCGGCTACATCCAGCAGATCGTTAAGGGTCTTGGCTGCAGGATTGCTGCTCGCCTCGTATAGCCTGTCCCCGGCCCAGATTCTTGCTGAAGTTTTATATCCCTTTACTTCGTATAGCTGTGTACCTGTCTTCAGATTCGTGGCATCCCCATCCCGGAGCTCGTGGCGGGGGCAGGTGTGCTCGGATTTGCTGTAGGTAATTTCGCCGATCGCCGCTCCTTTACCCAGCCCGCTGAGATTACTGTCCGAATCGCCATAATACAGGACGCCGTCCCATTGCAGGATTGGGGCGTAATCCACATCGTCAAAATAACAGGTGTCCAGTGCTAATTTGCCCGCACAGCCTGTAAGCAGCAGCGCACCTAGTACCACTGATAATATGGCGCCAATCCAGGATTTTATCATGTGCATTTCATCACCCCATGTCTTATTGACGACAGAGCGGATGAATGGTTGCGGTTAAAATGTTAAAAGATGGGTTTATCTTGAAATAGGCCGGATCAAGATGCCGATCTGACTTGACAATGCGGAGGTCTGTTTGGTATTTTTGTATTAGTGGTTAGCACTCATCTGACTAGAGTGCTAACGAATCGGAGCCACAGCCGGATAGGAGGGAATAACATGTTAACTGAACGCCAGAGAATGATCCTGAATGCCATCGTAGACGATTATATTTCTTCCGCTGAGCCGGTAGGCTCGCGCAGTATTTCTAAGCGGGGGGATGTGGGCTACAGTCCCGCAACGATCCGCAACGAAATGGCCGATCTGGAGGACCTCGGGTACCTGGAGCAGCCGCATACTTCGGCAGGGAGAATACCTTCCCATAAGGGCTACCGCTATTATGTGGATCATCTGGTACCGTGGAATTCCGCCGAAACAGCCGAACTGGGCACGATCCGCGCTTTTTTTGCCGAGAAGCTTAATGCGACAGAGCAGGTCATCCAGCATGCGGCAATGATACTTTCCAATATGACGAATTATACTTCCATCCTACTGGGTCCGGAGGTTTTTCATACATCATTGCGCCATTTCCAGCTGCTGCCGCTCGATGACAACACCGCTGTGGCGATTATCGTCACCAGCACCGGGCAGGTGGAGAACAAGACTGTAACCCTTCCCCCGGATATTTCCGTCTCCGAGATGGAGAAGGTTGTCAATCTGCTGAACAGCAAACTGAAGAACGTACCGCTCTATAAGCTGAAGAGCCAGCTCTATTCGGAGCTGGGTGAAGAAATGCAGCGTCACATCTCCCACTATGAAGAATTAATGCAGGTGCTGGATACGGCGCTTGAAAGCGACCAGGAACAGCGCATCTATCTCAGCGGTGCAACGAATATGCTGACCCAGCCGGAGTTCAAGGACGTCGACAAGGTGAAGAATATTCTCGATCTGCTGGAAGAGACGCCGACCCTGCTCAAGATGCTGACCCCGGCCAGCGGGGGAACAGGGATGCAGGTGCGTATCGGTACAGAGAATAAGCATGAGGCCTTTGCGAACTGCAGTCTGATTACCGCCACGTATTCGCTCGACGGGAAGGCGCTTGGAAGCATCGGCATCCTCGGTCCGACCCGGATGGAGTACGCGCGGGTAATGGGTATTCTGGGCATTTTGTCCCGGGATTTGACAGCCATGCTGGCACACTGGTATAAGTGAACAGAGCGTAATTGATTATCGTGAATGAGGAAAGGGAGGTGAAGACAACTTGAAAGAGGAAGAGGTTCAGGATCTGAATGAAATGAATGACCCCTCGTTGAATGAAACCCAGGCGGCAGATGAAGCTGCAGAAGCCGGCGGCTCATTCACGGCTGAAGAGGCCGGCGGGTCGGCTTCAGTTGGCGGAGAGGATTACAAGAAGCTTCAGGAGCTTGCGGATGAGCATCAGGCGCGCGCGCTGCGTGTACAGGCAGATTACGATAACTTCCGCCGCCGCACCCAGAAGGAAAAGGAAGAGCTGGCCCAATATGCGACATCTAAGCTCGTAACCGAATTGCTTCCGGTTCTGGATAATTTCGAGCGTGCCCTGGCTACATCTCCGGGAGGCCCGGAATCCGAGGCATTCAGCAAAGGCGTTAACATGATTTTCCGGCAGCTGGACGGGGTATTGAAAGCTCAAGGACTTGCAGCCATGGAAACGGTAGGACAGCCTTTTAACCCTGAATATCATCAGGCGATCATGCAGGTGGAGAGCGAGGAGCACGAGGAAGGCATCGTGACGGAAGAGGTCCAGAAGGGCTATCTCCTGAAGGATAAGGTTCTTCGTCCGGCCATGGTCAAAGTCAGCATGTAGTTCTGTCTATATAAGCACAGACAATGGATTGAAGTAAGTTTGCAGCATAATAATATCAATGGCTGGAGCCCCGGGCTTCACCTTATTTCTGAGGAGGCAAATTACAGTGAGTAAAGTTATCGGTATTGACCTTGGAACCACCAACTCTTGCGTTGCCGTTATGGAAGGCGGCGAAGCCGTCGTTATCCCGAATCCGGAAGGCGCGCGTACAACCCCTTCGGTTGTAGGCTTCAAGAAAGACGGCGAGCGTATCGTCGGCGAAACAGCTAAACGCCAGGCTATTACGAACCCTGACCGTACCATCGCTTCCATCAAGCGCCACATGGGTACAAGCCACAAAGAAAGCATTGACGGCAAAGACTACTCCGCACAGGAAATTTCGGCAATGATTCTTCAGAAGCTGAAATCCGATGCTGAAGCATACCTGGGCCAGACAGTAACCCAGGCCGTTATTACGGTTCCTGCATATTTTAATGACAGTCAGCGTCAGGCTACCAAGGATGCAGGCAAGATTGCCGGCCTTGAAGTTCTGCGTATTGTCAACGAGCCTACAGCAGCAGCACTTGCTTACGGCCTGGAGAAATCCGAAGATCAGACTATCCTGGTCTATGACCTTGGCGGCGGTACATTCGACGTATCGATCCTTGAACTGGGCGACGGCTTCTTCGAAGTTAAGGCTACCAGCGGTGACAACCGTCTGGGCGGTGATGATTTTGACCAATTGGTTATGGATTATCTTGTAGCTGAATTCAAGAAAGAGCAGGGCATTGACCTGAGCAAGGACAAAGCGGCTGTACAACGTCTGAAGGATGCAGCGGAAAAAGCGAAAAAAGAATTGTCCGGTGTATTGACAACTACTGTATCGCTGCCGTTCATCACCGTTGTTGACGGAGTTCCACAGCACTTGGAGGTTAACCTGACCCGTGCCAAGTTCGACGAGCTGACTGCATCCCTGGTAGAGCGTACACTGGGACCTACACGTCAAGCGCTGAGCGATGCCGGCATGACGCCTGCTGATCTGAACAGAATCGTGCTGGTTGGCGGTTCCACCCGTATTCCTGCCGTACAGGATGCCATCAAGAAGCTTACAGGCAAAGAGCCGCACAAAGGCGTTAACCCGGATGAAGTAGTAGCCCTTGGTGCTGCTGTTCAAGCGGGCGTACTGACTGGTGATGTTAAAGACGTGGTATTGCTCGACGTAACTCCGCTGTCCCTCGGTATTGAAACTGCAGGCGGCGTATTCACGAAGATGATCGAGCGCAACACTACGATTCCTACAAGCAAATCACAGGTATTCTCAACCTTCGCTGACAGCCAGCCAAGCGTGGAAATTCACGTACTGCAGGGTGAGCGTCAGATGGCGAACGGCAACAAGACACTTGGACGCTTCATGCTGAACGAGATTCCGCCGGCACCGCGCGGTGTTCCGCAGATCGAAGTTACCTTCGACATCGATGCCAACGGTATCGTTAACGTATCTGCTACAGATAAAGGCACGAACAAGAGCCAGAAGATCACCATCACTTCTTCCAGCGGCCTGAGCGATGCTGAAGTAGAACAAATGATGAAGGATGCCGAGCTGCACGCTGAGGAAGACCGCAAGCGTAAAGAACTGGTTGAAGCGAAGAACGGTGCTGACCAGCTCGTCTACTCCACTGACAAAGTAATCAAAGATCTTGGCGACAAGGTTGATGCTTCCGAGATCGACAAAGCAAATGAAGCCAAAGAGAAAGTCAAGGCTGCGCTGGAAACTGACAACCTGGAAGAAATCACAGCGGCTACAGAAGCGCTGAACGAGATCGTACAGCAGTTGTCCGTGAAGCTGTATGAGCAGGCTGCACAGGCTGAGCAAGGCGCTGAAGCCGGCCAGGGAGCCCCTGAAGGCAATGCGAAGAAAGACAACGTAGTCGACGCTGACTATGAAGTTGTTGACGACGAGAAGAATCAAGGGTAACCTTAAACGATAAGTTTAAATTTTGGTGAGAGGGGAAGGTCAAAACCGGGGCATCCCGTGTTTTGGCTTTCCTTTTAAAATGTAAAGAATTATGGGTTGACGGAGGTGAAAGCAGTGGCAGATAAACGTGATTATTATGAGGTTCTGGGTCTCGGAAGAGATGCATCAGACGATGAAGTGAAGAAAGCGTACCGCAAGCTGGCGCGCCAGTACCATCCGGACGTAAATAAGGCGAGCGATGCGGAAGCAAAGTTCAAAGAGGTCAAGGAAGCTTATGATGTCCTCAGTGACGGGCAGCAGCGGGCTCGGTATGACCAATACGGTCATATTGACCCTAACCAGGGTATGGGCGGCGGCTTTGGCGGCGGCGGGGGAGATTTCGGCGGACTTGGCGATATCTTCGATATGTTCTTCGGCGGCGGCGGACGGCGTGATCCGAATGCACCGCAGCGCGGCGGCGATTTGCAGTACACAATGACCATTGAGTTCAAGGAAGCGGTGTTCGGCAAGGAAACTGATATTACCATTCCGCGCACAGAAACCTGTGATACCTGCTTCGGCTCCGGTGCTAAGGCAGGAACGAAGCCGGAGACCTGTTCCGTCTGCCACGGCAGCGGCCAGCAGGAGTTCGTGCAGAATACACCGCTTGGACAGATGCGTAACCGCCGTCCCTGCTCGCATTGCAGCGGCACAGGCAAAATCATCAAGGAAAAATGTACCACGTGCGCCGGCCAGGGTAAGGTTAAACGGCAGCGCAAAATCCATGTACGCATTCCCGCAGGTGTGGATGACGGCGCGCAGCTGCGCATGACCGGCGAAGGGGAAGGCGGTACACGCGGCGGCCCGGCAGGAGATCTGTACATTGTAATCCGTGTGAAGGACCATGATTTCTTCGAGCGTGAGAACAATGATATTATGTGCGAGGTTCCGCTGACATTTGCCCAGGCGGCCCTTGGCGATGAGATTGAAATCCCGACCCTGACGGAGAAAGTAAAACTCAAAATTCCGGCAGGCACCCAGACCGGCACCTTCTTCCGCCTCAAAGGCAAAGGGGTTCCGCATTTGCGCGGAAATGGCGTCGGCGACCAGCATGTACGGGTTATCGTCGTTACCCCGAGCAAGCTTAGCGAAGAGCAGAAGGATCTGCTGCGCCAGTTCGCTTCGCACAACGGTGAGAACACCCACGAACAGGAGCAGTCCTTCTTCGACCGCGTGAAACGCGCGTTCCGCGGGGACTGAACTTATTAAGCTCATTCAGTAACGGCTGATGTAAGCCGCATAGCAGCGCCCGCCCCCGGTAATCTGGAGGCGGGCGTTTGTGTTTTGTGGATTAGCTTGATCAGATGACTTAACGCCCACTCTTTCATTTATACACACAAACGGCGGCAGCATCCTGAGTTCAGGATACTGCCGCCGCTTTTTGTGTAGCGTATTAATTAAGCAAAACCATATTCCGCTTACAGATTGCGCAGATCCTCAAGCACACGCTCCAGAATGACAGCAGCCTGGGCGCGGGTCAGCGTACCCTTAGGGTTGAAGGTATTGTTGCCTACCCCCTGGAGGTAACCTTTGCTTACGGCAAAGGCGATTGCGTTCTTGGCATCCGCCGAGATGGAGCCTGCATCTTTAAAGGTCAGGGCAGCGGCAGTGCCGTCGGCACCCAGTGCCTGCGCAAGAATCAAGGCTGCCTCTTCGCGGGTCAGAACATCGCGGGAGCCGCTTTCCTTGATGTGCGCTGCCCAGGTGTCGCCCTTGCCGAGCAAGCGGTCGAACAAGGTCAGCAGTTCAGCCTGATTCAGGCTGTCAGCAGGCTTGAAGCTCGCTGTAGTTCCTTTACCGGCTACGATTCCGTGAGCGGCAAGGACTTCAACCGCATCCTTGGCCCAGTGTACGCCGACATCGGAGAAGGTTGTGTTGCGGGAAGCGGCAGTGTAAGTGCCGTCACCGGTAATGCTGAACTGCAGCTGGCCGTCAGCAGGAACTGTACCGGCTTGCAGGTAAGTCCAGCTGTTGTTAAGGGCTTCCTGATACACACCGGTCTTGCGGACATCCTTCAGACCGTCTGGGTTCAGGGTAAGCTGCACCAGTACCGGCTTACCGGTCTTCCAGCCGTTCTTGACAGTCAGCGAGGAGGCACCGATATCAATGCTCTGGGTGCTTCCGCTTAATAAAGCTGTATCTGCTTCAGTATTCAAGCTGAGCGTTACAGCAAGACCGCTGGCAGTAATGAAGTCCGGAAGCGTACCGGCCGGAATAGTCAGGGCGAATGCCTTGCCGTTCAGAATAAGGGCATTTCCGGAAGCCTTCAGCTTCTCCGCCTGGGTAGGTGTCAGCACAATGCTAACCTGTCCGTATTTGGAGAAGTCTACGTCGCTTACGCTCAGGACAACGCTCTTGTTCGCAGCATTCTGAAGTGCTGTGGTCAGGACGGTGTCTGAAACAGCCAGGCTTGCGGACGGTTTGCCGCCCGCAGGGTCAGCAGTTTCAGTCAGTTGTCCGGAGGCGACAGCTGTTCCGGCAGTTGGAGTCTGGGTAGCCGCAGGTTGCGGATTAGACGGGCTGCTGGACAGCGGCTCCGTTACAACAACAGTTACGGTTGAAGTTCCTCCCGGAATCGTTGCCGAGTAGCTGTTGCTCCATAGCTGGATGTCAGACAGCTCGAAGGTATAGGTTCCGGACTTGGTCGGGGTAAATGTAAATTGTCCCAGAGAGCCGGCGCCGGTACCATCATAAGCCCCGTCTGTCAGATGTACGCCGTACTGCAGCACATCGCGGCCATCCTCTGAATGGATAAGATTAGTATATTCAGACAAAGGTACGCCGGAGAAATGAGTTTCCTGATAGGTCGCCAGCTGTACGCTTGGCTTGATAGCCGGCTGGCTCAGGCTGTTGCTGTACAACAGATTGAAGGTGGCTCCATAGATCCCGTATACATTCTCCGTAACAGAGAAGCCGGCATCAATAGTAATGGAAGAACCGAGTTCAACTTTGGCACTGGAAGCTGCAGGTGAGACCGTAGCGGCTCCCCGGTCCGTATTGTAGCGCAGGAGCTGGGCATAATCGAGATAACCGTTATAAGCATAATCGTATGCGTACAGATAGAATTGGTTCAAGCCTTCGGCCAGAGGGACCTCAATTTCGAAATAACCGTTCGGGCCGATATAACCGTTTGCTTCTCCGACGGTACCGTCTGCTTTCTCATATGCAGCCGCAACGGCAAGCAGTTCATTCGGATTCGTAGCCTCATCAATCAGCTCGTACATCAAATCGTAGGCAATGACGCCGCTGATCGTTGCGCTGCGCGGTTCCTGCTCATTCTGCCGCGGATTCTCCGTTATGGTTGCTCCGGCAACTTCCGGCGCCTCCCGGTCGATGATCACAATGGCGGACAAATCATCCATCCGGGTGGTTCCGTCCAGAACAGGCGTTATGGAATAGATACCATCCGGCAATACATAAGACTCGCCGGTATCTTGAACGACAACAGTCCCTTTCCATTCAGGTTCCTCATAGAGGCCCGGGTAGAATTTTTGCCCTGTGGCATATACATCCCCAACAACGGTAGTTGAATTATCGAGAGAGACAACCTCAAGCTCCAGGTTCTCTACTGTCTCGTTCACAGAGAAGGTCAGATACGTACTCTCAAGGAATCCGTCTCCATTAGGTGAAATGTATTCGAAATTATTAGCACCCACTTCGAAATTGGTAATGGTGTCCGGTTTGTACTGCTCACCTATTACCACGCTGAACGGTAAAGTCAGAACTTCTGAAGTTGGTTTGCTGGATAAGGTCAGCACACCTTCATACTGTCCTTCTTTTGCTTCTCCGGTGATCTTGAGCGGTACATTGAAATAATTGCCGGCTGTGACGGAAGAAGGCAGGCTGGCAAATTCAACGCCTTCAGGGGCTGCTGAACGCCAGCTCACAGCCACATTAAAAGTCGTTACAGTAGAATCTAAGTTGTCTACATAAACAGTCTTGGTCACCGTAGTCGGCTTAGTGACCAGTCCGAAGGACAAGGAACCTGTGTCGTAGCTTACTTTAGGGAATTCCGCTTCTGGACGGCCGGTGTCAAGCACTTCAGCAACCCGGGCGATAGCGGTGGCACTCAGAGCCTTCGGCAGGTTAATTAATCCGGCACCCTGCTCGTATACGCTGTAATATTTATTATTCCGGTCTGTCAGCGATGTAGCATTATTGGCCAATAGAATTTTTACCTGATCCGGGGTTAAAGCTTGACCCTTAACCGTTTTATCTGAGCTCAGCAGCAGCGCAGCTGCACCGGCCACATGCGGGCTGGCCATACTGGTTCCGTTAAGCTTGGTGTAGCCGGTCGGGCTCTCCCATTCCGGTACGGATGAATTCACCCCTACACCCGGAGCTGCTACATCCGGTTTAATGTTGAAATCCGGAAGGGCCGGTCCGCGTGAGCTGAAGCCGGCAATGAGGTTATCTTTGTCCGGGCCAACCTTGAAGGTGATCGTATTCCGTCCGTCCGCCAGCTCAGCCTTAATCGCTGTGCCTTCATCCTTGGTAATGCCGTAAGTAGGCACTCCGGTTGCATCAGTAGCGGCATTCAGCTCGCCTGCCCGGTTATTGGCGATTAAGAGTCCGGCAGCGCCTGCTGCACGGGCATTGGCTGACTTGTTCACGAAGGTGTTGCTTCCGCGGTCTACAAGGGCAATCTTGCCTGCTACATCTGCATTCTTATAGTCATTTACGGTAAGCCCAAGTCCGGCATATACGACCTCAAGTCCTTGGGCTTCTTCAGGAAGCCCTTGTTCAGAGGCCTGAATCCCATAGACATTGTCTGTGGCACCGATCCGGATATAAGTGATATCCGCAGGTGTAGAGGACGCTGCAACCGATATCGTACGGTGCGCTCCGCCAGGAGTACCGACAGTCTCAGCTTCAGGGCCGGCGTTGCCGGCTGCCAGCACCACAGTAACTCCGGCATTCGCCGCGTTGTCAACTGCAATCGCATCCGGGGAATACTGCTGATTCACATCTGAACCGAGCGACAGGTTGATGACATCGACTTCATCCTCTACTGCCCGCTCAATACCTTCGATCACGTCAGCTGTGCTGCCGCTTCCATACGGGCCGAGAACACGGTACACATAAAGATCCACATCCGGTGCAACACTTTTGATAATGCCGGATACATGTGAGCCGTGAGCGGTCTCATAAGGATTACCGTTAATCGGTTCGAAATTGGCATCAGGTTCTGTTTCGTATGGCTCCGCATCGTCATCAACGACATCATAGCCTTGGCCTTCAACATAGAAATCCTTCAGATAAGGATGATCCGGATCAATACCGGTATCAATTACAGCAACCTTAATGCCTTCACCGGTAATACCGGCATCGGTCAGTACTTCCGCGCCGAAGATATCACCATTTCCGACCTTCTCAAGCGTCTCGGGAAGCTCAGCAGTGGCGGTTTCCAGCGTGTGTACCGTACGGTTGGCAAACACGGCCTTCACACCCGGCAGAGTCAGCAGCTTGTCTACCTGGTTGCCGGGCAGTGTCACGGAGTAGCCGTTGAAGACCTCCGTATATTCATGTCCGGTAACGGCACCAATGGCGGCTGCGGCAGAAGCAAAGCTGTTGTGCTCAGTGCGGAGAATATTGCGCTGAAGTGCAGGCGCTTTACCTTTGGCACCTTGAGTCGCAGCAACTTTGACCGGATCGTTCTGCAATTGGACGATGAAGGTTACGGGTGCTGAAGTTGTAACATTGCCGGCATAATTCTGCGGCTTGGAGTGTAATGCTGAAGTTAAGCTCTGGATGGAGGTGCTTAAAGAGCCCGGGGCATTGCCCAGCTTCGATTCAAGCAGGGAAGCATGATTCTTAAGGTCCGGTGAAGCCGGCAGGAAGCTGCCGCTGCCTGCAAAAACTGCGGAAGGAAATAGGACGGAAACCGCGAGACTAAAACTTGCTGTGCCTATGCCAATTTTACGAATGGAGCGTTTGAACATTAAGGATCCTCCCGGTAGTATATATTTTTTTTCTTTCGGCAAGCTTATGAATCCGCTCTCTCCCTTCCTGTGTCAGATTTCCTTACTGAATTAAGAAATGTGAAAATTACATTTATTTTACAGGTAATTTACAGATTGTAATATACTACTTTAGCACCATATTACGGTAAAGTGCTGAATAAAATGTCGAATGCCGATTATTTAGCTCGGATATGGTGAAAAAGCATAAAAAAACCGTTTCCAAGACAAGATATACCCGTGCAGTATCCAGCTTCAGTTTTAAGAGAGCGGGGAAATGATCTTGGAAAGGTATATATTGGCTTATTTTAGATCACCTGAAGAAGCGGAAGCGGTCTCCCGCAAGCTCCAGGCATTGCGTGTTCACGAAATTTCGATTGACAGATTCAGCAGATTCGGGGGAAACGGGCTGCAGTCCGGTGTAAATCCGGTCACAGGCAATCTGGCCAGTATGGATTCCATGACTGCGGTGAGTGCACATTCGGGTATACTCTCTGCAGCGCATACCAGCAGCAGCGGGATGAGTCATGGCGGGGATGGCGGACCGACCGGACGGAATATTCTCCTGACGGTAATTGTGGATTCGTCTGTTTACGATCAGGCGTTGTCCATCATTGAAGCGGCAGGCGGAATGGTTTAATCACAATTTTTTATAACTGCACAATAATGAGCGGAGGCTGAATACACACTATGGACAGAGAAAATTCACGGATCTTTTCCAAAACAGAGAAAATGAAGCTGCTTTATGAAGCAAAGGCAGAGGATGTTGAATTCTCGGCCGCTGAAGCGGACCAGGATGATATCGAAGCGATGGACCGCTCCCAGGAGGCTGACAAAAGGCAGCTGCAGGAGATTCTGAAGAAGGAATAATACAGGCTTGCAGCAGCAGGCTGTAAAGTGAAAAATTGACGAAGATGCCCCGCGGATGTGGGGCGTTTTTGCGTGCAGGCGTGTATAATGGAGGGACATGCTCAAGCGGGAGGGTACTTACGTGAACACAGTTATTTTATGGGCCGGACTAGCGCTGCTTATTGCACTGCTGACTTTCCTGAACCAGAAGCAAGTCTATTCATCCGGGGTGAAAAAGGCTTACCGCACGCTGCGGGAGCTGGCGGCCAAAGTCCGCGCTGAGCAATCGGAGGCGGCTGACCTTGCGGGCTGGGAGACTTCACTCGCCGAGATGGAGAAGCATCCGAATGAATTTAATAAGCTGGACAATGAGATTGGCCTTCGCCGGGCCTTTGTCAAGTATCTGGAGCAGCATTACCCGCAGGATGCCAGACTCCCTGGTCTGCAGGAGGCAGCTGCGTATCAGAAGGACAGCGTATGGGGAATCAAGATGGGTGATTACGGCCCGAAAAAATAAAAAAATTCAGATTCATGGGGGCATTCACTATGGAAAATATTTCAGGGCTGGAAGTAACCGACGAGCTGGTTGTCAGAGCTTTAGAGAAGAATCTTGCATTGATCCGCTTTGACCTTGACCGCCGGGTGGCCTATGTTAACGATGTTTTCGCCAGTTCAATGAAATACAGGGTAGAGGAAATGTATGGCATGCAGCACCGGGAGCTTTGTTTCCCTTCTTTTGTAAACAGCCCGGATTATGAAATATTCTGGAACAACCTGCTGGCCGGCCGGAGCTTTCAGGATAAAATCGAGCGGATGGATGCCGAGGGGAATTCGGTCTGGCTGGAAGCCACATACATGCCCGTGTACGATGCAACAGATACACAGGTGATCGGTGTATCCAAGGTAGCAACGAATATAACAGGCAGACAGAACAACATGAACAGGGTAGTCGAGCAAATGCAGGAGATGGCCGACAGTCTGAACCAGCGGGCGGAAAAAGGAATCGAACGGAGCCGGGAGCTCCTCGTGAGCATCGATAATATCGCCGGGGTATCCGGTGAGAATACCGAAACCTTACATAATCTTCAGGAGCAGGCCGGGGCGATTCATGGCGTAGTTCAGACCATCCGCAATATTGCCTCGCAGACTCATCTCCTGGCCCTTAATGCCGCCATTGAAGCAGCTCACGCCGGAGAGTTCGGACGGGGCTTTGATGTTGTTGCCAAAGAGGTCAGAAAGCTGGCCGCCATGGTGCAGGACCAGATTACGGAAGTGCGGGACAGTGTTCAGGCGATAAACGTGGAAGTAAGCAGAATATCGACCGGACTGAACCTGGTTCAGGATAATGTGGAAGTAAGCCAGCAGCAGATTCAGGTGGCCCTGAATGAATTCACGCTGATTGCCTCCTCCGCGCAGGAGCTTGATAATCAGGCACGCGAAGTGATGAATATTGTCTGAGTACCGCCGGGTTCAGCCCAGCATAGAATTTACATAGCAGCATGGCCTCTGTTTCATTCCGGGGGACATGCTGTTTTTGTGCAGCCGCTAATTATCCGCAATAATGAACCATTTGCTGTACTTGATTGTTATAAAGGTAATGCAAATTAAGAAAGGAGGGCTTACCCAGGTGGGCAATAAGGAATTATTTCAAACCTACAGTAAAGAAGTATACAGGACCTGCTACTATATGGTGCATGATGCTGCCGATGCCGAGGATTTATGCCAGGAGGTATTCATTACTATTTTCCGCAGCCAGTGGCAGGAGATCGATTATCTGAAGGCCTGGATTATGAAAATCACAGTCAATACATGCCTCAACCACCTGAAACGCCAGCAAAGTCTGCAGCAGAAGCTGCTGGCCAATCTCTACATGTTCAAAGCCAGCCCGCAGGCTTCTGTTGAGAAGCTGGTGGAGCAGCAGGAAACGAAGCTGGAATGGGCGGGGTATATGTCCCGGCTTCCGGTGAAGATCAGAGCAGTGCTGACCTTGCGGTATATGCATGATTTCAGCCTGGCGGAAGTGGCGGACGCGCTGTCTATTCCAATCGGAACCGTCAAGTCAAGATTACATAAAGGGCTGCGGTCGATGAAGGAGATGCTGCGGGAGCCGGGATTGCCGGAGGAGCTAAGGAAGGGAGAAATTTATGAACAATCTGGAAGATGTGCTGAAACGGCAGTTAAATGATGATAAGACTTTGACTTACCCTGACTTTGAGCAGATGTGGAAAAGATTAGGAGTGAACGATGCTGCTGGCCCGGTGCAAGTTGACGCTGAAGGACCTGCCGCCACCGGATACCGCCGGAAGAGAAGCTGGCAGCGTGTTGCTGTGCTGGCAAGCTTAAGTGTCCTGCTGGCGGCTGCTCCGGTCTATGCAGCAATCCATTACAACTGGGATGGGCTGCTGAGCGGCCGGAGCGGTGTTCAGGCGGCGCTTGCACAGAATCTGGGACAGCCGCTTGAGCAATCCCTGACTTATGACGGGCTGACATTGAAGCTGCATACAGCAATTGTGGATGAGAACCGCACAGTAATTCTGTATACACTTGATGTGGGTGCAAAGGATGAAGCTGCGTTGTGGAATGTGACGGATATGCAGCTTCAGGACCAGCAGGGAAAGGTCTACGATGAAGGCTTCAGCTATCTGCAATGGGATGAGGGGAATGGCTGGTATAACGGCTACTTCGAGAGTGAGTGGACACCGCAGCAGGACAATGTGCAGATTACGTTAAAAGCTGCTGCGGTGGAGGCTTTCAGCTCGCATCAGCAAGCACTGCCGCTGGACAGCGGATCAGCGGCTGCTCAGGTCTTCCGGATCGGCGATGAGGGGATGCAGTCGATAGAAGTGAAGCCGTTTGCCCAAAACCAGAATAAGCTGCTGCTCTCCTCGGCAGTTACGTTTGATCAGCCGGAAGCCAAGGCTTGGACCCATCCCGAGATAGTCGCTTATAACGGCGCAACTAAGGTCAGCGGGCTCGCGGGCGGAACCTTCGGAACACCGGGGGACAACGGAGAATATACGATGCAGCAGTATTTCCGGGATTCAGACATTGTCAGCGGGCAAACGACCTATGCCCTGCAGTATACCAAGCTGGAGCAGCATGTTACCGGGCCGTGGGCGTTCGATCTGCAGCTGAGCAAACAGCAGATGGAGGGCGGAACAGTCAAACGGGTGCTGAATATACCGCTGGAGACCGGTGATACGCTGAACACGATTGAGGAAATGATCATTACCCCTTCGCAAATCCGCTTGAATGTACGGGTTGGCGGCAAATCGTTCAAGCATGATCTTCCCTACAAGCAATATTCGCTGCTGGTGAACGGCCAGAGTCTTGAAGGCCATTTCTGGGGCAGCTCTGCTGATGACCGTGATGTGATGAAGCTGAAATTTGAGCGTCCGGAAGGGCTGGTAATCGATGAGGATACGCCAGTCACCTTCTTAGGGAAGTATAAAGTCACTATCCATGATGAGGACAAAGAGCCGCTGCTGCTAAGAGATATATCCTCTGAAAAGCAGACGGTAATGCGCGAAACCGGCGGTTATCCGGTGAAATGGACCTACTACATGCAGGGCAAGGATTTGTACGTGGAGACTGAAAGCGAGGATATTCATTTCGGCGGAGTGAATCAAACCTATATCGGCACCGGTAAAGACCGGCTGATCGGCAAAAAGGTAACGGTTAATTTCAGCGGTGACGGAAATAATCATTCGATTGATGTCTATAAGGATTTCCAGGGGACGGAAGCCTCGGCTTATATGTTCTACTACTCAACAAATGCCCCCGGACAAGAGACCCGGGTTGTACTGCAGCCGTAGCTGCTGCGGTGCAAATATTATACTGAAAGGCGGACCGTACCTGAACAGGGGCGGACGCCTTTTTTTTGATGTGTGAGGTTAATTTGGCATATCCGCCAAATGAGTTATGATTAGAATACAGAGCAGACTGAAATAAATGAAAAGGGGAGAACGAAACTTGACGATAACACGCTGCACCTGGGTGAATGAGGACCCGCTATATATTGCCTATCATGATGAGGAATGGGGCAAGCCGCTGCATGATGACCTGAAGCTGTTCGAGCTGCTGATGCTGGAGGGAATGCAGGCCGGGCTGAGCTGGTACACCGTACTTAAAAAGCGCGAGCATTTCCGTGAAGCCTTCGACGGGTTCGACCCGCACAAAATCGTGCACTACGGCGAGGACAAGGTTGCTGAGCTGCTGCAGGATAAAGGGATCATCCGGAACCGGCTGAAAATTAACGGGGTTATCCGCAATGCGGAGATTTATTTGCAGATTTGTGAAGAGGAAGGCAGCTTTGCCGGTTATCTCTGGAGCTTCATCGGCGGCTCGCCGGTGGTGAACAGCTGGCAGAGCAGGGCGGATGTCCCCGCAACCACTCCGCAGTCGGATGCCATGAGCAAAGCGCTGAAGCAGAGGGGCATGAAGTTTGTCGGCTCTACGATCTGTTATGCTTTTATGCAGGCTTCCGGCATGGTGGACGATCACGCTTCTGATTGCTTTTGCCGCAGTACCGGGGCTGTTCACGGGAGCTGAGCCGGGGTTTGGCGCTGCAAGGGTAAGTAATGCTATACTATCCTAGATATGATTAATTAGACTATGCTTACGACGCTCACAAACTTTTAGGAGGATTTATTAACATGCTATGGCACGAACTGACGGTACATACAACAGAGGAAGCGCAGGAGATGATTTCGAATCTGCTGTATGAGGCTGGTGCGGGCGGAGTTTCCATTGAAGAATCCGGAACGCTGAATAAAATACGGGACACCCGTTACGGTGAATTATACGATGAGCCGCTGAATGATATCCCCGAAGGGGAAGCTGTAATTAAAGGTTATTATGCTGAAGCCGTGCTGATGGATGAGATTGTGGCTGAGCTGACGCCAAGAGTGGAGGAGCTGAGGGAGTTCGGGATTGATCCCGGTAAAGCGCTGATCTCCTGGAAGACCGTGGATGAGGATGAATGGGCTCACGCCTGGAAGCAGTATTTCAAACCGCTGCGCGTCTCGGAGCGGCTGACCATTAAGCCTACATGGGAGGACTATACCCCAGAATCTGCTGAGGAAAAGATTATTGAAATTGACCCCGGCATGGCTTTCGGAACGGGAACCCACCCGACAACGGCGCTCTGCCTGCGTGCCCTTGAGCAGCATGTGCGGAGCGGTGATGAAGTTATTGATGTCGGCACCGGCTCCGGAATCCTGGCTGTAGGTGCAGTGCTGCTGGGGGCAAAGTCCGTTCTGGCCCTGGACCTCGACCCGGTAGCTGTAGAGAGCGCGCGTGAGAATGTGGCGCTGAACCGGCTGGAGCAGGCTATTACTGTCAAGGAAAGTGACCTTCTCTCACTGCTCGGCGGCGAAAGTGCAGCTGATACGGCAGCCGGAGAGATGTGGCCGGCAGCCCGGCCCGGACATACATTGCAGCAGCAGGCAGAGCGTGATGCAGCTCCCGCTGACAGCAGCCTGGGAGTTACTCTGCCGGTGCGGATTGTAGTGGCCAATATACTGGCTGAGATTATTGTACTGTTCACGGACGATGTATACCGTGCGCTGCAGCCGGAAGGGCTGTACATCACTTCCGGTATATATAAGGATAAGGAAGGACTTGTAGCCGAGGCGCTGAAGGCTTCCGGTTTCGAAATTATAGAAATAACCCGTGAAGAAGACTGGGTGGCGTTTACAGCCGGAAAGAGGTAAAGATGGATTTTCTGCAGAGCATTATACGATTTCCGCTGGAACAGCTTCCGTTCCTGCTGATTACCCTGCTGATTGCTTTTACAGTGCATGAGTTCGCCCATGCCTATTTCGCGAATAAATTCGGTGACCCGACTGCACGCCTGCTGGGACGTATGACCCTGAATCCGGCGGTGCATTTTGATTTCTTCGGTATTATCATGATGGTCATTGCCGGGTTCGGCTGGGCGCGTCCGGTTCCGGTGAACCGTGACAATTTCAGCCGCCCGCGGCTGATGGGCGTAATCGTGTCCGCTGTCGGTCCAATCAGCAACCTGTTGCTCGGCTTTATCGGAGCGATGATCTATTCGGCATTAGCTGCAACGGGCGTGCTGGAATCGATCAGCAATGACCGTGTGCTTCAAGCGGTGTACTGGTTCTTCGGCATTTTCATTCAACTTAACTTCTTCCTGTTCCTGTTCAATTTAATTCCGCTGCCGCCGCTGGACGGCTACCGGATTGTCGAGGATGTCGCGCCGCGCCCTATCCGCGGAAGACTGCAGCAGTATGAGCAGTGGGCAGTGTTTCTCTTCCTGCTGATTATCTTTATCCCGGGTCTGCGAGCATATACGATTGGACCGCTGGATAACTGGGCTTCGCAAATGGCCGGCGGATCGGTCCAATTCTTCTTCAAACTGTTCGGCAGCTAGACTCGAAGCTGAATTGAGGGATGTTCAGGCGGGCTTAAACGTTGTACAATATAACGTGATATTTTTTAGAGATGGATTAAGTAGGTGAAGCGGCGGCCGGGACCTGATTTTAGCGGGGACACCGCCGCTTTTACGCTGAATAACGGACAGGATGATGATAAAAAATGCAGCGTTATTTCGTATCTCCGGCACAGTTCGGACAAGAGCAGGTAAGGATTGACGGCGAAGACGCCCGCCATATTGCCAAGGTCATGCGCGGCAAGGCCGGGGACAAGCTGATTGTCAGCGACGGCGTTTCCCGTGAAGCGCTGGCGGAGATTGTAGCCATTGAGATTGGTGAGGTTACCGCAGGCATATTGGAGAACTTACCCATGACCCATGAGCCGCGGATTAAGATCACTGTAGCCCAGAGCCTGCCCAAAGGCGATAAGCTGGAGACGGTAATCCAGAAATGCACGGAGATTGGTGCAGTAGCCTTCACCCCGTTCCTCTCCGAACGGACCATTGTGCAGTATGATGAGCGCAAGGAGAGCAAACGGGTGGAACGCTGGCGCAAAATCTGCAAGGAAGCAGCAGAGCAGGCCCACCGGAATATTGTTCCGGAGGTGCATTCGCCGCTTGGCTGGAAGCTGCTGCTGAAGAGCTTCAGCCAGTATGATGCAGTCTATTTCTGTTATGAAAAAGAAGAAGGGCTGCAGCTGCGCAGCGCTGCCGCACCGTGGCTGGCCGCACTTCCGCAGGACTCCGGCGCCAAAGTGATGATTGTCGTCGGTCCGGAGGGCGGGTTCAGCCCTGAGGAATGCAGCGCGGCTGAAGAAGCCGGGGCAGTATCCGTAGGACTTGGCCGGCGTATTCTGCGCTGTGAAACTGCAGGCATGGTTGCCGCCGCCTGCATTCTATATGAATCCGGAGAAATGGGGGGAGCTTAAGCAATGCCATCAGTAGCTTTTTATACGTTGGGATGCAAAGTTAATTTCTATGATACAGAAGCCATCTGGCAGCTGTTCAAAAATGATGGATATGAACAGGTTGATTTCGAGGGTTCCGCTGATGTCTACCTGATTAATACCTGTACGGTAACCAATACGGGCGACAAGAAGAGCCGGCAGATGATCCGCCGGGCGGTCCGCCGCAATCCTGAAGCCATTGTGGCGGTAACCGGCTGCTATGCGCAGACCTCACCGGGGGAGATTCTGGATATTCCCGGCGTGGATCTTGTAATCGGCAACCAGGACCGTGAGCATATCATGACCCATGTGAAGAATATTCAGGAGTCGCGCCAGCCGGTGAATGCCGTGCGCAATATTATGAAGACGCGTGAATTCGAGGAGCTGGATGTGCCGGGCTTTGCCGACCGGACACGGGCGTTCATGAAGATTCAGGACGGCTGCAACAACTTCTGTACCTTCTGCATCATTCCGTGGTCGCGCGGGCTGTCGCGCAGCCGTGATCCGAAATCGATTGTCGCCCAGGCACATCAGCTAGTTGAGGCCGGATACAAGGAGTTTGTCCTGACCGGGATTCATACCGGAGGCTATGGGGATGATCTTGATAACTACCGCCTTGCGGATCTGCTCTGGGAGCTGGACAAGGTGGACGGGCTGGAACGGGTACGCATCAGCTCTATTGAAGCGAGCCAGATTGACGAGAAGCTGCTGGAGGTGCTGAACCGCAGCAAGAAGATGTGCCGCCATCTGCATATTCCGCTGCAGGCCGGCCATAACGAGGTGCTGAAGGCGATGCGCCGCAAGTACACGACTGAGGAATATTATGCCAAAATGCAGCTGATCCGCCAGGCGATGCCGGATGTAGGTATTACAACCGATGTGATTGTCGGTTTCCCCGGGGAGACCGAGGAGATGTTCCAGGCCGGCTATGACTTCATGAAGGCAGTCAATTACTCGGAAATGCATGTGTTCCCTTATTCCAAACGGACCGGAACACCGGCAGCGCGGATGCTGAACCAGGTGGATGAAGAGATCAAGAATGCCCGCGTGCAGCAGCTGATTGATCTCTCGGAGGAGATGCAGCTTGCCTACGCCCAGAAGTTCGTCGGCAGGACCGTATCCGTCATTGCCGAGCGCTCGGCCAAGGATGCGCCGGGCCGCACGACCCAGCACGGCTTCAGCGACAATTATCTGCAGGTTCTGTTCAGCGGTGGAGATTCACTGCAGGGCGAGCTATGCCAGGTGAAGATTACCGAAGCGGGCGTTAATGAATGCCGCGGCGAGCTGGTAAGTGTAAGCAGCTCCGCAGCTGCTGAGCTGCGTGCGAGTGTACGCTAGGTGTTCGACAGCGTGATAGGTCAACTATAATATCTGTTTAAGGGGATGTTCCCGTGCCGCTGAGGCCCCGGGGCATCCTTTTTTGCGGATAATATATTTATATAAGAAGCGCTTGAGAAATAAATGAATAGTAAAAAGGATCGAAGGGGAAATTTGGAACTGTAGGAGCGACAGCGTTCGCCTTTGTCGCCGGATTTCTACCGCAAACAGCGGTATTAATCAGGAAATCTGGAGACAACAGCGGCCGGAAGTCCAAATGTTCACCGCAGAGACGACTAGGCTATCAGCCTACTCTTTATTTCAAACTGTGTAGTCACAAAGACCTGAATTTGGCCAAACCTGAAAATAAACTGAAGATAGGGTAAAGACTTGGGGCAGATTTGTCGATATAGTGGAAGAGTGTGGAAAACTGCACTATTAATTTTACCGTCTAAGGAGAGAACAGATGACCGTGTACAGGAAAATGACAAAAACGCTCCTCATAATGATCCTGCTAGTTGTTGCAGCTTTTCCGGTAAACGTCTTTGCCGCTGCTGGAGACATCAACTCTATTGAAATCGACAGCTCAGACAAAGTAGAGCTAACCGTGGGTCAAACACCGAAGCAGCTTAAGGCATATGCCAATGTAGAAGGTTCTTCTTCCAAGAGAGATGTGACGGCGTCTGCCACATGGACCTCTTCGAAGAATGATGTTGTCAGTGTAATTAACGGTCAAATCAAGCCGCTCGCTTACGGAACGGCAATGATTACAGCTACCTATGGTAATAATGCAGTAGACTCTGTTGAAGTGTCGGTTACTTATCCGTATAAGGACCTGAAATTAACCCCCAGCAATGCAGACAGCTATAAGCTGGGCGACAAAGCGGAATCACTGCTCGTTACAGCTAAGGTTAAAGGTGGAGAATCGGCCACTGAAGAGAAGGATGTAACCAAGGACGCCGAATGGAGCAGCTCGAATTCGGGCGTGTTAACCATTGCCGCCGGCAAGATTACGCTGGTTGGAGAAGGAAAAGCAACCGTTACAGCCAAGTACAAAGGGTTAACCGAGACATTCAAAGCCGTAGTAGAGCTTCCTTATTCGGCTATTGTACTTAAAGACAATGCAAACAAAGTTGTTGATAAAGAACTGGAAATGCTGGTTGGAGATAATCCGGTTCAAATAAATGCCTGGACCAAAGTTACTGCGGCAAGTGCTGAGGACACCATTGATGCTGAAGAGGTCGACTGGAGCAGCTCAAGCGAAGGCGTGGCAACTGTAGAAAACGGCAAAATTTCAATCGTTGGCGTTGGTAAGGCAGTCATTACAGCCAGCTACCTGGGGGTTACCCAGTCGGTTGATGTGTATGTACGTGCGCCTTATGAAGCTATAATCCTGAAGCCGGCAGGCGACCAGTCACTGTTCCTGGGCGAAAGCCTCAATGTGACTGTGGAGACGCGTAATGCTGTGAATTCGACGGCCAATTCAACCGCGTCAACAACCTGGACTTCAGACAATCTGATGACAGCGACAGTGGCTGCGAGCAGCGCATTTGCAACTGTTACCGGTAAGGCTGTCGGGACCTCTGTAATCAAAGCAGACCACCTGGGTATCAGCAAGACCTTCAAGGTAACTGTATATCCTACCCTGACAGAACTCACCCTTGAGAAGAGTGAGCAGGAGATATACACGGCAGACTCTGTGAACCTGCCAAAGGTAAGCGGAACGAAGTATGACGATACGAAGCTTGACATCAGCAGTGAAATTGAATGGACTTCGAACAACGAAGAGATCGTGTCGGTTAAGGACGGAAAGTTCACCGGCGGCAAGGCTGGTACGGCTACCCTGACCGGCAAGTTCAAAGAAAGTGCAGTAGCTTCGGGTACGGCATCTTCAATCCGTTCGAAGACCGTAGAATTGAAAGTCACCGTTCAGAATAAAGTGCTTGTACTGATTGGGCCTGAAGGTTCAATGGGTCTTGTAATTGGCGAAGAAACTCCGCTGCCTGCAGTTCAGGCGGTGCTTGAGAACGGGGAAGAGCTGGATGTGTCGGATACGATTGTCTGGGAGCTGAGCGGCAGTAATGCCGTGCTGAAGCAATCGGCAGCGGGCAAGACGATCAAGGGTCTGGTCAAAGGCTCGGCAACACTTAAGGGAACCTATTCCAATAAGACGATCAGCGTTCCGGTATCCATCGAGCAGAAGGTTGTGAAGCTGGTGGTAGAGCCCGCTGCGGTAGAGCTCAATATCAAAGGCTCCAAGACAATCAAGGTCACCGGGTATTTCTTGAGCGGCAAAACAGCGAATTTCTCCAGCGGCATGAACTGGGTATCTTCGAATCCGGACGTAGCCTCAGTGAAAGGGACTTCCGTAAAAGCTATAGCTGAGGGCTCAGCTACGCTGAGCGGTTCCTATCAGGGAATTGCGGCTACGGTCAAAATTACAGTCGTTCCTAAGCTGATGAAGCTTACCGTTAGTGAGAACAAGCTGACTCTTGCACCGGGCGCAGGAAAGACGGTATCCGTTATAGCGCTGTATGACACCGGCAAGACTGCAGTTGTCACAGGAAGCGTACAGTGGACCAGCTCCAAGCCGTCGGTAGCCAAGGTAAGTGCTAACGGGCTGATTACGGCTGTAAGCAAAGGCACAACATCGGTTAAAGGCAAGCTGGGTGCCAAGACTGTGACGGTATCGGTTACTGTGAAATAATATTTACCCTCTGGCCTTCGGGAAGAGACAAGCGGATTAAAGACCTGTGCATGGCCGTTTTGGCTATGTGCAGGTCTTTTTTTGAAAATATAAGAATTTATATGTTTCACACGATAACTTATCTTTCTATTTCTCGCTGAAACGGATACCGTCCACTTTAAGGACGGCGTAGCCGTTTCTACTTGGCGGGCGGAAAGATATATTTTCAGATCCCTATAGTAATCCCGAGTAAACCGATGTATAATTCAAAAAAAGTATGGATTTCATTCCATTAAGGGAGATGAGACAGTTGGCTAAACGCAAAGCTTTATCGATTCAAACGATTGTTGCTATCGGCATAGGTGCACCGCTCTTTGTAATACTGGGCAGGTTTGGTTCCATACCTTCGGGGATCCCGAATACTAACATTGAGACTACATACGCTCTGCTGGCGCTGTTTGCGCTTTTGTACGGACCGGTTGCCGGATTATTCATCGGACTGATCGGGCATACGCTGAAGGATGCGATTTTTTACGGCTCCCCCTGGTTCAGCTGGGTCATCTCCTCGGGGCTGGTCGGACTGATCATCGGGCTGCTGGCAGCCAGAATCGCGATTAAGGACGGTGAGTTTGGCCGCAAAGAAATCATTACTTTCAATCTGGCTCAGATTGTTGCCAACGCCATTGCCTGGTTCGTAGTTGCGCCGGTGCTGGATATTCTGATCTATGCGGAGCCGGCCAATAAGGTGTTCACGCAGGGACTGATCGCCGGAGCGTCCAACATTGTAACGGTAGCGGTCATTGGTACACTGCTCGCTATTGCTTATGCCAAGACTAGAACGAAACAGGGTAGCCTCAGAAGGCTGCAATAATATATAATTCAAACAGAAAGGCCGGTGCCCGTCACCGGCCTTTCTGTTTGAACCCGGGTTATTCGGAATTAGGAAATCAGCACATGAGGAAGGTTGAAGATGAGCAAAACGGTTGTAGAATTCACGGATTACACCTTTAAATACCGGGCACAGCAGGAGCCTACACTGCACAACATCAGCCTCAGGATCCATGAAGGCGAGAGGATTCTGATTGTCGGTCCCTCCGGCTCCGGCAAAAGTACGTTGGCCCATTGTATTAATGGCCTGATTCCGTTTGCCTATCCCGGCGAAAGGAGCGGAAGTCTGACCGTCAGGGGGAGGGAGACGGCGGAACAGGGCATTGCCGGACTATCCGGTACAGTAGGAACAGTGCTTCAGGACCCGGACGGGCAATTCGTCGGCCTTACCGTAGGCGAGGATATAGCTTTCAGTCTGGAGAATGCGGCGGTTCCGGTAAAAGAGATGCATGAGCGGACAGCGGCAGCAGCAAGGGCTGTTGATATTCTGGAGCTGCTGGATGCTTCCCCGCAGGAGCTGTCCGGCGGAGAGAAGCAGAAGACGATGCTGGCCGGGGTGCTGGCCGGAAGCGTGGATATTCTGCTGTTCGACGAGCCGCTGGCCAGTCTGGACCCGTCTACCGGAACAGCGGCAATGGAGCTGATTGACCGGGTGCAGCGCGAAACCGGCAAGACGGTGATCATCATTGAGCACCGCCTGGAAGAGGTGCTGCACTGTCCCGTAGACCGGATCATCGTCATGAACGAAGGCTGCATTACCGCAGATCTGCCGCCTGCCGAGCTGCTCAGCCTGGGGCTGCTTGCAGAGGCCGGCATCCGCGAGCCGCTCTATCTTACTGCGCTGAAGTATGCCGGCTGCCGGATTACACCGGAGATGCAGCCGCAGCGGCTCGAAGGCCTACGGCTTGCGGAAGCGGCCGGTAAGCTCCGCAGCTGGCATGAGGGCCATACGGTGCAGGAGGAAGAGAAGGCTGCTCCGGCTCTGCTTGAGGTTAGGAATCTCTCATTTCGGTATGACCGGAAGCATCCGGTGCTGCAGGGATTATCCTTCAGCGCCCGGCGCGGGGAAATGCTCTGCATCGCCGGCAAGAACGGCGCAGGGAAATCAACGGTGTCCAAGCTGATTTGCGGCTTTTACCGGCCTTCGGAAGGCAGCATCCTGCTGAACGGGCGGGATCTGGCCGGGGATTCCATTAAGGAGCGGGCCGGGCGTATCGGCTTTGTCATGCAGAATCCGAATCATATGATTTCCATGACGCTGCTGTATGATGAGGTTGCTCTTGGCCTCAAGCTGCGCGGGCTGTCAGAAGAGCTGATCCGTGAGCGTGTCTATAAGGTTCTGCAGATATGCGGGCTGTATGAATTCCGGGAATGGCCGGTCTCGGCGCTCAGCTACGGGCAGAAGAAGCGGGTAACCATCGCCTCGATCCTGGTGCTTGAGCCGGAGGTGATTATATTGGATGAGCCGACAGCCGGGCAGGATTACCGGCATTACAATGAGATCATGGAGTTTCTGCGCGGGCTCGGCAGCTCCGGAATTACCGTCATTATGATTACACATGATATGCATCTGATGCTGGAGTATGCGGAGCGGACGATTGTACTGGCGGAGGGGAAAAGGCTGGCGGATGCGCGGCCGGAGATTATTTTGACTGACAGGGATATTGTAAGCCGGGCCAATCTGAAGGAAACCTCACTGTTTACCCTTGCCGTCAAGGCCGGTATTGACCAGCCGGTGGACTTCGTCCGCCGTTTTATCGCTTATGACAGGGGGAACCGCTGAAGATGAAAGCCAGGATGCTTTCCTATACGGGGCAGGACTCGCCGGTGCACCGGCTGACCGGGGCGGCGAAGCTGATTATTTTTGCCGCCTGGTCCGTATCGGCAATGATAACTTATGATACCCGGTGCCTGCTGCTCATGCTGCTGCTTAGCCTGATCATATTCCGCATATCCAGAGTCAGATTCCAGGATTATGCCTTCGTGCTCTATTTCATTCTGTTCTTCTTCCTATTGAACCAGCTGGCGATCTTCGCCTTCTCCCCGCTGGAAGGGACGCGGATCTACGGTACCCGGCATGATCTGCTGCACCTGGCAGGACGTTATACGGTAACGGCAGAGCAGCTTTTCTACCAGCTGAATATTGCCCTGAAATACGCGGTGGTCATCCCGGTAGCACTCTTGTTCCTGCTGACGACAGATCCGAGTGAATTTGCCGCTTCGCTGAACCGGATCGGGGTTCATTACAAAATTGCTTATTCCGTCTCACTGGCGCTGCGCTATATTCCTGATATCCAGCAGGATTATGAGAATATCTCCTTCTCGGCCCAGGCGCGGGGCATCGACATTTCCCGCAAGGAGAAGCTGCCGAGACGGCTGAAGAATATGGTATCCATTCTGCTGCCGCTGGTTCTGTCCAGCATTGAGCGGATTGAGAAAATCAGTACGGCAATGGAGCTGCGCAGCTTCGGAACCGGCCGCAGGCGGACCTGGTACCGCACCCGGCCGTTTACCCGCAGTGATTACTTTGCGCTTTGTATAATGGTTGGAATTGCCGCTGCGGTAATGATTGTTACCTTCTATGACGGATCACGGTTTTATAGTATTTTTTGAGGGTGAAACTGTAACAGGGGATTCCATAGAACTGCAGTGCGGATTGAAGTATAATGAGGGGCGGCGGTAATCCTCCATTTAGCGGCCGGATTACCGCTGCAGCCGCTGCTCCAGCCGGGACCATACCGGCAGATAGCATAGCGGCAGTACTCCAAGCGAGCATACGACATTGAAGATCGTCTGGGCGTGGGCAAGCTGTGCTGCCGGCCCGCCGCCAATCCAGGCGGATAAGGCTTGCAGCGGCTGGATGAAGGGCAGGAACAGCAAGGCGCCGCCGACATTGAGCGCGACATGCGACCAGGCGACGAAGACGCCGGACGGCGTGCTGCCGATGGCGGCTATGACGGCGGTGACGCAGGTGCCGATGTTCGCACCGAGCACGATCGCGATGCCGAGCTCGGGCGGCATGACGCCGCTTGCGGCCAGGCCCATCGCCATGCCGATGACTGCTGCGCTGCTATGCACCATCGCGGTCAGCACGGCTCCGACGGCCAGCCCCCACAGCGCGCTTTCGGCGGCATGGCCGAGGAACCAGCGGAACAGTCCGCTGCCTTCAAGGGCCGGGCCGATCGACTGCATGACGGCGATGCCCCACAGGACCAGCGCGAAGCCGGTTACGGCCAGGCAGCTGAACTGCAGCGGCCCGGCGATCCGGCGGCAGGCTTCAAGCAGCCGCCAGCCTTGCGGCCTCAGCTCGCCGGCCATAACGGCGGCGGCCCAGAGACAGAGCGAGCCGGCGAGCAGCGGCGCGGCCAGTATGCTGATCTGCAGGCTGATCAGCTCCGTGGTCAGGCAGGTGCCGATGTTGCTGCCGAGGATGATGCCGAGCGTCCGGGCATAGGTCAGCAGCCCGGCATTGACCATGCCGATGGTCAGCACGGTGACGGCGGTGCTGCTCTGCAGCAGCGCGGACAGCAGGGCGCTGGCAACCAGCCCTTTGGCCGGTGTGGAGGTAGCCTTATGCAGACTCCGGGTCAGCAGCGGGCCGGCCAGCCTCGAGAGCGAGGCTTCCATCACCTTCATGCCGGCAAGAAAGATCACAAGACCATACAGTACAGGGAACAGCAGTTCACGGATCATAAGGACAGGCTCCTTTGAACGGGGGTTGTACACCAATATATGAGTGCATTGCATGGGACATGTATACAATTCGAACAACAAGAACAGGGAGTTGAAGTCATTGGCATCGGTAATTCTGGAACGAAACCGCAAAAAAAGACTGGAGCAGGGACATCCGTGGGTCTACGCCAGCGAAGTCGCCTCGGTAGACGGCGAGCCGCAGGCAGGCGGAATTGTGGATGTGCTTAACCATCAGGGACGTTATTTAGCTACAGGCTATTACAATCCGGCATCGCAGATCCGTGTAAGAATTCTGTCGCAGAGCAGGCTAGCGGCAATGGATACGGCCTTTTTCGCCGGCCGGTTTGCCAGCTGCCTGCAGCACCGGGAGCGGTTCCTGCCTGGCGCAGATGCTTACCGCCTGGTATACGGGGAGGCAGATTTCCTGCCCGGGCTGATCATCGACCGTTTCGGAGAGGTCCTGGTCGTACAGCTGCTGACGCTGGCGATGGATCAGCACCGTGCCGAGATCGTGGAGGCCCTCGTGCAGGTGATGGCGCCGCGCGGCATCTACGAGCGCAGTGATGTCAGCGTGCGGGAGCTGGAAGGGCTGGAACAGACTACAGGCGTACTCTACGGCGAATGCCCGCGCCATATTACCGTGAGCGAGAACGGGCTGAAGGTGATCGTCGATATTGAAGAGGGCCAGAAAACCGGCTATTTCTTCGATCAGCGGGAGAACCGGGCTTCCATCGCTCCGCTGATGAAGGGCTGGGGCGGACGCAGCGGAATTACACTGCAGGAGGTAACGGCGGAGGACGGCACGCGGGAGACGCTGCCGGTCAATAAGAGCGGGAAGCCGGTTACCTTCTCTTACTGGGACGGGGCTACCGTGCTGGAATGCTTCGCGCATACCGGCAGCTTCACGCTGCATGCCTGCAAATACGGCGCGAAGAAGGTGACCTGCCTTGATGTCTCCGCGCATGCGATTGAGAGTGCAAAGGCCAACGTGGAGATTAACGGGTTCACGGACCGGGTCGAGTTTGTAGTGGACGATGCGTTTGCCTTCCTGCGCAACCAGGTCAGAGGGCTGGAAGAGCGCACGGAGCGGGCGACAGGCCATGCGGCGGCGGAGGTCAAATCCGGCGCTAAACCGGCAGCCAAAGTGGATACGGCTAAGCCGATGACCGCTGCAGGCGGACGCACCTGGGATGTCGTTATTCTGGACCCGCCTGCTTTTGCCAAGACCAAAAGTGCTGTAGCCGGCGCAGTCCGCGGTTACAAGGATATCAACCTGCACGGGATGAAGCTGGTTAATGAAGGCGGGTATCTGGTTACAGCCAGCTGCTCGTACCATATGCAGCCCCAGCTGTTCCTGGACACGATTCAGGAAGCGGCGAAGGATGCCGGCAAGGTGCTGCGGCTGATTGAGTGGCGTGCTGCCGGTAAGGATCATCCGCAGATTCTCGGTGTGGATGAAGGGCATTATCTGAAGTTCGCCGTCTTTGAGGTGCGCAGCAAGTAGAACAATAGTCTGCCAAGGAGAGTCTCTGCTTATAGAGGCTCTTTTTTTATGCAAAGCGGGCTGAGTGAAAAGATTAAAGGTAGAAATGCGACCGCACTCGCTTAATTCCGCCAGAGGTTAGCCGGATGAGCAATTCAAGGGTAAAAGTGGCTCTCAGTCATCGATAAAGTAGCCAGTCACGCGCCGGTTTGCAAGTACATAGTGTGCCGTTACGGACAGGAGAGACGTTAAGCTGTGGAAAAGTGCCGGAATGCTGGCCTTGCGGACACCAGCGCCGTTATTTCGCTTGAAAAGTGGAGGTATCACGAGAAAAGTGGTGAATAAGGTCTCTGGTGTCCGTAAACGAGCGAAATAGAGCTAAAATGGGCGAATAAGGGCCGTCATGTCCGTAGCAACCAAAGTAACCGAAGTACCCGAAGTATCCGAAGTGTCTGAAGTGTCCAAAGTACCCGAAGTACCTAAGGTGTCAAAAGTACCCGAAGTACGCGCCAGACAGTGTTTGTATTTGACTCGGGCAGTTAGTATTTTGTCCTCTATCTCCCACTGCGAGGCCCCAAGTCCGGCGTACTTAGATGGAGTTTTTGAGTTACTGTAACCTGGCAGGAGTGGATAGCTGAAATAGGAGCAGAAGTGCCCCTATTATCGCCAAAAGTGGGCGATGAGAGAAAAATAGGGGCAGAAGTGCCCCTAATCCCAGCAAAAGCGGGCTGAACGGGCAGGTAAAGTAATCGTTTAGGCAGATGGCAGGGTGACAGCCTGGGCAGCAGCGTTATTACAGGACAGAATACAGAACCTCCCCGGTAACAGTAACATTCTCCCCTTTGAAAAGTTGATTTCCCTATCCCGGCCTGTTTTTGGTTCCCTCTATAATCAAGATAAGATTCTAAGGGGGGCCGTTTATGAAGCTAAAAAAAGTACATGCCTATGTGTTCGTTTTCCCCAGCCTGATCCTGACCCTGGTGTTCGGCATCTATCCGCTGCTGTGGGCTTTGCGTTATATGTTCTATGACTATCAGGGGTTTGGTACCCCTATCTTTATCGGCCTCGATAACTTCGGGCGGGTGCTGCGCGACCATGAATTCTGGTCTTCGGTCGGCAATACCGGAGTTTACGCGCTCGGCAAGCTGGTGGTGACGATACCGATGTCCCTGCTGCTGGCGATCATTTTGAACCGTAAAATGAAAGGGCGTACATTCCTGCGGGCAGTCTATTATCTGCCGACTATTTTCAGCGCCTCGGTTATGGCGATTGTCTTTTTCATCATCTTCAATTCCTATAACGGGATTTTGAATCAGCTGCTGATCAGATACCATATTATTTCCGAACCGATCAGCTGGCTGGGCGCCGACCATGCCATGATGACGACGATTATTATTGCAATATGGGGCGCAGTCGGCAACTATATGCTCCTGTTCCTCGCCGGTCTGCAAGGGATTCCGAATGATCTGTATGAAGCCGCCTCGCTGGACGGGGCCAATGAATTCCAGAAGCTGAAGAATGTAACCATCCCGCTGCTGGGACCGGTCATGCAGATGATCATCATGCTGGCCATTACGATATCACTCAAGGGCTACGAGAGTATTATGGTCTTGACCGAAGGCGGACCGTACGGCACAACCGAGGTTATGTACCTGTACCTGTTCAAGCTGTTGTTCCCGATCTCAGCGGAAGCCCAGTCGATCCAGCAGCTCGGCTATGGCAGTGCAGTCGGCTTCACCACGGCGCTGATTGTAGGCGGGATTACGCTGATCTACTTCCGCATCTCCAAAAAAATGAACGATATTTACTAGAACAGGCAGGAGGAGAACCGAATGAATCATACCCGTACCAATTCCGTCATGTCCCCGAGGCTGTCCCGCTGGACCGGCAAAGCCGTGCTGTGGATCTTTCTGCTGGCGGCAGCGCTGCTGGCCTTGTTCCCGATCATTATGGTCGTGCTGGGCTCGTTCAAGACGAATCAGGAGCTGACCGGCAGTGCAACCATCTGGCCGAAAACCTGGCAATTCTCCAACTACGCGGAAGCCTGGAAGAACGCCAACTTCTCAAGGTTTACACTGAACAGCATCTTTGTAAGCGTGGCCACAACAGTAGGTACACTGCTGGTCGCCTCCATGTCTGCTTATGCGGTGGACCGGGTTCAGTTTATCGGCAAAAAAGCGTATTCCCTGCTCATGGCTTCCACCCTGTTCATCTCCATCGGGGCAGTGGTGCTGCGTCCGCAGTTTGATCTGATGGTCATGCTCGGGCTGAACCGGACGCTCTGGGGCGTAATTATCATCCTAATCAGCGCCCATGCGACCTGCTATTTCATCCTGATCGGCTTCTTCAAGAGCATCCCGCAGGATCTGGATGAGGCGGCAATGATCGACGGCTGCAACTTTTACTCTGTTTACTGGCGGATTGTCCTTCCGCTGCTGCGGCCTGCGCTGGCGGTTGCCGGACTGGGGGCCTTCCAGGGCTCATGGAATGAATATATTTTGCCGCTGGTGTTCACAATGAGTAACCCCGAGCTGCAGACGCTCCCCGTGGGGCTTGCCAATCTGCGCTACGGCATCGGTGCGGCGGCTGAGGTGCAGCTGATGATGGCCGGCGCCTGCCTGTCCATTTTGCCGCTGCTGGTAGTCTATATCTTTGCCAATAAATCATTTATGCAGGTAACGCTCGGCGCAGTCAAAGGGTAGTGTTCGGCCATCACTGTTGTTACAATGGGTTTCAAGGAGTGATCATCTAATGAAACTCGGCTTCTATAAGCAGTCTCTGAAGAAAAGAATACAGCTGTTCTACATTTTCCTCGCCATCCTCTGCATCAGTGTAACGGGCGTATGCTCTTACCTGTTTGCGGCCCGGAGCATTGAGCGCAGTGCACTGGAGCTGAAGCAGGGTATTCTGAACAAATCGGTTCAGGTGATGGATGAGCATCTCAGGCATATCGTAGTCTCTTCATTTTCCTTCATGCTGAACGACAGCTTCGGCCAGGTAATGAAGGATGTGCGCAACAATAATTCATCACATTATTATCAGAACCTGTCCCTGCTGCAGACCTCGTTCGACCAGCTGAAGCTGGTGGAGCCACTGATTGATGCAGCATATATCAACACGCCGACCGGTGATTTTTTCTCCACCAGGGATTTTCCGGACCGGAAAACCGGCTTTACGGAGAAATACGGAGACTATCTGCAGCAGCCGGGCTGGAATACCCTGTGGGTAGGCGCCCATGAAAGCGAGCTGTTTCCGGGGAAGGGCCGTGTGATGTCGCTGCTGCTGAAGCCGACAGTGATCGATAATTATTATTTTTCGAATGTGTATATGGTTGTGAACATGAAGGAGGAGGCCATGCGGTCTATCCTGGAGCAGGACCTGATGAATAATCAGGTTCAGCTCTTTTTGCTGCAGAAGGACGGAAAGATGGTGCTCCAGCCGGAAACGCAGCAGTATGAATTCAATACGGAGCAGGCGTTCGTCAGCCGGTTCAGCGGCGATCAGGCAGGGGATTTCAACTACACCAATGCGCAGGGCGAGGAGCTGCTCGTCAATTACAGCACGCTGTCGATGAATGAAGACTGGGTGCTGGTCAGCATTCAGTCCAAGGCCGACCTGCTGCATCCGCTGAAGCAGATCCGCTGGCTAATTATCTGGATTATGCTGATCTGTACCCTGGTGGCGCTGTCGCTGTCCAACCTGCTGGCATCCGCGCTGCTGAAGCCGCTCAATAAGCTGCAGCGTCTGATGGTAGAGGTGGAGTATAACGATCTGAATGTGCGGTTCCAGAGCAAATATGAGGATGAGGTCAGCGCTGTCGGCCACAAGTTCAACCGGATGCTGGACCAGATCCAGGTGCTGATTCAGGAGGTGCGGGTCTCCGAGCAGGAGAAGCGCAAATCCGAGGTCAAGGCGCTGCAGGCCCAGGTCGATCCTCATTTTTTGTATAATACGCTGAATACGATATTCTGGAAAAGTGAGAACGGCGAGAAAAAGGATGTCAGCGAAATGATCGTCGCCCTCTCCCTCCTGTTCCGCCTGGGGCTGAACAATGGGCATGATATTACTACGCTGG
Organism: Paenibacillus sp. MMS20-IR301; assembly: GCF_032302195.1. Taxonomy (NCBI): domain Bacteria; kingdom Bacillati; phylum Bacillota; class Bacilli; order Caryophanales; family Paenibacillaceae; genus Paenibacillus; species Paenibacillus sp. MMS20-IR301. The sequence goes on from NZ_CP135275.1 coordinate 94,785, forward strand.
AGCAGGAGATCAAGCATGTCCGCCAGTATCTGCAGCTGCAGCAGAAATGTTATGAGAACCTGTTCACCTATTCAATTGAGGTGGAGGATGAAGCTTATTTAACCATTCCCATATTAAAAATATTGCTTCAGCCGCTGGTCGAAAACTCGATTCTGCACGGATTCCGCGACAAGGCAGATCCGGGCAGCATTGCCATTCAGATCAGCCGCAGCGCCGGATTCCTGATTCTGAAGGTCACTGATAACGGCTGCGGAATGGATGCAGCAGAGCTGGAAGCGGCGGTGAACGGCACGGAAGCAGAACGCAAGGGATATGCGCTGTCCAACCTGCGCAGCAGGCTCAGCCTCTATTACGGGGAATCAGCAGCCATTGCCTTCAGCAGCATTCCGGACATTGCTACAAGCGTAACCGTCACAATACCGATCATCTAGGAGGCTGCCATGAACCCGTTGACGATGTGCGTTATGGACGACATTCAAACTGTTGTAAAAGGAATCGCCTCCACCATTCCGTGGCCTGAGCACCGGATTGAGGTGGTGGGCACCGCCGGCAATGGCGAGCAGGGCTGGGAGCTGCTGCTGGAGAAGGACCCGGACATTGTGATCAGCGATATCCGCATGCCGAAGCTCAGCGGTCTTGCGCTGATGAAGCGGGCTGCGGACAGGGGACTGCGGGCCAAGTTTATTTTCATCAGCGGATACTCCGACTTCAGCTATGCGCAGGAGGCCGTTAAGCTGGGGGCTTCTGATTATTTGCTTAAGCCGTTTACCCCGCCGGAAATTCTGAATGCGGTGCTGAAGGTGAAGAGCAGCATCGAAGCGGACCGGGCGAAGTCTGAGCAGCTTGTGCGGCTGGAGCAGAATATGGTTGCCAGCCGTTCGCAGCTCCGCCAGGACTATCTGACCGGTCTGCTGCGCCAGGAGACGGATGCCCGCCTGAAGGACAGCCGCTGGCAGGAGCTCGGCATCGAACTGGATTCAGGCAGCCTGCTCGTAATGGCCATTGAGATGGACTGTTATACCGAATACGGGTATACGCTCCGGCTGGATGAGAATGAAATCATCCCCTTTGCCGTTAAAAATATTGTGGATGAGACGCTGAAAATGCATACCCGCGGCGTTGTGCTGCGCGAGAGCAAGCAGCGGCTGGCTGCCATATTCAATCCGCCGGAGGGTATGGATACGGCGGAGCTGCTGGAGCTGTGCCGCGAGAATGTCGAGAAATTCAGCAAAAATACCGTTTCGATCGGCCTCGGCACCATGGCGCGGGGACCGCGTGAGATCCGGACAGCCTTCGTGCATGCAGCCAAAGCGCTGGCCTACCGCTTTTACAGTGAGGGCAACTGCATCTTCCGCTTCACGGAGCTTGCGGGAGATAACCGCGCAGCCCCGGGGTACCCCGAGGAGAAAGAGAAGGAGCTGCTGTATGCGCTCAAAAGCGGCAATGAAGCGGGCTGTCACGAGATCATCAGTGATATTTTCCGGCAATGGACGCTTACAGGGGAATACCCCGATCCGCTGTCTATGGTCCGGCTGCTGACCGGTCTGGCGTTCGCCATGTACCGTGCGTTCTGTGATGAAATCACCGAGGAGGAGCGTATCCAGCTGGAGGCCGATCTCATGGCGCTGGAGGAGAACCGTTCGCTGACCTTTGGCGGCTGGAAAAGCTATATCGACCATTTCAGCAGCATGGGCTGCGAATTCGTCGAGAAGAACCGGCTCCGCGATGTGACGCAGTCCGTCAACCGGGCCAGAGAATACATCCGTCTGCATCTGGAAGAGAATCTGACCCTGAACAGCTGCGCCCAGGCCGTCCACCTCAGCCCGAGCTATTTCGCCAACGCCTTCAAGAAGGAAACAGGCATGACCCTGATCCAGTATATTACGAAAATGCGGATGGAACGGGCGAAGGAGCTGCTGATTGCCGGTGCGCAGGTGCAGGAGATTTCCCTGATGCTCGGCTATGAGGACCGCCCGTATTTCAGCGGCCTCTTCAAGAAGTATTGCGGAATGACGCCAACAGCGTTCCGGCAGAAGTATTTGAAATGACCTGGGGGGAGGGGGAGAAGTGAGAGCGGCAGGGACAATCATTTTTTCCCCCATACAAAGTTAAAATGTCCCTCACCCCCGTGAAAGCGGAACCATTATGATTACGTTAACAGACAGCCGCACAGGTTGTCGGGACAAGCACAAGGGGGCATAACGATGGATAAAAAATGGGTTGTTGCAACATTGAGTACAGTGCTGGCAGTAAGCTTGGCCGGCTGCGCCGCCGATAGCGGCAGCAAAAACGGTTCAGCGGCAAACAGCGGGAATCCGGCTGATACCAAAGAGAACAGCGGAACGAAAAGCGGTGAAAAGACCAAAATCGTCTACTGGACACCCGACCGTCACGACGCCGATTTCATGAAATCAAAGATCGAACAGTTTAACGAGACCAATACAGATAATATCGAAGTGGAAATGACCGTGATGGGTGATAATTACCCGCAGGCGGTAGATATCGCATTTGCCAGTAAGCAGGCACCGGATGTGCTGCAGATCAATGATTTTCAGACCTATTACAAAAAAGGCTATATGGCCCCGATCAATGACTACATGAGCAGTGAAATGAAGGATACCTTCAAAGACAGCCTGCTGGAGAACAAAAATACCGTTGACGGCCAAATCTACACACTGCCCAACACCGGACAAGTCTGGAGACTGATTTATAATAAAGATGTCTTTGAGCAGGCAGGAATCGCTACTCCGCCTAAAACGCTGGATGAGATGGTCGCTGCCGCCAAAAAAATTACGGAGACCGGCAAAAAAGACGGCATTTACGGTTTTGCCAGCCCGTTCAAAAGCTCCAGCGGCTTCTGGCGTGCATCCAATACAGTTGCCGGCGCCAGCACCAATGTCGGCATTGACGGCTACAACTACCAGACCGGTAAGTTTGACTTCAGCATGTACAAGGATATCGCTTCGGCCCTGCGCCAGATGAATGAAGACGGCAGCATGCTGCCGGGCGTGGAAAGCCTGGATATCGATCCGCTGCGTGCCCAGTTCGCACAAGGCAAGATCGGGATGTACATCAACCACTCGGCAGAGCCGGGCGTCTACAAGGACCAGTTCCCGACGACAATTAACTGGGCAGCGGTGACTGTGCCGACTACGGATGGAACGATTAAGGGCGCCTCGCAGATCATCGGCGGCTCATACATCGGCATCAGCGCAGACTCCGCCAACAAGGAAGCTGCCTGGAAGTTCATGGAGTATGTATACAGCGACAGCCTGCAAAGCGAATATTATGAGAACGGCTACGGCCTCTCCCTGATCCCTACTGTCATCAGCTCCGGTAAGAAGCCAAGCATTCCGGGTATTGAAGGCTTCCTGCCGAAACGCTACGACGCCATCTATCCTGCTAACCCGCTGGCGATTACGGAAGGCTCCCTGGAAGGCAGCAAATGGAGCGACGCCTTCTCGGTGTATGTCTTCACCGGCGGTGACCTGGACGGCATCATCAAGGATCTGGACACACGTTATAATGCTTCTCTGGAAAAAGCGCGGGCAGCCGGCACCACTAACATCGTGGCCGATCCTGACTTTGATGCTTCCAAGCTGCAGGGCAAATTGTCGACAGAAGAATAACCTGTAAGGTTCACCTGCGGCCGATTCGCAATGGATTCGGCCGTTTTTTTTCATAATCGGGAGGAGTGGACAGCAATGATTATCGGTAATGATGAAGCAGTAACGAAGGTGCTTAACGAGAGTACTTCCCGGAAAATTCTCGGGATGGGCGGAACGCTGATGATGGTGGAGGTCACCTTCGCTAAAGGCGGGATCGGAGAGGTTCATTCCCACGACCGGCATGAGCAGATCAGCTACATTGTCAAAGGCAGCTTTGAGGTCTTAGTCGGGGAGGAGACGCGCATTCTGCGGGCGGGAGACAGCTTCTACGCCGGTTATAACGTCCCGCACGGCGTGAAGGCGCTTGAGGATTCCGTCATTCTGGATGTGTTCAATCCGTTCCGCGAGGATTTCCTGGAGGATAAGGAATGAAGGATTATTATCTGACCCAGCCCGAGCTGCGCAGCGCCGCCGCTTATTATGCCCTGCACTTTCCTCAAGAGGCGCACGACTCGGTCCTGATAGCCGATCATGCCGTGAACAATGAATTCATCGTTCCTTATACGGGAGATCTGACCCGTTGGATTCCGCTGGGTAATCCGGTAGATTGGCTGCATAACCCGGGCAATGATCCTGAATTCACCTGGGGGATGAACCGCCACTGGCATATGCTCGATCTGGGCAAAGCCTATCTGATGAACGGCAGGCCGCAATATGTCACGGCATTTACCGCACACTTCCGCAGCTGGCGGGCGCAGAATCCGGTTCCGGTGATTGAATCCTATGAGGAAGCGGTATTCTTCCAGAAGCTTGGACCTTGGCGGCTGCTGGAAACCGGCCTGCGTGTGCAGTCCTGGATCTCGGCCTACAAGTATATGGAGGACAGCCCGCTGCTGGATGAAGAGTTCCGCAGCGAGTTTCTGGCCGGGCTGGAGGAGCATGCCGGGTTCCTGACCTGTTACCTTGGCAGCACCGAAATCAATCATGCCATTATGCACATGCAGGGCCTGTATATGATCGCTGCCTTCTATCACTGGCATCCGCGCGCCCCTTACTGGCGGCAGCTGGCGGAAGAACGGCTGGAGCTGTGCCTGCTCCATCAGGTCGGGCCGGAGGGCGTGCAGATTGAGCTGACCACCCATTACCATGATGCGGCGATTGAGATGTTCGGCACGCCGTATCTGCTGGGCGCCTTGTCCGGCCATCCGTTCTCCGCCTGGTACGGCGGCCAGCTCCGCAAAATGGCGGCCTTCACGGAAGCGCTGGTCCGGCCGGACCAGCAGTCCACCGGCATCGGTGATTCCGACTGGACCGGTGACGGGCGGCGGCGTCTGACGCTGCTGGGCGCTATCCTGGCGGATGATGCGCTGACCGGACGCGGTACGGGCAATCCGGAATGCCTCTGGCTGCTCGGTGCGGAGGAGTATGAGCGGTGCATCCGGCTGCAGGCCGCGCATACCCCATCTGTGTCGAGCGTGGCTTTTCCGCAGACCGGATATTATATAATGCGGGATCGGCAGCAGTATCTGTTCTTTGACGCCGCCCCCATGGGCGGGGCGCACGGACATGCGGATGCGCTGAATCTGGAGTGGATGTGGAAGCAGCAGCTGCTATTCACCGATACCGGAAGGTACACCTATGAAGAAGGGGAATGGCGCCGTTATTTCAAAAGCACGCTGGCGCATAACACCATCACGGTAGACGGGGAGGATCAGACGCCGTATGTGTCTTCGCAGCAATGGGGCGAGCCGCTTGCCGGGGCCAGAACCCTCCGCTATGAGAGCGGGAGCCGCTATCATTTCATTGATGCGGCGCATGACGGTTATACCCGTCTGCCGGGGCCGGTAGTGCACCGCCGCTGGGTACTGTCAGGCAAGGATATTCCGCTCATGCTGATTGCCGACTGGCTGGAGGGCGATGCCGCGCACAGTCTGGAGCAGCGGTTCCATCTGCATCCGGAGGCGGTGCCCCGGCTGTCCGCTGAAGACGGCCGTACAACCGCATCGGTTACTTATCCCGGCTCCGGTGTGAAGCTGAATATGATCTGGACGACCAGCGGACTGACGGATGAACGCTTCAGCGTAACGAAACAGGAGGGCTGGGTATCGGAAATCTACGGCTCAAAGTCGGAAATTCCGGTGCTTGCGGGCAAGGCGGATTTTGCGGGCAGGGCAGGGATTCTGACGGTATGCCTGCCTGGAGATACAGCAGAGGACAGCGGGCCGCTGCGTGTAATCGGCTGCATAATAGATGCAGGGCGGCAGACGGCCGAGCTGACTTATATGTACGGCGCTGCCGCCGGAACCATCATGATTGGCAATGACACTTTGGAATGGACGGAGTGAACCTGATGATTAAACAGCAGCACTCTGCTGGGGGGCGGGGCTGGACAGCGGGGATTGATGTCGGCGGCACCAAAACCTTGCTGTGCCTGACGGGGCCGGATGGAGGCATCATCAGTAAACGCAAGCTGGATACGCTGCTGGGCGGGGAACCGGGCGGATTCATGAGCTGGCTGTTCGCGCAGCTTGCGCAGCTGTGCCGGGATCACGGCACGGAGCTTGCCGGCCTGGCCGGGGTCGGGATCGGCCTGCCGGGAGTGGTGGACGAGTCGAGCGGCATTCTCTCCTGTGCCCCGGCCCTCGGCTGGCCTGAGGAGGACATCCGCCCGTGGATCAGGCGGGAATATGAGGGCATCGTTGTGCTGGATAACGATGTGAACATGGCGGCGCTGGGCGAGCAGGCCGCCGGTGCTGCAGCCGGCCGGGAGCATTTCGCCATGCTTACGGTCGGCACAGGTATCGGCGGTGCGCTCTATCTGAACGGGCAGCTGTACAGAGGAGCGGCCTTCGCTGCCGGTGAGTTCGGCTACCTGCTGCTGGAGCCGGATGATTTGCCGTCCGGGGAGCCGGGTGCTGCAGCGCAGCAGTTCGGTGCCCTGGAGAGCAAAGCCTCCGGCACCGGCATTGCTCTTGAGGCGGCGCGCTGTCAGGCTGACGGCCCGCTGTGCGCGGTGCTGTCTGGGCTTGCCGCCGGCGGGCCGGTCACGGCGCAGCATGTCTTCGCCGCTGCCGCGCAGGGCAGCGGGCTTTGCGCCCGGGTGCTGGACCGGGCCTTCGTGCTGATGGCCATGGCGGTTGCCAACCTGGCCGTTACGCTGAACCCGCAGCTTGTCGTGCTTGGCGGCGGTGTTGTGGACAAGAATGCGGAGTATGCGGCTGAGCTGGCCCGCCGCGTCCGCGCCTTAAGTCCCGTTGCCGTCGACATCCGCAGGGCGGAGCTCGGCAACGAAGCAGGTGCCGTCGGCGCTGCTGCGGCTGCCAGACGGGCGTTATTCATTTCATTCTTTTAATTGATAATCATTCTCAGTATAGATATAATGAACCCATGGTATAGGGGGCGAGAATGACTATGGAAGAAATGAGCGGCCTGAATGTCGGGGCAGAACGGATTGATGCGCAGAAGACGCTGGTTTGTGACGGTTTTCAGCAGACTTATTATATGAATGGCAGTCATTTTGAGATTATACCGCCCCCAGAGCTTGGGGAAGGCAGCTGCCGCAGCCTCCTGAGCCGGGGCTCGGTCCAGCTTACAGATTTCAATCTGATGTTCACACGCGATATGGACGCCTCCGGTGAGATCAGAACGCCGCGTACAGAGCTGGTATTCTGCCTTGGGGAAGGCATTGAATGGGGAACTTCGCTTGAGGGCAGTACCTTCCGGATCGATACCGGTGAGATGGCGCTGCTGCATGGCGGCGAGCGGGGGGAGAACTGCAGGTATCACCGGAATGCCGGGTACCGGTTCCTCAGTATGGATATGAGCCCGGAGCATTATGACCGGCTGACTGCCGCTTTAAGCGGGGACGAGCGGCTGCGCTCCCGGGAAGGCAAGGACACTCTTTTTGCCAAAAGCAGAATTACACCGGCGATCCGCCCCATTCTGGCACAAATTGCGGAATGCTCTTACGGGCCGGGCATCCGCGAGCTGTATCTGGAGGGCAAAATGCTGGAGCTGTTCGCTGTGTATCTCAATGAATCGCTCTATCAGGAGGAGAAGGTGCCGGGGGCAGTCAGGCTGTCCAAGGAGGATATGCAGTGCCTGCACCTGGCCCGGACGATTCTGCAGCGTGATTATGTGAATCCCCCTACCCTGGCCGGCTTGGCCCGCCTGATCTGCCTGAATGAATTCAAGCTTAAGAAAGGCTTCAAGGAAATGTTCGGCTCGACTGTGCATGCCTATGTAATCGAGCTGCGCCTGCAGCAGGCTTACCGGCTGCTCTGCGAAGGCGGACTTAGTGTCAGCGAGACGGCGTACAGGGTGGGTTACGGGAATGTCAGCCATTTCGCTGCAGCCTTCCGCAAGCGGTTCGGAACCAGCCCGGGCGAATACGCCATGGCGAGCCGCAGACAGGACTCAGCGGCTGCACGGCAGTAGCTGCGGCTCGGCGGCTGCTTGAACGGGAGTGAGTAGCGGACTTGGCGCGAAGCGGGAAGATGTGGCGGTCCCAGCCTGAAGCGGAATACGAGGGGATTATGCTGGAAGGCGGGCTATCAGGTGGTCACATCTGAAAGCAGGATGCGTCCGGACTTGCCGTGGTGCCCGCGGAATACTCCGCTTTTGAGTATGAATAATCCCGGAACCGGTAGACCTGTTCCGTATGGATACCCTACACTTGTGCACAGAGAATCATTCTCAGTGCACTTTTTTTAACGCCGCAGCCTAAAGAATGAAGGAGGCAATATCGATCAGCCATCGGGCAAACTCCGACTATTTAGGCTGAATGTTGCGCTGGAGCAAGGTATTAATGAAGAAATACCATCTCTCCGGGGCGAACAGGTAACAAGTCTGACCCTTGCGGATACCACAGCCTTTAATAGCTGATTATCGGCCCAATTGGCAGCTTTGAGGACACCACAGCCCTTATTCAGCGCTTCTCAGGTGCCAACTCTACTTTTGCAGCGAAATAACGGCGCTGGTGTCCTTAAGGACCGGCACATAGGTTCTTTTCCGCAATTTAACGCCCACTCCTGTCCGTAGCACGATGTGGTTAACCTGAAAAAGTGCAGTGTGTATATTTGCAAAAAATGCAATCATATGAAGGAGGAAGGCAATTGGCAATTACAGCAGATGAGTCAAACTGGCCGCTGGTCCGCATCAGCCTGGGCGAGACATTTGACCAGGAGACGGTCGAGGAATATATAGCTTATTGGGAGGCAGTGTTGTCGCGCAGAACCCCCTTCGGGCTGCTGATGATTCAAACCGGGGAACGCGGCGACCGCCCGGCGAAGGAAGTCACGAAGCATTATATGGACTGGTGCAAAGCGCATAAAGAGGAGATTGCCAGCGTCTGCGCCGGTATCGCCGTGGTTATGCCGACCGCGAAGCTGCTGGCCCTATACAAGCCGGTAACTGCCTTGTCGACCAAAAAAATGTACGGCTGCCCGGGCGGCGCCTTCGGCAGTGAGGAAGAGGCGGCCGGCTGGCTGCAGGGGCTGCTGAATAAAGCGGATTGAGGCGGCTGCTTAGAGAAGCGTCAGGTTAGGCGAAGCGGGGCTGCTCGGGTGGATTGCTTGCCGGCGAGTGAAGGCGCTCCGGTCCGTTTACCCTTGCGGTGGCACAATGTGTACGGTTTTCCGCATACATTTACTATTACTCAACTTTTCCTGGAACGAACTCCGTTATTGAGAGCCGGACTTCAACTGTAAAACTGCAGCTATCATTCAAATAAGGCTTTCCTGGTCAGCTGTTAGCTGGCCCCGGGAGGGCCTTATTTTGTGCTGCGTTCACAGTGGACTGCCTCCTTGATATGCAAACTATGGCAAACGTACGTTCTGTTGCAGGAGATGGAGGTGTGCTATACTAATGGGACGAGATGTTTAATAGGTTCTTATGATAGATAGCGCGAGTGCAGACGGCTGCATCCATAATTCCCCTGCACGGAAGGAGTCTGCAGAAATGACGGTTAACTTTTTGATCGGCCGCTCGGGCAGCGGCAAGACTACTACTATATGGGAGAGGGTATCCTCCCGGCTGAAGTCAGAGCCGCTCGGTGCGCCGATAATCCTGCTTGTTCCGGAGCAGGGTTCTTTCGGTGCGGAGCGCGGGCTGCTGGCTGCAGGAGGCGTGAAGGGCAGCATCCGGGCCCAGACGCTCAGCTTCTCGCGGCTGGCTTACCGGGTGAAGCAGGAGACCGGCGGCAGCGCCAGCCTGCCGATCAGCGAAGAAGGCAAGAAGATGCTGATCTATAAAATTATCAGCCGGCGCAAGGAAGAGCTGAAGCTGTTCGGCGCTTCCTCGGACAGGCCCGGATTTGTCGAGCGGCTCAGCAGTCTGCATACAGAGCTGAAGCGCTGCTGCCAGGGAGCAGGAGATCTGGAGGAACAAATCGTTAAGATGCAGGAAGCTACCAATGGCAGCCCGATTCTGGCCGGCAAGCTGGATGATCTGCATCTGGTATTCAGCGAGCTGGAGCAGGAGATGTCCGGGCTGTATATGGATGAAGAGGACAGGCTGGCTGAGCTGGCCGAGCATGTCAAGGATTCCTCGTATATCCGCGGGGCAGAGATTTGGGTGGACGGCTTCCACGGGTTCACCAATCAGGAATTCATTGTACTGCGTGAGCTGATGCAATATGCCTCGAGTATGACCTTTGCACTCACACTGGACCGGATTTACCCGCCGGGCCAGGCTCCGCATGAGCTGGAGCTGTTCCACCCGGCAGCGGTTACTTATATTAAGCTGCGCGGAATAGCGGAAGAAATGGGGCTTACAGTATGGGATGAGCTGCTGGCTCCATCGGTGCCTCCGAGATTCGCCGGCAGTCCGGCGCTCGCACATCTGGAGCACGGCTTCAGGCGCCGTATCCAGTGGAATGGCACAGATGAACAGATGAACGAAGCTGTCTCGATCCGGGCAGCGGCTTCACGCCGGACCGAGGTGGAAGGCGTGCTGCGGGAGATGCTGGATCTGGCGAGAGATTCAGGAGCGAAGTACGGCGAGATGGCTGTATTCATGCGTAATATGGCCGATTATGAGCCGCTGATTGCACCGCTGTTTCAGGACTTCGGAATTCCGTTCTTCCTCGACCAGAAGCTGAACGAGCTGCATCATCCGCTGGTGGAATTCATCCGCTCCGCGCTGGATGTAGTGCGCCGCCGCTGGCGCTATGAGGATGTATTTCGCTGCGTGAAGTCAGAACTGCTGCTTCCGCTGGACGGTAGTATTACCCGCAGCAACATGGATGAGTTGGAGAATTATGTGCTGGCCTGCGGTATTCACGGCTACCGCTGGACAGACGGACGTTCCTGGAAGGGCATCCCCCGCCTGTCACTGGAGGGCAGCGAAGCTGTAGATGAAGCTATGCTGGCCCGGATGGAAGCCTGCCGGAGAGCGATAACAGGTCCGCTGAAGGCATTCGAGCAGCGGGTGAAGGCCAGCCGCAGCGGCCTTGAGCTGTGCCGGGCAGTATATCAGCTGCTTGAGGATACGGATGCTGCGCGCAAGCTGGAGCGGATGGGCGCAGCGTCACTGGAGCAGGGGCGGGCGGAAGCTGCGCGTGAGCATAGCCAGCTCTGGGGAGCGGTGCTGGATCTGCTGGATCAGATCGCTGAGATGATGGGCAGGGAACGGATGGAATTTGAACTGTTCGCTGGGGTGCTGGAGACCGGGCTGGCGGAGCTGAAGATGGGCCTGGTTCCGCCTGCGCTCGACCAGGTGCTGGTCGGTACGATGGACCGCACGCGGGTCTCAGGAGTGAAATATGCTTTTCTGCTGGGCTTCAATGAAGGTGTCGTGCCCGCGCAGTTCAAGGAAGACGGCATTTTGTCTGAGGGAGAACGCCTGCTGCTGGAGCATTCCGGCATGGAGCTGGCCTCCGGAGCCTCACGCAAGCTGCTGGATGAACGTTTCCTTATTTACAATGCGCTTACGACAGCCAGCAGGAAATTATGGATCAGCTATGCCGCTGCAGACGATGAAGGCAAGGCGCTGCTGCCCTCGGAGGTGATCCATCAGCTGCAGCAGCTGTTCGCGGGCAGGCTCGGCCAGCAGTTTCTGTCAGGCTTTCCGCAGTCATTACCGTCAGCTGCAGCCGGGATGGAGGCTGAATCCGGATTTGAAGTGCAAGCCGGGGCAGCTGCTGCAAGAGCAGCTATGGAGGCTGCCCATCTGGGCTTTGTCGGCCATCCCGGGCAGACACTGCGCATGCTGATGCTTCAGCTCCGGCAATGGCGCCAGGGAATGGACATTCCCGGACTGTGGTGGGATGTCTATAACTGGTTTGCCGCAGAGGAACGTCCGGCACGGATGGAAGAGAAGACTGCAGGTTCTCTGGAAGCCAGAGGGAATGACGGACCTGGAGAGATGCGAGCCGTCACCGGAGCCGAAGCAGATCTGCAGCGGGATAAAGGTGCCGTCCTGCAGTCCGGCCAGCCGGTAAAGGAGCAGCTTGACCGGCTGCTGGGTTCGCTTTTCTACCGTAATGAGGGATTGAAGCTGAAGCGGGAGACCAGCCTGCGGCTGTACGGCGGCTCTACGCTGCGCGGCAGCGTATCACGCATGGAGAAGTTCGTTGCCTGCTCCTTCTCGCACTTTGCTTCGTACGGGCTGCGGCTGAAGGAGCGTCAGCTTTATAAGCTGCAGGCACCGGATATTGGGCAGCTGTTCCATGCAGCCTTAAGCCAAATGGCGAAGCAGCTTCAGGAGCAGGGCCGCAGCTGGGGCAGCATGAGCGCTGAGGAATGCCGTAAGGAGGCGGGAGCAACGGTGGACAAGCTGTCGCCGCTGCTGCAGGGTGAGATTCTGATGAGCAGCAAGCGCTACAGCTATATTTCGCGCAAGCTGAAGAATATTGTCGGCCGGGCCTCGGTTATTCTGGGTGAGCATTCCCGCAGGGGAAGCTTCGAGCCGGTCGGGCTGGAGCTGGATTTCGGCCCGGGCAAGGATCTGCCGCCGCTGCGGATTACACTGCCGAACGGCTGTGTGATGGAGGTGGTCGGCCGGATTGACCGTGTCGATAAGGCGGAGGGCGAGCAGGGGATTCTGCTGCGGGTCATTGACTACAAGTCAAGCCAGAAGGATCTTAAGCTGCATGAGGTCTACTACGGTTTGTCGCTGCAGATGCTGACCTACCTGGATGTACTGCTGACTTATTCAGAGCAGTGGCTGGGCAGGACCGCGCTTCCGGCGGGGACACTCTACTTCCATGTTCATGATCCGCTGCTCTCTTCAGCCAACGGCATGAACCGGGAGCAGGCGGAGCAGGAGCTGATGAAGCGCTTCAAGATGAAGGGCCTGCTGACGGCTGACCGTGAAGTAGTCTCTCTGATGGATACGACTCTGGACAAGGGCTATTCATCCATAGTTCCGGTTGCGCTCAAAAGCGACGGCAGCTTCTACAGCAGCGCCTCCGTAGCTACACCTGACCAGTGGGGGCAGCTGCTGTCCTCGGTACGGAGCACGATTTCGGATATCGGGACACGGATTACAGAAGGGGATGTGGCGATTCAACCCTACCGTATCCAGCAGGAGACGGCTTGCACCTTCTGTTCCTTCCGTCCGGTCTGCCAGTTTGATGAGACGGTGGAAGGCAACGGCTACAACAATTTGAGCAAGCCGGGCAAGGATGCAGTTTGGGAACTGCTGTCCCGCAGAGGAGGAGAGAAACTGTGAGCACTAGACCTGTATTTGAAAAGAAGCCGGAAGGCAGCCTGTGGAGCGATGACCAGTGGCGCGCTATTGCCGAGAGCGGCAGTGACATCCTCGTAGCGGCGGCAGCGGGTTCCGGCAAAACGGCCGTGCTCGTCGAACGGATTATCCGCAAAATCAGTGATCAGGAAGCGGGCTTCAGCGTTGACCGGCTGCTGGTAGCAACTTTTACGAAGGCGGCTGCCTCCGAGATGCGCCAGCGTATCCGTGAGGCGCTGGAGCGCAAGCTGGAGGAAAACGCAGATGAGGAGAATGAGCATCTAAGACGGCAGCTCGCCCTGCTGGGCAGGGCTTCGATTACAACGCTGCATTCCTTCTGTCTTGAAGTGATCCGCCGGTATTACCAGCTGATTCCGATTGATCCCGGCTTCCGCATCCTGAATGAGCATGAAGCGGAGATGATGCGCCAGGAGCTGCTCGAAGAGCTGATGGAGGAGAAATACGGCGAGGTTACCGGGGACGGTGAAGACAGTGTGTTCGTGCAGCTGGCCGACTGGTTCAGCGGTGAACGCAGTGATGATGCGGTGCATGCGCTGATTCAGCGCCTGCATGATTTCGCGCGCAGCCATCCCTGGCCGGCACAGTGGCTGCGGGATACCGCGGCCGATTTCTCGCTGCCGGATACGGAGGCGCTGAGCCGCACACCCTGGGTGCATAGCATTCTCGCCGAGGCGAAGCTGACCTTAAGCGGGGCAATCAGCCAGCTGCTGCAGGGCCGGGAAATTGCCCTTCAGCCCGGAGGTCCGGCACCTTATGCGGACAATCTGGCAGCTGACCTCGAGATGGCGCAGGGGCTGCTGGATGCCGTGGAGCATCAGCCCTGGGCGGAGCTGTATGATATTTTCATGGAAATATCCTTCGGCAAGCTGAAGCCGTGCAAGAAGGATTCAACCGATCCGGGGCTGCAGGAGAGTGTTAAGGCCATCCGGGACAATGTGAAAAAAAGCCTGCTGGAGCTGCAAAAATCACTATTCGGCCGTCCGGCGGAAGTATTCCTGGGCGAGCTGCATGAAGCAGCCCCGCTGATGCATGAGCTGGCGGAGACGGTTATCGAATTCGGTGAACGCTACCGGCAGGAGAAGGCCGGGCGGGGGCTGGTCGATTTCAGTGACCTGGAGCATTATTGCCTGCAGATTCTGCGCCATCCGGATTCGCAGCCGGGGCACTCGCTGCCCTCGGATGCTGCGGTGGAGTACCGCAGCCAGTTCGATGAGGTGCTGCTGGATGAATATCAGGATACCAATAGCGTACAGGAGGAGATCGTCCGGCTGATCTCCCGTGAGTCACCCGGCAACCGCTTTATGGTCGGGGATATGAAGCAGAGTATTTACCGTTTCCGTCTGGCAGAGCCGGGACTGTTCCTGGACAAGTACCGCAGCTTCAGCGCCGGGCATTCCTGGCAGGATGGCGGCGGTATCTTCGCTGCTGAGGAACAGGCTGCCGCGCTGGAAGAGGGCTCTATCCAGGAGCATCCAGCGGGCGGCTCTCCGGGAAGCATTGCCGGAGGCGGCTCGGTAATTGACCTGGCCCGTAATTTCCGCAGCCGGATGGAGGTTGTGAATGCGGTGAATATGATTTTCCGGCAGATTATGGACAGCAATGTTGCGGAGATCAGCTATGATGAACGCGCAGAGCTGGTCTACGGGGCGAACTTCCCGGGAGCGGAAGAGAGAGGGCCGGATACGTATTTTGCGCCGGAGCTGCTGCTGATCGATAAAGGCGGGGCTTCATCAGCCCAGCCGCAGCAGGCGGATGAGGAGGACGAGCTGCCTCCGCAGGAGGCCGAAGCGGCAGAGAGTGAGACCGCTCAGCTGGAGGCCCGGGCCATTGCCAGGCGGATTCTGCAGATGACCGGCATGAGCGGCAGCAGCCCGCTGCAGATCTATGATAAGGCGCTGAAGCTGATGCGTCCGGTTGTCTACGGCGACATTGTCATTCTGCTGCGCTCCGCACGGGTATGGACGCCGCTGATGATTGAGGAGCTGCGGAATGAAGGGATTCCGGCGTACGGGGACCAGAACAAAGGATATTTCCAGGCAACGGAAGTGGAGATCGCCCTGTCGCTGCTGCAGATCGTGGACAATCCCCGTCAGGATATCCCGCTCGCCGGAGTTCTGCGCTCCCCGGTAGTCAATCTCAGCGAGGAGGAGCTGGCCAAGGTGCGGCTGTGCAGCGGCGGATCATTCTATGATGCGCTCACGGCAGCGGTCGGGGCCAAGGCCGAAATGGCGCCGGCGTATGACCTCTTTTCCCGGGAACAGGAGATTGTACTCGAAGAAACGGCAGCAGCAGAGGGCAGGGCGGCACTCGCGGAGGTGGACATTGATTCCCGGCTCAGAGAGAAGCTTAAGGCGTTCCTCGATCTGCTTGAAGGCTGGAGAAATGCTGCCCGGCAGGGAAGCCTGAGCGTGTTAATCTGGCGGATTTACCGCGAAAGCGGATATCTGGAATGGGCCGGCGGACTTCCTGGCGGCTTTCAGCGCCAGAACAATCTTAGGGCGCTTTATGACCGGGCGGTTCAATTTGAGAATGAGACCTCAGCCAGAGGTTTGTTCCGCTTCCTGGTCTTTATCTCACGGCTGCGGGAGAATGGCGGCGATCTGGGCGTTGCCGGAGGGAGCAGTGAGGAGGCCGGAGGCGTGCGGATTATGACGATCCATAAATCCAAAGGGCTGGAGTTCCCGGTTGTGTTCCTGGCCGGTATGGCCAAAATGTTCAACCGGCAGGATCTGCATTCCCCATTCCTGATGCACAAGGAGCTGGGCTTCGGTCCCCGCTTCGTGGAGCGGGAATCGCGGGTCAGCTATCCGACGCTTCCCTACCTGGCGATTAACCGCCGTTCCCGGCTGGAGCTGCTGGCCGAGGAAATGCGCGTGCTTTATGTCGGACTGACCCGTCCGCGTGACAAAATGATTCTGGTCGGCACGGTAAGGGATCTGCCGCGTACGGTATCCTCCTGGACGGCCACGCAGGGCCGCGAGGAGCTGCTGCTGGCGGATCATCTGCTTGCCCGGGGGCGCAGCTATCTGGACTGGGTCGGGCCGGCGCTGATCCGCCATCCTGCTGCCGCCATCCTGCGCAAGCTTGCCGGTAGCGAGGGAACGGTATCTTCAGTGCTGCACAGGGACGAGTCCAACTGGAGCATTTCAGCGGTTAACATGCAGGAGCTTGGCTCCGGGGCATTTGCGGCTGCGGATGGCGACAGTGACAAGAACGAGCAGCGCCGGCTCGCGCTTGAAGCGCTCCGGCAGGGCAAAAGTGTCCCGTCACTGGGAACACCGTCTGCAGAGCAGATTGCCTCCCGGCTGGAGTGGGCCTATCCGTATGCAGTGGCATCAGGCATCCCGGCCAAAACATCGGTAACCGAGCTGAAATCATTGTTATCAATGCAGGAGCAGCCTTCTGTTGACCTGCTGGAGGAAGAGTATTTCGCTGGCGGCCGGAAGCCGCGGAGCGGCAGTCCGGGACATGTGGACAGCCTGCATCTGCGGCGGCCGAAATTCATGGAGCAGCGCGGACTTACTGCGGCTGAGCGCGGAACAGCCTATCATACGGTGATGCAGCATGTTCCGCTGGACGGGCAGGCGGACCGGCCGCTGCTGGAAGCGACAGTCGCGCGTCTGGAACGGCTGGCTATTCTGAGCAGGGAGCAGGCGGAGGCAGTGGATCTGGGAGAAGTAGAAGACTTCTATACAAGTGAGCTGGGAATCAGACTGCTGAATTCCGCCTGGAAGACAAGAGAGCAGCCGTTCAGTTATAACGTTCCTGCGCAAGAAGCTTACCGCGGGCTTGATTATCTGGATGCGGCGGCAGCGGGACTTCCGGGTGAAGGGGGCAGTGAAGGCTTCCATGAAGCAGTTCTGATTCAAGGGGTAATTGACTGTCTGTTCCGTGAGGAAGGCCGGCTGATTCTGCTGGATTACAAAACGGATTACGTCCCTGCGCAGGAGGGCGGACTCGATGCGCTTAGGGAGAAATACCGCTTCCAGCTGGAGCTGTACAGCAAGGCGCTGCTTGATATTCTGGGCGAGCCGGTCAGCGAGGTGTGGCTCTACTTTTTTGACGGCGGACATGCGGTGAGGCTGTAATCTGCATTAGGAAGCGTTAAATGCTGTAACGAAAAGCAAAAAAAGGTGAATCACGGACGTGCCGGACAGGTATTTTCAAAGAGTCACAAAGATTTGATAGCTATATAGCTTGAACCGGAAACGTTAAGAGTTATTTGCGATAACAGAATACTCTCAGTAATGGAGCAATTGCATTTTATACACTAAATTCCTTGCTAAACGGCCGGAAAATCCATTCTATTGTATTCCATACAATGCCTTTCTGGAAAATGAGCTGAATATGCCCAAATCCTAAGAAACGAGTGTACAAAATACAATAGAATCTATTTTCAGCCGGATTTAACTGTGATCTATTGTACAAGGTACAATAGAATGAATGCTCTGTTTCTTCACTGTTATGAACACCAAAATCATTGGTTCAATTATATATAGAAAGCACTACGACTATACCGATTGGGAGCGGCAGGAGCGATAGCGTCCGCCATCAGTTTCGGATTTGTGAATTATATATTTATAGGCGGGGCTTAGGAATGATAGTGTGCTGACGGATGATATGAAACCGTTATGGACTGCGGACCACAGCTGTCGCATGCACAGGAGCTTGAGTTTTTAAGTTCATGCTGCTTATTAATCTAAGAAGGCCGCAGGCAAGCGGGGAAAAGAGGGCGGAAAATGCGCATATTGCATACGGGGGACTGGCATCTGGGACGGACGCTGGAGGGCAGGAGCCGGCAGAAGGAGCAGGAGCAGTTCGTGGATGAACTGGTGGACATTGCCGATTCTTCCGGAGCGGATCTGATACTGATGGCGGGGGATGTCTACGACTCGGTGAACCCTCCCGCGGCGGCTGAGCAGCTGTTCTATGATGCTGCAGCCAGACTGACAGCGGGGGGCAGGCCGCTGGTGGTCATTTCGGGCAATCACGATCAGCCGGAGCGTGTAGCCTCTGTGTCTCCGCTTGTCCGCAGACAAGGGATTACGCTGGTGGGGCTGCCGACGGCTGATCCGGTCACGGTGCATGCGGCAAGAACAGGCGAGGTGGCCAAAATCGCTGCGCTGCCCTACCCCTCCGAAGCCCGGCTCGGTGAGCTGCTGGCCGGGGACGGCGGAGAGGCGGAGCTGCGCCTGGCCTACAGTGCGCGTGTCGGCAGGCTGATGAACCTGCTCGGGCGGGAATTTTCGCCGCAGACTGTTAATCTGGCGATGAGCCATATCTATGTTCTGGGGGGGCTGGAGAGCGATTCCGAGCGGCCGATTCAGGTAGGCGGAGCTTATACAGTGGACCCTTCAGCTTTGTCCTGCGGTGCGCAGTATACGGCACTCGGGCATCTGCACCGTGCGCAGCGCGTCAAGGGTGACGGGATGATCCGCTACAGCGGGTCACCGCTGGCCTACAGCTTCTCGGAAGCGGGACAGGCCAAGTCCGTATCCTTGCTTGATATTGCGCCCGGGGGGGAGCCGGTGTTCGAGGAAATCTATCTGCGCTGCGGCCGTCCGCTGGTGAACTGGAAATCCTCCGGCGGGCTGGAGGAAGTCTACCGCTGGCTGGAGGAAGGGCGCGATGCCGATGCTTTCATTGATCTGGAGCTGCGCCTGACCGAGGCGATGTCGATGAATGATATCCAGCGGCTGCGGAAGTCACGGGAAGGCATTGTCCATATCCGTCCGGTCTATCCGCAGATGGAGCAGGAGCTGGAGGAGCTGTCCCGCTCACGCATGCCGGTGCAGGAGCTGTTCCGCAGATTCTATCAGCGGCAGACCGGCGGGGCAGAGCCGGAGGACAGTTTGATTGAGCTGTTCCTGGAGCTGGCAGAGGAGGAGCGGAACGAAGCTGCGGAAGGGGAGGAAATTCACAAATGAAGCCGATATTACTGAAGGTTTCCGGGCTGCAGAGCTACAGGGAGCCGCAGGAGATAGATTTTGCGAGTCTGACCGAGACGGGGCTGTTCGGGATTTTTGGCCCGACCGGCAGCGGCAAATCCAGTCTGCTGGATGCAATTACGCTGGCGATGTACGGCAAGGTGGAACGGGCCGTAAACGGAACCCAGGGCATTATGAACCATTCCGAGGACCAGCTCAGCGTAGCTTTCACTTTCGAGCTAACGTCCGCTTCCGGGGCAAAGCGCTACCGGGTGGAACGGAAATTCAAGCGGACCGGTGAGCAGTCGGTCAGCAGTACGATCTGCCGCTTCATCGAGGTCAAGGCTGACGGCGAGGCCGTGCTGGCCGACAAGCTGGCGGATGTGACCCGCTGTGTGGAAGAGCATATCGGGCTGAAAATGGATGATTTCACCCGGGCGGTCGTACTGCCGCAGGGCAAATTCGCCGAGTTCCTGTCGCTGCGCGGCGTAGACCGCAGGCAGATGCTCCAGCGCCTATTCCATCTGGAACAGTACGGCGACGGGCTGGCGCTTAAGCTGAGCCGCCGTGTTAAGGAGAATGAAGCGGCGCTGCGGGCGCTTGAGGCTGAGCAGCAGGGCCTGGGCAGCGCGGCGAAGGCGGATGTCGAAGCGGCAGCGGTCCGGGTGCAGGATGCTGTGCGCCATGCGGCGGAATGCCGCAAGCGGCTCACGGAGGCGGCGGAGCGTGCTGAGCGCTTCGCCCGCATCCGCGAGCTGCAGGAGGAGCAGTCCCGCCGCGGGCGGCAGCGGCAGGCGCTCCAGGCCCAGGAGGAGCAGATTCTCCTCCTGGAGCAGAAGCTCGGCAAGGCTGACGAAGCCGAGAAGCGGCTCCCCGCGCTAAGCGCCTGGCGCAGTGCGGAAGAGGCCTGGAAGAGCCGTCATGCCCGCGCCGGGGGCCTGGAGGCTCAGGCCGCCGCCGCGGGCATGACGGCGGCGGCGGCAGCGGAGGCGGAAGCAGCGGCACAGGCCGCGCTTTCCGCCGGAGAGCCGGCCCTCCGCGAGGAGGAGGGCCGCTTCCGCCGCGCGCTCGAGCTGGAAGCCGAGCTCGGCGGCCTGCGCCGCGAGCGTGCGGCGCTGCTCGCGCGCCGGGATGAGGCTGCCCGTGGCCTAGCCGCCGGGCAGGAGAGCCTGGCCCGGGAGCGTGAGCTTTTGGCCCGCGGCCAAAAGAAGCAGCGCGAGCTGCAGCAGAGCCTGCAGCCGCTCGCGGTCCGCTCCCAGGAGCGGCAGTCTCTGCAGGAGGCCATGCAGAGACTGCAGGGCCTGCGTGCTGCCGGCGTCCAGCGGGACGCGGCAGCACGGGAACACCGGGAGCGCGCGGCGGTGCTTACCGCGGCGCAGGCGCGCCTCGCCGCCGCCGCTGCCCGGCGGCAGGCGCTGGATGCAAGGCGCGGGGAGCTGCTGGCCGCCGCCGCCCTGCATCTGGAAGAGCTGCAGGCGGCCGAAGGTGCAGCGGAGTCCGCTGCAGACCGCCTGGAGCAGCACACCAGCGCGCTGGAAGCCGCGCTGAAGGACCAGGAGGTCCACAGGCTCTCGCTGGCGCTTGCCCGTGACCTCCGGGACGGCACTCCCTGCCCGGTATGCGGCAGCGAGCATCACCCCTCCCCTGCGCTTACGCAGGAGCAGGGGGAACAAGAGGAGCTGGACAGCCGGCTCCGCCTGGTCCGCGCCCAGGCCCGGCAGGCGCTGGAGACGCGCCATCTGCTGCGCAGCCTGCTGGAGCAGGACGGGGCTTGGCTTGCGCAGCTGGCGGGAGCAGAGGCAGACGAAGCGTTAAGCCAGTCTGCTGCCGCTGTTGAAGCCCCCGGAGCTGCTGGCACCGCAGCCGCCAACGGAGTCCCCGGGGCCGCTGACACCGCTGCTCCTGAGTTTACTGCTGTTACTGCCACACCAGCCGCTGCTGTTACTAATACAGCCGCAGCTGCTGTTAATGCTTCTGCCGCTGCTAACATCAATACGGCACCGGACACAGCTGTTACTGATACAGCTGCCGGCAGCGCAGCCTTGACAGAATCAGCAGAGCTGCCGGGTGAAGCTGCTTTATCAGTTCTGAACGGACAGCTGGCCGGGCTTAAGGCCGGCTCCGCTGACCTGCGCCGTGCAGCGGCGGACTGGCAGCGCTCCCTGCAGGAGCTGGAGCAGCTGTACCACAAGGAAGCTGCAGGCGCAGAAGCTGAGCAGACCTGGGTTCAGGGCCTGGCTGCCAAGGCGGAAGGGCTTGCCTCAGCGGCAGCAGCGCTGCGTGAAGAATGGGACAGCCTCTTTCCGCAGCTCGCCCCTGAACAGGCAGAGGCAGCCTATACCGGAATGCTGGCGAAGGATGAGCAGGCGGAGGAAATCCGCGGCCGGCTGGAGATCAGCGTGAAATTCCTGGACGAGAAAGCTCTGGCCGTGCAGCTACTTCAGGAGCAGCTGGCTGCGCTTGACAAGGAGCTGGCCCAGTGGAGCGCCCAGTTGGAGGGCAAAGAGGAGCTTGCGCGTGACAAGGAGCTGCGGCTCCGGGAATGGACAAGCGGAAGCCCGGCAGCGGAGCTGCTCGCTGGCTGTGAACGCAGGCTGCTGGAGCTGCAGACTGCACTGGAGCGCAGCAGGCAGGGGCACCGCCAGGCTGCGGACAAGGCCAGGCAGGAGGCGCAGGAAGCGGCGGTTGCCCGCCAGGCAGCAGAATCTGCACACGAGCATTACACTGCAGCTGCCTCCCATTGGGAGGAGAGCCTGCAGTCATCGCCGTTTGCTTCAGCGGCTGAGGTTGAAGCGGCATCGCTTACGGCAGCAGAGCGGATACAGGCTGCTGAGCGGGTGCGGTTACACCGCGAGGAGGAAGCGGAATGTACAGTGCAGCTGCGGAATATAGAGGAGAAGCTCGCCGGTGCGGTGCTGAGCAGCGAGGAGTGGCAGGAGAGCCAGGAATCCCTGCGTAAGTGCAAGGAAGAAGATGAGAGCTCCCTGCAAGCCCGGGCACGGGCGGAGCGTGATCTGGAGGATCTGCAGCAGCGCCATATCCGCTGGATGGAGCTGGATGGCCAGCGGGCAGGGCATGCTGCGCTTCAGAATCAGCTGTCCAAGCTGCAGTCCGTACTGCGCGGAAATGCTTTTGTAGAATATGTAGCTGAAGAACAGCTGATGCAGGTGTGTCAGGCTGCATCGCAGCGGCTCCGTTTCCTGAGCAAGCAGCGTTATGCGCTGGAGGTGGATTCCGGCGGTGGTTTTGTCATCCGGGATGACGGCAACGGTGGTGTGAAACGCCCGGTTTCCACGCTGTCCGGCGGGGAGACCTTCCTGACTTCGCTGTCGCTGGCGCTGGCTTTATCAGCCCAGATTCAGCTGCGCGGGCAGTATCCGCTGCAATTTTTCTTCTTGGATGAGGGCTTTGGCACACTGGACCCGGATCTGCTGGATACAGTAATCACCTCCCTGGAACGGCTGCATAGCGACCAGCTGTCTGTAGGCATCATCAGCCATGTCCCTGAGCTCCGGGCACGGCTTCCGCGTAAGCTGATTGTTGTCCCTGCAGAGCAGGGCGGCGGGGGTTCGCGTATCGTTTTGGAAAAAATGTAAAGCTTGGGGTTGACTGTGACAACGATCACAGATACACCTTCAACCCCCTGTTATAATACAGCTAAGCCGACATCATTTGAAACACCTCGGCGGACGTATGACAGGGAATTTGTTCCTTCTCATACGTCCGCCGCCGAAGCAGCTTATATAAGCTGTCAAGGGTGTTTCTTTTTTTTGTCTTTTTATCTGTAGAAGTGAAATAACCCCGCCGGAGTCCGGCGGGGTCTGTTTTATTGTTAATTCCGCTATGGAGCTGAAAAATCCGGAGTCCGCAGTGGCGGCGCCCGGAATTTAGTTGGATTTCCTCCACTTATTCATGAATAGATTAACCCGTCTCAAACAGCAGATGGAAAAACAGCACTTAATTTTGGCCTGATCAGCCAAAACTGGGGAAATGTATAAAATTAAGTGACGTTTATCCACCTAATTCCTGCAAAAGCCCCAAATCCGCGAAATTAAGATACGTTTGTCCAACTAAATAAAAAGTACTTAAGATTTGACGCGCAGCTTGACCGGGAAGCGGCGACCAGTCGGATTTCCGCCCGTCCGCCCCCAGAGCGCCGCCGTCCGCCCCCGTCCGCCCCCGTCCGCCCCCGGAGCGCAGCTGGCTACGACAGCCGGCGGCCGCGCAAGCTTCCGGAGCAGCTATCCTGAGGGAAGCTTTCAGGCGGACACAATCGCTCCTACAGTTCCAAACTTCTCTTCTGCCGCTTTTCCCTTATTGTATTTTCATGTTCAATCTATACAGTGCCTCTTAATGTAACTCCGCCTTCGGTGCGAAGTGTGCTGCTGGCTTTTTCAGTAGCTGATATTGACTTCGATGTCCTGCTCGTAATTCCCGAACTTCCTGCCGAACAGGCTGACGCCCCCGGGTCTGCGGGCAGTGGCATCCGATTCGATTCTGAACTGTATCTCTTCCATTGGAGCGACTGGGATATCCCGTGCGGCCACACCGGACAGGCGGATGCCGTCCATGAAGGTTCCTTCCTCAGCTATCAGCAGTGTCTTGAGCAATCCATGCTGGGTACTGCCCGGCTCCCACCACGCAGGGGTGAGCTTGCCCCTTACCGCCCCGAAATCTCCGGGTGAAGTCCAGGTTCCGACATTTACACCGTTTAGGCTAAATACAATATCCGATGGCCAGTCCTCCGCATAACCGGGAGCTTCAGAGCAGATTTCCAGCGAAATTCTTATACTCTTGATGCTTTGGCGCCCCATCAGATAATTGGGAATCCGGTAATCAATATGGCCGCTTCCGAACCATAGATGCTGGGCCTGGACATGCTCGGGCTCGGCAAAATAACGGGGATCATCACGCATGCCGATCAGCTTGGTCTCCGAGGCCAGTCCGCAGGTGGGGCGGACATTGAAGGCGACGTACTGGCCTACAGGAATGGATACTGCATAATGGTTCAGCGTATCCTCCTCTTGAGGTGCAGGTGTTCCTTCCGGGCGGAACCGCAGCATAATGCTGTCCTGCGCAAGAAAGCACTGCTTCTGCATGCCGCGTTTGCCGGAGATCATCCGCGAGGCGATGATTCCGCTCTCCTCCAGCTGCTGGACATGTTTGGCGATGATGGCGGAGGAGACGCCCAGCCTTTCCGCCATTTCTTTTATATTAAGCGCGTCAGTCTGCAATAATTGAATCATTTTTATACGGGTGCCAGAAGCCAGTGCTTCGAATAAGGGCAGATTCTGTTCGGTGATATCGAGGTTCATTCCTGTAATTCCTTTCCGTCTCTCTATAGTATTTTTATAATACAGCCTATAGGTTGATTAAACAAGTTAACGGTTGACGTATTGCGGAGATTATCATACAATCAGCTTGATTATACTTGACTATATCATTAATAATTAACTATTTAGTTAACTAAAAGGAGCGGTTTGTGCATGGAACAGTTGAATTCAGAGCAGCGCTTGACGGAAATGCCCCGTACAGAATACCCGAGACCCCAGTTCACCCGGAAGGACTGGCAGTGCCTCAATGGAGAGTGGGAGTTCGCATTTGACGATGGCAATGCAGGAGTCAAGGAGAAGTGGCAGGAACCTGGCCAGCCTTACCCGTTTAAGATCAACGTGCCGTTCACATTCCAGAGCAAGCTGAGCGGCATTGAAGACAGCGGGTTTCATGATGTTGTCTGGTACCGCAGGGCGCTGAATATCCCCGCTGAATGGCAGGGCCGGCGGATTATTCTGCATT
The DNA here is from genome assembly GCF_032302195.1 of Paenibacillus sp. MMS20-IR301. Lineage (NCBI taxonomy): Bacteria > Bacillati > Bacillota > Bacilli > Caryophanales > Paenibacillaceae > Paenibacillus > Paenibacillus sp. MMS20-IR301. Next base: position 119,824 of record NZ_CP135275.1, read on the forward strand.
TTGGCGCTGTGGATTATGATTCGAGAGTATGGGTTAACGGAAAACTGGCAGCGGTCCATGAAGGCGGACATACGCCGTTTCAGGCGGATATTACTGAATGCTTAAGCGAGGACGGTGTGAATACGCTGGTTGTGCGGGCGCAGGATTACAGCAGGGATGTTACCCTTCCGCGCGGCAAGCAGTATTGGCTGGAGGAATCGGCCAGCATATTCTATACCCGCACCACCGGCATTTGGCAGAGCGTCTGGGTGGAGCCTGTGCATGACATCCATCTGGGCAAGGTACAGCTGACTCCGGATATTGACCGGAACGAAATCCGGATTACTCCTGTAGTCAAAGGGCTTGCATACGGCGATAAGGTTTCTTTGGAAATCGCGATTTACTTTAAGGGTGAGCTGATCGCGGAGAACACGCAGTCAGTATCGGTGAGCAGCGGCAGCCGGGTCATTGAGGTGAATGATTTTGCCGAGCATGGACATGGACGGTTATGGAGTCCCGAGCAGCCCGATCTGTATGATATTCATTTCAGACTGCTTAGCGGCGGGAAGCTTCTGGACGAAGCAGAGAGCTATTTCGGAATGCGCAAGATAGCGGTCGAGAACGGGGTGCTATGCCTTAATAATCATCCGTATTATCAGCGGCTTGCACTCGATCAGGGGTATTTCCCGGAGGGGCTTCTTACCGCACCGAGCGACGGGGATTTGCAGAACGACGTACAGTGGGCGAAGGATCTTGGCTTCAACGGGGTCCGCAAGCACCAGAAGACGGAAGATCCGCGTTTCTTGTACTGGTGCGACAAGCTGGGGCTGCTGGTGTGGAGTGAAGCGGCAAATGCTTATGACTACTCTCGTGAGTATGTCCGCCGTTTCACTAAGGAATGGCAGGAGATTATGGAGCGCGATTACAATCATCCGTGCGTTGTGGCCTGGGTGCCGCTGAACGAGAGCTGGGGTGTACCGAATGTGAAGAACCACGCCGGCCAGCAGCATCATGGCCTGACGATGTATCACTTGACCAAATCACTGGATGACACCCGTCCGGTTGTGTTCAATGACGGCTGGGAGCATATCACCACGGATCTGATCACCATTCACGATTATGAGAGCCGCAAGGATGTGCTTGAGAAACGGTATGCTGACAGAGATACAGCCTTAGCGTCGGCTCCTTCCGGGAGAGCTATATTTGTCGGCGGCGGCGAGGATAAGGGCCAGCCCATCCTGGTCTCCGAATTCGGCGGCATTGCCTACAAGAAAAGTGACTGGGAAGGCTGGGGATATTCAGGAGCAGACAATGAAGAAGATTTCCTGAAGCGCCTGAAGGCGGTGCTGGACCCGATGTTCAGCTCGCCGGTCATCCAGGGCTTCTGCTATACCCAGCTGACGGATGTAGAGCAGGAGATCAACGGGCTGCTGACATATGACCGTAAGCCCAAAGCGCCTGTGGAAGAAATACGCCGTATCATTACAGCCGGTTGAAATTTCCTCCGAATGCTGTATAGTGGACGCATAGTGCAAATTTTTTATTTCCGGGAGGCACTGTCCACATGACTACTGTGTTCAGCAAAATAATTGAAGGTAGTATTCCATGCAACAAAGTGTTTGAAAATGAGCGGATTCTGGCATTTCACGATATTGAGCCTGCAGCTCCTGTGCATGTGCTGATTATTCCGAAGAAGGTCATCGCTTCCATGAATGATGTCCAGACCGAGGACCTGCCGCTGATTGGCGAGATTCATGCCGTCGCCCAGCAGCTTGCGGCAGAGCTGGGGATCGCTGAGACCGGATACCGGCTGATTAACAACTGCGGACCGGATAGCGGCCAGGCGGTTGCCCATCTGCATTATCATCTGCTGGGCGGAGCCAGACTCGGCGCCCTGACCGGGAATTCTGCTTCCCACGCCTGATAAGGATTTTTTTACCAGCAGGCCGCCTAAAAAAAGAATAACACGAAGGTTGACACCTTATTTAGCTTTGACCTATAATGTAGTTTGATGAACCGTGTTGTTATGCTCTTGGACGGTCTGGTCGGAGGGAGGGAAAACTGGTGTCTGAAACGAAAGTTCGCAAAAACGAGACAATTGATGCTGCACTTCGTCGCTTTAAACGCTCCATTGCTAAAGATGGTGTCTTGGCTGAGGTGAAGAAACGCAAGCATTATGAGAAGCCAAGCGTAAAGCGCAAGAAGAAGTCTGAGGCTGCTCGTAAGAGAAAGTTTTAGGAGGATTACCCACGCATGAATCTTAGCGAACGATTGAACGAAGATATGAAGCAAGCGATGAAGAGTAAGGACAAGTTCACACTCTCCACCATTCGAATGGTTCGTTCTACAATAAAGTATCTTGAAATAGATTTGAAGAGAACATTAGACGACAACGAAGTGCTTGATATCCTTAGTCGTGAAATCAAACAGCGCAAAGATGCCCTCCAAGAATTTGAAGCAGCGGGTCGTGAAGAACTTGCCGCGAGTACGAAGGCAGAAATCGAGATTATCATTAAATATCTTCCCGAACAGCTTTCCGAAGAAGAAATTAAAGTAATTGTACAGCAGACCATCCAGGAAACCGGTGCTTCTTCGAAAAGTGAAATGGGTAAGGTAATGAGCGCGCTGATGCCTAAGGTCAAAGGCCGCGCCGATGGTAAACTCGTGAACCAGGCGGTTCAGCAATTTCTGCAATAAACTAACGCTAGCACCCCTTTAATTAGGGGTGTTTTTCGTTATTCCCCTTAGGAATTCCCTCCGGTTAACCTAACACCCTAATGTATGTCTACTAAGCACATCTTACATGTGCTGTAAAATAACAAAATAATGTAGAATAATGTGATTTCTTATCATTAACCCAATGTTATAGATAAGGGCAGAATATTTCGTCTGTCCTTATTTGTGTTTCTTAGTTGTAAGAGCCTGCTTGCAATGATGTGAGTTTTGCTCATAAAAAAGTGCTGCCCCGCATAAGGTGTACAGAAGGCAGGAAGGGGGAGCGTCTACTTATGACCCGTATCGGCCGCAGGCTGCGGGGATGGACAAACGGGGTACTGGATCTTCCGCAGGATGTGCTGCAGGAGATGCCCCGGATCACCCTGATCGGCAATAAGGAGCTGTATATTGAGAACCACCGCGGCGTGCTGCATTTCTCTTCAGAGCAGCTCAGGCTGGCGCTCGCCAAAGGCTATCTGGAGATTTCCGGCGAAGGGCTGGTTATCCGCAATATTTTGGGCCAGGAGCTGGCTGTGGTCGGTATAATCGGTGAAATCAGGTATAAGGAAAGTGGGGATAATCCATGAAAGAGCCGCCTCTGTCATCACTGCGGGGGTTCGTTACACTGCATGTGACGGGACCGCAGGTGGAAAGGTTTATCAACGCTGTAACCGGAGCGGGCATCGTCATCTGGGATGTGAGGCCTGCCGGGAACGGCGCTTCCCTGAAGCTGCTGCTGGATGACTTTTTCAGGCTCCGCCCGCTCCTCAGGGAGACAGGCTGCCGGATGCATGTGACGGAGCGGAGCGGGATACCGTTCCGGGCGGCGCGCCTGTGGAAGCGGAAGTTTTTTGCCGCAGGACTGCTGATCTTCGGTATCGGGCTGCTGCTGCTCTCTTCAATGGTCTGGGAGGTCAAGGTTGAAGGGAATACCCGCATTGCCAGTGAAGATATACTGGAAGCTGCCCGCCAAGAGGGCGTATACCCGTTTCAGTGGATCTGGCGTATGGAGGAGTCGGACAAGCTCTCCAGGGAGCTGACCACGCTGGTGCCGGGGTTGACCTGGGCCGGCTTTCACCGGACGGGGACGAGCATCACGATTCAGGTCGTCGAGGCCGACCGTCCTGAGGATAAGCCGCTGCACAGCAAACGCCATCTGATCAGCCGTACCGATGCAGTGGTCACCGAAATCTATGCAGAGCAGGGCCGGCCGGTCGTCAGCCGTAATACACGTGTGAAAAAAGGGGATATTCTGATCTCCGGGACGCTGGGCGATGAAGAAAACATGGAGTTTGTAGTAGCCAAAGGCGAGGTTAAAGGCCTGGTATGGCATGAATATAATCTGGAGGTTCCGCTTAAGCGGACCGGCAGCTCCTACACGGGAGAACGCAAGGACCGCTTATATCTCGTTCTGGGCAACTGGGCGATTCAGCTGTGGGGCTACGGCGATTCCGGCTTTGCCAAGTCGCGTACGCTTGCTGAGCCTGACATGCTTTCCTGGCGGTCATTTCAGCTGCCGCTGGGCCTGATGAATGAGAAGGAGCTGGAAATTAAGTATACCGCCGAGACACTGAGTGCAGAGGCTGCGCGCGATGAAGGCCTGGCACGGGCCAAGAGTGATATTATGGCGCGGTACGGCACGGACAGCGTAATCAAAAGTCAAAAAATTTTGCATGAGAAGAAAGAGAATGGTAAAGTTTATATGAAAGTGCTGTTTGAAGTGGAAGAGAGAATCGCGGAAGAACTTCCGATAGTAAACAATTGAGGAGAATGAGGCTACTTGTCAGAACAGACTGCAAACATTCGTATATCTTTGCACACTGCGGGAGAAGCACAATCCCTGTTTGGACCGCAGGATGGATTCCTGAAAATTATCGAGAGAGAAATTCCGGCGGTGATCGACTCGCGCGAGGCTGAAATCACCATTCGCGGCGCTGAGCGGGAAGTGGACATGCTGGCCCAGCTGTTTAACGTGCTGCTGTCGCTGGTACGCGGCGGTTACATATTGAGTGAACGGGATGTGCAGTATGCCGTGGAGCTGGCGAAGGATTTCCGGGCTGACCAGCTGCTTGACCTGTTCAAGGGTGAGATTACAACAACTTTCCGCGGTAAACCTATCCGGGTCAAAACGATCGGCCAGAAGCATTATGTGACAACGATTAAGAAACGTGATATCGTCTTTGGCATCGGGCCGGCGGGAACGGGTAAGACCTATCTTGCCGTGGTCCTTGCAGTAACGGCGCTGAAGGAAGGCTCGGTCAAGCGTATCGTGCTGACGCGTCCGGCTGTAGAGGCAGGAGAGAACCTGGGCTTCCTTCCGGGAGATTTGCAGGAGAAGGTAGATCCGTATCTCCGGCCGCTCTACGACGCCTTATACGACGTTATGGGGCCTGATCAGGTCGCGAAGGCGCTTGAACGCGGGCTGATCGAGATAGCACCGCTTGCCTATATGCGCGGGCGTACTCTGGAGGATGCTTTTATTATCCTCGATGAAGCCCAGAATACTACACCAGAACAAATGAAAATGTTCCTCACCCGGCTGGGCTTCGGCTCCAAGATGGTCATCACGGGCGATGTGACCCAGATTGACCTGCCGCGCGGCAAGAAGTCAGGGCTGATCGAAGCCAAAACGATTTTATCCGGCATTGAGGAGCTTGGCTTTGTCTATTTCGCAGAGCAGGACGTAGTCCGTCATTCCCTGGTGCAGAAAATTATCGTTGCCTATGACCGCTCTGCCGAAAACCTCCAATAAAAAAGGGGATTGTCTTCATGGCCTCAAAGCAACCAGCAAAATTAAGCGGATTTGTATATAGTACAGGCGGATGGAAGTATAGCGCGGTTTCGCGCTATGCTCTTTTCCTGTTATTGGGGCTTGTTTTCTACTTTAGTTTGTCCTCTGATCTCCTGCCCAAAAAGTATGATATAAAAGAGGGCACACGCAGTGCCAAGGAAATTACAGCGCCCAAGCAAATCCCGGACACCAACGCGAAGCTGAAAGCCCAGGAAATCGCTGCTGAAAATGTAACAAACCGGTATACGATCATACCGATGAGAACCGAGAACCTTGTTACCATGCTGCTGGACAGAATAGACCGCCTGAATCAGGATGATACGATTTCGCAAAGCGAAAAGACGGAGATCTACCGTGAAGTGATTCCGGAGCGGACCAATGATTTTATTCTGAATTTTGTTGCAGTGAGCAGTAAGGCAGGAACGTATTCAGAGCATCTGCTGGATGAAATGCAATCGGTAATCAAGGACCAGGCCTATGTAATTCCGGAAGAAATCTATATTAAAATTCCGCGGCTGACCTCCCAGGACATCATTGAGATGAAGCCGGTTGCCCGGGAAATTGTCATCAAGCTGATGAATGATCAGATTGTGGATGCCCAGACCGCACGCGCCAAGGTGGCGGAGCAGGTCAGTATCAGCTCGCTGAACCAGCGTACAGCCCGTGAGGTGGTACAGGAACTGGTGCGGCTGGTTATTACCGCTAATAAGTTCTATGACGAGGAAGCAACCAAGGAAGCCAAAGTGCTCGCCCGGCAAAATACCCCGGATGTGTTCATTGAGCAGGGGGATGTGCTCGTCGCCAAAAATCAGGAGATAACCCCGGAGCTTTACAAGCTTTTGGATGAGAACGGCCTTTTGAGCAAAGAGGTCAATTACTGGCCGCAATTCGGGCTGCTGCTGCTGTCCGCGCTGCTGTCCTTTGGTCTGATGACCTTCATCCGTTATAACGGCGGAGCCTCCGGATTCAAGTATAATAACTCCCAGCTGCTCATGCTGGTGCTGGTATTTGTAATCACTATTATCACGATGAAGCTGGCTGCGTTCCTGCAGACGGATGTCCGTACTTATATCGGTTATCTGGCTCCGGTAGCTATAGGCGCTATGCTGATTTCCATGCTGCTGGATATGACTTTGGCGTACTTCTGTTCGATCCTGTTCAGTATTCTGGCCAGCATTATTCTGAATGTGCAGCAGAATACCGTCTTTGATTTCACCTTCGGGTACTTTGCACTTGTTGTCAGCTATGTCGCCATCTTCGCTACCCACCGGGCAGGCCAGCGCGGTACACTGCTCAAGGGCGGAATTATGGTTTCGCTATTCGGCTGCCTGACTGTAGCCATCCTGACCATGCTGGGCGGAGGGGTATGGAATGAGACCAATACGCTGTATGCACTGGGCTTCTCTTTTGCCGGCGGCCTGCTGACTGCAGTGCTTGTAATTGGCCTTATGCCGTTCTTCGAGGCTACCTTCGGCATTCTGTCTGCGCTGAAGCTCGTTGAATTGTCGAACCCGAACCATCCGCTGCTGCGCAAGCTGCTTACAGAGACGCCGGGAACCTATCACCATAGTGTCATGGTCGGCAACCTGTCCGAGGCTGCTGCTGAAGCGATTGGAGCGGACGGCCTGCTGTGCCGGGTCGGCTCATACTATCATGATATCGGCAAGACGAAACGGCCGTTCTACTTCATAGAGAACCAGAACAATATGGAGAATCCGCATGACTCAATCGAACCGAAGCTGAGCAAATCCATCATAGTGGCGCATGCCCGGGACGGGGTGGAGATGCAGAAGGAATACAAGCTGCCAAAGCCGATCCGTGATATTGCCGAGCAGCATCATGGCACGACCTTCCTGCATTATTTTTATCATAAAGCACTGAAGATCGCTGAGGAAAAAGGCGTGGAGCCTGATTTCACCGAAGAGGATTTCCGTTATCCCGGACCGAAGGCGCAGTCGAAGGAATCCGCCGTTGTCGGCATCGCCGACAGTGTGGAAGCGGCTGTGCGCTCACTCCGCAAGCCTACCGTTGTGCAGGTAGAGACGATGATCGAGAAGATTATCAAGAGCCGGCTGGATGACCATCAGTTCGATGAATGCGACCTGACGATCAAGGAGCTGGACATTATAGCGCGGACACTGAAAGAAACAGTAATGGGCATATTCCATTCGCGGATCGAATACCCCGAGGATGTGCGCAAGCCCAAAAAAGAGGAAGGAGCCGGTAAAAATGAGCCTGAGCGTCGTGTGGAACAATGAACAGGAAGAGCATGAAATTAATAATGAGCTGATCGTACTGCTGGAGAGTATTCTGCAGAAGGCAGGCGAAGTGGAAGGATTGGATGAAGGCGAAGTGGATCTTACCTTTGTCGATAATGAACGTATACATGAGCTGAATCTGGAGTACCGGGGCATCGACCGTCCGACAGATGTACTGTCTTTCGCGATGAACGAGACCGGGGAAGATGAGCTTGAGATCATATATGCAGTTTCAGAAGATGAGGATGAAGATCAAGACGAAGTCCCCAATGTGCTGGGAGATATCATTATCTCTGTAACCCGCGCCCAGGAGCAGGCACTGGAATACGGCCATTCCCTGGAGCGGGAGCTGGGCTTCCTGTTCGTACACGGCTTCCTGCATCTGCTGGGTTACGATCATCAGGATGCGGAGTCTGAAGCGGAGATGATGGCGAAGCAGGAGCATGTACTGGCTCAGGTCGGGTTGACACGCTAATGGTCAAGAATACGGCGGTGGGCCACAAAAAATTCTGGCATTCTTTTCGCTTTGCAGCTCACGGCATTGCCGCGGCCTTCAAATCGGAGCTGAATATGAAGGTGCACAGCTGCCTGGCTGTTCTGGTGCTGGCCGCCGCCGCTGTGCTCAGGCTTCCCGTATCAAGCTGGATGCTGCTGCTCCTGGCAATCACGCTTGTGCTGACGGCCGAACTGCTGAATACGGCGATTGAAGCGACGATTGACCTGGTCTCGCCGGAGATCCATCCCTTGGCTAAGAAGGCCAAAGATACCGCCGCAGGAGCTGTGCTGCTCACGGCGGTGTTTGCCGTTATTGCGGGAATCTATGTTTTTTATCATCCGGTGATGGACTGGATCAGCAGTCTTATGTCATAATCAGCTTACAACTTTAGCATATGGGAGAGGCGGAATCGCTTTGGTGCGCTCCGTCCTCTTGTCATCCGCCAAGATTTATGCTTACGAAGAGAGTTTTGTACGAAGAATACTCAAGGTGGCGGATGCTCACAAAACTAAGATTATGCTTACGAAGAGAGTTTTGTACGAAGAATATTCAAGGTGGCGGATGCTCACAAAACTAAGATTATGCTTACGAAGTAAGTTTTGTACGAAGAATATTCAAGGTGGCGGATGCTCACAAAACTTTTAGGAGGACAAATATGGATTCTGCTCTATTATTGCAGGAAGCAATTAAGGCAAGAACCAATGCATACATTCCGTATTCCCGTTTCGGAGTCGGCGCGGCGCTGCTGGATCAGGACGGGAATGTTCATCATGGCTGCAATATTGAGAATGCTGCTTACGGTCCGACTAATTGTGGTGAACGGACCGCGATGTTCCGTGCGATTGCTGACGGGCACAAGCCTGGCACCTTCAAAGCCATCGCTGTAGTTGCAGATACCGATGGCCCTGTATCCCCTTGCGGCGTCTGCCGCCAGGTGATGGTTGAGCTCTGCGGACCCGACATGCCGGTAATCCTCGGCAACCTGAAGGGTGACATACTGGAGACCACAGTCCGCGAACTGCTTCCCGGCGCCTTTGGTCCTGCGGACCTGGAGCAGGGTCAGGCGGCGGAGTAAGGGTCAGTTAGTTGGAGTGTTTGGTTCGTGCTGAGTGTAACTATCATAGTTAAGCTGCATTTTGTACAACTAAAGTTCCGCTCAGTCTGCGATACTCAGGTATAACTGCAGAATGTACACTTATATTTGCTGAATAGGCCGAAAACAGCCTCTATATCTCGAAATAGCTGTACGAAATACACTTAAATCCATGAAAGTTCTGATTCTAACGAGAATAAGTGTACAAAATACAGTCAAGTGTGTTTTGGAGGAAGTATGTTTTGGAGGAATTAGGTTTGGTTCAAGTCTGGTTAGGTGTGATTTAGGTATGGTTCAGACGTGAATTAGGTGCGGCTCAGGTGCGGTTCAGGTATGGTCCAGATGTTCAAGTAACCAGTTTTCCCGCGCCGTCGTCAAGCGTGTTCCCGCAGGGAACGAAAAGCGCTTATGCTCCAATCCGCCCGCCTAGGCACCGAACACTTCGCCCACGCCAGTTCCGGGTGTCCAGAGGGCCGGGGCCCTTGGGGTCCCCCTTGGCGAAGGGGGATTTAGGGGGATCGAAAAGTTTTTAAAAGCTCTTCAGCATTTTAAAACAAAGACCAAGCTGTAAGATAAATAGGAGGATTATATGAAATTCAAATCAGGGTTTGTCGCCATTGTCGGCAGACCGAACGTAGGCAAGTCGACACTGATGAATCAGGTGATCGGCCAGAAGATCGCTATTATGTCGGACAAGCCGCAGACCACCCGCAACAAAATTCATGGCGTATATACCGCCAATAATTCGCAGATCGTGTTCCTGGACACGCCGGGTATCCATAAGCGGCAATCCAAGCTGGGCGATTATATGAACCAGACAGCGATGAGTACGCTGCATGAGGTCGAGGCTGTACTGTTCCTGGTGGATGCTTCCGAGGGGCTGGGCGGCGGTGACCGCTTTATTATCGAGCAGCTGGGCTCCGTCAAGACACCGGTAATCCTTGTAATGAACAAGATTGACAAGATCGATCCGGAAGAGCTGCTGCCGATGATTGTAGAATATAACAAGCTGTACGAGTTTGCCGAGATTGTTCCAATTTCCGCCAAAGCAGGCAGCAATGTGAATACGCTGCTGGAGCAGGTGCAGAAGTATCTGCCGGAAGGCCCGCAGTATTATCCGGACGATCAGATTACGGATCACCCGGAGCAGTTCGTCTGCGCGGAGCTGATCCGTGAGAAGATTCTGCATCTGACCCGCGAAGAAGTGCCGCATTCCATTGCGGTTGCCATTGAGGATATGCGGGTTGAACAGAATGGCGTTGTGCATATTTCTGCGATTATTTTTGTCGAGCGTGATTCACAGAAGGGGATCATTATCGGGAAGCAGGGGGCGCTGCTGAAGGAAGTCGGACGGCGCGCACGGACGGATATCGAGAACCTGCTGGGCTCGAAGATTTTCCTGGAACTATGGGTAAAAGTGAAAAAAGACTGGCGCAACCAGGACCGCGTACTCCGCGATCTGGGCTTCCACAAAGAATAATAATTTCCTCTCTGCGCCGCCCTGGCAGGAATTGCAAGGATAGATCCGTCAGCTTCGCACATCCTATTTCTGAAGAGACATCGTGTTTCCGAAGAAAGGATGAATACGAATGCGGAACTTTTCGTGGAAGTATTTTGCAATGACTGGAGATGTCGATGCGTATTTGCTGTACAGGGAAGCTGGCAATTCGCCGGAAGGCAGTGAGCTTGTGCCTGCGGAGGAAGAGATGGTTCTTAATGAAGAAGCCGAATAAGGACTGGTTGCTGGCCGAGTGGCTGGGGGAAGAAGCATGCTACACAGGGTGGAAGGGATCGTCATCCGCAGCATGGACTACGGTGAGGGGAACGCCATTATTACGCTTTGCACCGAGAACGCCGGCAAGGTAGGTGTACTGGTACGCGGGGCGAAAAAGGTTAAAAGCCGCCATGCTGCTCTGATCCAGTTGTTCACAACCGGAGAATTCGTGTTTTTCCGCAATAACGGCGGGCTGGGCACATTAAATGCCGGAGAGATTACGAAATCTCATCACAAGCTGCGTGAGGACCTGGTTAAGGCAGCCTATGCTTCCTATGCGTGCGAGCTGCTTGACCGGGTGCTGCATGATGAAGAAACGGGCAGCTTCTGGTTCCGCCAGCTGTCTGCCTGCCTCAATGCGCTTGAAGAGGATAAGGAACCGGGCATTATTATTAACGTTTTCGAGATGAAGGTTCTGCAGGCGGCAGGTTACGGTCCGCAGCTGGATGCCTGCATCGTATGCGGTAAGGAGAAGCCGGATGAGGAGCTGAGAATCAGCCCGCGTCTGGGCGGCGTGCTGTGCCGCAGCTGCCGGCATAATGATCCTCCGGCCCTGGAGATTTCGCCGCGCGCCCTGAAGCTGCTGCGTGTGTTCGCCGCACTTGATTTAACCCGGCTCGGCAATGTCGGTGTGAAGCCGGAGACCCGCGCCGAACTTAAAGCTATCATGCGGTCATTTATGGATATGCAGCTGGGCCTGAGACTGAAGTCGCAGAGCTTTCTTGATCAGCTCGATAAATACAATATTTGACGAAATCCGAATTATCCGTTACTATAAATTCAGTTTCTTTATAGCAATGCCGTGATTGCTCCGGAATACGGAGACAGTGCAGTGATCGGGAAAGTAATGAATTAATTGCCTTACTTCAGCGAACCGGGGACAGTGGAAGCCTGGCAGGCCAATATTCATGAACAGGGCACCCGGGAGTACGGAAGCGGCAGCATGAAAAGTGGATTTCGCGAAGCGTAATCAAGTAGGGTGGAACCGCGGGAGAAGAATTCAAAGCTCTCGTCCCTATGTCTGTTAATCAGGCATGGGGGCGGGAGCTTTTTTGCCTTGAGGCGGGGAAGCGGAAGACGAATCTTTCATAACCTGCAGCAGGGATACAGAAGCTGGTGCCGCCTCCAATGCGGGCAGCAAGAGTCAGTTACATGCAGGCAGCAGTACACACTTGTAAAGCGAAGGAGTCGGTAGTATGAACTTTCAGCAGATGATTCTGACACTGCAGCAGTTCTGGGCAGCCCAGAACTGTATTCTCGTCCAGCCGTATGATACGGAAAAAGGGGCGGGTACGATGAACCCTATGACCTTTTTGCGTTCCCTCGGTCCGGAGCCCTGGAAAGTGGCTTATGTGGAGCCTTCACGCCGCCCGTCCGACGGACGTTACGGGGAGAATCCGAACCGCCTGTACCAGCATCACCAGTTCCAGGTCATTATCAAGCCGTCCCCGGACAATATCCAGGAGCTGTATCTGGACAGCCTGAAGGCACTCGGAGTTGATCCGCTGCTGCATGATATCCGGTTCGTTGAAGATAACTGGGAGAATCCTTCCCTGGGCTGCGCAGGCCTCGGCTGGGAAGTGTGGCTGGACGGTATGGAAATTACACAGTTCACCTACTTCCAGCAGGTAGGCGGCATCGAAGCAAGTCCGGTCGCAGTAGAAATTACTTACGGTATGGAACGCCTGGCTTCCTATATTCAGGAGAAGGAAAATGTCTTCGATCTGGAGTGGGTGGACGGAATGACTTACGGCGATGTATTCCATCAGCCGGAGGTGGAGCATTCCACGTATACCTTTGAAGTATCCAATGTGGCCATGCTGTTCAACCTGTTCAACACTTATGAAGAGGAAGCACGCAGAGCGATGGAGAACCATCTGGTCTTCCCGGCCTATGACTACGTGCTGAAATGCTCGCATACGTTCAACCTGCTGGATGCGCGCGGAGCGATCAGCGTAACCGAACGCACAGGCTTTATTACAAGAGTACGTAATCTTGCCCGCACTGTTGCGGCAACATATCTGGAGGAACGCGAGAAGCTGGGCTTCCCGCTGCTGAAGAAAGAAGGTGCTGACCGTGTCTAAAGATATTTTGTTCGAGATCGGTCTCGAGGAAATCCCGGCCCGCTTTATCCGTGCGGCTATGGAGCAGCTGAAGGACAGAACCGTGAAATGGCTTGAGGCTTCACGGATCAGCAACAGCGGTGTCACCGCTTATGCCTCGCCGCGCCGGCTTGCCGTACTCGTTAAGGATGCTGCTGAGCGGCAGGAGGATGTAAGTGAGGAAGTCAAGGGGCCTTCGCGCAAGATTGCACAGGATGAGAGCGGCGGATGGAGCAAGGCTGCACTTGGTTTTGCCCGCAGCCAGGGAGTAGATCCGGAGCAGTTTACCTTCAAAGAGCTGGCCGGTGTGGAGTATATCTATGCCACCAAGAACAGCACCGGGATTGAAACAGCCTCCCTGCTGTCTGAAGGTCTTACCGGCATTGTAAGTGCGATGACCTTCCCGAAAAATATGCGCTGGGGCGCTTATGACTTCAAGTTTGTCCGTCCGATCCGCTGGCTGGTTGCCCTCTTCGGCGAGGAGATCATCGATCTGGAAATTACCGGAGTCAAAGCCGGAAATGTAAGCCGCGGCCACCGTTTTCTTGGGCAGGAAGCCGTTATTGCTGAACCGGCTGTGTACGTGGAAGCCCTGCGCAGCCAGCATGTGCTGGCAGATGTAGAGGAACGCCAGCAGCTTATCTTGAACGGAATCAACAAGCTGGCTGAAGAGAAGAACTGGACGATTGCCATCAAGGAGGATCTGCTGGAGGAAGTATTGTTCCTCGTAGAAACACCTGCCGTATTGTTCGGTACATTCGATCCGGCTTTCCTGAACATCCCGCAGGATGTGCTGATTACCTCGATGCGTGAGCATCAGCGTTATTTCCCGGTGTTTGGGGAGGACAACAAGCTGCTGCCGTTCTTCGTAACGGTGCGTAACGGTAATGAAGTATCGCTGGACGTGATTGCCAAAGGTAATGAGAAGGTGCTGCGCGCCCGCTTGCAGGACGCCAAATTCTTCTATGAAGAGGATCAGAAGCTGCAGATTAACGATGCGCTGGCGAAGCTCGAGAACATTGTATATCACGAGGATCTGGGCAGTGTCGGTGACAAGGTCCGCCGGATCCGGGCAATCGCTGACCGGCTCGCTGTGAAGCTCGAGCTGCCGGCGGCAGCTCAAGCTGAAGTCAGCCGCACCGCAGATATCTGCAAATTTGACCTCGTAACGCAAATGGTCGGTGAATTCCCCGAGCTGCAGGGCACCATGGGTGAAGATTATGCCCGCAAAGCCGGTGAATCAGACCATGTATCCCAAGCAATCTTCGAGCACTACCAGCCGCGCTTTGCCGGGGACAGCGTTCCTTCGACAGAGGCGGGTCTCGTAGTCAGTCTCGCTGATAAAATCGATACCATTGTCGGCTGCTTCTCCATCGGCATTATCCCGACCGGCTCACAGGATCCTTATGCACTGCGCCGTCAGGCAGCAGGCATTGTGCAGATCGTGCTGGAGCATCAGCTCAGCATCAGCCTGCAGGAAATTTTTGCTGCGGCACTGGACGTTCATGAAAGTTTACGTGCAGAGAAACATTTCACGCCCGAACTGCGTATAAACCTGTACGAGTTCTTCGGCCTGCGCGTAAAACGCCTGTTATCCGACAATAATGTCCGGTATGATGTTGTGGATGCGGCGACTGCTGCCGGCTTTGATGATATCGTTGATGTGGTGGGCAGAAGCCTTGCACTGATGAACGCCGTAACAGATATAGCGGATTTCAAAATCACAGTAGATTCGCTGACCCGTGTCAGCAATCTGGCCGCCAAAGCACCTGAAGGTGCTGTAATTGAGCCTTCCCTGCTTAAGGAAGAGGCGGAACAGAAGCTGTATGAGACCTGGCAGGGGATTCACGAGCCTTACCGTGCTGCACTCGGTGTGCGGCATGCTGCTGAAGCTCTGCAGATTCTTGCCGGAATCGAAAGCACCGTTACCGGATTCTTCGACTCCGTAATGGTTATGGCTGAGGACGAGGCGATCCGCACGAACCGCCTGGCGCTCCTGGCAGGAATTCATGCAGATTCCAAGCTGTTTGCCGATTTCGGCAAGCTGGTGTGGTAACCAGGCTGTATTTTGCTTAATGTTTGTGATTTATGGTATAGATTGAGGGTTTAGGGTATAAATATACGGAACGGTGCCAATGCGTAAGTTGACATCCGTTCCGTATTTATGCTTTTCAAAGAAGGATTTCTGTCAGGCGGAGCGTATATATATTACACGGGATCTGGTGAAGATGATGGAAAGTTCCCCAAGAAAGATTGTGGTGGACGGGGATGCCTGTCCGGTCAAGCAAGAGATAATTGCCGTTGCCCGCAGCTTTGGCACTCCGGTACTGATGGTGTCTTCCTACGATCATGTGTTGAGGGCCGAAGAAGGGGTAGCCGTTGTTCAGGTTGACCGCGGGGCAGACAGTGCCGATCTGTATATCGCCAATCATATTTCGGCAGGAGATATTGTTGTTACGCAGGATTACGGGCTGGCGGCACTGGCACTTGGCAAACGCTGCAGGGTGCTCTCGAACCGGGGGCAGGAGTACGAGGATTCAACAATGGATTTCATGCTTGAGGGCAGACATGCCCGGGCGGTTGAGCGGCGGCGCGGACATTATTCCAAAGGTCCGAAAGCGATCACCGCAGAAGAAAAAAATCTTTTTCAACATAAACTGACAAAACTTTTAACTTTTTTGCAGGAGAATGTGTAACAATAGCGAATTATATTTATTTGTTAAGAGATGAAGGTGGAAAAATTGGCTAGCGGACACGGTAATATTCCGGAAGAGGTTATCGAAAGCGTGCTGGCGCGGCATGATATTGTCGATACAGTCGGTAAGGTTGTCCATTTGTCCAAGCAGGGGAAATATTTATGGGGCCTCTGCCCGTTCCATTCGGAGAAATCCCCTTCCTTCACCGTCACCCCCGACCGGGGAGTGTTTCATTGCTTTGGCTGCGGTATGGGCGGAAATGCCATCAAATTCAGGATGGAAATCGAAGGGTTATCCTTCCCCGAAGCAGTCAGAATAATGGCGGAAGAAAGTGATATCCCCGTTCCCGAGGGAAGAGGCGGGGCACTGGCTCCACCGGATCCGGAGCGGGACCGTCTGATCCAGGCGTATGATTTAACGGCAAAATTCTATCATTTTCTGCTGAAGAACACGGAATACGGCACTGCCGCCATGGAATATTTAAGAACCCGGGGTTTCAGCGGTAAAATGATCGACCAGTTTCAGATTGGCTATGCACCGGACCGCTGGGATACGCTGCAGCAGTTTCTTGAGAAGCGCAGCTTCGATCTCGCCGAGATGGAGCGGGGCGGACTGCTGTCTGCCAGAGGGGAAGGCAAGGGTTATGTCGACCGTTTCCGCGGCCGGGTGATTTTCCCAATTGCGAACCGTATGGGGAAGACGATTGCTTTTGCCGGAAGAATTCTGGGAGAAGGGCAGCCGAAATATTTAAATTCCCCGGAAAGCCGGTTGTTCAATAAAAGCCGGATCCTGTATAACCTGCACCAGTCCAAAGCATCCATCCGCAAAACGCGGCAAATCGTCCTGTTCGAGGGATACGGTGATGTCATTTCGGCATGGGAGGCAGGTGTGCATAACGGGGTAGCTACTATGGGAACTTCGCTTACGGAGAGCCATGTGGCATTGATGAAAAGTCTGGGGGATGAGATTGTTCTCTCCTATGACGGGGACAAAGCGGGACAAGCCGCAGCACTCAAGGCTATTCCGATGCTGGAAGAGAGCGGCCTGAGAGTCAAGGTTGCACTGCTGCCAAGCGGTGTGGACCCGGATGAATTTATCTCCCGGCATGGCGGGGACAGGTTCAGGGAACAGGTGATTGACTCTGCAGTATCATCCATAAAATTTAAGCTTATATATCTGAAAAAAACCCATATACTCCTAGAGGAAGACGGCAAAATTGCCTATGTCAAGGAGGCTCTGGAGATTATTGCCGGGCTCCATTCTTCGACAGAGCGGGAAGTATACCTGCGGGAAATCGCCTCCGAGCTGGAGCTGTCCTATGAGAGCTTGAAGCAGGATTGCAATTTACTTCGGGCGTCCATGCAAAAAAACCTTCCTGAAGGGGATAATAACGACAAAAGGTGGAATAATGGTAGGCATAAAAAAGGGCAAGTGCAGACACCGGCGCTGCTGCCTGCTTATCATGTTGCGGAACGGCGCCTTTTATCATTTATGATTCAGGATCCGGAGGCGGCGGCCTATGTTGGGGAGCGCCTCGGGGAAGAGTTCAATATTGATGATCATGCGGCAATTGCCGCTTATCTATATGCCTATTATGCGCAAGGCAAACCACCCGGGATTAGCCGGTTTCTATCATCGCTTCAAGATGACCGTCTGGAGAAGACTGCCACCGCGATTTCCATGATGGATACCCCTCCGGACTGGAGCTCACAGGTTCTGGACGATTGTATCCGTGAAGTGCGGAAGTATCCTCTGCAGCGCAAAATAGAACCCAAGCGTGAAGAGATGATTCAGGCGGAAAAATCAGGTGATTTTTTGCGTGCAGCACAAATAGCAAGTGAAATTTTAGCCCTAGAGAGACAATGAGCAGTTGACAGGATGTACCTAGGGAGGAGGGAGTCGAATTATGGCGAACGATCAGCATACTGAATTGGAAGCAGAATTTACTTTGGATCAGGTGAAGGATCAGCTTATTGATCATGGCAAGAAAAGATCATCACTCAACTACAAAGATATTATGGAGAAATTGTCGCCGTTTGATCAGGACCCCGAGCAGATGGAGGAATTCTACGAGCAGCTTAGCGATCTGGGGATCGAGGTTGTAAACGAGAATGATGAAGAGGTCAACAGTCTCCGTCCGAGCGATGACAATGAAGACAAGGACAGCGATGATTTCAGCTTCGACGATGATCTTTCGCTGCCGCCGGGAATCAAAATTAACGACCCTGTCCGGATGTATCTGAAGGAAATCGGACGTGTTCCGCTGCTGTCGGCAGACGATGAAGTGGAACTGGCGATGAGAATCAAGAATGGTGATGAGGAAGCAAAGCGGAGACTGGCGGAAGCGAACCTCCGGCTCGTTGTCAGTATCGCCAAACGTTATGTCGGCCGCGGCATGCTGTTCCTGGATTTGATTCAGGAGGGCAATATGGGTCTGATCAAGGCTGTTGAGAAGTTTGACCACAATAAAGGCTTCAAATTCAGTACGTACGCTACATGGTGGATTCGTCAGGCGATTACCCGGGCGATTGCCGACCAGGCGCGGACCATCCGTATTCCTGTGCACATGGTGGAGACGATCAACAAACTGATCCGGGTCTCCCGCCAATTGCTGCAGGAGCTGGGCCGGGAGCCCTCGCCGGAGGAGATTGCGGCAGAGATGGAGCTGACGGTAGAAAAGGTTAGAGAAATTATGAAAATTGCCCAGGAGCCGGTATCGCTGGAAACACCGATCGGTGAGGAAGATGATTCGCATCTGGGAGATTTCATTGAGGATCAGGAGGCGCTTGCGCCTGCGGATGCGGCAGCTTATGAGCTGCTGAAGGAACAGCTGGAGGATGTGCTGGACACGCTCACTGAGCGTGAAGAGAATGTACTGCGTCTGCGTTTCGGGCTGGATGACGGACGGACGAGAACCCTTGAGGAAGTGGGCAAGGTGTTCGGCGTTACCCGTGAGCGTATCCGCCAGATCGAAGCGAAGGCACTGCGCAAGCTTCGTCATCCAAGCCGCAGCAAGCGGCTGAAGGATTTCCTTGAATAGACTGTAAGGCCGGACCTTCTGCTGCACGGTGGCAGGAGGTCCTTTTAGCTTGAATATGGTACCAGCAAGGTCTGAAGAGAGGGATGAACGGTTGAACTTAGAGAAACGTGACACTATATTAAGAGAAATACAGTACTGGAGACGAAGCAAGCTGCTGCCGGAGCAATATTGTGATTTCCTGACCAATCTCTATGATGATCAGGCGGATATCAAAGACAGCAACCCGGTTTCCTTGCGGAATCTTCAGCAAGGAAGCATCAAAATATGGCTGTTTGGTTTTGGAATAATTTCCTTGATTTTCTTGATTAGTCTTTATTTTAGCGTTTTTCCCTGGCCTTTGCAACTTGGTACGGCGCTCTGTGTATTAATTGTCTGTTATGGGTATTCAGCCATTTATGCGGACCGCAACAAAATGATCAGTCTGATGCTGGCAGGAATCGGCAGCGTGCTTACAATCGGTTTCGGGCTGTGGTTAATTGTCCTGCATGATCTGGACCCGGACTTTTGGCGGCCTTTACTGATTGCCGGCTGCGCACTGCTATGGTGTGTGCTTGGGTTCTTCATGCGGATCGGACTGCTCCATTTCTGCGGGTTCGCATTTTGGGCCTTGCTGTATGCCGGATTCTTCGGCCAGGCCAGACCGGATGCATCTATTCTGGAGCTGGAGCTGCTCTGGCTGCCGCTCTGTGTACTGATGATCTGGCTGAGCTGGCTGCTGTATCACCGGGTTAGCGGAGTGTCGGGCGTGTACCTGGGCGTCGGGGTTTCGCTCTGGCTGATGCCGGAGATCGATGCGTTGTGGCTCAGGGCAGGGTTCCCGGAGTGGACGTCAATTGTACTAATACTGAAGGTGGCTGCAGGCCTTGCCCTGCTGTTCATCTTCAGAAAAAAATGGATAACGTGGGTGGCCTCATGAACAACGTAAAATTATCAGACCGGCTTCAGCTGCTGCTGGAGCAGGTGCCGGAAGGCAGCAGGCTTGCCGATATCGGCTCTGACCATGCTTTGCTGCCGGTAGCAGCAGTAGAAAGCGGCAGAGTACCGTCTGCTATTGCCGGTGAAGTGAATTCCGGGCCCTTTGAAGCAGCCCGCAGAGGTGTAGCTGAAGCAGGTCTTGGCAACAAAATTACTGTACGCCGGGGCGACGGGCTGGAAGTGCTGGAGCCGGGCGAAGCCGACTGCATCACGATTGCCGGCATGGGCGGATCACTGATCGCTGCGATTCTGGACCGCGGGCAGAAGCTGGGGAAATTGTCGGGCGTTAAGACACTGGCACTGCAGCCGAATGTCGGTGAGGATATTCTGCGTCGCTGGCTGCTGGGAAACGGCTGGGTGCTGATTTCGGAGCATATTTTGGAGGAAGACGGCAAAACCTATGAAATCCTCACCGCAATCCCGGAAAGCAGCGGGGCGGCCGGCGGGAATGAACAGCTGTACCGTGAACAGGTGCTTGGCGGCGGTCAAGTAGTCTGTGACCAGGCGCTGCTGCTGCAGATGGGACCCTTTCTGCTTCAGGCACCGAATAAGGTGTTCGTAGCGAAGTGGCAGGGAGAAATCGCCAAGCTCGAAGGGATATTAACCTCATTGTCCCGCTCGGAGCTGGAGGCGGCAGAAGAGAAGCGCAGCAAGCTCACCTTACAGATCAACCGGATTCGGGAGGTGCTGGAATGTTTGCCAAAGGACAGACTGTAATTGGATATATGGAGCAGCTGGCTCCAAAGCATCTGGCTGAGGAATGGGATAATGTCGGACTTCAGCTGGGCAGCCTGCAAAAGGAAATTACCGGTGTGCTCGTGGCGCTGGATGTAAATGATGATGTAGTTGAAGAAGCGATTGCCCATAGCTGCAATCTGATCATTGCCCATCATGCAATTATTTTCAAGCCGATAAAAGGCATTCTTACCGATACGCCTGCAGGTCGCTTGTACGAGAAGCTGATCAAAAATGATATTGCGGTGTACATCAGCCATACCAATCTTGATGTGGCCGAAGGCGGAATGAATGACTGGATGGCGGAGGCGCTCGGGATTGAGAACGGCGGACCGATTAAGGATATCCATACCGAGCAGCTGTCCAAGCTGGTTGTATTCGTGCCGAAGGATCATCACCAGAAGGTGCTGGATGCCATTCTGAACGCCGGTGCCGGATGGATCGGCAATTACAGCCATTGCAGCTTTAACATTGAAGGTTATGGGACCTTCTTGCCGCATGAAGGGACTGACCCTTATATCGGCAAGCAAGGTAAGCTGGAGCGTGCAGAGGAAGTCCGCATCGAGACCATTGTGCCGCAGGGAGTTAGGGGCAAGGTGGTGCAGGCAATGCTGAAGGCTCATCCGTATGAGGAAGTGGCTTATGACCTGTACTCCATGGATCTTAAGGGACGCAGCTTCGGACTGGGAAGGGTCGGTAAGCTTAAAGAGCCGACAACGCTCGGAGAGTTCGTAAAGGTGGTCAAAAGCGGGCTGGATGTGGACAGTGTCCGTGTAGTTGGCGATCTGGACCGGCCCATCCGCAAGGCAGCCGTCATGGGCGGCTCCGGAGCGAAGTACTACAGCAGCGCCATCTTCAAGGGAGCCGATGTGCTGGTTACAGGCGATATAGATTACCATACGGCACAGGATGCCCATTTGGCCGGGATTGCGCTGATTGATCCGGGGCACAATGCGGAGAAGATCATGAAGGAGAAGGTAGCCGGGTATCTGGCCGGCAAGCTGAAGGATCAGAAAAGCAGCACGGCGGTGTACGCCTCCAGGCTGAAAACAGAGCCTTTTAGTTTTCTGTAGATAGCAATTATTTGCTCTTGTGCCGGCTGGTGCAAATCTGTATAATATACAATGTTGTTTCGGAAAGTTTGACAGACAATCGCCGGCATGCGTGTGAACGTATGCGGGAGGAAAGTCCGGGCTCCACAAGGCAGGGTGCTGGATAACGTCCAGTCGGCGCGAGCCGAAGGATAGTGCCACAGAAATGGACCGCCGATGGCCGCCCCCGGGCGGCACAGGCAAGGATGGAACCGAGGTGTAAGAGACCCCGAGGAACGCTGGTGACTTCGTTCCTGGTAAACCCCATCTGGAGCAAGACCTAATGAGACACAGCTCTTCCTTCACGGGAAGCAGCAGCCTTCGCCTGAGGCGTGTCTAGGTTGGTCGCTGGAGCTGTGCAGTAATGTACGGCCTAGATAGATGATTGTCGCTTATGGTGGGAGGGTAGTTCCCGTATGAACCACGACGAGCACAGAACCCGGCTTACGGCAAACTTTCCTAACTGACAACTTATAAGCACTAGTAATGTCCATACGAATATAGACATTTGAGGCGGCCTCCTGCGGGGGGCTGCTTTTTTGCGCGCGGGTTCACTTGAATTAGCGTAATCACTTCTCCTGCAAAGGGCTTAATTAAGCTAATATCTAAAAATGCGCCTGCCTGCAACGTGATTGTACGTTGTGCAGGCAGGCGCATATAAATTACACGGCCGAAATCACAGAGCGGGCAAGCGCTCTGCATACATAGTCAGTGCAGCCTCAAGACGCTGCACCGCAAGCGGCAGCAGCTCCGGCCGGGTGTGGGTGAAGTTGAGGCGCATCGCATTCTTCTGCGGCCGGGCTGAATAGAACACTTCACCCGGCACAAAGGCGACGCCTTGCCGAACGGCAAGGGGGAGCAGCTCGGCGGTGTTGATGTGGCCGGCCAGGCTCAGCCACAGGAACATGCCGCCGCGCGGCTCGAGGAAATGCGTACCCTCCCAGTTCCGGGAGGTCAGCTCAGCCGAGAGCAGCTTCATCCGGGACTGATACTCACGGGAGATCAGGCGGATATGGCTCTCCAGGTCAAACCTCTGCAGGAGCTCATGCAGGGCGCGCTGGTCGATGGCGCTGGAGTGCAGGTCGGCAGCCTGCTTGGCTTTGGCGACCATTCCGATCAGTTCGCGCGGACCGGCAATCCAGCCGGTGCGCAGGGCAGGGGCGACAATCTTGGAGAAGGTGCCGGTGTACGCTACGCTAGGCTCGCCGCCCAGGCTTCTGTCGATAGCAGCGAGGGTGGGCGGATATGCGCCCGGAGATTCATCGAAGGCAATCTCCCCGTACGGATTATCCTCCAGAATCAGTACGCCGTGTTTCCGGCACAACTCCACCACCTGTTCCCGGCGCTCCCGGCTCCAGGTGGCACCGGACGGATTGTTGAAGGTAGGGACAGCATACAGCAGCTTCGGCCGGCGCAAGCGGAGCTGCTCCTCAAGCTGCTCCGGCAGCATGCCCTGTTCATCGCTGGCGACCACATGGATGTCAGCACGGTAAGTGCCCAGCACCTGCAGGGCGGCCAGGTAGGTTGGCGCTTCAACCAGCACGGCATCGCCGGGATCAAGCAGAACCTTGCAGAGCAGGTCAATCGCCTGCTGCGAGCCGGTGGTGAGCAGCATTTCGGCTGCAGATACAGGAAGGCCCTGAACGGTCAGCCTGGCTGCAATCTGCTCACGCAGCGGAAGATACCCTTCAGTTAATCCATACTGCAGTGCAGACCCGTCGGCTGCCAATGCGCGGTTATATGCTTCACGGACCGCTTCGACCGGAAACAACTCTTCGGCCGGCAGTCCGCCGGCAAGTGAAATGATATCGCTGCCTTGGGTGATTTTGAGTATGTCCCTGACGGCTGAGGACCCCAGGTGGTTTGTCATCTCGGCATATTTGATCTTCATGATACGAGCTCCCCGCTGTGCTTAATTTTGTTGTATCATAACGGTATAGCTGTATAACAGTAAAGCGGTGAATATAACAGTTGAGGAGGAAGCGGAATGCGTATTGACTTACTCCGCAGCGGCAGCAAATCCTTGCCCCGCCAGATCAGTGAAACGCTGGCCCAGCGGATTACCTCGGGCCTGCTGCAGCCGGGCAGCCGGCTTCCTTCTGTCCGGGGGCTGGCCTCCTCGCTGAAGGTGAGCCAGGTAACGGTCAGCAAGGCTTACGCCGAGCTGGAAGCCCGCGGACATATTATCTGCAGCCAGGGCAAAGGCTGCTATGTTGCAGAGCGGCAGCGGACTGCTCCGGATACGGCAGCAGGCTGGCAGGATAGCTATGATGATTACCTGCCGCGGGCGCAGCTGTGGCGTAATTTCGATTACCGGGAAGTGGAGTATCCCTTCCATCTGGCTGCAATTCACAGCAGCCTGCTTCCGCTCGGGCCGATTGGCGCCACGATGGCCGCCCTGGTGAAGGAGCAGCCGGAGCTGATGGCCTCCTACGGCAATTTCCAGGGCGATGCGGAGCTGCGTGAGGTGATGCGCAGGCATCTGCAGAGCCGGGGGATAGCCATCGGACCGGATGATCTGATGATCACAAGCGGCTCCCAGCAGGGGATTGATCTGGTGGCCCGGACCTTCGTCGGTCCCGGGGATACCGTGTATCTGGAGGCGCCCAGCTATACCGGGGCTATTGATGTTTTTGCCGGACGGGGGGCAGAGATGATCTTCGTGCCGGTGGACGGGGAGGGGATGATGGTGGATAAGCTCACGGCAATGTGTGACCTCCGGCCGCCAAAGCTCATCTACACTAACCCTACCTTCCAGAATCCGAGCGGCGTCACGATGAGCATGACAAGAAGACAGCGGCTGCTGGAGCTTGCCCGCAGCTACCGCTGTCTCATTGTGGAGGATGATCCGTTCAGTGATCTGTATTTCCATCAGCCGCCGCCGGTGTCCATCAAGTCGATGGACACCGGCGGGCATGTGGTTTATATGAAAAGCTTCAGCAAAGTCCTGGCCCCCGGCAGCCGGATTGCCTGTGTAGCCGCTGAAGGCAACATTCTGTCCCGCCTGATTGCCGCCAAATCGGCCAGTGATCTCGGCGGCCCGCTGCTGACCCAGCGGGCGGTACTGCCGTTCATTGACCGGCAGTACGAGGCTTATGCGGCGAAGCTGCGCACCGCCCTGCGCCAGCGCAAAGAAGCGGCAGCCCGGCTGCTGAAGCAGTATGCTCCGGCCGGAGTAACCTGGCGGCTCCCGGAAGGCGGGCTGAACCTGTGGCTGCAGCTGCCGGAAGCGCCCGCTATTGAGCGGCTGCATGCCCTGGCCGAGCGGGAAGGCATCTCCTTCCTGCCCGGTGATGTCTGTTATGCCGGAGATCTGCCCTCAAGGCATATCCGGTTATGCTACTCGCAGCTCACAGAAGAGGGGATGCAGCGCGGGCTGAAGCAGTTTCTGCTCCTGCTGGGCCAGCACCTGCATTCCTTGCGCAGCTAGCGACCGCAAAGTACCTGAGTCAACCTCGAAGCCAAGGCTCCACTTTGTGGGGGTGTTTATTCCATTGACTTCAGCTGTTTGTCCACATGCTGCGGGAACAGCTGCAGCGGAACCTGCTGGCCGCCTGCGGCCTGCAGTGTCTTATAAATATCCACCTGGCCCCAGCCGTAATATTTGTCATGCCCGGCATCACCGAGATCGACAGCATTTGCGGTCAGCAGCTCCATGACCTCCTTATTGGTAAGTGCCGGATTCAGCGAGCGCACCAGCCCGGCAAGGGCGGCAACATGGGGACTGGCCATAGAGGTGCCTGATAACGCCGCATACTGATTGTCAGGATAGGTGCTGGCGATGCTCTCCCCGGGGGCGGCGACATCAATATAATCCCCGTAATTGGAGAAGGAAGCTCTGTCCCCTGTGGAATTGGTTGCGGCAACGGCAATCACTTCTTCATAGGCAGCCGGATAACCGGGCCGTTCGGTGTTGTCATTGCCGGAAGCGGAGACAATGACAATATCGCGGTCATAGGCATACTTAATCGCATCATGGAGGAACTGGGAATCGGCATAGTTGCCAAGGCTGAGATTAATGACCTTAGCCCCGTGATCGGCAGCCCAGATGATCCCTTCAGCCACCGAATAGGTGGTGCCGGCACCGGAGTTGTCGAGTGCTTTTACCGGAAGAATCTTGTTATACCAGCTGATCCCGGCCACACCTTCCCCGTTATTGGTCAGTGCCCCGATAATGCCTGCGACATGGGTGCCGTGGCCCACATCATCATCAGGCGTGCTGCCGCTTGTAATCGCGTTATACCCGGTGAGCAGCCGCCCGGCCAGATCGGGGTGATTGCCCTGCACTCCGGTATCGACTACCGCCACAATGACCTCCTTGCTCCCTTTGGACAGGTTCCAGCCCTGCCCCGTCTCGATAGCCGGCAGATTCCACTGATAGCTGGAGAACAGCAGGTCGTTCGGCGTAATTACGCCTGCCCCGGTATTTTCGCTGTACGTATCATTGGTTAAGTACATATAGTGAGGCTCGGTATACAGCGGATGCCATTTATAGCCGAAGTAGGTTTTGAGCTGGGAATAGTTCATCTTGTCCGAACGGAAAATATAGGCATAGCCCAGCTTGCGCGGTTCTTTACAGCGGATATCGGCCGTGATGGTCTGCAGCTGTGCTGCTGTCGGATGACCGTTCTGGAAGCGGACGACGATCTCATTCTCGTAGTAATGGCTGGCATTCTCGTTGTCATGTCCTGTCTTCACAGTGATATCCTGCAGGGTATCTGTATGAACCGATTCTACACGGTACTTGCCTTCCTTCGGATAGGGAATGAGCCGCAGATTCTTGAGCTGATGCTCTGCAACCTTATCCAGGATTTTCTGATTAATCAGGGCGATTACGCCGAGCTCCGCTTCCTTATCCCGCTGGGCCACGAAGTAATACTTCCTGCTGCCGATGATGAAAGAAGGAGACTCATAGGCCTGATGGCCTTTAATCGCTGTCTTGGCGGTATTCAGGTACTTCAGCAGCTGTTTATTCTCCTGGTCGGTGCCCTCGGGGAGCGAGGATTTGTAGGTGGTGGTCTTCTGGGTACGGAAATCCAGCAGCATCAGCATCGTGATATGGCCGTGATCCTGCTGCAGTTTTTTGGCATAATCAGAGAGCTCCTCCGGGGAAGCGCCATGGGTATCCGCGAGCATGGTCTGAAGATGTCTGCTGGCATCCGTGCGGTTCAGCCGGTCGGTGGCCGTTACGTCCTGTACCAGGGCGGTTTTTTTAATGGTTTTTTCCTGAGAGGGATTCGGCACAGAAGCCTGCCGCAGGGTACTGGTGCCGTCCGGCCGCAAGGCAAATGTAAGCAGCAGTACCGTTAGCGCAGCCGTAACCAG
Source organism: Paenibacillus sp. MMS20-IR301 (assembly GCF_032302195.1). NCBI lineage: Bacteria > Bacillati > Bacillota > Bacilli > Caryophanales > Paenibacillaceae > Paenibacillus > Paenibacillus sp. MMS20-IR301. The sequence goes on from NZ_CP135275.1 coordinate 146,894, forward strand.
GCCTGCAACGGTTAAATTTTTACGTGACATAGGTTTCCGCTCCTTCATGGCATTGTAATTACCTGTTAGGTTTAGAAGAGGAAGGCAGTTTTATGCATCTTAGAAAAGGATACCGCCGTCAGAGGATTTATGTTAATATCAGAAAGTAAGCGCCTTCTAAGGCCTGTACCGGATGATTCCTGACCCTGCGCGGCAGGTGGAGGCCCGGCACAATTTGTGATACTATCAAGTTAGGACTTTGATTCATTGACCTGAAATGAGTTGTCATTAACGACTATCTGAGCAAGGACTAATAAGGGGGAGCAACCGCCATGTCAGCAGCTAATGTGCAGAAATTGTGTGAATCCACGAGAGACAAACTTAAATCCGTAATCGGAAAAATGGAACTGTTCCTGAACGAGCATGCGCTGCCGCAGCTGGTTACCGAAGGGGATGAAGAAACGCTGCATTTCTATCAAGGTTTCTTGTCAGATCTCCGCCATCTGCTGGTATTCTCGGAAATGTCCTCTGAGAAGCTGGGGGTTGCTCTGCGCCGCGCCAACTTCGATGAAGCTTTCGCACAAAAAGCGTTATATAATGTATATCATTTCGGTGTAAACAATTTCTTTTATCCTAAAAATGAAAGCTACTCCGAAGACGGGCGTTACGCTTATACCGGCCAGGATGCGATCCGCTTCCGCAAGAAGCCTGTCCGCCCGGCGCGCGACATTATTATGGAGATCACCAAGGTATATGAAGAGCTGCGTGATGATCTGAGCTATTATGAAAATGATTATTTGACGGAGAAACGGATGCAGAATCAGGTATAGCCTTGATTTTGCACGCTGCACAGGGACCGGGACTGCCACGGATGATGGCGGCCCGGTCTTTTTGTGTCCCGCTTTAATGAATTTTGTGCGCGAGTGAACTGGAAACCGTCTAATCGCATAGCGGAAACGTGCAGGGGTCATAATAAAGCCGAGGTGATTATTATGACAAACGCCAAACCGCTTGTGAAATGCAGTGTGAGCAACTGTCATTATTGGGGAGAACAGAATTTGTGCCGTGCCGAGGAAATCGTCATCGAAATCGACAAGCATGCAGGCAGCCGCTTCAAGGAAGAATATGCCGAAGAGCTGACGGCTCATAATCATCAGGATCAAGCCGGCACCTCGTCCGCAACCTGTTGTCTGACGTTCAAGCCGAACGCCTAGAGGAGGTACGAAATGGACAATCATAATGATGAATCCGGCTCTGACCGGCAGGAACGCAGGAAAATTATATTGCGCCCGCGCAGGGTGGATTATCCCCGCAGGGACAGAACACATGACGAAGAATATGCCGCCGAGCTGAGCCCGCTGCCGGCACAGCTGCAGAGAACAAGCGGCAGGGAAACAGAAAATTCCGGCAGCAGTGTGACGGATAGTGATAACCGGTCGATCGGTTATATCGGCCTGGGCTTTGCTGTGGTCTCTTTATTCATCTGGTCCATTATTATGGGGCCCATCGCTACTGTATTAGGGTATTATGCTTACGCCAGAGGACAAAAAACTGCCGGCGCCTGGGCCATGGGGCTGGGTATCGTCTCCACGTTAAGCTATTTTGTCTTGATTCCTTTTGCCCGTTAGAGCAAGCTGATTCCGGATATCCCAATTCAAAACAGGCTTACAGACCTAACTATACGGGTCTGAAGTCTGTTTTTTCGATTATCCATATAGCAATCACAGCAAAATAATTATAAAATAAAGCCGTGTTTTAAATTTAAATATAATTACTATGGATATATAGATCTCAACACGGAAGAGGGAATGAGCGCATGTCAATCGATGCCGCTGCAGCAGGCGGATACGGGCAGCTGAAATGGGTGGATCTCAGAAGTTCAAGCCTTAAGGGCGCAGCGGGCAAAGTCTCATCGGATGTAACAGGTTCATCTGCGGCAGAGTTCGCCGCATTGCTTCAGCAGGCAGCCCTGCAATCAGCAACCGGCGGGAGCGGGAGCGGCGGGATTCCGCTGACTTCACTCACGGATACCTCTTCACTAAGCAATCTGCTGTGGCAGCAGCTTGGTGCAGTCTCTGATTCCTACGACAGCATTTCCGGGGAAATAACACAGACAATACCCACTGACTATGAAGAGCTCATTCAGACGGCCAGTGCGAAATATGGTGTGCCGGTTGATCTGATCAAGGCGGTTATTGATACGGAATCCTCTTTCAATCCGAATGTTGTTTCTTCAGCCGGGGCCAAGGGGCTGATGCAATTAATGGATGGTACAGCCAGCGGTCTGGGGGTATCCAATCCCTTCGATCCTGCCCAGAGCATTGACGGCGGAGTGCGTTATCTCTCTTATCAGCTGAAGCGCTATGACGGAGAAGAGAAAATGGCACTGGCCGCTTACAATGCCGGCCCGGGGCGGGTGAACAAGCTTGGCGTCAGCAATGATGCGGAATTAATGGCGAATCTTACGCAGCTGCCCAAGGAAACCCAGGCCTATATTGCCAAAATAGAACGCGCCCGCGCGCAATACGCGTTATAATATAAGGATCAAACGGAATTTTGCCCAGCCGGATCAAGCGGCGGCAGACCGTTTGATCCTTTTTGCCGCATACTAAGAAAGTAAATTTAACGGGAAGCAAAGGAGAACGCAGATATATGCTTTATTGGGATTATGCCGCTGCTGCACCGCCATACGAAGAGGTGGTGCAGACGATGGAGCAGGTCATGAGGCAGCATTATGCCAACCCCTCATCCCTGCACCGTGCCGGGGCTGAGGCAGATAAGTTGATCAGGCGGTCACGGGAAGTATGTGCCGCTGCGCTAGGCGTACAGCCGCAGGAAATCATCTTCACCTCGGGAGCAACCGAGAGCAACAATCTGGCGGTGAAAGGGGCAGCCCTGCAATATCAGGGCAGAGGACGCCATATTGTCACGACAACGCTGGAGCATCCTTCTGTCTATGAGAGCTGCGTCCAGCTGCAGAAGCTGGGCTGGGAGGTTACATTCGTTGCACCGGACAGCACAGGCGTTGTCGAACCATCGCAGATTGCGGCAGCAGTCCACAGGGACACCGTGCTGGTCAGTGTGATGCATGTGAACAATGAGGTCGGTACGGTGCAGCCGCTGCGCGAGATCGGGGAGCAGGTGAAGGCCGTAAACCGCCGCACCCTGTTCCATGTGGACGGCGTACAGGGCTACGGCAAGCTTGCCACTTCACTGAAGGAATGGCAGGCGGACTTGTACAGCCTGTCGGCCCACAAGATCCGCGGTCCGCGCGGAACAGGTCTGCTGTATGTCCGGGAAGGAGTCACCCTGTTCCCGCTGCTTACCGGCGGTTCACAGGAGCTTGGCAGCCGTGCCGGGACAGAGAATGTGCCGAATATAGTAGCTGCCGCCAAAGCGGTGCGCATGAGCGGAGAACGCCGGCAGGAATTCTCCAGCCGGATTACTCCGCTTAAGCAGCGGCTGGAGGCATTTATTGCAGCTATCCCGGAGCTTATGCTGAACAGCAGGGGGGACGGGGCGCCGCATATTGTGCATTTCTCCTATCCCGGGATGAAGGGCGAGGTACTAGCCCGCAGGCTGGAGGAGCTGGGGATGGCAGTCGCCACCCGCTCGGCCTGTTCCTCACGGCTGGCAGAGCCCAGCCGGATACTGCTGTCCATGGGCCGGGATAAGGCTGCAGCGCTGGGCGGCATCCGCATCAGCCTGGGCGACAGCCACACTGAAGAGGATATTGATAAGCTTACGGCTGCATTGCTTGCTGCCGTCCGGTCTTTGAAGATTGCCGAAGGAGGCGTGAACTAACTGATGACAAATATAGATACCACAGCCGGAGCCAAAGGGGCAGGGAACGGAAGCAGTCTGGAATATGCGGACATGCTGCTGCTGCGCTTCGGGGAGTTTATCCTGAAGGGGAAGAACCGCAGCCGGTTTGAGCGGACGGTGTTCCGCCATGTGAAGGCGATGGTTAAACCATATCCGCGTGTAGTACTGAGCAAGGAATTCGGGCGGATTTATGTTGAACTGAACGGAGAGCCGGGCAGGGAGCTGGCAGAAGCACTGAAGAATGTTTTCGGAATTGCTTCAATCAGCCCGGTGAAGGCGGCACGGTCGGATTTCGATGATATACTGGCCGTCAGCCGGAACTTCCTGAATATTATTGCCCCGTCAGCAGGAACAACCTTCAAAGTTACTGCCCGGCGGGTCTGGAAGGAATTCCCGTTCGGCTCCATCGAGATGAACAGGCTGATTGCCACGCCGCTTCTGCAGGGCTACTCCGGTCTGGTCGTCGATGTGAAGTCTCCGCAGCTGGAGCTGAAGATTGAGATCCGTGAGGAGCATACTTATATTTTCTGTGAAAATATTGCCGCTGTCGGCGGATTTCCGCTCGGCACGAACGGCAAAGCCATGCTGCTGCTCTCCGGCGGTATTGACAGTCCGGTGGCCGGCTGGTCCGCTATGCGCAGGGGACTTGAGGTCGAGTGTGTACATTTCTACAGCTATCCGTATACAAGTGAGCTTGCCCGGCAAAAGGTTGTAGACTTGACCAGGGTGCTCTCCCGCTATTCCGGGGTGATTAAGCTTCATCTGGTGCCATTCACAGAGGTGCAGACCTCATTTGCAGGCATCGGCCAGGATAATCTGATTATTACGCTGATGCGCCGGGCGATGCTGCGGATTGCCACCACTCTTGCTGAGCGTGAAGGGGCACTTGCCCTGGTTACCGGCGACAGCCTGGGACAGGTAGCCAGCCAGACACTGCCGAGTATGAATGTTATCGGCCGGGCTACGGATCTGCCCTTGCTGCGGCCGCTGGTGATGATGGATAAAAGTGAGATTATCACCATTTCCCAGAACATCGGCACGTACGACCTGTCCATTCTTCCGTATGAGGACTGCTGTACGCTGTTCGTGCCCAAATCTCCGACAACCAATCCGAATATGCGGATTATTGAGAAGATTGAAGCTACACTGCCCCGCTATCAGGAACAGCTCGATGCTGCAGTAGCCGGGACGGAGACAGTGTCCATTACCCCTTATGGCGACGAGACACCAAGTGATGTAGTTCAGATACAATCCGGAATACGGGAAGACTGGTTCTGATGTCCTGACAGACTAAACGGGGCGTTATGCCAGAGGTTAACCGGGTGTGCCGCTGCCCCTCACACCGCTGTGCAGACGTCGGCGTTTCCGGTGGCCGGCAGCGAGAATACCGGCAATGACCAAGGCAATGAACAGGGCGTGGAGCAGCGGATGCTCTGCGAAGTATGGGGCAATCCGCTGCTCGCCGGCAATCATGCCGGAAGCAGTGAAGCCGAGCACGGCAGAGCCGAGATAGATGATGGAGGGGTACCGGTTAATTAGCTTAATGAATAATGTACTGCCCCAGACAACGATCGGGACGCTGATCAGCAGGCCCAGCACCACCAGGGTTATATTGTGCTTGGCAGCACCGGCGATGGCGATTACGTTATCCAGGCCCATCGCCGCATCAGCTATAATGATCGTCCGGACAGCAGCCCAAAGTGTGCCTCCGGCCTGCACCTCCGTTTGGGTAGTGTCTCCGGCCAGCAGCTTGAAGGCAATGATGATCAGCAGCAGTCCGCCAAACAGCAGCAGCCAAGGCACCTTGAGCAGCCATACGACAAGAATAGTCGCAATAATCCGCAGAACGACAGCGCCGCCGGTGCCAAGCAGGATAGCTTTCCTCTGTGAGCCTCCTTGCAGATTACGCGCAGCCAGACCGATTACGATGGCATTATCTCCGGCCAGAATCAAATCGAGGAAAACAATATGCAGCAGCGATAAAATGAAATCCGTAACGGATGTGTTCAATTCGGTCACTCCTATTTTTTACAGACATTTTCCGGCTATAGTTTTGTATACGCGGGAATGGTGCCGCTCATTCATGATTTAGAGGCATAGCTTGTCACCCTTGGGCATACATGTAGTTACATGGAGTTCAGGGAGGTTGAGACAATGGATTCGTTAGTGCTGCTTGGGGAAATACTGATGATCAATCTGGTGCTGAGCGGAGACAATGCAATGGTCATTGCGATGGCCAGCAAAAATCTGCCGGAGAAGCACCGCAAGCAGGCTGTCTGGTGGGGTGCTGCCGGGGCTGTCGGACTGCGCTGTATACTGACCTTTGCCGCCGTGCTGCTGCTCAAAATTCCTTATATTGAAGCCGGGGGAGCCATACTTCTGCTCTGGATCTCCTTCAAGCTGCTGCTGGAGGAAGAAGAGGAGCTTAAGATTGAGGGGAGCTCCAGCGTGTGGAGGTCGGTAAGGACCATTCTGCTGGCAGACTTCATCATGAGCCTGGACAATGTGCTGGCGATTGCCGGCCTTGCCAAGGGGGACCTCGCTTTAATCGTGATCGGGATTGCCATCAGTATACCGATTGTTGTCTGGGGCAGCGGGATTATTGTCGGCTGGCTGCACCGTTTTCCGGTACTGGTATTTATCGGAGCCTACATTCTGGCCTATACGGCCGGCAATATGCTGCTGCAGGATGCCAAATTCGGTGCGGTCCTCTCCTTCCTGCTGCCTACAATCCACTCGATGCTGCCGGTTATTCTGGGAATCATTGTAGTATTAACTGGCATGTTCAAGCGGCGTATAGTATCTGCAGGATAAGAAGCGGCAATAATAGAGGCTGTACCAAAAGCTGGAAGGCTTTGGTGCAGCCTCTTTGTGCATTTACCCGGAGAACACGAAGAATGATGGTGTTTTAATTATTTTTCAGATAAAATATAAAAGAATCCTGCCGCCGAATCCGTCTGCTGAAGTGACGAGGGCCAGAGAAAAGACACGAATTTTGAAGGGATGGGTGAAAGATGTCTTCCAAAAACGACATGAAACTGGGTGTGTTCATCGCTGCCGCCGGTATCGTAATTTTATTCGGAAAGCTGGGGGTATTCGGATTTCTTGGACGTACCTTGTGGCCGCTCGTTATTCTGCTTCCGGGCCTGTTCCTGCATGTGCTCTTCTTCACGCGCCGCGCTTCTGCCACTGTGCTGCTTCCGGCGGGCATTTTAACGGTATACGGCCTGCTTTTAGGAATATGCAATATGTGGGGCTGGGGACTGATGAGCCATTTATGGCCGCTCCTCCTGCTGGGGATCGCTGTCGGCCTGTATGAATATTCCTTATATTCTTCCGGAAGAAACGGGGGGCTGACCACAACGGCGGTTATCCTTGGACTGCTCAGCCTGGTGCTCTTCATCTTCACCTTACTCGGAACTGGTGCATTATATCTGCTTGGGGCTGTTCTGATTGCTGCGGGCCTATGGCTGATGCTCGGACGGGGCAGAGCGGGGAAACGCAAGAAATGGAATGGCGGCTGGTAAATTAGAAAAATTAAACGGAGTTGGCAACGTTTTTTTCATGAAAAGACTTGCTTTTCATACTGCTTTCAAGATACTATTATAGATATGTTGGAGCGTCGGGTTTCTGCCTGGCGCTTCTTTTGTGAGACTGCCGTGACATGCTATGAATTTAAACATTTTTAATTTGATAAATGAGAGGATTTGGATACAAATCATGCATTCAAGAAAAGATATCCGCAATATTGCAATCATTGCCCACGTTGACCATGGTAAAACAACACTCGTCGATCAGCTTCTCCAGCAATCAGGGATTTTCAGCGCGCACGAGCACTTGCAGGAACGGGCCATGGACAGCAACGACCTGGAGCGGGAACGCGGAATTACCATCCTGGCTAAAAATACAGCAATTACCTATAAAGATTACCTGATCAACATCGTTGATACCCCTGGACACGCCGACTTCGGCGGTGAAGTAGAACGTATCATGAAGATGGTTGACGGCGTACTGCTGGTTGTAGATGCTTATGAAGGCTGCATGCCGCAGACGAAGTTCGTTCTGCGCAAGGCGCTTGAACAGAATCTTACCCCAATCGTTGTCGTGAACAAAATTGACCGTCCGGCTGCGCGTCCGAAGGAAGTTATTGATGAAGTTCTCGACCTCTTCATTGAGCTTGAAGCCAATGACGATCAGCTTGAATTCCCGGTTGTTTACGCTTCTGCCCTTAACGGCACGTCGAGTATGGAAGCTGAGAAACAGGATGACAACATGCTTGCCCTTTACGAAACTATCGTTGAACATATCCCGGCGCCAACCGAGAAGGTTGAAGAGCCGTTGCAGTTCCTCGTAACCCTGATGGATTACAATGAATACCTTGGCCGTATAGCTATTGGCCGTGTGAACCGCGGTATCATTAAGCAGGGTCAATCGGTTACAGTCATTATGCGTGACGGTAAGAGTAAGACCGCGCGTATCGAGAAGCTGTTCGGCTTCCAGGGGCTGAAGCGTGTTGAGACTGAAGAAGCTGGCGCAGGCGACATCGTAGCTATTGCCGGTATCAAGGATATCAACATCGGTGAGACCATTGCCGATCCGCAGCATCCTGAAGCGCTGCCTGTCCTGAAGATCGACGAGCCTACTATGCAAATGACGTTCCTCGTGAACAACAGTCCGTTCGCCGGTAAAGAAGGCAAATGGGTAACCTCCCGTAAGCTGCGCGAGCGTCTGTTCAAAGAGCTGGAAACGGATGTCAGCTTGCGTGTAGATGAAACAGATTCCCCGGATGCCTTTGTCGTATCCGGACGCGGTGAGCTTCACCTCGGGATCCTGATCGAGAATATGCGCCGTGAAGGTTATGAAATGCAGGTTTCCAAGCCTGAGGTTATCGTTAAAGAAATTGACGGTGCCAAAATGGAGCCGCTCGAGCGTCTGATGATCGATGTTCCGGAAGAAAGCATGGGCGCTGTTATGGAAAGTCTGGGAACACGTAAAGCCGAGATGGTTAACATGATCAACCACGGTACCGGCCAGGTCCGCCTGGAGTTCCTGATTCCGGCACGCGGACTGATCGGTTATAATACGCACTTCCTGACGCTGACCCGTGGCTATGGTGTAATGAACCATGCCTTTGATAGCTATGCTCCGCTGATCGGCGGACAGGTTGGCGGACGTCACCAGGGCGTACTCGTATCAAGCGAGACCGGCAACTCCACATTCTACGGTATGATGGGCGTAGAAGACCGCGGTATCCTCTTCCTGGAGCCGGGTACAGAAATCTACGAAGGTATGATCGTTGGTGAGCATACCCGTGATAACGACATTATCGTTAACATCTGTAAGGAGAAGGCATTGACTAACGTGCGTTCTGCCACTAAAGATGAAACCGTGAAGATGAAGACTCCGCGCATGTTCTCTCTTGAAGGTGCTCTTGAGTACCTGAATGATGATGAATATTGTGAAATTACACCTAAATCCGTTCGTCTGCGTAAAAAGATCCTGAATAAGGGTGAGCGCGAACGTGCAGAGAAACAGCGTAAGGCGGCGCAAGCCAGCCAAGCGTAAGCTGTTGCCTGATAAGCTGCCGGATACCCCTCCGGCGGCTTTTTTTATTTTTTTGCGGAGTGTGCTTGGAATGATTTCGTGCGGGAGATCTTTCAAATTGCAGGGATATAAAGCAGTATAAAAATGCTGCAGATGATATAATGTAAGCGATACTTAGATCCGGGAGGAGTGACGAGCTGTGCAGAGCTGGTTCGCTGAGCATCCAATTGTCGCTTACATTGTCATTTTTATTCTACTGACTTATGTGTATAACCGTGTATTTCGCGTCAATCAGAAGCTGCCGGTCGGCAAGGAAATCGTGCTCTATATTATGATGGCCATTGGCTCAGGCATGCTGCTGATCTTCCAGCATGACAAGCTGCCGATTATCCAGTGTCTGCTGGTGGCGGTTGGCCTGATGCTGCTTGTCCGTGTCCGCTACCTGGCAGAGGCCCGGCAGAAGCGGAAAGCCGCAGCAGCAGATGCCGTGAAGCGGCAATAGGCGCAACTTTTGCACCTTCAGACCGTCTATCTTAATACAACGTAACTTAATTCCAGCAGAATGAAGAGGACCTGATTCCATTATGAGTAATAACAAGGGCAGTCTGCCACCCAGATCGAACGGCCAGCCGAGAACCAACAGACAGCAGCCCAGAACCGCTGCGGCAACGCAAGCTGCCAGACCCAAAGCTAAATCAAATAAGAAAAAGCCTAAGAAACGCGGACCCTTCGCCAGAATGATGAGACTGCTTCTAATTCTCCTCCTGGTTGCTGTAATTGCGGCACTGGGTTATGCAGGATACCTGTACTGGAAGTTTGATCAGGGCGGGTTTGGAGTAGACCAGCCTGTTCAGGCAGGGCAAGCAGCTTCTGAGAAGCCGCTGACCATGCTGCTGCTGGGCACAGATAACCGTCCGAAGCACCCGTCGAACCTGACGGATGTCATTATGGTTGCTGCGCTCAATCCGAAGACCAAATCAGCTACTGTGGTCTCACTGCCCCGCGATACTTACGTAGAGCTGAGCGGATACAAGAAGACGAAGATCAATGCATTTTATTCCCGGTTCAAGGGTAAGGAGAAGACTTCCGGTATTCTGGCCGAGGATGAAATGAAGACGATGATGGGCAAATATCTTGGCATTGAAGTCAATTATGCGACTGTGCTTGATTTCCAGGGCTTCCGGGATATCGTGGATGAGTTCGGCGGAGTAGACGTTAATATCAGCCAGAATATGTGTTATACGGATAGCGTGGACGGAACGAACATTAATCTGAAGCAGGGACCGGCACAGCTGGACGGAGATAAAGCGCTTGATTATGTGCGTTACCGTAAATCCAATTGCAGCCCGCAAACCAAGCCTTCGGATGATTTTGACCGTAATAAACGCCAGAGTGAGGTGCTTAATTCGCTGATCTCGCAAATGCAGTCCCTTGGCGGCGTGCTCAAAATCGGCCGAGTACTGGATGCTGTTGACGATAATCTGGAGAGCGATATTGAAAATGCGCAAATTAAGAGTATGATTGCCACCTATTGGGACATCTCCAAAGCAGATGTCGAATTTGTGCCGGTTGGCGGAACCTGGCGCAGTCCCTATGTATATATTAACGATAAAGAGCTGGAAGCCGCCAAGAAGAGTCTGCAGGACCGGATTGCCGGTGTTTCTGCATCCGAAGCTTCTGCTGCGTCAGACAGCCCGTAAGAGGCAGGAAACAATCTACAAATTGAATGCAAGTTTCATGCTGTGCTATAATATAATTAATTAAATGCATTCACGCTGCATAGGGGGCCTCTAATCATGTCCGAAGCCGTTGCTCAGCTGAACGAAACTTTGCTTGCTATGCTGCAGTCGGAAACCTTTGTTCTGCTAAATACTGTGGATGCGGAATCCGGCGGGCCTACGTCTACTGCAATTTCCTGGATCTATGCAGTAAGCCCTTCTACTCTGCGACTGGCGGTAGACCACCGTTCGAGACTCGTAAACAACATGAAAGTGAATCCGATGATCACCGTTACGGTATTTGGTGAGGGAACGGTTCATGCCATCAACGGGCGTGCTTCAGTGAAGCAGGACCCGCTGTCTGATGTCCCTTTTAAGATGTGCTGTTTTGATGTTGAGATTGAAGCGGTCCGCAATGCGCTGTTTTATGGCGCCCATCTGGAATCCGCTCCGAAATATGCTAAGGTATACGATGCGCGTGCGGCTGAGAAGCTGGACGGACAAGTGTTTGCCGCCATGCAAAAAGCCTAGTGTGACATCACTAGGCTTTTTTTGCAAGAATTTATATGTTTTGGGGTCCCCGCAAAGTACCTGAGTCACCTCGAAGCCAAAGCCCCACTTTATGGGGGGATTTTGTCTCTATTTAGACTTTTGGCGGATACTGGAATTTATTGTCCGTTGCCTTGCGGTTTGGTATCCTCCGGCAGCTGAGGGATAATCCGGCCGATGATATCGGCCATTTCGGAGGCAAAGCCGGAAACGGGATTTCCCTTGGAAATATGCTTGCCCATCTCGGCCAGTCTGCTGGATAAATCCATGTCGGCTGTAACCAGGGCTCTTACGCCTTTCGGGTCCTTACGGATCGCTTCGGCTACGGAGTATTTCACGCTTCCGACCCGCGAACGGGTAAGGGACCCGTCGACATCGATGCCGACCACCGCAATGTTGTTCATTACGACACAGTGGGCTCCGTTTACTCCCGGAACTCTTTTGGCTAATTGTTCAAAATGATCCTTAAGTGCAACTTCGCTTTCACCGTTTACGTCAGAAGGTTGTCCGCCGTCCGGCGTGGGTTTGAGGGCATTCTTCCCGTCTTCGGACAAAGTGCGCACCTCATGGTTCCCCTGGCTGCTCAAAGCCTTGGAAGACTGTTTATCCTGAGGAGAGGGTGATGTCTCTTTATTAGCGATACCGCAGCTTGTCAGCAGCAGCAGTACCAGCAACAGACACATTGATTTTCTCATATGTGCTTACTCCTTTCAGCCATGAATCATTGTTTAACTTATCTTGCCCCTGCTGAATAGAGTTATGTATGATCAATCAAACCAGGCGCTGTGGAGGGGATTACATGAAAAAGATATTCGTACTAGACACTAACGTGCTACTGCACGACCCCAATTCGATTTTTGCTTTCAAGGCGAATGAAGTTGTCATTCCCGCTGTAGTCCTGGAAGAAATCGACTCCAAGAAGCGTAATGCCGATGAAATCGGCCGCAACGCCCGCACCGTGTCACGTTTGTTAGACGGACTCCGGGAACTGGGCCACCTGCACAGCGGTGTGGTACTGGAGCATGGAGGAACGCTGAAGGTAGAGCTTAACCACCGCAGCTTCGTAAAGGTACAAGAAATGTTTGGTGAAATTACGAATGACAACCGCATTTTGGCTGTTGCACTCAACTATCTCCACGAGGAGAATGAAAAGGCTGAACCCAGCCCCGTGGTACTCGTAAGTAAAGACGTGCTTGTCCGCATCAAAGCGGATGTACTCGGCATAACCCCGGAGGATTATTTGTCCGACCGCACCGGAGATTTAAACGAGCTGTATTCCGGCTGCCAGTCGCTGATGGTTCATCCTTCACTGATTGATGAGTATTACAGTCACCGCCACTTGTCCGTTAAGCAGCTGGCTTTGTCCTATCCGCTGTACCCGCACGAATTCATCATCCTGAAGGATGAGATCGGCAGCGGTAAATCCGCCCTGCTGAAGGTGAACGGGGATGCCACCCGCCTGGAGCCGCTATATCTCGGCAATGATGCGGTGTGGGGGATCAGCGCCCGCAATGCCCAGCAGCGGATGGCATTGGAACTGCTGCTGAATGATGATATTCCGCTCGTAACCATTACAGGGAAGGCCGGTACAGGGAAGACACTGCTGGCGCTTGCCGCCGGGCTGTTCAAGGTTGAAGATGAGCATAAGTACAAAAAGCTGCTGATTGCCCGTCCGGTTGTTCCGATGGGGAAGGATATCGGATATCTGCCGGGTGAGAAGGATGAGAAGCTCCGTCCGTGGATGCAGCCGATTTATGATAATCTCGAGTTCCTGTTTGATACCAAAAAAGCAGGGGACATTGATAAAATACTGATGGGCCTCGGAAGCATCCAGGTGGAGGCGCTCACCTACATCCGCGGACGCTCCATTCCGTCGCAGTTCATTATTATTGATGAAGCACAGAATCTGTCCCGCCATGAGGTGAAGACGATTGTCTCCCGGGCCGGTGAGGGCAGTAAGGTTATCCTGATGGGTGACCCGGAGCAGATCGACCATCCTTATCTGGATGCGGCGAGCAACGGGCTTAGCTATATTGTTGAGAAATTTAAGGCACAGGGCATCAGCGGCCATATCACACTTGAAAAAGGTGAACGTTCGCATCTGGCTCAGCTGGCTGCGGATTTGCTGTAGCAGCTCCAAGGGTTGGATACACATTTTTTTATCACTGCAGCCCGAAAAATCAACTTACAGAACCCGCTCTTCAATCGGCAGTCCGCCGGTTAATAAGCACAATCACGGCCGGGAGATGACCACTCCCGGCTTTTGTCTGCCCCGCTCCGGAACGGCAGGGAGGTCAGGCTGTAAGAGCTGAGCCGATATGGCGGGAGCACCGGAGGGGAATTTTGGAACTGGAGGAGCGGGAGCGTCCGCCTTTGTCTCCGGATTTCAACCGCGCACAGCGGTCCAATTGAAGAAATCTGGAGACAACAGCGGCCGGAAGTCCAAATATTCACCGCAGGTGCGAATACCGCCCAACCGGCGGCCCGTTCTTCAAACGATTCACCTCACAACGTTCACACCTATATAATAGAAAGAGAACGGTTTCACAAACGCAGACAACGGCCTATATGTCTGCTAAAATGAGGAAGATAAGGCTAGAGGAGGAGAGAGCACGTGCTGAGACGCAAAAACTATTGGCTGCTGTTTGCCGTTCTGCTGCTGTCGCTGACAAGCTTGTCGCCCAGCATGGAGCTGGATACGGATGACCGGGGCTATCCCCCCAGACAGCCTCTGGACCAATCGGAGCGTCCCCCATCCGGTGAGCAGGGGGATAACCAAAGCCTGAGCATCCGCGTATCGCTCAGCACCGGTGAATTCAATGTGCTGAAACGGATCAGCAGCAATTATACGTTGTCCAGCGGAGTGAATGTGCTGCTTACAAATGTGGATACCGAAACAGGCGCGGCCCAGCTGCAGGAGGAGCTGACTGTCGGGGAAAGCCCGGATATTGTGATGCTGGACGGCCACAGCATTTATGATCTGGCCTCGCGCGGGTATCTGCTGCCTGTAGATATCTATCAGAGTGTTCCTGGAAGTACGCCGCTGACGATGCTGCTCCCGCAGATGCAATGGAACGGATATGATTGGGGAGTTCCGCTGGATATTGATCCCTATGTGCTGGTATATTCACCGCAGCGGCTTGCCGAGCTGGGGCTTGCAGCAGCGCCTTCCAGTCTGGAAGAGTGGAGAGAGCTGCTCGGGCGGCTGCAGGCTGAGGAAGCAGGGGGCAGCTATCTGCTGGCAATGGATACAAGGAATCCGTACGGATATGCTGCTGTACTGCAAAGTATGGGCGGCGGATTGCTGGACACTACACAGGAAGAGGCGCTTTGGACAGAGGCTGCGCGGGGATTCTTTTATCTGACCAGCCGCTTCAACGGGGAGATATGGGACATGCTGCAGGACGGCAAGCTGGCAGTAGCTGCGGTGCCGCTCTCCGAATGGAAGGTGCACGGGAATTCGACGCTGGCTGTGCAGGCGCCGCAGGAACGGGAGGGAGCGAGGATTGATGAAACGGTCAACAGCCGTTTTCTTGCACTGCCGGCCCAATCCGGGAGTCCGGAAGCAGCAGTTAAATGGCTCGCTTATGTGACTTCCAGCTCGGCGCAGCTGGAATGGCTGGAGAATACGGACCGCCTCCCGGCACTGGATGAGCTGTACCGCTCGGGCCTGCCGCAAATTACCCGGCTTCCGTTTGATTACGGAGTATTCCTGAGAGACGAAGATACCCCCGGGAGTGAACCCGGAGGTATCTGGAGCCGGTCAGCGGCAGCGGCAATGCTGCTGCTGACCGGCAAAGTGGATGCCGCCGGCTATGAAGCAGCCCTTGCCGGGACATCAGAATGAGAGGGACAGCTTCACATGGAGCACACCGTCCATGCTGGATACTTCAGTAGCACGCAGGAAGGAGACGATTTTCGCCGGATAAAAGCCGAGATCGAATTCTTCCTCCAGCTCCTGCCGGGTTGTATCCGGCAGCTGTAATCCGTTAAATACAATACTGTCCACATGAAAGATCAGGCCGTTAACCGGCTCGTCTTGAATCGTATAATGGCCAGTGAGACTCAGCGACAGGCCTCCGCTTTTGCCGCTGGCCGTAATCTCGTTATCCTTGAACGCAAAGCCGAAATCCTTGAACAGCTTATTCTGTGAAACCAGAAATTCATTCAAATCCTCTTGGCTCAGGGCAAGATTGTAAGTCATCCCCTTGCGCACCAGCACTCCGTCACGATTCTGCACAAACTGCGGCAGATGCTTCATCGCGGACGATAACGCTTTGAAATAAGTGCGCACCTCGTGAATCCCGATGTTCTCCCAATATTTACTGAACTCCTCCAGCAGCAGCCCCATACGTTCCGGATCGGTACTGGCCCGAATGCCCCCTTCAATCTGCTCATTTAGGGCAAGCACACGTTTCTGCTGCTCTTCCAGCGCTGTTTTGAGCTCTGCAAGCTCGGCAGAGCTGCGTTCGGCAGCTGTAAGTGTAGCCTTCAGTTCTTTATATTGTGCCTCATACGCCGATAGCGTTTCCTTGTCGCGCCCCATTATAATCTCGTAGTAATCAAACAGGGCAAGCATCCGGCTGATGCTTTTGGCGGACAGGAAGGCAGTAAGCAGGCCGTCACGTTCTCCCATATAGTAAGCCCGGACAACTGCGCCGGCACGCTCCTGCTTATCGGCAATGGCTGTTTGCTGTGCCGCTGCCTGCTCCTTCAGCCCGGCAGCTTTACGCGCTAACGTCTGCTGCTCTGCCGTAATCCGGACAATCTCGCGTTCAATTTCTGCAGAAGAGAGGGTCTGCTCCAGCAGTCTGCGGGTCTCTTCATTATCCGGGATCGAAGGCGCTGCGGTGCTGGCCCCGGTATCAGGACCGGCGGCAGACAAATACACAGGCGGAGGCAGCAGGAGAAGGGTGCAGGTGAGTATGAGCATAATTGTAAATGAACGGCGAAAGGAATTGCGGAATAACACCACATCACCACCTTGAATAAAGTATAAGTCAGGTATGTACTATTAATATGATTCGGCCTGTTAAAATATCATACCCTGTTTTGGCCCCGTGGAACTACAGCCGGACAAACAAAATATCCCCGCAAGCAGATGCTTTACGGGGAGCCCCAATATATAAGTCGGAATTCAAAGTTTCATCCATGACTATGCGTTACAGCGGCAAGCCCATCTGGAAGACCGTCCAATAACTGAAGCCGGTAAAAGTCAGGATCATATAACCCCAGAAGAGCAGAATGTAAGTTTTCTCGGTGAATTTCATGTAGCCAAGGATCACAAAAAATGCGGTCTGCAAAAAGAAAAGCAGGGCCATTTCCGTAAGGTCACCGGCAAAAGCCATAAGTCCGATGACAAGTGTGAAAAATCCCAATACGCGAAACATGCGGTCCAAGAGAAAATCCCCCTTCCAGTATGAATCCGGCTGTAGCTGCTTACTCTCCATTATAACGGCTCACAAAAACACTGTAAACGAATTCATTGAAAAAAATAGAGTTTTTTATAAAAATTATGATTTTTATTATTGACACAAGCTATTCTCTCGGAAATGGAGAATTTATAGCATAACAAGTATGATGTGCGGGCAAATTGGCAATACAATTTAGTATCAAATAGATTCTATGAACTCTGATAGAGGCATAGAAATGGAGTAAGCAGCTTTTATCCCTATTCACCACCCGGCGGAGCTGCCGGTTCTGAAGATGGTTATTTCATGATGTTGTTAGGAGGGTTAGGCTTTATGACAGCCGTTAGACAGGATGCTTGGAGTGCGGAAGATGATCTGATATTGGCAGAAGTAACGCTGCGTCATATCCGTGAAGGCAGTACACAGCTTGCTGCTTTCGAAGAGGTAGGTGAGAAGATCGGCAGAACTTCGGCTGCCTGCGGTTTCCGCTGGAACAGCTGCGTGCGCAAGAGTTACGAGGATGCGATCGGAATTGCCAAAGGCCAGCGGCAGAAGCGGAGTTATTTGAAAAAACAGCCTGCATCCCGGGGGGCGCAGGTAGCCGGGCTGATTCTTGGAGACATTGAAGAGGAATACGGGCGTGCTGAAGGGTTGAGCGAGAACAGCTTATCCGTTGATGCTGTAATCCGGTTTCTCCGGCAATGGAAAGGATCCATTCAGGAGGCTGGCCGCCAGCTGAAGATGCTGGAGCGGGATTTGCGTGAGAAGGAAGATGAATTAACTGAGCTTAGGGCGGAGAATGAACGGTTATCCAAGGAAGTTAATCTCGCCCAGAGTGATTACCGTGTTGTCAATGATGATTACAAGGCGCTGATCCAGATCATGGACCGGGCCCGCAGACTTGCTTTTCTCAATGAAGAGGAAGAGGAAATGAAGACCCGGTTCAAGATGGATGCGAATGGCAATCTGGAACGGATCGAATAGCAGTTGAATCCCGCAAATCCTGCAATCCGGTGCCCGACAGCACTGTGGCTGCAGGATTTTTTGAAAAATAAGAATTTATATGTTTTGGGGACCCGCAAAGTACCTGCGTCAACCTCGAAGCCAAAGCCCCACTTTGTGGGGCTATTTGTTTTGTTTTTGCCTTTGCCGGGACAGGCAGGATATAATTAGGAAAATTATCGGAGGCCGGGAGGTTAGTGCTCGCATGAAGTTCGATATTATTGGTGCCGGATCATTAGGCTTGCTTCTTGCCGGAATGCTAGCAGGTACAGGAGCGGAAGTCAGAGTGTGGTGCCGGAGCCGGCAGCAATGCGTGGAACTGGCCCGCAGCGGCATAACGGTCAGCTATGAAGATGGCAGCGCGGCTGTATCTGTGCCGGGCAGCAGCTTCAAAGCTGAGACTGTGGAGCATTATGCGCAGGCGCAACTGGCCGATCCAGGTGACTGGACACTGCTGACGGTCAAGCAAAAGGTGGTGCACGGGGAATTCAAAGCGCTTCTGTCTCCATTGAAGCACTGCAGGCTGAACATGGTTTGTTTTCAGAACGGCTGGGGACATCTGGACTTGCTCCAGGAGCTGCTTCCAGCGTCTGCAGTATGGGCGGCTGTAACCACAGAAGCAGCCAAAAGAAAAACATTAACAGAGGTTATTCATGCTGGCAGAGGAGAGCTATGTATAGGAAGAAGCAGCCAGTTTACAGCAGATGGGGGGCTGGATGGGCAGAATTCCTTTAATGAAAACGCATTTAGTTTCGTTCAGGCGCTTGCCGCAGCAGGATTTAACGCCTCTCTGTCGAAAGAAGTGGATACCATCATTTACCGGAAGCTCTTAATCAATGCTGTTATTAATCCTCTAACCGCAATCTGGCGGGTCCCAAACGGCGAATTATTGGCATCATCAGAGCGTGTGCAGATTATGAAGGCGCTGTATACAGAGGCAGTACAAGTATACGATGCCAGCGATATCTCTTATGATCCGCATACCTGGGAGGCTATTCTGGAGGTTTGCCGGGCTACAGCGGGCAATATTTCTTCGATGCTGGCCGATGTGCTGGCCTCAAGGGAAACAGAAATCAGCTGGATTAACGGAAGCATTGTAAATATGGGGCTGCGGCGGGGGCTTGAGGTTCCGCTGCACCGCTGGATTTGCGGTCTGGTAGACGGCATGACTGTGAGGGAGAGGTGAGGCTGTTTGGAATTTCTGCGGAATTCGTTCGGCGTCTTTAGCGTTATTCCGATTGTTCCTTTTTTAATTGTATATTTTGCGGGTATCGGTCTCAAAATAGAGAAAAGGAAAATATTTTTACTTGCAATGGATGTAACTACATTATTTTTACTGATGTCGGTGTCCGGTCTGTTTAATATCGTATTTGATTCGACTTTCGGGTTCTATCTTATACTACTTATTGTATTAATATCCGCCGGACTGATTGGCGGTGCGCAAAACCGGCTCAAAGGAAAGGTTGACGGAAAACGGTTATTCCGGGCAGTTTGGCGTCTTGCGTTCTTCTTTTTGGGTGTAAGTTACGTATTATTTATGGTTATAGGCCTCATACAATACATATCACAAGCGATGTAATGTTCCACTGCTCCGGTGAAGCGGCAGCGTCACAAAACTTTAAAGATTTAAAAAAAAGTCGTTTTCAGAAAATATAGCTCTAGATTTTTTTGACCACTGGTTGTATAATCATAAACCATATACCACATTCTATTTAGGGGGAACTGCTAGATGAAGAAGAGTAAAAGTCTTTTGCTCATGTTCGCATTAGTTTTGGTTATCGGCACAGTGCTTGCTGGCTGCGGCGGAAACAACAATGCAAACAGCGGCACTAACGCTGCAGCAACAAATGCAGGCGGCAACACGAACACAGGAAACGCAACTGGTGAAGAGAAGCTTGCTGCTGATCAGACCCTTAGAGTCAACCTGACTGCAGAACCACCTACCTTTGACCCTGCTCAAGCTCAGGACAGCCAAGCAAACACCGTTCTGAAAACTATGTATGAAGGCTTGACACGCATGAATGACGAAACTGGCCAAGCTGAGCCAGGAATTGCTGAAAGCTGGGATATTTCCGCTGACGGCCTGGTATATACCTTCCACCTGCGTGATGCACAATGGAGCAACGGCGACCCTGTAGAAGCTGCTGACTTCCTCCGCGCCTGGAAAATCGTGCTGGATCCTAACACTGATCCAACTGCACCTTACGCATACCAATTGTACTACCTGAAGAATGCTGAAGAATATTATGGAAAGAAAGTTACAGATTTCAACGAAGTTGGCGTAAAAGTTGTTGACGCGAAAACTCTGGAAGTTACGCTGAAAGCACCAACTCCTTACTTCCTTGGACTTCTGTCCTTCTATACTTATTACCCTGTACACAAATCCGTTGAGGGTAATGCTAAATGGGCAACTAACAAAGACACTATGATTACTAACGGTGCGTTCACACTGACTGAATGGACTACCGGCCAATCCCTGCAAGTAAGCAAGAATGATAAGTACTGGGATGCTGCTAACATCAAACTTAGCAAAATCGACTTCTCCCTGGTTAACAGCGGCGCAACTGAACTGCTGAGCTACAAGAACGGCGAACTTGACCGCGCTGGTGCACCACACGGTGAAATCCCGCAGGAACAGATTCCAATCGTTCAAAAAGAGCTTCCTAACGAGTTCCAAAGAAAAGGTATTGCAAGTACTTACTACTATGAGTTCAACATCACTGAAAAACCTTTCGACAACGTAAAAATCCGTAAAGCTTTGGCGATGACTGTTAACCGTCAAGCGCTGATCGACAACGTAACACTGGGCGGACAGCTTCCGGCATTCGGTTTCGTACCTCCGGGTATCGCCGGCGCTGACGGCGAATTCCGTAATGCTGTTAAAGACAGCTACTTCACAGAAGATACAGAAGCAGCTAAGAAATTGCTTGCTGAAGGTCTGGCTGAAGAAGGTCTGACTGAACTGCCACCGGTTGAATTGTCTTACAACACAAGTGAAGGCCACAAGAAAATTGCTTTGGCTGTAGCTGATATGTGGAAACAAGCTCTGGGCATCACTGTTAACACTGTGAACCAAGAGTGGGCTGTATTCATCGACAACCGTCAAAACCTGAACTACCAGATCGCACGTGCTGGCTGGACTGCGGATTACAATGATCCAATGACCTTCCTGGATATGTGGGTAACAGGCGGCGGTAACAATGATACTGGTTACGCTAACCCTGAATATGACAAGCTGATCGCTGACGCTAAAGCAAGCTCTGACCTGGCTGCCCGCCAAGAAATGTTTGCTAAGGCTGAGAAGATGATCATCGAAGATGATATGATCCTGATTCCGTTCTACTACTACACAAACAACTCCCTGACTAAAGAGTACCTCAAAGGTGTAACTCTTGACTTCAGCGGTGCAATTGACTTCACTCGTGGCTACCTGCTCGAGCACTAAGAATTGTAGAACCTTCAGTTTACTTAACTGAATAGTGGGGTCTGAAGGTAGCAGTATACTTCGGGATATATATGTGGAATTCCATATATATCCCTTTTTTTTGCATTTCAGGCTATTTGTTAAAGATTTCACGAACTTACAAAATAAGAAATTAGACAAATGGCCATTTTTTTCATAAAATCTAATTATGTGTCTCAAAAAAATGTCAAAGGAGGTGTTGATGGGGATGGTTCGTTATGTTGCCAATAAGTTTTTCTATATGCTGGTTTCGCTGTTTGTGCTAATTTCAGCGACTTTTTTTCTGATGAAAGCCATTCCGGGGGACCCGTTTACTTCTGAAAAGAAAGTTCCGCCGGAAATAAAAGCGCGTTTATACGAGCAATATGGACTGGACAAGCCGCTCTATCATCAGTATTTCAAGTATTTGGGTGAAATCGTCCAAGGTGATCTGGGTGTATCTATGAAGCGTCTGAACCAGGATGTAACACATCTGATCGGACAAACGTTTTCAGCATCGCTGAAGCTTGGCGTTATTGCAATTATTGTGTCGGTTATTGTCGGTGTCTTTCTCGGCATGATGGCTGCACTTTATCACCGGAAGTTCATCGACAGTGCGGCAATGGTGCTGGCGGTGCTTGGGATTGCAGTACCGAGCTTCGTGGTTGCCTCTCTACTGCAGTATGTGTTCGCCTATAAGTTCCACATGTTCCCCGTTTCCGGGTTTAAAGGCCCGCTGTATTATGTCCTGCCGGTAACCGCACTTTCGGCCCAGCCGATAGCCTTTATAGCGAGGTTAACGCGCTCAAGTATGCTGGAAGTCCTGCATGCGGATTACATTAAGACTGCGAAAGCCAAAGGTCTGAGCTGGGCTGCAATTCTCAGCCGCCACGTCCTCCGTAACGGTATTTTGCCGGTTGTAACCTACATGGGACCTATGACTGCCAATATCGTAACTGGTTCTGTAGTTATTGAGCAGATCTTCGGTGTCGGCGGAATCGGCAAGCAATTCGTTGAAGCCATCGGTGTGCGTGACTATACCGTTATTATGGGGATTACGATCTTCTACGGTGTACTTCTGATGCTTGCCCGCTTCATTACGGATATTGCTTATGTGTTTGTAGATCCTCGTATCAAACTAACGGGCGGAAAGGAGGGCTAAAGATTGGCTTCTGACAAAAACTTGGTACCGCAGCATGCGGACCTGAAACCGGATGATTTCCGTAAGGTTGGAATTGATGAGAAACAGGCTGAAGTCATTCAGCGTGAAAGCCTGTCGGCTTGGCGTGATTCCTGGGAGCGTCTGCGCCAGAATAAAATGGCAATGACTGCACTGGGTATTCTCGGGCTGATTGTACTTGCAGCGCTGATCGCTCCACTGTTCTCAAAGTACAATTACTATTCTAATGATTTGCTCAGCACCAATAAGCCTCCTTCATCCGAGCACTGGTTCGGTACCGATGATCTCGGACGCGATATTTTTGTCCGTACCTGGTACGGGGCACGCATCTCGCTGATTGTTGGTCTTGCTGCGGCGGCGATTGACCTTTTGATCGGGGTTATCTATGGCGGTATCATGGGCTACTTCGGCGGACGTGTAGACAATATCATGAATAAAATTTCAGAAATTCTGTACTCCATTCCTTACCTGCTGGTTGTTATCCTGCTCCTGGTTGTACTTGAACCGAGCCTCGGGACAATTATCCTGGCACTGACGATAACGGGCTGGATCACCATGTCCTGGATTGTCCGCGGGGAGATCATGCAGCTGAAGAACCGTGAGTTCGTTCTGGCTTCCCGTTCCATGGGTGCAGGCTCCAAGAGACTGCTGTTCAAGCATCTTTTGCCGAATGCTGTCGGCCCAATTATCGTAACGATTACGCTGTCTGTACCAAATGCCATCTTTGCTGAAGCATTCCTGAGCTTCCTCGGACTTGGTGTACAGGCTCCTGTAGCTTCACTCGGATCGATGATCAATGACTCACTGACCGGCTGGCTGTATTATCCGTGGCGCTTCCTGTTCCCGGCTATTCTGATCAGCTTGACCATGCTTTCCTTTAATATTTTTGGTGACGGTCTTCGTGATGCACTGGATCCTAAGCTGAAGAAATAGGAGGTGAACAATGATGGAACCCATTCTGCAAATCAGTGATTTGCATGTTTCCTTTTTTGTAAAAGGCGGAGAAGTTCAGGCTGTACGCGGCATGAACTTTGAAGTAGGCGCAGGGGAGACTGTTGCCATTGTCGGTGAATCCGGCAGCGGTAAAAGTGTCACTGCCCAGTCGATTATGCGGCTGCTGCCTGCCCCGCTCTCCAAAGTGAAGCAAGGCGAGATTGTTTTTCAAGGAAAGAATCTGCTGGACCTTAGCATGAAACAAATGGAAAGTATTCGCGGCAAAGATATTGGCATGATATTTCAAGACCCGATGACTTCTTTGAACCCAACTATCAAAGTGGGCAAACAGATAACCGAAGTTTTGATCAAACATCAGAATATGTCAGCGGCCGAAGCGAAGAAGCAAGCTACCCAAATGCTGGAGTTAGTCGGCATCAAAAATGCGGAGGCTCGCTTTAACCAATATCCCCACGAATTCTCCGGCGGAATGCGCCAGCGCGTAATGATTGCTATTGCCTTGGCCTGCCGCCCGGCTCTGCTTATCGCAGACGAGCCGACAACGGCGCTTGACGTAACCATTCAGGCGCAAATTATGGAAGTTATGAAAGAGATGCAGCACAAGCTGGGGACCTCCATCATCCTGATTACACATGATCTCGGAGTGGTTGCCGGCATGTGTGACCGGGTCATCGTAATGTATGCCGGTGAAGTCGTCGAAACGGGTACAAGCTGGGAGATTTTCAAGAATCCCCAGCATCCCTACACCAAAGGTCTTTTGCGGTCGATGCCGCGTCTTGACCAAAAGAAGGGTGAGCCGCTGATTCCGATCATCGGAACTCCCCCGGATCTAATTAAGCCGCCGGTCGGTTGCCCTTTCACAGCACGCTGCAGCGAAGCGATGCATGTCTGTGAAAGGATCGATCCCGGCGCCACAGAATTCAGCGAAACGCATATGGCGCGCTGCTGGAGTCTGCATTCGATGGCCAAGGAGGTGCAGTTCGTTTGAGTAAGAATCTGATTGAAGTAGAGGGTCTTAAGAAATATTTCAATGTGGGTAAGGGAAGAGTTCTTAAGGCGGTTGATAATATTAATTTCACGATTCGTGAAGGCGAAACCCTGGGTATGGTAGGGGAGTCCGGTTGCGGTAAAACTACTGCCGGCCGTACGGTTCTGCGTTTGTATGAGCCGACTGCCGGAAGCGTGAAATACAATGGTACGGATATCTACAAATTGCCTCCGGGCAAAATGAAGGCTATGCGCCGTGATATGCAAATGATCTTCCAGGATCCGTATGCCTCGCTGAACCCGCGGTTTACGGTATCTGATATCATTGGTGAAGCGCTGGACATTCACGGCCTGGCCGGAAGCCGGCTTGAACGCAAGAAACGGATTGAAGAGCTGCTGGATATGGTCGGGCTGAACCACGATCATGCTACACGTTATCCGCATGAGTTCTCAGGCGGCCAGCGCCAGCGTATCGGGATTGCCCGCTCCCTTGCGGTTAATCCGAAGTTCATCGTCTGCGATGAGCCGATCTCTGCCCTCGACGTATCTATTCAGGCACAGGTTGTCAACCTGCTTAAAGAGCTTCAGGACCGTCTCGGGCTCACTTATCTTTTCATCGCCCATGACTTGTCCATGGTTAAGCACATCAGTGACCGTGTAGCGGTTATGTACCTGGGCAAAATGGTTGAGCTTGCGGAGAGCGAAGAATTGTATGCTAATCCGATTCATCCATATACGAAATCGCTGCTCTCGGCAATTCCGGAGCCGGATCCGGAAGTTGAAGCGAACAAGAAGCGCATTCATCTGCATGACGAACTGGGCAGCCCGATTTATGCTGCCAATGAGAAAACAAACGACAGCGATTATGAGCTTGTGGAAGTGTCGAAGGGTCATTTCGTCGCGAAGCAATTTGCCTAATCCGGTTTGTTCCTGAAGCAGAAGTGAACCTGATATTTGCAGTAACCTTACCGTAGGCGGGAGCGTTCAGCTCTCGCCTATTTCTAAAATTATAAGAATTTATCCGTTTCTACTTGATGAAAGACCGGATCAGTACATGAGCGTGCTTCATTTTTTTGACGCCGCCCTTCACTTTGGATACAATCATAAAGGGTTTACCGGATTTATGATTACATAAAGCAGTTAATTGTTAGACAGGAGGCAAGTGGATATGAATGTTGTGCCAGAACCACTTCCGGGCGGATCAGCGCTCGCAAGTGACTTTATACATCAATATGAAGCTGTGGGACATCTGTATGGCGGAGATTTCCGGGAACGGGAGAGCCGCACTATGCGGGCAGCCTGGCTGGACAGTACAGCAAGCGGGCGGGCAGACCGGTCAGCGGTTGTATCGTGTTTACGCAGCTATAACAGCCAGCATAATCCCCACGAGGCTGTCGTCCGTTCGCTGGACCTGCTTGAGCAGCCTGAGACACTCGTAGTGACCGGCGGCCAGCAGAGCGGACTGTTTACAGGCCCTCTCTTTGTAGTATATAAGGCGATTACTACCATTAAAGCTGCACGGGAAGCTGCTGAGCAGCTGGGACGGCAAGTTGTTCCCCTCTTCTGGATTGCCGGTGAGGATCATGACTGGGATGAGGTTAATCACACATATGTGCTTAACCGGGCGGGCGAAATTTCCCGGATCAAGCTGGATAAGAGCGAAGGACCGCGAAGCTCTGTCAGTACAGTCAAGGTGGATGCAGAAAGCTGGCTTGAGGTGATACAACAGCTGGACGGATTGCTGCAGGACAGTGATTTCAAACCGCAGATTATGGAATTTGTAAATGCAGCTGCACAGAATGCTGATAATGTGACTGCAGCGTTCGCCAAGCTAATGGGCGCACTGTTCGGGTCTTCCGGCTTAATTCTGCTCGATTCGGCAGATCCTGCACTGCGCAGGCTGGAGGCGCCAATGTTCGCTGCAATGATTGAACGGAATGATGAGCTGGAGGCTGCATATCTGGAAGGTGCAGAACGTATTACTTCCAGCGGTTATGCGCTACAGGCGGATGTCACACCGGGGAATGCGAATCTCTTCTATATTCATGAAGGCGCACGCCTGCTGCTTCATAAAGCGGATGGCCGGTTCGCAGACCGCAAGGCAGCCGTATCCTTTTCCAGGGAAGAGCTGCTGGAGTTGCTGGATAGCCATCCTGAACGGTTCAGCAATAATGTGCTGACGCGCCCTTTGATGCAGGATTATGTGCTGCCAGTTCTGGCAACGGTGCTTGGGCAGGGTGAAATGGCCTACTGGGCAATTCCGCATTTGGCCTTCAGGGTGATGGGCGGGCAGATGCCGCTGATCATTCCGCGCATGTCATTTACCATTATAGAAGGAACGCTGCACAAGCATATGGACAAATACGGCCTGGCCTTCACAGATGTGCGCCTTGGCCTGGAGGCTAAACGCAAAGAATGGCTGACCGCACAGGATGAAATGAAGCTGGAGGAAAAATTCGAAGAGGCTAAAGCTGCATTCTCCGCGATGTACGGGCCGCTGATTGAGCAGCTTGGCGGGATTCAGGCCGGACTGCTGAAGCTGGGCAACAGCAACAAGGATAAGATTATAGACCAGATCTCATTTCTGCAGGGCAAAGCCCTGGATGCGATGGAGAAGCAGAATGAGGCGGCGCTGCGCCAGTGGGAACGGATTGAGCTCTCGCTGATGCCGCTTGGTAAACTGCAGGAGCGGGTCTACAATATAATGTATTACCTGAACCGTTACGGCCCCCGGTGGCTGGAAGAGCTGATGGACATACCGGCCGACTACAGCGGAACACACCGCATTATTTATATGTAGGAAAAATATAGAAGCTGTCGCATATCCCATTTATTTAAGGAGGATTATCATGAATTCATCCAAAGACAAAAGTATTGTCGCCGATCTGTCACTGGCTCCTGAAGGGCATCTCAAAATCGACTGGGTTCGCCAGCATATGCCGGTACTGAACCGTATCCGTGAGCAATTCGAGGCGGAGCAGCCGTTCAAAGGCCTTAAGGTATCGATTACTCTGCACCTGGAAGCCAAGACAGCTTATCTGGCCAAGGTAGTACAGGCAGGCGGGGCAGAGGTTACCATTACGGGCTCGAACCCGCTGTCTACACAGGATGATGTGTGTGCTGCGCTTGTAGAGGACGGGATTACAGTCTTCGCCAAGTACAATCCGACTCCGGAGGAATTCAAGGAGCTGAATATTAAGGCGCTGGAGAGCAAGCCGGACCTCATCATTGATGACGGCGGGGACTTCGCGACACTGCTGCATTCTGAGCGCCCTGACCTGATGGAGAATATCCGCGGCGGTGCGGAAGAAACGACTACCGGCATCATCCGGCTGAAGGCACTGCAGAAGCAGGGGATATTGAAATTCCCGATGGTTGCGGTAAATGACGCCTATTGCAAATATCTGTTCGACAACCGCTATGGTACCGGGCAGTCAGCATGGGACGGTATTGTACGTACAACCAACCTTATCGTGGCCGGCAAAACGGTAGTGGTGGTCGGTTACGGCTGGTGCGGTAAAGGTGTGGCGATGCGGGCCAAAGGCCTGGGCGCTAACGTAATCGTTACTGAAGTGGACGCCATTAAGGCGGTTGAAGCACATATGGACGGCTTCCATGTCATGAAGATGACGGAAGCGGCGAAGCTGGGTGATTTCTTCGTTACCGTCACCGGTAACCGTTATGTGATCCGCGGGGAGCATTACGATGTGATGAAGGATGGCGCAATTCTCTGCAATGCCGGACACTTCGATGTGGAAGTGAACAAGCCGGAGCTTGCCGAGCGCTCAGTCTCACAGCGGACCGTACGCAAGAATATCGAGGAGTATCAGCTGAAGGACGGGCGCAAGCTGTACCTGCTGGCTGAAGGACGGCTGGTAAACCTGGGGGCTGCGGACGGCCACCCGGCAGAGATTATGGATACTACCTTTGCCCTTCAGGCATTATCCCTCAAATATGTGAATGACAATTATAAAGACATCGGAGTCAAGGTAGAAAACGTACCTTATGCCCTTGATGAGCAGGTCGCACGTTATAAGCTGGAGAGTCTCGGTATCTCTATCGACAGCCTGACCCAGGCGCAGGTGGACTATCTCGACAGCTGGAATCTGAACGATTAATGGTATGGATCTGAAATAACCCGGAGCCAATCAATTGGCCCGGGTTTTTATTTTTGGGCGGATCCGGCGGAACCCCCTTGACAAACAAGAAAAAATTACCTTGCTTATGAAAAAGGTTTTTGATTTTTAGTGGCGAATCTATTATGCTTAAGTGGTGTAAAGTGGGGCAAAGTGGGGAATTAGTACTTAAGGGTGGGGAAAGCTCATGTTTATGGGGGAATACCAGCATAGCATTGACGACAAGGGCCGGATTATTATCCCGGCTAAGTTCCGTGAATTGCTCGGAACCTCCTTCGTGGCGACCCGCGGCCTCGACTCCTGCTTATTTGTTTATCCCATGGAAGAATGGGGAATCATGGAGCAAAAGCTAAAAAGCCTTTCACTGATGAAATCGGATGCCCGTGCCTTCAGCCGGTTCTTTTTCTCGGGAGCGACCGAATGTGTATGGGACAAGCAAGGCAGGGTTAATCTGCCGGGGAATTTGCGGCAATATGCCAAGCTGGATAAGGACTGTGTTATTCTAGGCGTTTCGAACCGGGTGGAGATCTGGAACAAGGAGCTTTGGGAGCAGTACTTCGAGCAGTCAGAGGAATCGTTCAACGAAATTGCCGAGAAATTGGTGGATTTCAATTTTGATCTATAAACATACAAATTCGAATTACTGCCTTGGAGGGATGCAGCTTGTTTCACCACATCACGGTGCTTAAGGAAGAAGCGACAGAAGGGCTGCACATCAAGAAGGATGGCATATATGTTGACTGCACGCTCGGAGGAGCCGGACACAGTTCGCTTATTGCGTCCAAGCTTAGCGGCGAGGGCCGGCTGATCTGTCTGGATCAGGATGACTGGGCGCTTAATAATGCCAAAGAAAGACTTGCGGAGTATGGCGACAAGGTGGTTACGGTTAAGACTAACTTCCGCGAGCTGGAGCAGGTGCTGAAGAGCTTGCCGTTTGTTCCACAGAAGGACGGGATTCCCCAGGTGGATGGGATTCTGTTCGATCTGGGCGTATCCTCCCCGCAGTTTGATGAAGGGGAACGGGGCTTCAGCTACAATCACGATGCTCCGCTGGACATGCGGATGGACCAGTCGGCAGAGCTGACGGCATACGAGATCGTTAATAGCTGGCCGGAGCAGAGAATAGCCCAGGTGCTTTTCCAGTACGGGGAAGAGAAGTTCTCCCGGCGGATTGCCCGCAAGATTGTTGAGCGGAGAGAAGAGCGTCCGGTGGAGAATACCGGCGAGCTGGCTGAGCTGATCAAGGAGGGGATTCCTGCAGCTGCACGCAGAACAGGGGGGCATCCCGCCAAACGCAGCTTTCAGGGACTGCGGATAGCAGTGAATGACGAGCTTGGCGCATTTGAAGAAGGGCTGCATGCAGCTGTACGCTGTCTGGCACCTGAAGGAAGGGTATCGGTCATTACCTTCCATTCCCTGGAGGACCGGATCTGTAAGCAGATTTTCAGCGGCTATTTAAGCAGATGCACCTGCCCGCCTGACTTTCCGTACTGCGTGTGCGGTTCCGAAGGCACTTTGAAGCTGATCAACCGCAAGCCTATCGTGCCTGGAGAAGAGGAATTGGAGCTGAATTCACGCGCCCGTTCCGCTAAGCTGCGCATTGCTGAGAAATTGTAAATGACGATAAAGGAGAGTCAGAGATGGCCTATACCCGCGGAAATTTGGCAGTTCAACCTAAGAGAAAAGAAGAGGTAAACCCGCTTTACCGTGAGAAGACGAAAGTTGTCACCAGGCGGAAAGTTCTTCCGCTGAAGGAGAAGCTTCTGTATATGCTGACGCTGGCCACCTTTATTCTGGTCGCTGCCTCTTTAGTCTGGCGTTACGTCCATATTTACGATTTGAACATGCAGGCACAAAAGCTTGACCGTACCATTGCCGAGAGCAAGAAGCAGATTTCCGTCTTTCAGATGGAGAAGCAGAAGCTTGAGCAGACAGTGGTCGATAAGGCGAAGGATATGGGCTTTAAAACTCCGTCTGCCGATTCAACCATATATGTACCTCTGAACAGCAGCCAGGCCACTGACGAAGCCGGCAATTAATCAGCGATGAACGGCAATCGCAATACTAGAGTTTGTGAGGTTTGCTTATGGTCAAAAGAATAAAACTTCGCACGCTGTTTATAGGAGGGTGTATTACCCTCTTTTTTCTTGTTTTAGTCGGCAGGGTATTCTGGATTCAGGTGCTGCAAAATGAAAAATGGCAGAAAGCGGCAGCCGAGCAATGGGCACATACTTCCACCATCAAAGCGGTCCGGGGGGTAATTGAAGACCGCAACGGTAATGTCCTGGCGAGCGACGTTCCTGCTTATACCGTTGTAGTTAATCCCGAAGTCATCGCCGAGAAAGGAATCGGGGCAGAGGTTATTCAAGGGCTGAATGAGCTGCTGGACAAGCCGGTGGATGAGCTGACGAAGCTGGTTGAAGCCAAAGATGAGAAGGGCAAGTATTACAAGAACCGTGAAATCCGCAATGAAGGCTGGAAAATTAACCAGGACCTGGCGGATAAGGTAACAGCTTTTATCGAGAAGCTTAAGAAAGAGCATGAT
Source organism: Paenibacillus sp. MMS20-IR301 (assembly GCF_032302195.1). Lineage (NCBI taxonomy): Bacteria > Bacillati > Bacillota > Bacilli > Caryophanales > Paenibacillaceae > Paenibacillus > Paenibacillus sp. MMS20-IR301. The sequence continues at coordinate 178,166 of NZ_CP135275.1, forward strand.
ACGCTGGAAACCGGAGTCGGGCTGGTCAGGGAACAGAAACGTTATTATCCGAAGGACTCACTCGCTGCACATATCCTGGGCTATACCGACAGGGATGGCAATGCGATTATGGGTCTGGAAAAGTATTTTAACAAGCAGCTCGCGGGCACGGACGGCAAACTGTATTATCAGAGTGACGGTAAGGGAATTAAGCTGCCCGATTCACAGGATACATTCCAGCCGGTAGTGAACGGAAGCAACTTCAAACTGACCATCGACAGCACGATTCAGCATTATATTGAAGAAGCGATGAAGAAGGCTTATGCGGAATACAAGCCCAAGTCAATTAGCGTTATTGCCGCCGATCCGAACACGATGGAGATTCTCGGCCTGGCTAATATGCCGACCTTCAATCCGAATGAATTCTGGAATGCAGAGCCGGGAGACTTCTTTAATCATGCTATCATGACTAGATTCGAGCCGGGCTCGACCTTCAAGATTGTCCCGCTGGCTGGTGCAGTTCAGGAGAATCTGTTTGATCCCGATGCCACCTTCCAGTCAGGTTCAATCCGGATTAAAGGATACAGCAAGCCGCTTTACGACATGAACAGGGCCGGGTACGGGACCATTACCTTCCTTGAAGGGGTCAAGCGCTCCAGTAACGTTGCTTTTATTAAGATTGGTTATGAAATGCTGGGCCAGGAGAAGCTGCTGCAGTATATCAATAATTTCGGGTTCAGTGAAAAGACAGGCATCGATCTTCCGGGAGAGGTATCGGGTCTTGTTAACCCGGATCCAAGCAGGGCGGTAGAAAATGCTACACTTGCTTATGGTCACGGTAAGCTGCTCGTTACACCGATTCAGCAGCTCACAGCGATTGCAGCGATTGCAAACGGCGGCAAGCTGATGGTGCCGCATGTCGTCAAGGAAGTCACTGATCCTAATACAGGTAAAACCACGGTTACCCAGCCTGAGGTTGTCCGGCAGGTGATTTCTGAGGAAAGTGCACGTGAGACCGGAAGTTATCTGGAGCAGGTTGTTGCGGATCTGCAGCACGGAACCGGCCGGCATGCATACATTGAAGGCTACCGGGTAGCCGGCAAGACCGGAACGGCAATCAAGCCTGACGGTAAAGGGGGCTATGACCGGGATAAGGTGCGTTCCTCCTTCCTCGGATATGCGCCGGCCAATAATCCGAAGATTGCGCTCTACGTTATCATTGACGAGCCTGCGGATGCTGCCGGGGGCGGTGCTGCTGCAGGTCCTGTATTTAAGGAGATTGTTTCACAGTCTCTGCAATATATGGGCGTACCCAAAGCTGTTGAATCCGATACCGCCGGCAGCAGTAAAACTCCGGCCAAGGCGGCAGCTGTCTCAGAACAGCGCAGTACGCCTGAGCTGACGGGCAAAACAGTGAAGGAAGCCAGACAGCAGCTGCTGAACCAGGGCTTTGATTTCGAGGCTGTCGGCAATGGAGCGGCGGTAATCAGCCAATATCCGGTTAAAGGCACGAAGCTTACCGCCGGACAGCGGATTTATCTGCTTACGCAGCAGGATGAAGCCATGAGCATTCCTGATTTGAAAGGCCAATCCCTGCGCGATGCGCTGGAAATTCTCAATCTGCTGAAAGTCGGCATTTCGGTTGAGGGTGAAGGTTATGTCACGGAGCAGACGCAGACGGAGAATAACGGGAAAATTCATGTGTCGCTCAAGCTCAGCCCGGTGAATGAGTACGGGGAGAATATTCCGGTTACCGCCGCTGATGAAGCAGCGGCGGGCGGGGAAGCGCCGTAACCCCTGTCACCCGGCGGCAATACTGCTTAAGGTGAGTCTGCCCTGAGATCTGGCACAGGCTTGTTCTATCCCCTGTTTGTCCCGAATAGTCATGAAGATAAGAGATCATGTCTATTCAAGCGAAAGCGGGGAGAACGGAATGAAGGTTTCGAAAGCCGTAACTCGGCGGAGAATGCTGTGGACGCTGCTGGGACTGGCCGTATTGTTCGGTTCGCTGGCCGTGCGTCTTGCCTATGTACAGTTATCACAAGGAGAGAAGCTGAGCGCCAAGGCTGAGGAATCCTGGCGGCGGAATATCCCCTTCACTGCTAAACGAGGCGAAATATTGGACAGAGAGGGCACCAAGCTGGCCTATAACATCAGTTCGCCGACTATCTATGCGATTCCTGTGCAAGTGAAAGAGAAGGATAAGACAGCTTCGCAGCTGGCTCCGCTGCTCGGTATGACCGAGGAGACGCTGGTCACTATGCTGAGCCAAAAGAAAGCCTCGGTGAAACTGCAGCCCGGCGGCCGCAAAATTACGATGGAGCTTGCCGCGAGCATCCGTGATTTGCAACTGCCGGGCATCGTTGTGGCTGAGGATAACAAACGTTTCTATCCCTTCGGCGATTTAGCCGCGCATATTCTCGGCTTCACAGGCATCGACAATCAGGGCATAACCGGCGTAGAGAATATCTATGACAAGCTGCTTCAGGGCAGCGCGGGCAATATCTCCTATTTGTCCGATGCCGGAGGCCGGCTGATGCCCGGTTCCTCTGAGAAGTACACCGATCCGCAGGACGGGCTGAGCCTGCAGCTTACCATTGATAAGCAGATCCAGTCGATCATGGAACGTGAGCTTGATCAGGCAATGGTCAAATATCAGGCTCAGGGCGCATGGTCTATCGCAATGGACCCGCGAAACGGCGAGATATTGGCCATGGCCAGCCGGCCGGGTTATGAGCCGGGGGCCTATAAGGAATACGATGCTGCAGTATATAACCGTAATTTACCGATCTGGATGACCTATGAGCCGGGCTCGACCTTCAAGATCATTACTTTGGCTGCTGCGCTGGAGGAAGGCAAGGTCGATTTGCAGCATGAGCATTTTTTCGATCCCGGTTATGTAGAGGTCGGCGGTGCGAAGCTGCGCTGCTGGAAGAAAGGCGGGCATGGCAGCCAGACCTTCCTCGAGGTTGTGGAGAACTCCTGCAACCCCGGATTTGTGGCCCTTGGCCAGCGTTTGGGCAAGGACACCTTATTTAAATACATCCGTGATTTCGGCTTCGGCACGAAGACCGGAATAGACCTCAATGGAGAGGCGAACGGGATTCTGTTCAAGCCTTCCCAGGTAGGTCCGGTAGAGCTGGCGACTACTGCCTTCGGCCAGGGGGTATCTGTGACGCCCATCCAGCAGATCGCGGCGGTATCAGCGGCGATTAACGGCGGCAAGCTGTATACACCGCATGTTGCCAAAGCCTGGATCAATCCGGATACAGGAAATGTGGTCTCAGAGGTGGAGTCAGAGCCGGTGCGCCAGGTTATTTCCGAAGAGACCTCTAAGAAAGTGCGGGCTGCCCTTGAGAGCGTGGTTGCCAAAGGCACAGGCCGGCCGGCATTTATTGACGGCTACCGTGTGGGCGGCAAGACAGGGACGGCACAGAAGGTTATCAACGGCCGGTATTCTCCTACGGAGCATATCGTATCATTTATCGGGTTTGCACCAGCCGATGATCCGCAGATCGTGGTCTATACGGCAGTGGATAATCCTAAGGGGATCCAGTTCGGAGGTGTGGTTGCAGCACCGATTGTCCAGAATATTCTGGAGGATGCTCTTCTGTATCTGAAGGTGCCGCAGCGCAAGGATCAGCTGCCCAAAACTTATAAGTACGGTGAGACTCCGATCGTCACCGTTCCTGATCTGACCGGAGCGACAGTTCAGGATATTTATGAGGATTTGAATATGAATTTCGTGCTGGCCCGCTCAGGTTCAGGCAATACTGTAATCAACCAGGCACCTAAGGCGGGAGCCAGGGTGGAGCAGGGCTCGACTATCCGGATTTATATGGGGTCTTCCAGCGAATAATATGGAGTGAGGGATTGCTATGAAAATTAATGAACTGTCTTCTTGTCTTGCCGCAGCGCGGCTATACGGGGAGGGTGACACTGAGATTACTGATCTGCAAGTGGATTCCCGCAAGGTTACACCGGGCAGTTTGTTCATCTGCCTGCCCGGCCACACCGTAGACGGACACGATTACGTGCCGCAGGCTGCTGCCAATGGTGCAGCTGCCATTGTCTGTGAACGGAAGCTGGAGACATCTCTTCCGCAGATTGTGGTGGATGACAGCCGGTTTGCTATGTCCGTTCTGTCGAATGTCTTCTTCGGGTCGCCCAGCAGCCGGATGAAGCTGATCGGGATTACAGGCACAAACGGCAAAACAACGACTACTTATCTGATTGAGCGCATTATGGAAGACCACGGTGTAAAGACCGGGCTGATCGGAACGATCCAGATGCGGTATGACGGGCAGACTTATCCTATGTCCGGCACGACGCAGGAATCACTTGAGCTGCAGCGCACGCTCAGCGATATGGCGCTGAAGGGGGTACAGTGCTGCGTGATGGAGGTATCTTCCCATGCCCTGCAGCAGGGCAGGGTGAAGGGTACGGACTACCGCACTGCAATCTTTACGAACCTGACCCAGGACCACTTGGATTATCATCATACGATGGAGGAATACCGGGCGGCTAAAGGGCTGTTCTTCTCCCGGCTGGGCAACGTAATCTCCCCGTGGAAGGAAGAACGCAAATATGCTGTGCTCAACGCAGATGATGCGGCGAGCGCCTATTTTTCCGGCCAGACGGCAGCGGAAGTGATTACATACGGCATCGACAGCAGCGCCAATGTCCGGGCATCGCAAATTTCCATTACAGCTAAAGGAACTTTTTTCCATGTGGATACGTTTAAAGGTGAAACTGATATTTCACTGCAGATGGTCGGCAAGTTCAACGTCTATAATGCACTGGCGGCTATTACCGCTGCGCTGCTGGAGGATGTGCCGCTTGCTGAGATCAAAGCCAGCCTGGAGTCGGTAGCCGGCGTAGACGGGCGTGTTGAGTCTGTAGATGCGGGACAGGACTTCGCTGTAATTGTAGACTATGCCCATACGCCTGACGGCCTGGAAAATGTATTGAAGGCAGTCTGTGAATTCGCTGCCGGCAAAGTTATAACCGTCTTCGGCTGCGGCGGGGACCGTGATACAACCAAACGTCCGCTGATGGGGAAAATTGCGGCTAAATACAGTGATAAGGTTATGGTGACCTCGGATAATCCGCGGACAGAGGACCCGCTGCTCATTCTGCGTGATATTGAGGCAGGCCTTCTTGAAGACGGAGTACAGAGTGAGCGTTATGAGATGATTCCGGACCGGCGGGAAGCGATCAGAAAAGCTATTGAAATGGCAAGCCCCGGCGATGTAGTATTGATTGCGGGGAAAGGTCATGAGACCTATCAGCTAATCGGCGGAGTGGTTCATGATTTCGATGACCGCATCGTTGCCAAAGAAGTGATAAGGGGCCGAAGCTATTGATTACAAGAACACTGTACAATGTCGCGCTAATGTGCGGAGGAGAACTGTCCTCTGCTGAAGATAAGGAGCTTGAAATTGCGGGAGTCGTGACGGATTCCCGCAAAATTACGCCTGGCTGCCTGTTTGTTCCGCTGGCTGGAGATAAATTCGACGGTCATGATTATGCGGCCTCTTCTCTGGCTGCAGGAGCTGCTGCCGCCCTCTGGCAGCGGGATAGAGGCCCTGCTCCGGATGGCGGCGGGATTGTGCTGGTGGAAGACACTCTGGCCGCACTGCAGAAGCTGTCCTCGGCCTATTTGGGCGAGCTGGCTCCCCGCGTTGTTGCGATTACAGGCAGCAACGGCAAGACGACAACCAAGGATATGGTTACGGCCCTGCTTGAAACGCAGCATAAGGTGCATAAAACACAGGGCAATTTCAATAATCACATCGGTCTGCCGCTGACAATCCTCTCAATGGACAGTAGTGTTGAAATCGCAGTCCTGGAGATGGGCATGAGCTCACGCGGGGAGATTGCCCTGCTGTCCGCAATTGCCGCCCCGGATGTGGCGGTCATCACCAATGTCGGCGAGTCGCATCTGCTGCAGCTCGGCTCCCGCAAAGAGATTGCCCGGGCCAAGCTGGAGATCACGGAAGGCCTTAAGCCCGGCGGCCTGCTTATCTATAACGGAGACGAACCGCTGCTGGCTGAGGTGCTGTCCGAACCGGCGTTCAGCAAGCCTGAAGGCATGCTGAGCTTCCGGTTCGGACAGTCAGAGGACAATGATGATTATCCGACAGGCATGATGGCACACAGCGGGGGAATGACCTTTACTTCACACCTTCATGCGCAGCGTGCCTTCACCTTGCCGCTGCAAGGCCGCCATAATGTTATTAATGCACTTGCGGCAATTGCAGTTGCCCGGCATTACGGGGTAACCGAAGAGAACATAGAAGCCGGTTTAAGCAGCCTTAGGCTGACAGGCATGCGGATTGAGGTTGTGGTGGCGGACAGCGGACTTACACTGCTGAACGACGCTTATAATGCCAGTCCCACTTCCATGAGAGCGGCAATCGATGTACTGCAGTCAATGAAGGGCAGCGGAAGCCGGATCGCCGTGCTGGGGGACATGCTGGAACTAGGGCCGGATGAGGCGGATTTTCACCGGCAGACCGGAAGCTACCTAGATCCGGCACTGACGGATTACGTATACACTTACGGACCTTTGTCAGCGCATATTGCTGCTGCTGCGGAGGAGAAGTTCGGAACAGGCCGTGTATTTGCTTTTACGGATAAAGAAGCCCTGATTACTGCCTTGAATGCAAAGTGCAGTGCCAAGGATATCGTGCTGTTCAAAGCATCCAGAGGCATGCGGCTGGAAGAAGTTCTGCACCGCTTGAAGGAATATTCTGAAGCTAATTTAACTTGAATGGAGGGGGTGTACCCATGGATTATCAATTACTTCTGCTAACTATTGCTGTATCCTTTATCCTTGCGGTCATTGCCGCTCCGCTGATTATCCCGCTGCTGCGGCGGATGAAATTCGGACAGCAGGTCCGTGATGACGGGCCGCAGACCCATCTGAAAAAAGCAGGGACGCCTACGATGGGCGGAATCATCATCATGGTGGCGTTCACGCTGTCTTTTCTGAAGTTCTCGGTCATCAATTCAGATTTCTATGTCCTGCTGGTCGGAACGCTGGGGTACGGGCTGATCGGCTTCCTGGATGATTATATCAAGATTGTCTTCAAACGCTCCCTCGGGCTGACGGCCCGTCAAAAGCTGCTTGGCCAGCTGCTGGTCGGTATCGCTTTAAGTACCTTGCTGATCTCGGCGGGACATAGCACCAGTATCAGCATTCCGGGGACGTCTGTGAATTTTGACTGGGGCGTCTGGTTCTATTATCCGTTTATTGTACTCATGATGATGGCGGTCACCAACGCGGTTAACTTTACCGACGGGGTTGACGGGCTGCTCTCCGGCGTGAGTGCGATTGCCCTTGCGGCGTTTGCTGTAGTTGCCATGCAGGCTACTTCGATTGCTGCCGGCGTCTGTGCTGCAGCGATGATCGGGGCAGTACTTGGGTTTCTGGTATTTAACGCCCATCCGGCCAAGGTGTTCATGGGTGACTTCGGCTCCTTCGGCATCGGCGGCGCTATCGGTGCCATTGCCATTGTGACCAAGACTGAGCTGCTCTTTGTAGTGATCGGCGGCGTATTCGTTATTGAGATGCTATCCGTTATCATTCAGGTTGCTTCCTTCAAGACCCGCGGCAAACGGATATTCCGCATGAGCCCGATTCATCATCATTTCGAGCTGGGCGGCTGGTCGGAGTGGCGTGTCGTCGTTTCTTTCTGGGCGGTTAGCCTGGTGCTGGCAGCTGTAGGACTATATATCATCAAGGGGTTGTAAAGTATGAAGCATCCGGATTTGTACCGTGGTGAGGAAGTGGTCGTCCTGGGGCTCGCCAAAAGCGGCGTCCAGGTGGCCAAGGTGCTGCATGAGCACGGCGCGATTGTGACGGTCAATGATAAAAAGGAAAGAGAGCAAAGTCCCGAAGCTTCCGAACTGGAAACTTTGGGAATTTCTGTTATATGCGGCGGACATCCGGAGGGCTTGATTCATGAGGGGATTAAGCTGCTTGTCAAAAACCCCGGAATCCCTTATTCCGTTGCTCCGGTACAGCAGGCGCTTGCACTGGGGATCGAGGTTGTAACTGAGGTGGAGGTAGCTTATCATCTTTGCGCTGCCCCGATGATCGGAATTACGGGGTCAAACGGCAAGACAACCACAACGACCTGGGTAGGCCGTATGCTGGAGGCTGCAGGGATGCGGCCGATCGTGGCCGGAAACATCGGTACACCGCTCTGCCAGGCTGCACAGGAGGCTGATGAAGACAACTGGATGGTGGTTGAGCTCAGCAGCTTCCAGCTCAAGGGGACGGAAGCCTTCCGGCCGAAGGTTGCTGCTCTGCTGAACGTAGCCGAGACACATCTGGACTACCACGGCGGCATGGAGGATTACGTAGCCTCCAAGGCTAAGCTGTTTGCGAACCAGGGGCCGGGAGATACCGCTGTGGTCAACTGGGATGATCACGTCTGCCGTGAGCTGGTTCCTTATATTAAAGCCGGTATTCTGCCCTTCTCCATGACCGAGGAGCTGGTTCAGGGCATCTTTGTGCGTCCGTCTTTCGTGCCGGATACTGAAGATGAGCTGAAGCGTGTAATTGTTTACCGGGATTACTCGGAGAGTGAGACAGAAATAGCCGCCGTGGACTCCATCGGCCTCCCCGGCCGCTTCAATGTGGAGAATGCGCTGGCTGCCTGCGGCATAGCGATTGCTGCAGGTGCAGATCCGGCAGCGCTTGGCGGGGTGCTGGCGTCCTTCCGCGGTGTGGAGCACCGGTTGGAGTATGTGGAGGATAAGCGGGGAGCGGCCTACTATAACAACTCCAAAGCAACTAATTCCAAAGCCACAATAATGGCGCTCTCATCCTTCAGGCAGCCGGTTATTCTGATTGCCGGGGGCCTTGACCGCGGCTCCGATTATATGGAGCTGCTGCCTGTCCTCGGCGGCAAGGTAAAAGCGCTGGTGGCTCTTGGGCAGACCCGGGACAAGCTGGCAGGAGTTGCGCAGCTGGCAGGAGTAAAGGAGATCATCTCCGTCGATAATGGGGAGAGCGCCGCCGCCGTGCTGCAAGAGGCTGTGCGGGAGGCTTCCGCTCTGGCGGAAGAAGGGGATGTGGTTCTCCTGTCTCCCGCCTGTGCAAGCTGGGATATGTTTACATCCTATGAGGAGCGCGGGCGTATTTTTAAAGAGGCGGTGCATAACCTTTAAGTAGGGGGGTGGATAAGCCCCTACTACGGATGCAAGAGGTGTGCTCCTGATGAACAAACCCCGTCATGCGCCCGATATCTGGCTGCTGCTGTCAATACTGGCTTTGCTGGCTATCGGTATGGTAATGGTATACAGTGCCGGGTCCGTTTTGGGCTTCCGCAATTATGGCGATTCGTTTTACTTTGTCAAAAGACAGCTCCTGTTCGCAGGGCTGGGCCTGATCGCGATGTTCATAACGGCGAACACCGATTATCCCGTGCTGAAGAAATTTGCCCGGCCGGCGCTGATCCTCTGCTTCGTGCTGCTGGTGCTGGTGCTGGTGCCCGGCATCGGAGTCGTGCGCGGCGGTGCGCGCAGCTGGATCGGAATCAGCTCATTCGGCATTCAGCCTTCGGAGTTCATGAAGATGGGGATGATTCTCTTCCTGGCCAAATGGCTTGGGCAGGAGGATTATGATATCTCCGGCTTCATGCGCGGGCTGCTGCCGCCGCTTGCGCTGATCGGCACGGCCTTTGCCCTGATTATGCTGCAGCCGGACCTCGGGACCGGCACTGTCATGTTCGGTGCTGCCCTGATGATGGTCTTCACCGCCGGGGCGCGGATGAAGCATCTGCTCTCCCTGGGCGCGCTGGGAGCCGCCGGGTTCGCCGGCCTGATTGCTGCAGCGCCTTACCGGCTGCAGCGCATCACGGCCTTCCTGGACCCCTGGTCGGACCCGCTGGGGGCCGGATACCAGATTATCCAGTCGCTTTACGCCATCGGCCCCGGCGGACTGGGAGGCTTAGGCCTTGGCATGAGCCGGCAGAAGTACAGCTACGTGCCGGAGCCGCAGACAGACTTTATTTTTTCTATACTTGCCGAGGAGCTGGGCTTTATCGGAGGACTGGCGGTGCTGCTGCTGTTCCTGATTCTGATCTGGCGCGGGATGAAAGTGGCCATGAGCCTGCCTGACCGTTTCGGCAGCTATCTGGCCGTAGGCATCGTCTGTATGGTGGCCGTTCAGGTGATCATTAACATCGGTGTTGTTATCGGCCTTATGCCGGTTACGGGCATCACGCTGCCTCTGATCAGCTATGGGGGCTCGTCTCTGACCCTTATGCTCACTGCCCTTGGCATTCTGCTTAATCTATCCCGTTATGCGAGGTGAAAGACATGCGTATCGTACTTAGCGGCGGCGGCACAGGCGGGCACATTTATCCTGCTGTAGCCGTGGCCAGAGAACTGGAAGCCGAAGAAGAAAAACACGCCTTCCTGTATATCGGAGGCAAAAGGGGCCTGGAGAGCAAGCTGGTTCCCCAAGAAAATCTGCCATTCCGGGCAATCGATATTACCGGCTTCCGCCGGAAGCTGTCGATGGATAATGTGAAGACGGTTATGCGTTTCCTGAAGGGGGTCAAAGCCTCCAAAAATATGCTGAGGGAGTTCAAGCCCGATGTTGTCATCGGCACAGGCGGATATGTCTGCGGGCCTGTAGTCTATGCTGCATCCCGGCTGGGCATCCCGACACTGATTCATGAACAGAATGCCATCCCGGGGCTGACTAACCGTTTCCTCAGCCGGTATGCGGATACAGTCGCTGTCAGCTTTGAAGGAACAGAGTCTGCTTTCCCCGGGGCAAAGAACGTGATCTATACCGGTAATCCCCGGGCAACGACGGTAATGACGGCCAACCCGCAGCGCGGCTTCGCCTCACTGGGCATTCCTGAGGGCAGCACGGTTGTGCTCGTTGTCGGGGGCAGCGGAGGCGCTAGGGCGATTAACCGGGCGATGGTTGAAATGGCCCCGGTTGTGGGTAAAAGTAATGGTGTTCATTATGTGTATGTTACCGGAGAGGCTTATTTCGAGGAGACCCGCAAAGCACTGCGTGAGAAGCTCGGCGGTGAACCGAACTGGCTGCATATTCTTCCGTATATTCATAACATGCCTGAGGTCCTGGCTTGTACTTCACTAATCGTGAACCGGGCAGGCGCCTCCTTTCTTGCAGAGATTACCGCGCTTGGCATTCCCTCTGTACTTATCCCGTCTCCCAATGTGACGAATAATCATCAGGAAGCAAACGCAAGGCAGCTTGAACGTGAGGGCGCGGCCGTTGTGCTGCTGGAGAAGGATCTGACCGGCCAGGAGCTGTTCGCGGCGGTTAAGAGAATTACCGGGGACGAGGCTGTGCACCGCAGTATGTCGGATGCCTCAAGACGCCTTGGCAAAAGGGAATCCGCCTCACTTGTTGTCGCTGAGCTCCGCAGGCTGGCTGCAGGCCGCAAGCGCTAGAATCCGGTCCGGCAATTGTCACACACCCGGGGTTACGAACATAGGATGATCCTATAATCGTGACAATCACCCAGAGCACTTCCGGTTAAAAAGTTTGGAGCGGGATCGGCTTCCGTCCTGCTTCTTATGACCTATGTGCAGGAAGTGCTTCTATGGTGGGTGAGCGGTAATCTCGGAGGTGATACATTGGACAAATTGGTGATTGAGGGCGGAAATCCCCTGTCAGGCACCATACGTATCCATGGAGCGAAAAATGCGGCCCTGCCGATTCTGGCGGCAAGCCTGCTGGCCGAAGGAGTTCACTCACTGCATAACGTGCCGAAGCTGCTGGACATCGAAACGATGCTGGATATTCTGGAACGCCTGGGCTGCAGGACTGTGCATGAAGAGGACAAAGTAACAATAGATACCTCATTTGTCGCGACCTCGCATGTTCCGGAGGATCTGATGCGGCAGATGAGATCCTCGATTTTTCTGATGGGGCCGCTGCTGTCCAAATTCGGTGAGGTGACCATCTATCAGCCGGGAGGCTGTGCCATCGGGGAACGCAAGATCGATCTTCATCTGCAGGGCCTTAAGCTGCTGGGGGCCGAGATTGAGGAGACGGGCGGAATGATCTGCTGCCGTGCTGCTGCGCTTAAGGGCTGTGATATCCATCTGGATTATCCCAGCGTCGGCGCTACAGAGAACATTATGATGGCCGCCGCTATGGCAGAAGGTACGACAACGGTCACGGGAGCCGCCAGAGAGCCGGAAATCCAGGATTTGCAGAATTTCCTGAATGCGATGGGTGCACAGATCATCGGCGCAGGAACTGATACGGTTACTATTCAAGGTGTTTCTAAGCTATACCCGTGCACCTATGAGGTCATTCCTGACCGGATTGTTGCCGGGACGGTAATGATTGCTGCCGCAGCCACCCGTGGCAACGTTACACTGACCCATACCAATGCAGGGCATCTTGCTTCACTGATTCATGTTCTGAGGCGTGCCGGTGTTCAAATTACGGTCTGCAATGATATAATTAATGTCAGCTGTATGGGGCGTCCCCGTGCAGTAGAGCGGATTGTTACTTCGCCGTATCCTTCGTTTCCAACGGATCTTCAGTCCCAGGTCATGGTCCTTTTGTCCCTGGCTGACGGCTTCAGTATCATCAAGGAAACTGTATTTGAAGGACGCTTCAAGCATGTGGAGGAGATGGCCCGGATGGGTGCGGATATTTCCATAGATTTGAACCGCGCGTTTATCCGTGGAGTACAAAGATTATACGGGGCTACGGTTGAAGCCACTGACCTGCGGGCCGGAGCTGCCCTGGTCATTGCCGGACTTGCCGCCCAAGGAACGACTGTTGTAGAGCAGGCGCATCATATTGACCGCGGCTATGACGGCATAGAGAAACTGTTTCAGAAATTGGGTGCACGGATCAGCCGCAAAGTGCCTGTACCGGACCCGCTGGATTTGGCCAATTAAAGCTCCCTGTCTCCTTCGGTTAAAGTGCATGGGAAGGAGACAGGGTCTTATTACGGAGATATGAGAATGCCTAAAACGCGAATACCTCTTCTTAAAGAGGACAAGCCTAGCAAGAAAAGAAACCGGAAGCTTACAGTTATCCTGCTGCTGCTGTTTATTGCGCTGCTGGCTGTGATTTTTTTCCGTTCGTCTGTCAGCAAGATTACGGAAGTCCGGTTCCAGGGAAATAAGTATGCGTCGCGTGAGGAACTGCTGGCAGCCAGCGGCCTTAAGATCGGCGGTCAATACTTTGCAGTTGCCGGAAGTTCTGTGGAGAGTGCGCTGGAGGAGCTGAAGACAGTCCAGGAAGCGTCTGTAACCAAGAAATTCCCCGGTGTGATTGAAATCGGCATTAAGGAGTTCCCGGCAGTGGCCTATGAGCTTGATCAGTCGGGAACGCTGGAGGCGATTCTGTCAAGCGGTGCTGCTGTATCGGTAATAGACACCGGAATTGCGGTCGAGAAGCCTATCCTGACTAACTGGCAGGCAGATGACCCGTATAAAGCTAAGCTGTGCCAGGCGCTGGCGGGTATTTCCAATGAGCTGACCAGTGATATATCCGAAATCGTTCCATCGCCTACCCTATCCTTTCCGGACCGGATCAAGCTGTATACCCGTTCACGTTTTGAGGTTATTACAGCCATTTCACTGCTGAAGGACAAGGTATCTTACTTGAATCAGGTTATTGAAACGGAGCAGCCGGGACTGATCAAGATGCTTGAGGCTGATTCCTATGTCCCTTTTCATACAGAAACCGAGAATCCGGGAGAGAATACCGATACACAAGAGTAAATAGTCCCTACTAATAGGGTTAAAAAAATGCTACAATCGGTTTTACGGGCATTAAGCAGTATCCCTCTTTTTTCTGCGGATTTTTTGAAATGAAACGATGAATATGCGGGTATTTCTTTAATGCACATCCATTTTGCGTCATAGGCGCCTGCCCTCCGGATTATTGAAGCGGCGGCTTGCAGGCGAAACGGGTTGTCACATTATTCCATTCAAAAAAATTGTAGAAAAAAGAGGGAAAGGATTAGGGATGTTGAATATGTACAGAGAAGTTTCCCGGGACCGGGAACAAAGCGTATTTACCTTTTATTCTGGCTTCACAACTTATTATGATGATAACAGGAGGTGCCATAGGGCTTGAGCAACAATGACATCATTGTTAGTTTAGACATCGGTACATCCAAAGTTCGGGCAATTATTGGGGAAGTTTCCAATGGGACCTTTAATATTATTGGCGTTGGGTCTGCTGATTCGGAAGGCATACGCAAAGGTGCGATTGTAGACATCGATCAGACTGTGCAATCGATCAGGAGTGCCGTAGAGCATGCGGAACAAATGGTAGGTATTCAAATATCCGAGGTGTACGTCGGTATATCCGGTAATCATATCGGGCTGCAGTCCAGCCACGGCGTCGTGGCTGTGCAGAATGAGGACCGTGAGATTGGCGAAGATGACATTGACCGAGTGATCAAGGCTGCTGAAGTAATCGCACTGCCTCCTGAGCGCGAAGTCATTGATGTTGTTGCCAAGCAGTATATCGTCGACGGGCTTCAGGGTATTCAGGACCCGCGGGGGATGATCGGGGTTCGCCTTGAAGTTGAAGCAACCATTATTACCGGTGCCAAAACGCCAATACATAATCTGCTGCGCTGTGTGGAGAAATCAGGTCTTAAGGTTAAAGATCTTGTGCTCATGTCGCTCGGTGCCGGCGGATTAGCGCTATCCAAAGATGAAAAATCTATGGGGGCTGTACTGGTTGATATTGGTGCCGGCCAAGCGACAATAGCCGTGTATGAAGAAGGTTCCCTTTGTGCGACCTCTACGATTCCGATCGGAGGAGAATTTGTTACCAATGACATCGCTTACGGATTGCGTACGCTTACGGATCAGGCAGAGAAGGTTAAGCTGAAATACGGCTGTGCCTGGATTGACGATGCTGCCTCGGATGTGGTTTTCAAGGTTCTGCGTATCGGCAGCAATGTCGAGAAGGAGTTCAACCAGGAGGACCTGGCGGCAATTATTGAGCCCAGAGTACAGGAAATCTTCCAATTGATCCGTCAGGAAGTGAAGCGGCTTGGTTACAATGAGCTTCCGGGGGGTTATATACTAACGGGTGGCACAGTTTCAATGCCGGGGGTGCTTAAGGTAGCCCAGACTGAACTGGCAGCCTCCGTACGTATTGCTGTACCCGATTATATTGGAGTACGTGATCCCGGGTTTACCGGCGGTGTGGGGATACTCCATAACGTTGTCCGCAGTTTCCGCGGACGCGGCGGCAGCGGAAGCGCTAATAAAAAGACGGTTAACCGCGGCAAGCAGAGTGCCGCGCCGAGTCAGGATTCTTCAAAGAAGCCTGGAATCATGGAACGTCTAAAGAATATGTTTAGCGAATTCATATAAGTGTAAGTCCAGATATACTTGGACTGGCCATCCAAGCACTATTCGAGGGGGAGATGGAATCAATATGTTGGAATTTGATTTTGAAATGGAGAGCTTGGCGCAAATAAAGGTCATCGGCGTTGGCGGCGGCGGCAGTAATGCTGTTAACCGGATGATCGAAAATGGCGTTCAGGGTGTTGAGTTCATCACGGTTAATACAGATGCCCAAGCGCTGCATATGGCCAAATCGGAGCATAAACTGCAAATCGGGGACAAGCTTACCCGGGGACTTGGCGCGGGTGCCAATCCTGAAGTAGGCAAGAAAGCGGCCGAAGAGTCCCGCGATCTGATTTCTAATACGCTTAAGGGCGCCGACATGGTCTTTGTTACCGCTGGTATGGGCGGTGGTACCGGTACTGGCGCAGCGCCTGTAATTGCCGAGATTGCGAGAGAATGCGGAGCACTCACCGTTGGTGTAGTTACCCGTCCGTTTACCTTTGAAGGTAGAAAACGTTCCAACCAGGCTGAACTGGGGATCGAAGCTCTGAAGGAAAAGGTTGATACGCTGATCGTTATTCCCAATGACCGCCTGCTGGAGATTGTGGATAAGAAAACCCCGATGCTGGAGGCTTTCCGTGAAGCGGATAATGTACTACGCCAGGCGGTACAGGGTATTTCTGACCTGATTGCAGTTCCGGGACTGATTAACCTTGACTTTGCCGATGTAAAAACAATTATGACAGAGCGGGGCTCTGCGCTGATGGGGATTGGTATTGCCACTGGTGAGAACCGTGCTTCGGAAGCGGCCCGTAAAGCGATTATGAGCCCGCTGCTTGAAACTTCGATCGAAGGTGCCCGCGGTGTAATCATGAATATCACCGGCGGCTCCAACCTCTCCTTGTATGAGGTCAATGAAGCAGCGGAGATTGTTACCTCTGCATCGGATCCTGAAGTCAATATGATTTTCGGGGCCATTATTGAAGAGAGTATGAAGGATGAAATTAAGGTTACAGTTATTGCGACGGGCTTTGAGCATAAGCCGTCCCCGGCAGTGCCTACCCGCCGTCCTGCCGCCAGCAGTGAGCCGGCAGCGGACAAGAGCGGCACTCTTCGGCCATTCGGCAACCAGACAAGCTCTGACCAGCTGGATATTCCGACCTTTCTGCGCAACCGCACACGCGGCAATAATGACTAAGCTTGATTAACAGTATACTTTTACGGAAGCACCGTATCCCCCAGCTTGCAAAGCTGGGATGGATATGGTGTTTTTTTTTTTTTTTTAGCTGATATAATACGGATAACGGGAGTGGATAAGATGGAGTTGCTTGATCCCCGGGTAGATTTTGTATTTAAACGGATCTTTGCCAGTGAGAATAATAAGGATGTGCTGCTGGCATTTCTGAACGTGATTCTGCTGGATGCTGGTGCTGAGCCGCTGGATGAAGTGGTGCTGCTTAACCCCTATACAGACAAAGATGATCCGCTTGATAAACAGTCTATATTTGATATCTGGGCAAAGACGGCCAGCGGCAAGCTGATTAATATTGAAATGCAGCTCTTTAACCAGTATGACATGGAAAAGCGGACCCTGTATTACTGGAGTAAACGTTATTCAAGCCAGCTGCAAATCGGCGGCCGTTATGTGGAGCTTAAGAAGTGTATAACGATTAATATCCTGAACTATAATGTATTGCCGAATGCACATACCCATAGTGTTTTTCACCTGCGGGAGGACAGCAGTGGTGTACCGCTTATCGATGATATAGAGATTCATTTTCTTGAACTGCCGAAGCTGAAGAAGGCTGCTGTACCTGGTGAAGAAGGGTTGATTAACTGGCTGCTTTTTTTGAAGGGAATCGATACAGAAAGCTGGGAGGTGTTGAGAATGAACGAGCCTGAATTACAGAAAGCAATGGAAACGCTGGAATATCTGAGCCAGAATCCCGAAGCCCGGCGCAAATATGAAGACCGGCAGAAGTTCCTGCATGATGAGGCCTCGCAAAGAGACGGCGCGCAGAGAGAAGGCTTTGCCAAGGGACTGGAGCAAGGTTTAAAAGAAGGATTAAAAGAAGGATCAAAGGAAGCTAAACTGGATATCGCCAAAAACTTACTTCAAATGGGAATTGAGCTGCAGACGATCCTAGCCTCAACCGGGCTTACGGAAGAGGAAATCAAGTCGATAAATTGAATGAGTGCTATCAAACCAGCCTGCAGAGGCTGGTTTTTCTTTTGGGCTGGATTTAATAGATTTCCACGCCTATAACTCGACAAAAAAACCACCTGAACGCCCCCCATGTTTAGACAGACTTTGAATGCAGGAGTTTCTATACTAATCTTATCGTCTAAAAAGAGAGCCAGCACCCGGCCTCCGGACAGATATCCGCCCTACAGGCAGGTGAAACCACTGGTTGTCTATATTGATTTGATCTTTGCCGCCAATCTGCTGATCGACGGAATTCTATTGTGGCTGACCAGCTGGCTGGTCAAACAGAAGGTGTCCTGGTGGCGGCTGCTTCTCTCAGCGGTAGTTGGCGCAATTTATGTAGTGATGATGTTTGTGCCGGAGCTGTCCTTTCTGTACACCTTTCTTATCAAGTTCGGGTTGTCGGTATTAATGCTGTGGATAGCATTCGGCTTTAAGAGTCTGCAAAGCTACCTGCGGGCATTGGGAGCATTCTATATTATTAATTTTGCGGCGGCGGGAGGGATACTTGGGGTTCATTATTTGCTGCAAAGCTCAGGCGACATCTGGAACGGCATTATATTCACCTCTTCAGGGGGCCAAGCTTACCGGCTGAAGATTGGATTCTGGTTCGTGCTTGCACTGCTCCCGCTGATCCTGCTTCTCTTCAAGCTGATTCAATCCTCGCGGAATCGCAGGGAGCAGCTTGAAACTTATATCGGGGAAGTGACTGTTGAAATTGACGGAGTGGCTGTCAGCTGCCCCGGGCTGCTCGATACCGGGAACCGGCTCAGTGATCCGCTTACGGGAATACCGGTGATGGTGATGGAATCGTCACTGTGGGAAGGGCATCTGCCGCCTTCCTGGAAGGGCAGGCTGACACAGACGGGAGCTGATACGCTCGTTCTGGAAGCGGACGGGCAGTCCTTTGCCTGGCAGGACAGGTTGCGGCTGGTGCCTTACAGAGGCGTTAACCGCGGGGCCTCTTTCATGCTCGCGCTGAAGCCGGATCATGTAATGATAAAGCTTGGAGGGGACACCTTCCACTGTAAACGTGTGCTTATCGGGCTGGATGGAGGGACTCTGTCGGGGGACGGAGCGTATAGGGCGGTCATTCATCCTGACCTGACCCGCAAAGATAGTGTCATAGAGGCGCCGGCAGAGAAGGTTATGGGCTAAGCTTTGAAAGGGTTACCTGAATGAGGTATAACTACCGCACTGGAAGGCTGCGTGCCTTTAGGAGACAGGAGCCGTTTCCACATGGAGGAGGAACAATAATGATCAAATTCAAACTCGTGCTGCAATTGCAATATTACCGTATGCTGTTTCTGCTGGGACTGAAAAGCCAGGAAATTTATTATATCGGGGGAAGTGAGGCGCTGCCGCCGCCGCTAACACGGGAAGAGGAGGAATTTCTGCTCCAGCGGCTCTCCAGCGGTGATGCGGCTGTCCGGGCGATGCTGATTGAACGCAATCTGCGCCTTGTAGTCTACATCGCCCGGAAGTTTGAGAATACGGGCATCAACATAGAAGATCTGGTCTCGATCGGGGCGATCGGCCTGATCAAGGCCGTTAATACCTTTGATCCGGAGAAAAAAATCAAACTCGCCACCTACGCCTCGCGCTGCATCGAGAATGAAATTCTGATGTACCTGCGCCGCAACAGCAAAACACGGAGTGAAGTTTCTTTTGACGAACCGCTGAATATCGACTGGGACGGCAACGAACTGCTGCTCTCGGATGTGCTGGGTACAGAGAATGATACGATCTACCGTAACATTGAAGAACAGGTGGACCGAAAGCTGCTGCAGAAGGCGCTGGAGAAGCTCAGTGAGCGGGAAAGATTAATCATGGAGCTGCGGTTCGGGCTGCGCGGCGGTGAAGAAAAAACACAAAAGGATGTCGCTGATCTGCTGGGCATTTCCCAGTCGTATATCTCACGCCTCGAAAAAAGAATTATTAAACGGCTGCGCAAGGAGTTCAACAAGATGGTGTAAGGGAGAGCAAGTGAGGAATAAAATGCCGGGCCGGGGAGATAATGTACAGTAATGTTTCTCCTTGGGAGGTAAATCATCATGACCCGAAATAAAGTCGAGATTTGCGGTGTGGATACCGCCAAGCTGCCCGTTCTTACGAACGTGGAAATGCGGGCACTGTTCACTTCGCTGCAGCAGCAGGGCGAGCGATCCGCCAGAGAGAAATTGGTTAATGGTAACCTCAGGCTTGTGCTTAGCGTAATTCAAAGGTTCAATAATCGTGGAGAGTTCGTGGATGATCTGTTTCAGGTGGGCTGCATCGGACTCATGAAAGCCATCGATAATTTTGATTTATCGCAGAATGTCAAGTTCTCTACCTATGCGGTGCCGATGATCATCGGAGAGATCCGCCGCTACTTGCGTGATAATAACCCGATCCGGGTATCACGGTCCCTGCGGGACATCGCCTATAAGGCTTTGCAGGTCCGGGACAGCCTGACCAACCAGAACTCACGGGAGCCCACGATCCTAGAAATATCTGAGGCGCTTGGTGTACCTAAAGAGGATGTAGTGTTTGCACTGGATGCGATCCAGGACCCGGTGTCCCTGTTCGAGCCGATCTATCATGACGGCGGTGATCCGATTTATGTGATGGACCAGATCAGTGATGATAAGAACAAGGATGTATCCTGGATTGAAGAAATTGCCCTCCGCGAAGCGATGCAGCGGCTGGGACAGCGGGAGAAGCGAATTCTGTCCATGCGTTTTTTTGAGGGAAAAACCCAAATGGAAGTAGCGGATGAGATCGGCATCTCTCAGGCTCAGGTATCACGGCTTGAGAAGTCGGCGATCCAGCAGATGCAAAAGCATGTGAAGTCTTAGGCAGCAGGCTATAGATGAACTGGGGATATTCCGGAAGGCGGTAAATGCGGCTGCCCGGGATATCCTTTTGTATATACGGGGTGTATCTGCAATGAATTCAGACATGTTGCCAAGCCTGGCATACATATACTGGTCCTATAGGTCTCAATGTACAGGGGTGGCAGGATGAATGAGGATTCTATAGGTGCAGGTACAGGCAAAAAAATGAAAATCTCTGATTTTCAGACCAAGGATGTTATCAATATTGTCGACGGCAGGCGGCTGGGTCAGATCAGTGACCTGGAGCTGGATTTGCGCCGTGGTGTCATTGATGCAATTATTGTTCCCGGGTATACCAGATTTATGGGGCTGTTCGGGGGCGGGGCGGATCTGATTATTCCCTGGCGGAATATTGTCAAGATTGGCGCAGATGTGGTGCTGGTGAAGATTGAAGAAGGCCGGATGCCGCAAAGCCAGGAAGAGCGGGAAACGATGTATCTGGAGCGGGGGGACCGCAGTGAGCGGCGCACTTATTGACGGGGTGCGTCTTTTTTCTGCAAAAATGGGTAAAGGCTTAGAAGAAGACTGGGGTATGTAAGGCTGTGCTTTAGCGCCAAAATACGGAATGGGTATGGTACACTTAGGTCAGAGGTGAAAATATGGAACCGTTTATACAGAATGGCGGAACGCCGGTGCTGCTTCACTTGGAGCCATGGCGCGGGCAGTACAGTGCGATTACCGCAGGATTTACCGGCAGGGCAGGCGGCAGCGGCAAACAGCCGTATGACAGCTTCAATTGCGCTTTTCATGTGGGGGATGACCCGGAGGATGTGCTCAGCAACAGGCGGCTGCTGGCAGAAAGCCTAGGATTTACTCTGGATTCCTGGACCTGCGGGGAGCAAACCCATAGTAAACATATTGCAGTTGTTACCAGGCGGGACCGCGGCAAAGGGAGCTTGGACCGGGCTTCAGCTTTTCAGGCTACCGACGGGCTGCTGACGGATGTACCGGGTGTGCTGCTGACTTCTTTTTATGCCGATTGTGTACCTTTATATTTCTATGATCCGCTGCATGAAGCTGTAGGACTGGCCCATGCAGGCTGGAAAGGGACAGTGGCAGAGATTGCTGCTGCGATGGTCAGCCGGATGGAACAGGAGTATGGAAGCCGTCCGCAGGATATCCTGGCTGCAATAGGGCCTTCTATTGGTGAATGCTGCTACGAGGTGGATGATTATGTAATGGATCATGTCCGCAGGCTGGAGGACGGGCTTAAATCCCTGAAAGCGGAAGGCGCGCCTGAACTGTATACCCGTATAGAGACGGACAGCAGCAAATATATGCTGAACTTGAAAGAAATGAATCAACGCATTATGATTAAAGCAGGAATATTGCCGACTCATATCGAATGTACAACTTGGTGTACAAGCTGTAACAGTGATCTGTTCTTTTCTTACCGTAAGGAAAACGGGATTACAGGTAGAATGACGAGCTGGATCGGAATAAAGGAGAGTTGAAAGTTGGTTTCACTACAGGAAAGAATAGCCATTGTGGAGGAACGTGTCGCACGGGCCTGTACGGTCAGCGGCCGGGAGGTAAGTGACGTTAAGGTGATTGCAGTGACCAAATATGTGCCGCTGGAAACGGTGTCAGCTGTACTGGAGGCAGGCCTGACAGAGATTGCGGAGAGCCGCTGGCAGGATGCGGAGCCTAAGTGGAATGCACTCGGGGACAAAGGAATCTGGCATTTTATCGGGCATTTGCAGACCAATAAAGTAAAAGACGTTATCGGTAAATTTCAATATATACATTCACTGGACCGATTGTCACTGGCACGGGAGCTGCAGAAGAAAGCAGAGGCTGCCGGGCTGGACATTAATGTTTTCCTGCAGGTCAATATCTCAGGAGAGGATACCAAGTTTGGCTTACCGCCTGAGGCTGTGGAAGGTTTCTTGAGAGAAATAGCCCCGCTTAACCGGGTGAAAGTGGTTGGACTTATGACTATGGCTCCTCATGAAGAGGACCCGGAGCTTACCCGTCCGGTCTTCCGCGGGCTGCGTAAGCTGCGTGATGATCTCAATCTGCTGGCTTTGACTCCTGAACCAATCAGGGAGCTGTCGATGGGCATGTCGAATGATTTTGAAGTGGCGATACAGGAAGGGGCCACCCGGGTACGCCTGGGAACGGTTTTAGTAGGTCATTAGGAGGGAGATTGATGGGCGTGATGAACCGGTTTATGAATTTCTTGGGCTTGCAGGAGGAAGAGGAGATTGTGGAACGGGAGCAAATTCCCCGTGATGAGGATGAATACGAACCCGCCCCTGTAGAAACGCGCAAAAATCAGAGGGCCAACGTCGTCAGTATCCATTCGCAAAAAAATGTGAAGGTTGTGCTCTATGAGCCGCGTTCGTATGACGAAGCACAGGAGATTGCTGACCATTTGCGTTCACATCGTACAGTAGTTGTCAACCTGCAGCGTGTGCGTAACGATCAGGCGATGCGGATTATTGATTTTTTAAGCGGAACCGTTTATGCCCTGGGTGGAGGAATTTCTAAGATCGGGGGCAATATATTTATGTGCACTCCGGATACAGTGGAGATTCAAGGCTCCATTACGGAGATTCTAAGTGACGACCAAGAATTTAACAGAATGAGGTGAACAGGTTTTGAACGAAATACTATCCATTGTCAGCATTCTTTTCCGGATTTACTATTACATGATCTTCATATACATTCTCATGTCCTGGGTACCTAACCTGCGGGAGAACTTTATCGGCGAGCTCCTGGGCAAGCTGGTAGAACCGTATTTAACACCATTCCGGAAGATTATTCCCCCGCTTTTCGGAACCATTGATTTCTCGCCTATCGTTGCGATTGTAGTGCTCCAGCTTGCGGTAAACGGGCTGTATTCCATTGTAGGTATGCTCTTCGGCTAACCCATGAAGAATGAAATATATGGGCACTTTCATCCTGATGAACGGCAGTTTGTGGACAAAGCCTGGGAATGGGTCAGCAATGCAGGGGAGTATCATGAGACGAAGCTGACCGAATTTCTTGATCCCCGCCAGGGGTATATCCTGCAGAGTCTGGTGAACCGTCATCCGGACGTAACGGTACGCTGGGAAGGCGGTTCCGGTGAAGCTGAACGGAAGCGGGCTATGATTGCTCCGGATTACCGGGATCTGTCCCATGAGGATATGGAGCTGAAGGTGCTGTCCATCACTTCGGGAGAACAGAAGTTTCTTTCTCTGGAGCATGGTGATTATATGGGGGCAATTCTTGGACTGGGCATCAAAAGAGGCAAAGTCGGCGATATTCATGTGCTGGAGGATGGCTGCCATGTAGTGGTAGCCGCCGATATTGCAGATTATCTGTCGATGAATTTGACCGGTGTGCACCGGATTAATGTGAGTACGGAAATCCTTCCGCTTTCAGGCTTGCGGAGCAGCCGGGCCAGGCTGGAGACGATGGAATTCACTGTGGCTTCCTTAAGACTTGACGGGATTGCGGCAGATGTAACACGGCTGAGCCGGAGTAAAATACTTGTCCCGATCAAAGCAGGGCGCGTACGGGTGAACTGGAAGGTAGAAGAAAATCCGGCCTCTGAACTTAAGGACGGCGACATGGTATCTATACAGGGCTTCGGGCGATTCAAGGTTCTGGAAATCGGCAATTTGACGAAGAAGGGACGTTACCGCATTATTGTGGGCAAATTTGTCTGAGACCCTTGCAGGAATACAGCTGTGCTTGTCGAAATTGATATTCTCGGGGGAACAAACATTTTGCAGGCCGGGTGCCGATATTTGTAACAGAGGCTTACCGGAAGCGGCGGAGCGAAATGCGCTTGCTGATTTTCTGCCGGATACTGAAATGGATAAGGCCACCCCTCATAATCTGGGATATCTTAAACAATAATAAGAAGGTCTTTCATCTTTGTCTTCCGGGACAGGGTTATTGTTCAGGGACACAAAAGGTCCGAAATTTCTAGGAGGTGCACAGCATGCCATTAACACCGCTCGATATACATAACAAGGAGTTCTCCCGGAGAATCCGCGGTTATGATGAGGATGAGGTCAACGAATTTCTCGATCAGGTCATCAAGGACTACGAAAGCGTCATCCGTGAGAACAAAGAGCTGCATAACCAGCTTCTTTCACTTCAGGACCGTCTTGACCATTTCCTCAATATTGAAGAAAGTCTATCCAAGACCATTATTGTTGCTCAGGAAGCTGCAGACGATGTAAAGAATAACTCCAAAAAGGAATCCCAGCTGATCCTTAAGGAAGCCGAGAAAAATGCGGACCGGATCATTAACGAGGCCTTGTCCAAATCCCGTAAGGTATCCATTGAGACAGAGGAGCTGCGCAAGCAGGCTTCGATCTACCGCACGCGTTTCCGGACGCTGCTGGAGGCTCAGCTTGAGCTGTTGTCCCAGGATGACTGGAATGCTCTTGAGAGCCGGGAGGTTACAGAGAATACCTTGTTGTGACGTTTCCCGGGTAAGAGAACATGCTGTAAATTAAGCTGCAATTTGTAAGCTAAGCGGTGATGCGGGGGAATGGGTCCGGCTGGTTAGGCAGGTGCGGATTCCGGCAGCCCGGGGATGTGCGGATAAACTTTCTGCTATCGTTGCTGCTGATCATGAGTCTTTAAGTGTAAAAAGAGCACTTATTTAGCGCTGAAATTAGCTTTGTGGAATAATAAGTGTATAATGAGCATCTAATTGTTTGATGCTTGGCATAAATACAGGAATCCTTACAGATTAAGTGTAGAATATCCAATTAAACTTCCCATCCATCAGGATATGACTGATTTAGTTGTACTAAATCCACTTAAGTTTATTATTTGGTTACGTTTTGTCTTCGCTTAGCGGAACTTTATCACATTAGTGCTGACAGGCGCAATTCTTGACAATACAGCCAAAACAGTCTATAACTAGAGAATATCTGTATCCTATTGAATTTAAATTCGATGACGGGACAAGTACGATAAGGTAACGTTCTCCAGAGAGTCGGTGATTGCTGCGAGCCGATTGTTCACGCCTTACCGGAAGATCCTCCCCTAGAAGCTAAGCTGAAGCGTGAATACGTGCGTAGGCTACGCCGTCTGCCGGACGTTATCCCGGACCCGTGTGGCAAGCTGCATGCGGAACTGAGATTGTACTGAATACACTCCCCCTAAGGATGTGCGTGAGGTGCAGAATTAGGGTGGTATCGCGAGCGCTGTCTCGCCCCTTGGGGGGCGGGATGGCGCTCGTTTGTGTTTTTTCGAGCCCCCTAAATCCCCCTTCCAAGGGGGACCCCAAGGGCTGCCGCCCTCTGGACACCCGCAACAAGTGCATTGTGCGATGAGTGGTGTCCGCGGACGGGGAAGGATTACTGCGGCGGAGGGAGCGGCCCTTCTTAGGCTCCCCTTGCGGGGACGCCTGCGGGGCCTTGACTGCGGCTAAGTGCAAGAGCGAAAAGCAAGAGCAAGAGCAAGAGCAAGAGCAAGAGCAAGAGCAAGAGCAAGAGCAAGAGCAAGAGCAAGAGCGGAAGGGCCTACCGTCCTCGCGCTGCCCTGCGGGATCGCGGGCCGGAGCGGCCCAAGAGCGGGAGGTCCTGCCGTCCTAGCGCTGCCCTACGGGATTGCGGGCCGGAGCGGCCCAAGAGCGGGAGGTCCTGCCGTCCTAGCGCTGCCCTACGGGATCGCGGGCCGGAGCGGCCCAAGAGCGGAAGGGCCTACCGTCCCCGCGCTGCCCTGCGGGATCGCGGGCCGGAGCGGCCCAAGAGCGGAAGGGCCTACCGTCCCCGCGCTGCCCTGCGGGATCGCGGGCCGGAGCGGCCCAAGAGCGGAAGGGCCTGCCGTCCTAGCGCTGCCCTGCGGGATCGCGGGCCGGAGCGGCCCAAGAGCGGAAGGGCCTACCGTCCCCGCGCTGCCCTACGGGATCGCGGGCCGGAGCGGCCCAAGAGCGGAAGGGCCTGCCGTCCTAGCGCTGCCCTGCGGGAACGCGGGCCGGAGCGGCCCAAGAGCGGAAGGGCCTACCGTCCCCGCGCTGCCCTGCGGGATCGCGGGCCGGAGCGGCCCAAGAGCGGGAGGGCCTACCGTCCCCGTGCTGCCCTGCGGGATCGCGGGCCGGAGCGGCCCAAGAGCGGAAGGGCCTACCGTCCCCGCGCTGCCCTGCGGGATCGCGGGCCGGATCGCTTGAGGTGGAGCGTGCCGCTTGCGGCGTAAGCGGGCACTACGCCAAAACCTGCGCACCAAACGCCTCTCTCCCGGAGATCGGCAAAGTTTCCGGGTGTCCAGAGGGTGGAACCCTTGGGGCCCTCCCTTGGCGAAGGGAGGGTTTGGGAGGGATCGAACAGGTTTAAAGACTAAACCACGGAAGGATTGACCATCATGCAAAAAGTAGATGTCAAAGAAAAAGCCCGGGCCAGAGATGTCCGGATTCTCAAGAAATGGAGCGACGAGGATACGTTCCGCAAATCCATGGAGAACCGTGCGGGACGCCCGAACTATGTGTTCTATGAAGGACCTCCGACGGCGAACGGCGTACCGCATATCGGCCACGTGCTGGGCCGGGTAATCAAGGACTTCGTCGGGCGTTACCAGACGATGAAGGGCTTCCGCGTGATCCGCAAAGCGGGCTGGGATACCCACGGCCTGCCGGTCGAACTCGGCGTGCAGAAGAAGCTCGGGATCTCCGGCAAGCAGGATATCGAAGAATACGGCGTGGAGAAATTCATCAAGGAATGTAAGGAAAGTGTCTTCGGCTACGAGAAGCAGTGGCGCGAATTCACGGAGGCGATCGGTTACTGGACCGATCTGGATAATCCGTATGTTACCCTGGATAACACCTATATCGAGAGTGTATGGAATATCCTCGCGACTGTACATGACAAAGGCCTGATGTACCGCGGTCACCGCGTCAGCCCTTACTGCCCTAGCTGTCAGACGACGCTGAGCTCCCATGAAGTGGCGCAAGGGTATAAGACAGTTAAGGATCTGAGTGCTACCGCCAAGTTCAAGCTGGAAGGCAGCGGGGACTATGTACTGGCCTGGACGACCACGCCTTGGACACTTCCGGCGCATATGGCGCTCGCGATGAACCCGGAGATGGAATATGTCCGTGCCCAGCAGGAAGACGGCGTGTATGTACTGGCGAAGAATCTTGTGGATGAAGTGCTTAAGGGTGAGTATACGATCCTGTCCACACATACTGGTGCTGACTTCATCGGCCAGAGCTACACGCCGCCGTTTGGCTATATCAAGGCTGAGAAGCACAATGTAATTGTGGGTGCATCCTTTGTTACAGATTCCAGCGGTACAGGGATCGTACACATGGCCCCGGCACATGGTGAGGATGACTACAAGAGCTGCCGTGAGAATGGCATCAGCTTCGTGAATGTAGTAGACACTTCCGGTAAATATACCGCTGTGGTGAGCGATTTTGCCGGACGGTTCGTGAAGGATGTCGATCTCGATATCATCAAGGTGCTGTCCGAGAAAGGACTGCTCTACAGCAAAGAGAAATATGAGCACAGCTATCCGTTCTGCTGGCGCTGCGACACCCCGCTGCTCTATTATGCAACAGACAGCTGGTTCATCCAGACCACAGCGATCAAGGATCAGCTGATTGCCAACAATAACACGGTGGACTGGTATCCGGACCATGTGCGTGAAGGCCGTTTCGGCAAGTTCCTGGAGGAGCTGGTAGACTGGAACATCAGCCGTAACCGCTACTGGGGCACGCCGCTGAACGTCTGGGTCTGCCAGGATACCGGGAAGGAATTCGCGCCGCACAGCATTGCTGAGCTGCGTTCAATGGCAATCGGCGAGGTGCCGGAGGATATTGAGCTGCACAAGCCTTACGTGGACAACATCAAGCTGCGCAGCCCGTTCAGCGAAGGCGGCGTGATGGTGCGTACACCGGAAGTGATTGACGTCTGGTTCGACAGCGGATCGATGCCGTTTGCCCAGAGCCATTATCCGTTTGAGAACAATGAAACCTTCGAGGATCAGTATCCGGCGGATATGATCTGCGAGGGGATCGACCAGACACGCGGCTGGTTCTACAGTCTGCTTGCCGTATCGACGCTCTTCAAAGGCAAAGCGCCTTATAAGGCGGTTATCGCCCACGGACATATCTTCGATGAGAACGGCCAGAAGATGTCCAAATCCAAAGGCAACGTAATTGATCCATGGGAAATCATGAACGAATACGGAACCGACGCGTTCCGCTGGGCGATTCTGTCGGACAGTGCACCGTGGAACAACAAGCGCTTCTCACGCGGTCTGGTCGGTGAGACCAAGTCCAAGGTGGTAGACACCCTTGTTAATACGCACGCGTTCCTGACGCTGTATGCCGGTATCGACGGCTATGATCCTGCGGAGCATCCGTTCAAGGTCTCGGCACATAAGCTGGACCGCTGGATTCTGTCCCGCCTCAACAGCCTGATCCTGCTCGTGGATAAGGGGCTTGCGGTTAATGACTTCGTCAACACCTCCAAAGCGGTGGAGAACTTCGTGGATGAGCTGAGCAACTGGTACATCCGCCGTTCACGCGACCGTTTCTGGGGCAGCGGGCTGGGTGAAGAGAAGCTGGATGCTTACCGCACGCTGACGCAGGTGCTCTTGACCACGGCGAAGCTGATGGCTCCGTTTACACCGATGCTGTCCGAGGATATCTTTACGAACCTGGGCGGCGGAGAAAGTGTCCATCTGGCAGATTACCCTACAGCGGATGAAAGCCTGATCGACCTTGAGCTGGAGCGCGATATGGAGAGTGCGAGAGGCATTGTCGAGCTGGCGCGCAACGTACGCAACGAGACAGGCATCAAGAACCGTCAGCCTTTGTCTGAGCTGATCGTTTCCCTGGACCGGGATTTCGATATCACGGACTATGAAGAGATCATCAAGGATGAGATCAATGTCAAAAATATCGTGCTGGAGCACAGCGACAGCGGCTTCGTTGATTTCACCCTGAAGCTGAACCTGAAGGTGGCAGGCAAGAAATACGGCAAAAACGTCGGCTTCCTGCAGGGCTTCCTGAAAAATATGGACAGCGCAGCTACCCGCAAAACCGTGCAGGACGGCCTGATCGCCATCGTCTCACCGGAAGGTGAAGAGCTGCAGATTACGGCAGAAGAGCTGCTGGTGGAGAAGCAGGCCAAATCCGGCTTCGCCGCTGCCTCCGGCTATGGACTGACCGTGGCACTGAACACCGAGATTACTCCGGAGCTGGTGCAGGAGGGCTGGGTACGTGAAGTGATCCGCGCGGTGCAGGATTACCGTAAACGCCTCGATCTGCCGATCGAGAAACGGATCGCCCTGACACTGCAGGTGGATGAAGAGCTGAAGGCTGCGGTTACCGCATTCGAGCATGTGCTGCGTGAGAATGTACTGGTGACGACGGTTGATTTTGATGGAGAACTCAGCTTTGAAACGGTAGATGCCGGCGGTAAAACGATCGGTATTCACATCGGTGCTTAAGTAACGTTTAAGGCCCTGTATCACTTGTCCCAATCTGGCATATACTAGCCGCAATGGATAATTTCTATGGGTTAGAATGCAAATGACGAGCCCCGTGTTTAAGGAGAAATCTCTCTTTAACCGGGCTCGTTTGCTTTGCGGGGCATAGCGAATAAGGAGGGGCTGCCGGCATGGGCGGAGGAAAGCAGGAGAATACAGAAACGGGAGATCCGGCAGAGCTGCCGCAGGAAGAGAAGCTGAACGCGCTGTACCGGATAACCGCCGGACTGGCGCAGCAGATGGAGAAGGCGCGGATTGCCGAATATACGGAGCTGCTGCATTCGCCGCTGCGGCTGATCTGGCTGAATATATTATCCGGAGTAGCCAGGGGGCTGGGAATTGCACTTGGCTTTACTTTTTTTGCGGCAACGATTATTTATGTGCTTCAAGTGCTTGGGGCGCTGAATCTGCCGATTATCGGGGACTATATCGCAGACATTGTGCGGATTGTACAGCATCAGCTGGAGCTGAAGACGTTCTGATAATTCCCCGCCGAGTGGAGTCTTAGCATCGATAAATTCTTATCTTCCAACAAAAAAAGAGCAGCACGCGGCTACTCCTTTTCTTTTCTCAGCGGATCCAGCAGATTCTCGCCTTCCCCGTCGTCCATGTAATGGCGGTAGCTGTTGCCTTTGATAATCATCATATGGTTTCCGGTTATATCGGTTGCTACGAAGTTCTCCCAAGGCTCCACGAAGCCCTCGGTTTCGTCCGCCTCAATTTCCATGTCGTTATATGAGCTGATGTCACGGCCTTCAGCCATGGCGGGTGAATCCGAATTCCCCCAGCTCTCCACAATCTGCCAGGCATCCTCGCCATCGAAGCCATTCTGGTCTTCCCGCTCATCCAGACTGGTCCGGCCAAAAGGCGGTGACAGCAGCTCTTCCTCCACGGGCCGGGTAAAGGGAGCGCTCTGGCGGGGGGCATGCTCCTTTGTATAGCGGGTTGACGGCAGTGCAGACAGGCGTTCATAAGGAATAGGCTCACCGCTCGCGATGCAGATGCCGTATGTACCGTCATCCATCGCCTGCAGCGCGGCTGCGATATCATCCAGCTCATGCTCATCCCGCTCCAGCAGGGAAATATCCATGGATCTGTTGTAGAGCTCGGTGGCGGCATCGCCGGGATGGTTGTCGATTTCGGACAGCTCTCCGGTCGTATCCCGCATGGCATCCTGCAGGCCGTAGTTCGCGTTATTTTGCAGCCGGTGCCTGATTTCCTCCTGTTGCTGAAGCAATGTAGTACGCAGCCCGGAGAGCTGCTGGTGTGTCAGATGGCTCATAGCTGTGAGCTCCTTTCGGTGGCTTATAGCGTGTCGTTCCGGATACCGGCGGAGGCCGGCTGGTTCTACCATAGCTTGACCGCATGGGCTCCTTTTTAGCGATGGAAAATAGTGCCCGGACTTTGCAGGGTTTGCAGTGCCCGGCAATAGACGGTATCTTGAGGCCTGTGCTACAATATACAAGTCTTTATACAGTATTCGTACCGCGGGATGCGGGAAAAATAAGAACGGAGTGACAACTTCTGTGGTGTACTTTCTGATTGCGCTAGTTGTGTTTCTGATTGACCAGGGTACCAAATATATCATTGCTACCCGGCTGGAGCTCGCAGAGCAGATTCCGGTTATTAAAGACTTCTTCATCATCACCTCGCACCGCAACCGTGGAGCCGCTTTCGGGATTCTTGAAGGACAGCAGTGGTTCTTCATTCTGATTACAACCGTTGTTGTCATCGGTATCGTCTGGTATCTGAACAAAGCCCGGAAAACCCGCAAGCTGCTGCCTACCGCACTGGCCTTGGTCCTCGGGGGAGCAGTGGGCAATTTCCTCGACCGGATTCTGAACGGTGAAGTGGTTGATTTTCTGATGTTCAATTTCGGCAGCTACACCTTCCCGATCTTCAATGTGGCTGATTCCTGTATCGTGATCGGGGTAGGTCTGATTATCCTGGATACGCTGCTGGATGTGAAGGGCGAGCAGGAAGTCACCGAGGTGAAGGAATCACAGGAAGTTAAAGAAGGGAATGAATGAATTGAATAAAGACGTCAATGAGCTGGCGGCTGCAGGCGCCCTCGAAGAAGAAAGAGACGTCACGGAATGGACCGTTGCCGCGGAGAACTCCAAAGAGCGGATCGATAAATACATTACGGAGTCTTGGGAAGATGAGATCTCGCGTTCCCAGGTCCAGCTGTGGATCAGCGGCGGGCATGTTACCGTAAACGGTGCTCCGGTCAAGGCTAATTACAAGCTGTCTGAAGGCGATAAGGTAGCAGTTACGGTACCGGAAGCTGAAGTTACAGATTTGATCGCGGAGGATATTCCGCTTGAAGTGGTATATGAGGACAGCGATGTCATTGTGGTGAACAAGCCGCGCGGCATGGTAGTGCATCCGGCAGCAGGTCATCCTTCCGGTACGCTGGTCAATGCGCTGATGTATCACTGTAAGGATCTGTCCGGCATTAACGGAGAGATCCGTCCGGGCATCGTGCACCGTATTGATAAGGATACATCAGGCCTGATCATGGCCGCCAAGAATGATGCCAGCCATGCTTCACTTGCTGCCCAGCTCAAGGAGCACAGTGTAACCCGCCGCTACATCGCAGTGGTGCACGGGAACCTGTCCCACGATAAAGGTACAATAGATGCGCCAATCGGCCGTGATCCGCATGACCGCAAGCTGTATGTCGTGACGGAGAAGAACAGCAAACGTTCAGTGACGCATTTTACCGTGCTGGAGCGCCTCGGTGATTATACACTGCTTGAGCTGCAGCTTGAAACCGGGCGGACGCATCAGATCCGTGTGCACATGAAGTTTATCGGGCATCCGCTTGTAGGCGATCCTGTCTATGGGCGCAGCAAGGGGACGAGCATGAATGGACAGGCACTGCATGCTGCGGTTCTGGGATTTGTGCATCCTGTCACCGGTGAATATCTGGAGTTCAGTGCGCCTCTTCCGGCGGATATGGAAGAAGTGCTGTTTACGCTGCGCAGCAGATAAGTACAAATCAATAGATTATAAGTCCATGGCTTCTGATAGCCCTTTGCGGCATATTTAGATTATGGATTCACAACAAAAGCCAGGAGATGAGAATAAGCTTATGAGTATTGAACAATATCAGGAAACATACATTCAGACTAATTTTGCGTACCGCATCGGCGGCGCCGGATATGGCAAGGATACCTCCATCTATAAATTTGAGAAAATCAAACGCGCCAAAGCATCGGCGAAGCAGGATTTTCCTGACATTGAACTAATCGATATGGGTGTCGGTGAACCGGATGAAATGGCGGACGAAGGTATCGTAGCGAGACTTGCTCTTGAAGCGGCCAAAGAAGAGAACCGCGGGTATTCTGATAACGGTATTCCTGAATTTAAAGCTGCAGCCGCAGTATATCTTAAGGAAGTATTTCAGGTAGAAGGCATTGACCCTGTAACTGAAATCGTTCATTCCATCGGTTCGAAACCGGCGCTGGCGATGCTGCCGTCCGTATTCATTAACCCGGGGGACATTACCATCATGACGATTCCGGGTTATCCGGTGCTGGGCACCCATACCAAATACCTGGGCGGACAAGTCTATTCTGTAGAACTGAAGAAAGAGAACAACTTCCTGCCCGACCTGAACTCCATTCCGGAGGATGTTGCGCACAAGGCGAAGCTGCTCTATCTGAACTATCCGAATAACCCTACAGGCGCAAGTGCGACTGCTGAGTTTTTCAGCGAGGTTGTAGCCTGGGCCAAAAAATATGATGTAGTCGTTATCCATGACGCTCCTTATGCAGCACTGACTTATGACGGTGTGAAGCCGCTGAGCTTCCTGTCTGTGCCTGGTGCCAAGGATGTCGGCGTGGAGCTGCACTCCCTGTCCAAGTCTTACAACATGACCGGCTGGAGAATCGGCTTCGTGGCCGGTAACCCGCTGATCGTTAAGGCGTTCAGTGATGTGAAGGACAACAATGACTCCGGTCAATTCATCGCGATTCAAAAAGCTGCCGCTTACGGCCTCTCCCGTCCGGAGATTACCGAAGCGATTGCCGCCAAATATTCCCGCCGCCACAACATGCTGGTGGATGCCCTGAACAGCCTGGGCTTCAAGGCCGAGAAACCGAAGGGATCGTTCTTCCTGTATGTAGCTGCGCCAAAAGGCGTCAAGGGCGGACGCCGCTTCGAATCCGGCGAGGATTTCTCGCAGTTCCTGATCCGCGAGAAGCTGATCTCCACCGTGCCTTGGGATGATGCCGGCGCGTTCGTGCGTTTCTCCGTTACTTTCGTTGCCAAGGGTGAGGAAGATGAGAAGCGTGTTATTTCCGAAATTCAAAGACGTCTGAGCGACGTTGAATTTGAGTTTTAATAGGGTTTAAAAGCAAGCCGCTGCAGAGGTGATCTGCGGCGGTTTTTTTTATAATTCATACTACTCCTGCAGTTGGCTATCCCATCACTATACCAACTGCCTGCTTCGCAGACGCGGCATAGGCGTCAATCAGGTCAGGACGCTGGTCGAGTGCCCACCTGAGGTTGTCGAACGCTTTTAACAGCAGCAGAGGGTGTATATCAGTGAGCTCCCCGGCACTCAGGCCGTAACCGTCCAGATAAGCATTAAAATCCTCTATAGCCGGCTCACCGCTCGCAAGCTGTGACTGCATCAGTGCGATAATCTCGCCATACGGCACCGGTCTGACCTCAGCGTTGCCCCAATCAAGCAGGATGACTTGGCCTGCCGGATCAATGATTGTATTCTTCAATGACAGATCGCCGTGGATTAAGCCGAAGCGGAATGATTTCTGCCGGACCTGCTCGAACATTTTCCGCACACGCTGCGATTTAGCCTGATCGGTAACTCCAAGCTCAATCAACCGGTCATCTGCTGTTAGACTATTGATATTGTACTGTACATAGCCTTGCCAGCTGCCGTCCGATCCTGGATGAGCGGGGGAGTGAAACTCACCATGCAGCGGGTCAATCAGATGCTCGCCATAGCCTTTTACCGGGATGGAATGAATGAGTCTGCTGTACCCGCCAAGCTGCCTCCAGATAGCAGATTTGGAAACCGTACTGTCCTGACCGTTATCCCCTTCAACAAATTCCTGAATCATATAGGCGGTTTCCTCAGCTATTCCTATGGACAGCACCTCCGGTCCGGGAATGCCCGCCGCGGCTGCCTGCGATATGCACCAGTTCTCTTTTACATAGCCGGGAAAGTGATCTGCATCGTTCATGCGGACCACAACCTTATGATTTGTTGTTTCCACTACATACACTTGGTTAACGAAGCCTTTCCCGGTGATCTGGTATGAAGCTTGTACTTGTTCCTTAAGAAAAGCTCCGGCAATCCGTTCAGCCAGCTTACCTGCGGCAGTTTGCATAGTTTAATACTCCCTTCGTGACATACACCCTCATATAAAATATGGCCAACCGGATTTCTCCGCCTGACCAGTGCTTGTATGAATGACTATCCTTTGCGGTAGGCTTTGCTGTGAAAAGCATTGATATAGCGGAACAGGGCTTCGCCGTCATCAGCTACATTCCCCGGGCCGTCCAGCGGCAGCAGCAGCGCCTGATACGGCTCCGGCACCCAGATATATTGATGGACATAAGAGGTCAGAACAAATCCGCTGCGCTCCCAGAAATGAATACGTTCCTTATGGGTATCCGATGTTCCGGACTCGGCTTCGATGATAATGCCACGGACTTCGTGCTCTTGTACCGCCCAGGCCCTGATCTGTTCCAGGAACCAGGTTCCTGTACCGGCTCCGCGCTGCGCCTTGGCTACGGCCAGGTAATCAATGATCAGAATCTTGTCTTCTGCCTGTCCCACAACCCCGGTAACGGCCATGGCAATCACTTGTCCCTGCGGATTGAGTCCGGCATGCATATAAGCGATTCTCCGGTTCAGCATACTGTGCAGAATGCCTTCCGGTTTGGCCCCGCTGGGAAAAGCTTCGCGGTACACCGGCTCCATCTGCCTCCATAACGCATCATCCCATTGATCTATAGTAATAAATTCTATGTCCATGATCTCATTCGCCTCCAGTAGTATCATAGCAGAGCCCGGGGCGGAACGAAAATGAGCTGAGTTAGTATGAAAAAAATTGAATTACCACTTGTCCTATACGTAGCGTAATGATTTATAGTAGACGTAAGAGCAGGCGGAAACAAGGGCATACTGCAAGCAAAGTGAGCTGATAAATTCGGTTTTTAAGGAGATGTAACCATGAGAAAACTCGTATTGTTCATGCATGTGTCGCTGGACGGTTATGCCGCGGATTTGAACGGAGGACTGGACTGGATTCCCTACAATGAAGAATTAGAGAAATATGCCGAGGAGGTTGTAGCCGAAGTCGGCTCTCCCGTATACGGACGCACGACTTACCGGATGATGGAGAGCTACTGGCCAACCTTGCTGAACGATCCGGATGCGTCGGATCACGAGATGGAGCATGCCAAATGGCTGCAGGATGTGAAGAAAATCGTCATTTCCGGCTCGATGGATAAAGTGGAATGGAACAATACGCTGCTGATCAAGGACAATATCACAGAGGAAATCAAGACACTCAAGGAGCAGCCGGGTAAAAATCTTGTTATCTTCGGCAGTCCGGGGGTGGCGAAGACGCTGCTTGAGCTTGGACTGATCGATGAATTCATGCTTACGATTTGCCCGGTCATCCTTGGCGGCGGTAAATCGGCATTCCATGGCGCTGCTGAGAAGCTCAAACTCAAGCTGCTGTCCAGCCGGACGCTTCAGTCGGGTATTATTGCAGCCCGCTATGAGTTGGAGAAATAGCCGGGCAAGGTGTTCCGCTAACAGGTAACGTTAGGTTAAGGAAACAGCGATAGCAGAGGGCTTTATTGTCTCGCCCTCTGCCTGTTGCATTTCATACAATAGATTGACGCCAAAACGAGCCAGAAAAGCAACTCTACTGCATTTTGTACAGTAGAATCTTATGAAATTGGTGTTTTGGAGCCGATATCTGAAATTCAACTGCACGAAATGCAGTAGACTGGTTTTTTGCGCCGAATATTTCGATTTCTATTGCACAGAATGCAATTAGCACAAAAAAATCTAGAAAACTCTCTTTTAGCCTGCACACCTAATGCTCACATTCCATGGCTCCTTAACTCGCAAATCACAATTCTAGCCAACAGTTGGCAATTAGTGTTCTGCATTTCGCAGCTATTAATTTACGGCCAACAGCCTAATATTTGCGTTATGTACTTTGTGATTCGCATTTGCACTATCAGCGCAGCGCTATAGTGCAGCCTTTCGGCCCCAACCTCCCGGGGTGGAGGCAAATTCCTTCACCACGTTTAGGTGGGAAGTGGCGGAGGGGATTTTGGAACTGGAAGGAGCGAATGCGTCCGCCTTTGTCTCCGGATTTAATCCGCATAGCGGTTAATCAAATAAATCTGGAGACAACAGCGGCCGGAAGTCCAAAATCACCGCAGTCCGCGCCCATCACCTAAACTCCCGGATCCTTAAATCAAATCCACAGAATCCCATTTGACACCACCCCAATCTTCTGTCATAATTCCCTATAGTTAAATATGCGCCTTTAATTCAGTCCCGTGAGGCTGGCAAGGTAACGTGAATCGAGGTTCGCGACTTAAAGCAGGAATCCGTATGCGTACGGAGTGCCTTTTTATGCGCGCGGACACGCCATCTTTTTGAATCTTCGGATTTCACTCCTTGCCTGCTTTGGGCAAGGAGTTTTTTGTGTATCCGGGGAACTTGAACAGGCGATCAAGCAGGAGGATGGCACGAGAATGGTTACTGAAAAAAATGTCATTATGGACGAAACGGCGATTCGCAGAGCACTTTCACGCATTGCACATGAGATTTTGGAGAAAAACAAGGGTATTGAGAATTGTCTGCTGGTCGGCATCCGCACCCGGGGGATTTACCTGGCCCGGCGGATTGCGGAGCGGATCAAGGAGATTGAGGGTGTGGATATCCCTTACGGTGAGCTGGATATCACGCATTACCGGGATGACCGCGAAGGCGGCGGGGATAACCGGGCAGAGATGGATCAGG
Organism: Paenibacillus sp. MMS20-IR301; assembly: GCF_032302195.1. Lineage (NCBI taxonomy): Bacteria > Bacillati > Bacillota > Bacilli > Caryophanales > Paenibacillaceae > Paenibacillus > Paenibacillus sp. MMS20-IR301. The sequence goes on from NZ_CP135275.1 coordinate 216,048, forward strand.
CAGTGGTGAACAGCACGCTGCTGCTTTCACCCGGAAGCAGCGGCATCCGCGACAAGAAAGTGATTTTGTTCGACGATGTGCTGTACACCGGCCGGACGATCCGGGCAGCCATGGATGCGCTGATGGACTGCGGACGGCCGCGGATGATCCAGCTGGCTGTACTGGCTGACCGCGGGCACCGCGAGCTCCCGATCCGGCCCGACTACATCGGCAAGAACGTACCTACCTCCAGGCATGAGCAGATTGAAGTGTCACTGACCGAATTCGACGGCAAGGACGAAGTGTACATTATTTCAAACCGGGAGGAACGATAACAATGATGACGGCAACGAAAGTGAAGGAACGCAGTCTGCTGGGAATTAAGGAGCTGGACGCAGCGGAGATCAGCCAGCTTTTAAACAGGACGGCTTACTGGGATAACCAGAGCGAGAAGCTTACGCCGGTGCTGAGATCGCATTTTGTTGCCAATATGTTTTTTGAGAATAGTACGCGGACCCGCTTCTCCTTCGAGATGGCCGAGAAACGCCTGGGCGTACAGGTACTGAACTTCACGGCTGCAGCTTCCAGTGTAGAAAAAGGCGAGTCGATCTACGACACAGTGCGTACGCTGGAGTCGATGGGGATCGATGCCGGAGTTGTACGTTTGAAGCCGGCAGGCGTGCTGCAGCAGCTTGCAGAGAAGGTAAGCATTCCGCTGATCAATGCCGGAGACGGCAACAATGAGCATCCGACACAGGCGCTGCTGGATCTGTACACGATGAGCAAACATTTTGGCGAGCTGAAGGGCTTGAAAGTCTCAATTATCGGGGATATTATGCATAGCCGGGTGGCACGCTCCAATCTGTGGGCCTTGACCAAGCTGGGCGCCAGCGTCCAGTTCTGCGCACCGGCGAATATGCAGGCGCCAGAGCTTGCGGCTTATGCTCCATACGTTTCAATGGAAGAAGCGCTGAAAGCGGATGTCGTCATGATGCTGAGAGTGCAGCTGGAACGGCATGCATCCGGGATCATTTTATCAGCGGCAGAGTACCGTGAACACTTCGGGCTGACTGAAGAGCGTGCGGCCAAGCTGGACAAGGGCACAATCATTATGCACCCGGCGCCGGTCAACCGCAATGTGGAGATCGACGATGCCGTGGTGGAGAGCAGCCAGTCGCGGATTTTCCCGCAGATGGCTAACGGGGTGCCGGTGCGGATGGCAGTCATGGAGCGCGCACTTCAGTAGAACAAGCGGCAGCAAAAAAACCTCACATAACCTGATTAATAAATATACACAAAGATGAATTTTTATTATATAATAACTACAGAGCTTACGGCTGCGGCCAGAGGCACAAAGGAGAATCAGAACGGTGATCATTAAAAATGCCAGTGTACTGGGCCAGGAAGGCGTGCTGGAACGCAAGCATATTACCTTGCAGGACGGAGTAATCTCGAAGATTCAGGATGCGGCGGAAGCGGTGGAGGAAGCCGGAGAGGTTATCGATGCGGAAGGCAAGCTGCTGATTCCGGGACTGATTGATATGCATGTGCATCTGCGTGAACCGGGTTTTGAGCATAAGGAAACGATTGAGACCGGTGCGCGTTCGGCGGCCAAGGGCGGATTCACAACCATCGCCTGCATGCCGAATACCCGGCCGGTAACAGACAGCGCGGAGATCGTCCAGCTGGTGAAGGATAAGGCGCGTGAAGCCGGACTCGTGAAGGTGCTGCCTTATGCGGCGATTACGAAGAATGAGCTGGGCCTTGAACTGACTGATTTTGCGGCACTGAAAGCGGCTGGAGCAATCGGCTTCACCGACGACGGTGTAGGCGTACAGAATGCACAAATGATGAAGGATGCCATGAAGCTGGCAGCGGGGCTGGATATGCCGGTCATCGCCCACTGTGAGGATAACTCGCTGGTTGAAGGCTGTGCGGTAGCCGAGGGTACTTTTGCCGACAAGCATGGTCTGAAGGGAATTCCGAATGAATCGGAAGCCATTCATGTAGGCCGTGATATTCTGCTGTCTGAAGCTACAGGTGTCCACTATCATGTGTGCCACGTCAGCACGGAGCAATCGGTCCGGCTGATCCGCCAGGCGAAGCAGATCGGCATTAAGGTGACCGCTGAGGTATGCCCGCATCACCTGCTGCTCTCGGAGGAAGATATCCCGGGACTCGATGCGAACTGGAAAATGAACCCTCCGCTGCGCTCGCGCCGTGACGTGGAAGCCTGCATCGAAGGACTGCTGGACGGCACGCTGGATATCATCGTGACTGACCATGCGCCGCACAGTGCAGAAGAGAAAGCCAAGGGCATGCAGCTGGCACCGTTTGGAATCGTCGGCTTTGAGACGGCCTTCCCGCTGCTGTATACAGCTTTTGTGGCTACAGGCAAGTGGGACCTGTCCCTGCTGGTCCAGCGGATGACCGCGGATCCGGCCCGGGTGTTCAGACTGAATACAGGCAGCCTTGCCATCGGGGCGCCTGCTGATCTGACCCTGATTGATTTGAATGAAGAGAAGGAAGTGAATCCGGATACGTTTGCCAGCAAAGGACGGAATACTCCGTTCGGCGGATGGAAGCTCAAGGGCTGGCCGGTGAAGACTTGGGTAGATGGCAGAGCGGTATGGAGTGAAGCATAACTGACGGAGCGGCAGCGGCGCTGCCGGCCGTGACATAAGAATCAGACTACAGAAACAAGAAGGAGTGGAAGGGAATGCAGGCGAGATTGCTGCTTCAGGACGGAACGCTGTTCACAGGCACCGCATTTGGCGCGGAAGGCGAAATGACAGGCGAGGTTGTATTTAACACAGGAATTACGGGATATCAGGAGGTGCTGTCTGATCCTTCGTACTGCGGCCAGATCGTTACAATGACCTATCCGCTGATCGGGAACTACGGCATTACCCGCGATGATTTCGAATCTGTGCGCCCTTTTGTGCACGGCTTTGTTGTACGGCGCCATGAGGCTGTACCAAGCAACTGGCGTGCTGAATACAGCGTGGACGATCTGCTGAAGGAATACGGCATTCCCGGAATCAGCGAGATTGATACCCGGATGCTGACCCGCATTATCCGCCACTACGGCACGATGAAGGCGATTCTCACCACTTCGAACAAGCGGGTGGAAGAGCTGATGGAAATGATGGGTGACACTACGATTGAAGAGCTGCGCAATCAGGTAGCACGTACCTCAACCACTAAGACATACAGCAGTCCTGGCAATAAGGAACGGATTGTACTTGTGGATTACGGCGCGAAGACAGGCATTCTGCGTGAGCTGAACAGCCGCGGCTGCGATGTCGTTGTGGTGCCGCATGATGCCACTGCCGACGAGATCCGCCGCCTGAACCCGGACGGGATTCAGCTGTCGAACGGCCCCGGGGACCCGAAGGATGTGCCTTATGCGGTACAGACGATCTCCGAGCTGCTTGGTGAATATCCGATCTTCGGCATCTGCCTTGGCCATCAGCTGTTCGCGCTGGCTTGCGGCGCCGATACCGAGAAGCTTAAGTTCGGACACCGCGGCGGCAACCATCCGGTGAAAGAGCTGGAGAGCGGGCGCTGCTTCATCACTTCCCAGAACCATGGCTACACTGTAAACGAAGAATCTATTGCGAGCACTGAGCTCGAAGTTACACATATCAACAACAACGATAAGACCGTCGAAGGACTGAAGCATACCCGTTACCCTGCTTTTTCGGTGCAATATCACCCTGAAGCAGCGCCGGGACCGCATGACAGCAGCTACCTGTTTGACCGCTTCCTGCAGATGATTGCAGAACACAAAGCGAAGATGCCGGCAGGCTCGCGCCAGGCGCAGCTTGCAGCGAATGCCAGAATCACGGCACCGAAACCTACAACCCAGCTTGAAGCCGTGAAAGGAGCCCTATAACATGCCTAAGAACGAGAAGCTCAAAAAAATTCTGGTTATCGGCTCCGGCCCGATCGTCATCGGCCAAGCCGCAGAATTTGACTATGCCGGTACGCAAGCCTGCCAGGCGCTTAAAGAAGAAGGCGTAGAAGTGGTGCTGATTAACAGTAATCCGGCTACGATTATGACAGATACCAATATGGCTGACAAAGTATACATTGAACCAATCACGCTTGAATTCGTGACCGGCATTATCCGGCAGGAGCGTCCGGACGGACTGCTGCCGACACTTGGCGGACAGACCGGGCTTAACATGGCTGTAGAGCTGGCCCGTGCCGGTGTACTCCAGCAGGAGAATGTGAAGCTGCTGGGCACCCAGCTGGAATCCATCGAGAAAGCGGAAGACCGTGATTTGTTCCGTGACCTGATGCGCGAGCTGGATCAGCCCGTGCCGGAGAGCGCGATTATCACCAGTGTGGAGGAAGCCCTGGGCTTCGCCGCAGGTATCGGCTATCCGCTGATTGTACGTCCTGCCTACACGCTGGGCGGAACCGGAGGCGGGATCTGCGACAACGAAGAAGAGCTGCGTGAGACTGTCAAGGCCGGTATCCGATACAGCCCGATCGGCCAGTGTCTGGTGGAGAAGAGCATCGCCGGCATGAAGGAAGTCGAATATGAAGTCATGCGGGACGCAAACGACAACTGTATTGTAGTCTGCAACATGGAGAACTTTGATCCGGTTGGCGTACATACAGGTGACAGTATCGTCGTGGCGCCAAGCCAGACGCTGTCGGACCGTGAGTATCAGATGCTGCGCAGTGCTTCACTGAAGATTATCCGCGCGCTGAACATCGAAGGCGGCTGCAACGTGCAGTTCGCACTGGACCCGCAGAGCTACCAGTATTATGTTATCGAAGTGAATCCGCGCGTAAGCCGCTCCTCGGCACTGGCGTCGAAGGCGACCGGTTATCCGATTGCCAAAATGGCGGCTAAGATTGCCCTGGGCTACACGCTGGATGAAATCGTCAACCCGGTTACCGGGCAGACTTATGCCTGCTTCGAGCCGACGCTTGATTATATTGTCAGCAAAATCCCGCGCTGGCCGTTCGACAAATTTACTTCGGCGAACCGTAAGCTGGGTACACAGATGAAGGCGACTGGAGAAGTTATGGCGATCGGCCGTACTTTCGAAGAGTCGATTCACAAGGCCATCCGGTCGCTGGAGATCGGTGTCCACCGTTTCCGCCTGCCGGGAGCTGAGCTGCTGGAAGACAGCGTGCTGCGTACCAGACTGGCTAAGGCGGATGATGAGCGCCTGTTCCTGATCGCTGAGGCCTTCCGCCGCGGCTATGGGCTGCAGGAGGTTCAGGATATCACGAATGTCGACTGGTGGTTCCTGTCCAAGATTGAAGGTCTCGTGAACTTCGAGGATGAGATCCGGGCAGAAGAAACGCTGTCGGCAGAAATACTCTATCAGGCCAAACGCAAAGGCTTCACTGACCGGGCAATTGCCGAGATCCGCGCTGAAGGCCGTCCGGGCGGTGCATTCACCAAGGAGGCGGAGGTACGTGTACTTCGTCTGCAGCAGGGTCTGGTTCCGGTCTTCAAAATGGTCGATACCTGCGCCGCAGAATTCGAAGCTTCAACACCGTACTACTACTCGACTTACGAGACAGAGAACGAAGTCATTCATTCCGACAAGCAGAAGGTAATCGTGCTTGGCTCCGGTCCGATCCGTATCGGCCAGGGCATTGAGTTCGACTATTCCACTGTGCATGCTGTATGGGCTATCCAGAAGGCAGGCTACGAAGCCGTAATTATCAATAACAATCCGGAGACTGTATCCACGGATTTCAATACATCAGACCGCCTGTACTTTGAACCGCTGTTCTTCGAGGATGTGATGAATGTAATCGCCCAGGAGAATCCGATCGGGGTTATCGTCCAGTTCGGCGGACAGACAGCGATCAACCTGGCTGCACCACTCGCTGCAGCAGGCGTGAATATTCTGGGCACCAGCCTGGAGAGCATTGATGAAGCTGAGAACCGCAAGAAGTTCGAAGCGCTGCTGGCCCGTCTGGATATCGCACAACCGAAGGGTAAGACTGTTATCAACATTGATGAAGCTGTAGAAACCGCGCAATCGCTGGGTTATCCGGTGCTGGTTCGTCCATCGTATGTTCTGGGCGGCCGGGCGATGGAGATTGTCTACAACGATGCTGAGCTGCTGAGCTACATGGTTGAAGCGGTAAAGGTAAATCCGGAGCATCCGGTACTGATCGACCGCTACATGCTGGGCAAAGAGGTTGAGGTTGACGCCATCTGCGACGGCGAGACTGTAGTCATTCCAGGAATTATGGAGCATGTGGAACGCGCAGGGGTACACTCCGGTGACTCCATCGCCGTCTATCCGCCGCAATACCTGGACGCGGGCCTGAAGCAGAAGATTGCTGAGATTACCATTAAGATTGCCAAGGAATTGAAGACGATCGGACTCGTCAACATCCAGTTCGTTATTTATCAGAACGAAGTGTATGTCATTGAGGTTAACCCGCGCTCCTCGCGTACGGTTCCTTTCCTCAGCAAGGTTACAGGCATTCCAATGGCTAACCTGGCTACCAAGATCATTCTTGGCGGTAAGCTGGCAGAGGATGGTTATACGGAAGGGCTATGGCCGGAAAGCGATTATGTTTCGGTAAAAGTACCGGTGTTCTCCTTCGCGAAGCTGCGCAGAGTAGAGCCGACCCTTGGACCGGAAATGAAATCGACCGGTGAGGTTATGGGCCGTGATAAGCTGTATGCTAAGGCGCTCTATAAAGGCTTAATCGGGGCGGGAATGAAGATTCCGGCTACCGGGGCAATCATCGTTACAGTAGCCGATAAAGACAAGGCTGAAGCGGTTGAGCTGATGAAGGGCTTCCATGCCATGGGCTACAAAATCATCGCCACCGGCGGTACAGCCGCTGCGCTTGAACAGGCCGGTCTGAACGTGATGAACGTCAATAAGCTGGATGAAGGCGAGCCGACAATTGTCGATCTGATCCGCGGCGGCCAGGCGAACTTCGTCTTCAATACATTGACTAAAGGCAAGACACCAGAGCGTGACGGGTTCCGCATCCGCCGTGAAGCAGTAGAGAACGGGGTTGTATGTATGACCTCACTCGATACGGTAACGGCGCTGCTGAGAATGCTGCAGACGATCAACTTCTCGTCACAGTCGATGCCTGCTTTTGTCGGACAATAAGATATAGGGTGAGGCAGCCGCTGCTTGCGGTGCCGCAGGAACGGTTTGCGCTGGCGCAGACCGTTCCGCTATGCCCGGGGACATGAAACATGACTTCGTAAACACAGAAAGAGGGCTGGAAATGGAGCAGACTGCAGATCAGCAGCATGAGAACACCCTACAAGAGAATCGTAATGAAATGGCCGGACGGCTGATGGTTGCCCTGGATTATCCGGATGCAGCCCAGGCCAGATTGCTGCTTGACCAGCTCGAAGGTATTCCTTGTTATATGAAAGTCGGCATGCAGCTGTTCTACGCTGCCGGGCCGGACTTCATCCGGGAACTGAAGGAGCGCGGCTACTCTGTATTCCTTGACGTCAAAATGCATGATATCCCCAACACAGTCCGGGGCGGGGCGGAGAGCCTGACGATGCTCGGGGTCGATATGTTCAATGTGCATGCCGCAGGAGGAGCGGCCATGATGGCTGCTGCACTGGAAGGCGCAGCGAAGGCAGTCAGCCGGCATCCGGAGCTGCATATTCCGCTAATTATTGCGGTGACCCAGCTGACCAGCACCAGCCAGGAAACGATGAATAATGAGATCGGCATTGCCGGTACAGTGTCAGATACTGTTGTACGATATGCCAAGCTTGCGGCAGGCGCGGGCTTGCACGGTGTAGTAGCATCACCGCAGGAATCAGCGCTCATCGCTGAGGCCTGCGGACCGGAATTCCGCACAGTGACTCCGGGCATCCGTCCGGCCGGTGCTTCCCTGGACGACCAGTCCCGGGTTATGACGCCGGGACAGGCTATACGGCAGGGCAGCCACTACCTGGTAGTGGGCCGGCCGATTACAGCAGCAGCAGATCCGCGCGCTGCAGCACTTACCATCATTAAGGAGATGAGCGAAGTATGAGCCAAACAGAGAATAAAAGTGAACAGGTGGCCCGCTACCTGCTGGAGATCGGTGCTGTAGCCTTGCGCCCGCAGGAGCCGTTTACCTGGACATCGGGTATTAAATCACCGATCTATTGCGATAACCGCCTGACGCTGTCTTTCCCGGCTGTCCGTAACTACATCGCAGAGGCCTTCGCAGAGCTGATCAGAACCAGCTATCCGGATGCAGAAGTGATCGCCGGCACCGCAACCGCCGGAATTCCGCACGCGGCTTGGGTGGCCGATAAGCTCGGCCTGCCAATGGCTTACATCCGGGACAAGGCTAAAGGCCACGGCAAGCAGAACCAGATTGAAGGCCTGATTGCTCCCGGCCAGAAGGTTATCGTAATCGAGGACCTGATCTCCACCGGCGGCAGCTCGATCAAGGCGGCGCAGGCTGTGCAGGAAGCAGGCGGGCAGCCGCTGGCTGTCCTGGCGATCTTCAGCTATGAGCTGGACCGTGCGGCAGACGCATTCACAGCCGCCGGTATTCCGCTGCAGAGCCTGTCTAACTACAGCACACTCATTGATGTGGCGCTGGCTCAAGGTACGATTGCTGAGAGCGATGTGGCCCTGCTGCAGTCTTGGCGTAAAGATCCGGCTGCATTCGGCGTATAGAGGAACAAGATATTTATTTGAGAGCAAAGCCCCTGCGGCGCCCTTCCCGGTGCCGCAGGTTTTTTTTTGTTTGGATCCCCGCAAGGTACCTTAGACAGCCTCGAAGCCCGTCCTGAGATGAATAAACTGTCTTTTAACTTTAAACGGGCTGTAACTTCAGCTGAACCGATAGACACTATAATGTTAAATAAAGGGAATGAGTAGTGTAATTCATGACTGACAACATTTATACCGGGAGGGTTCTTCATGTCCAATTTATCCTTTCAGTTTAATCTCAGGCGTTTACTGGCGCTGGGAGTCTCTGTAGCGCTGCTGCTGCCTGTTATTCCAGCCGCCGCCGAGGCTCCCGTTCCTGCTGCCGGCAAGGGAACAGCTGTGGCCTCTTCAGCAGATAGCTTGCCTTCAGGCGGAAAGCGTGTGCTGCGGATCGGCAGCCTGTGGAGTAACGGTGACGACACTTATCTGCGCCAGAGCTTCACGGACCTCTACGAGCTAACCCATCCGGATGTGAAGCTGGAGTTTGTTCCGGCTGTGGATGTGGAGAAATCACGGTTCACCGGCTCCTACATGCCGGACGGACCGGATGCTCAGAAGCTTATGCGGAATGCGATGCTGGGGAGCGATCCGGTGGATATAATTATCGGAGACAGCAGCCTCATTCAAAACCTGGCAGACCAGAACCTGCTTGCGCCGCTACAGCCGCTGATTGACCGTGACGCCTATGATCTCAGCAACATGGCTCCTACGATGCTGAACGGAGTCCGGGCGCTGGGACGGGGGCATCTGTTCGCTCTGGCACCTACGTTCAGTGCAAGCGTGCTTTATTACAACAAAGGGATATTCGATAAGGCCGGTGCAGCCTATCCGGTGGATGGTATGACCTGGGATGAGCTGTTCGCACTGGCGGGCAAGGTGACGAAGACCTCCAAACAGGGGGAAGGCCGGATTTACGGTTTTTCCATGAGCCGCTATGTGGGTGATCCTTTCTGGGATCTGCAGTCCTATCTTTCACCTCTCCAGGCTGCCGTGTATGACAATCAAGGCAGGGCCATGACAGTGAATAATGCCGTGTGGAGCGAAGGCTGGACCACCTTCAGCACCCTAATGCAGAAGCAGATTATTCCCGATCCGGCGGATATCGAAGCTGCTGCCGCTGCCGGATCAGCAGCCCAAGGGGAAGGGGAATTTAATCCGCTCCAAGGAGATTTATTCCTGACAGGCGGAGCGGCAATGGTTATCGGGGATTATGGATATTTGAACGATCTGGCGGCTGTGGACCGTAATGCTTACCGGATCAAGAACTATAGCCCGGTAGATTGGGGGATCGCGGAAGTGCCTTCATTTGCCGGGAAACCGGGAGTGGCCGTTGGGGCCAGTCTTGACAATATGCTGGCTATCAACAGTACGGCACAGAATGCGGAGGATGCCTGGGAACTGATTAAATACGTGAACAGCAATGAAGCGGCCCGAATCAAGTCGAATAACCGGTATCAGCTCACCTCCCGCATGGACTATAACAGCCCGCAGAAGGCTGGAATAAGCCTGGCTCCCTTTTACAACCTGAAGCCGGTACCGGTAAGCCCTTCTTTTCCGAATAGTCTGCAGTTCCGGATGGAGAACCTGTATCAGGTTAACCAGGCTGGACAGATGCTGTTCAATGAAGTCGTGCAAGGTAAACGGACGGTGGCCAATGCCCTCAAAGCCTGGGAGCAGCAAGGCAATCATATGCTGAATGCGATGCGCAAGGATCCGGCGGTGTTCTTTAATCTCGATAACGGATGGCTGGAGGCAAGCAGGAAGAATAAGTGACTTGAGCAAACCGGCAGCCCTCCTTGGGTAAAGTATTGTACGGCGGGAGGGGCCAGCGGTGCGGAGCACTCTGACCTTACGGACCGTAGCGCACTTATTTTCTCCAGTCCGCTAATAAAGGGAAGCCACGCAGAATTTACCACTCTCTCTGTAGCGGCTTCCCTTGTTATTATTGCAAACTTGGGCATGATAAGGAGCAGAAAGACATATACTTTATACGAAAAGGAGCAGAGGGCATCATGAATTGGATCTATTTCGCGAAATTGTTCCGGACAAGATTTCAGGCTGGCTGTCTGGCCAAAAGACTGGAGCAGGACGGCTGGATTTATGGCTACCATGATCCGCGTTTTGTGGAAATTTACCGCTCGCGTAAAGGGCGTTATGGTGTGCGTTTCCTCCCTTGAATGAATTATCAAAAATCGGCCTTGACTTTTTCCGTATATATATTGTATATTATCTATTGTCGCTGTTTGAATTTGATTACTGACGCGGGGTGGAGCAGCCCGGTAGCTCGTCGGGCTCATAACCCGAAGGCCGCAGGTTCAAATCCTGCCCCCGCAACCAATTTTATTCTTCGGACAGCACTTTTATTTATACGGATATCCTAGTCCGGGCCCTTAGCTCAGTTGGTTAGAGCGGTCGGCTCATAACCGATTGGTCACAGGTTCGAGTCCTGTAGGGCCCACTTCACTGAAACCCTTACCCTGTAAGGGTTTTTTGCTGTTTGTAGGCAGATAAATTGACAATGATAAATAGACCGGTAACCTGGTAAAAAGGCAGATGGTCACATTTTGGTCACGGCGCTATTTCATCGCCGGTATTCTTGCTCAATTTCATTTTGGAATCGATCAGATCAGCAGCATCTCTCTGCATATCAGGGAGCAGGTGGGAGTATCGATCCAGATAAATCTGGACGCTGCTGTGCTCAAGGCGCTCGGCCCCGATTTTGGCATTGATTCCATTGTTCAATAACATGGAAGCGTATGAATGCCTAAGATCATAGAAACGAATTTTGGGTAGCTCTGACTTTACTGTTAAGAATGCGAACGTTTCTGTAACTCATCTCGGCTTGATGGGCTCGCCATTAGCATAGCAGCATACAAGATCATGATCCTTATAGTTGTCTACCCCAATGTTTTGTTTGTCAATTTCAATCATCTGTTGCCGATGCTTCAGGTCAGCGATAAGCATATTGCCAATAGGAATTCTACGAGCTGAGCTTGAAGTCTTGGTATCTTGAATGACAATGCCTTTAGAGGGTGTCCAATTCACCGTTTGTTGAATCATCAGGCTCTTGCCTTCCCAATCGATGTCCCCCTCCTTAGCCCAAGGAATTCTCCTTTGCACATGCCTGTATGTATAGCCAGGGAATATACAATATGATGAACATGGCCTTCTGCGGTATCCAAAAAGTGCAGACACTACTCCATGCTCCAGGTCTTCATCTCCTTTCTCCGCAGCTTTGGAGCCTCTACCTTGTCCAAAGGGTTAGAAGCAATCATTTCCCACTTCACAGCTTGTCTGAATGCCTTACGCAGGATAGCGTGGATATGGCGCACGTAATCTGCTGAGTACTTTTCAAGTAGCCCATTGTAAGCCATATCTCGAAAAAGGCTGCAATTGTCATGTTGTTCTCAGGGATATATTCTCCTTTATGCACACTGGACAGAAGCGCTACCAATGCCCGACCGGCTTCTTTTTGTGTAGGAAAGCCTCCTTTCTTTTTTTAAATTCTTTTGCCTGTCCCTTGATCCAATGGAAGATCAACGACATAAGTCCATGTTTTCCCTCGCTTAAATACCTTTCCTTTCATGATTTCCTCCCACTATAAATTTTTCATGAGAATAATTATATGTGCATCACTCCCTTCAAGATTTTAGAAGTTCAAAGTATCGTCAATGGCTTCCATCGATAAATATAGCCGTGTTGCCAATTTGCCGTTTCGCCATGCCAAGCGCGATAAGTTTATAGCAACGAAGCCTTTGCGATCGGCAGAAATGGAGAGATCGCCGTAAAATATAGTTGCTGAATCATGGGACATATAAGATGGCATTTCGCAGCTTTCATAATTTCCAACAACCTCAATCTCTAACGGGTTGTCCCAATCAAAGCCTTCAGATTGTTCGATGATAAGCGTATGTGGCCGAGAACAGTCGCCATCCCAATTGTAATAAGCACGAATATGTAAGTTGGCTCGGTTAGTTGTGTAGCTTTCAGAGGTTTGTACGGAATCCGCTGCAGCATCATGTGCTGGTCAAGAACATCAAGCGGAGTGAACAACAAAAAAGGTACATAAGCACCGTAAATGCTTACATACCTGGTCCAACACGCGTGGCTATTATCTCATAAAATATTTAGCAATGCATCTTCCTTACTTAGCGCAATTTTGCGTTCAGTCGACCGGAGTGACAAAGGGGGTGTGCGATGAAGCATGTCGAACAATGGATCTATTTAATCTCATCAGTGTTCAGATCGGGCAGCCGCCAGAGGTCATGAATAGGGTGTACTACGAGCAGGCAACCGGCTTATTCGTTTCGTTTGTATGCGGACGTAGGCATTACGAGATCCCCGCCAACGGATGCTCACATCAGAATATCGCATGAAATACACCAAGAGCTGATCCGGTGGAAGTTTTCTCAGCGCCAGCGTGATGTCATAGATTTTATCCTGACGCTGAACTGGGGGTGTGGGAAGCCATCGGCAATCATTCCGGAATTGAAGGATTTTGCTGAAACAGGAATAGGTAAAAATCATATCCGTGGTGTCTTAGAAGGGCTTCTTCAAGGGAAGGTCATTCTATGGGATAAGGAGTTGAATACTTTTCAGCTGAACAAGCATTATGATCTCTGGAACATGGAGTCAGTCATAAGCGCGAATCCTAACAGGTTCAAGGAGCTAATCAATCTCAATCTGGCAAGACCATCGCCCAATTTGCTGAAATCTGCCGTACCCGAAAAGGGAAGCGTCTCACGTAATTATCCTAGTTGTATCAAGGGTTCCAGCGTTCTTAAAGCTAGTATTAAAGCTATTAAAAGATTTAAAAGAACTACTACTACAACAATAACAACAACAATTAGAACAAGCACGGACACGTTGAAGAAGGAACATGGGTCCTATTCATTCCAGAACATCTTGCTGGACTACAAAAATAACTTTGTCGCAGGCGGCAAGCTAACCCCTTTTGACGAAAATGACCTGCAGTCCTTATTCGGCACTTACGGAGGAGAATGGCTGCATACAGCCATGAGAACAGCCTACCGGCTCGGCGCGGATAAGCGGAACCTGGCTTATGTACAAGGCATCCTCTGGGGCTATCGTGAGCGGGGCGGTATAGATAAACCGGAAACCAGGAAACCCGTAGAGCCTTCGCCAACGCCGTACGCTCCAAGGAACTACGAGGGTTCACGCAGCCAGGGGAGTGCGAGGGATTGAAGAACTTTCAGGTCACGGAGCTCAACATCTCATTGGTACCGGTGGATTGGTTATTTGCAAGGTACCAAAAGTTGAAGAAGTCAGTAAAGATAACAGCTACCGTGAAGCAAGAACTGAAGATCATTAAGGAGTATTTGAAGAAAACGGGTAAATCTTCTGCCCGTGCTTACGATGAAGAATTGGAACAGATTGAAATGAATATTCCTGTAGCCATCCGGCAGCAATACGTATCTATCGTAGAGTATCGCTTGAAGCAATATTATCAGGCAAATAACCGGATTAATTGGTTGAATCAGAGCTGATGCAGATAAAACCGAAAGAGCCTAAGGTCACAGCGGGGATGGAACTTACCGGCATCAGTATACGATCTGGAATCCCTCATTCTTCCACGGAGCAAGCCGTCATGAGTATGTATGATAAAGCCGAAAGGCTCCAGGATGAGATATGGGAGGTTGAGGATCAGTTATATCCGATGGAAAAAGCCTTGCGTAGCCTTGATCCTGATCAACTCATGCTGATTGAAGTGAAGTATTTTTGCCGGGAAGAAGAGTTAGATGATTACCTAATGAACGAATTCAACTGGTACCGTGCCAAGTATTATCAGGTAAAGAAAACTGCTCTTATTTTACTGGCCCAGTCTCTACGGATTATCTAAATACCGTTCAGGGCTCTAATAGATCTCAACTAAATGACAGAGAGGATGAATAGTTTGGAACCTGATTATCCCGTATTCAATGCAGCGCAACTGCTCAGATTTGTACATGAGGATGCATATCTCAAATGGATGTATACCGATCTGTTGAAAGTGTTTATCTTCTTTTTTGGCATATGACTCATATTCATCAGTGACGGCAGAATCGCCCAATACATTTGCGTTAAACAATACTTCTATTTAGCTTGAACTGGAAAGCTATATAGCATGAAATGGAAAGCTATATGTTGATTTAGGATACAAGAATGCCCAAGGAGCTTCTTGCTGAACGGCTGGAATTCATTCTGCTGTATTCAGGGTGGAGCTGGTTATAGAGGGCCAAGGCCATCTGTCTGGTTCAAATCCAATCCCAAGCTGACCCATACGGACGCCACAGCCTTTATTCGCTCAAAAAAGGTCACTTGGGCGGGCTTACGGACACGACGGCCCTTATCTGCCGCTTTTCATGGGCAAACTCCACTTTTCCGGTGAAATAACGGCGCTCATGTCCGCAAGGCCGGCACTCCGGTACCTATCGCAGGCTTAACGTCGCTCATGTCCGTAATGCGGCTGGCTGCTTTTCTTAATGAAGGGCACATTCAACCCATTTACCTGCGCGCGGCAGCTCATTGTACATGATTTTCCGCTTAAAGATGAGTTTTGGACTTCCGGCCGCTGTTTATGGTGAACATTCTGTAACTCAGGAGGTCGCTAGTGCCCCTACATATTCCACCCGCCACCAACTCTCTTTTTTCTTAAGTTTTTTAGTTCAATCTATATAGTGCTGTTTCAAAGGCATGTCCTTTTAGTAATCTTGAATGAAAATAATGGGAACTTATGTTCTAATAAATCCACGTATAACCATAAAAACGAAAATCATAAAAAGAGGGACTTCGTTAATATTATATTTGGATAGCTATATAGAAGGTGCTCAAAGTAAAGGAGAAAGGATGTCTTTTGTATTCCGCCAAAAGATGAGCTAAAAGCAATACTAGGATAGGGCAGGGTTTGCCGATATTCTTTCCATCTACCAAACAGATTTACTCCTGTTTGGTAGTGGAAATTAAACTTCGAGATTTGGGAAGGTACTCCTTTTTCATGCTTACAAATTTAAGCTCAGAGAGGCTTGATATTATGAAGTAGATCCATTTAAAAATTCATTCAAATTATCAATTGCACTATTTAGGATTTCTTTATCTTGCTCGTCCAAATTCTTGAAAGAATTTAAAATGCTGAGAGAAACTCTGTCAATTAACTGCAACGTGGAATTTAAACTCATTTCCAACTTAAACTCATGGGAGTCATATCTAGTAAAATCGAGCTCAATCAATTTCTCATCAGCTATTATTATTCTTGTAGTAAGTGATTTCCAGTCATACTTATAGCTACCATCTTTGATTTCATTCCAGATACCTCTACCGTATTTTAAGGACAGCTTCCATATCCATATTGAAAATTCTTTATTGAGTCCTCCGTCTATTAATAAATCATAAGTTTCTTTATGCTCATACCCATTTATAAGAAAAGAAATAAAGTCCTTAGCAGAATCTTCTAAAAGTGTCGTGAAATCTGCTTTTAAAAAAGAATAGTTATGCTGGTTTGTATCTAATAATTGCTCAATTACTTCCTTTAAGTGTTGTCTTTCTGTTAATTGCTTTTCCATCATTATTAGTCCTGGTAAGTCGCTTTTTAGCCAATTCGTCATGCACATCAGACCCTTCTGATTTTATGTTTTTGGTCATATCTTTTTTTCCATCAGTAAATTCTAAATCTTGCATAGTACTTTGTTTGATGCTATAGTCCTTTTGTTTCAATGGAGTTAAGCTCTGAATTTTAGTATCAAGAGTACTAAGCTTCTCAGTTATAGTTTGCTGATTTTCAACTATCATTTGATTCATGTTATTTAGGTTTCTCAACACGTCTTTAACATAATTATGATCGTAGGTACCAACTTTACTGGAGATTAAGGTGTTTCTATGTTTGCTATCGATATCTGCTAGACGTTTGGATTCCTCTTTTCTGAAAATTATGAATTTATAAAATACTATCAAGAAAAGGAAGATAATGATTAATTCAAACATGATGTTCAGCCCCTTCTCCTTGCAAGATGCTGTTTTCACTTTTTTGTTTTTTTATATAACTTGAAATTAACTCAGTTAAAGGGAATGCAGTCCACATTACTGCTACTCCCACAAATATATATATATCGGTTTGTTTTAAATAAGAAGTGTTCTTCCAAGAAAAATACAACGAAATTATTACAAATACAAAAATCGTGAAAATAAGCGAAGAATTCCTTGAATTAGATGTTCCTTTTTGAACGTAAACAGGATTTGTATGTATAAAAACAATATGTCTTATGTGAACTATAATAAACTGATAACATAGAATTCCAAATACAACAAAAAGGAGTTGAAGATAATTTTTATCACCCCAAGTGTTTATTCGAACACTTAACCAAGTTGCCAACATAGTTATAAAAAAAGAATCTTCCCCCGTCATAGTTAATCCTGTTACATTATTCATGTAGGTATCCTTTCTGTTTGGAACAATATAATCTCTTACTTCATATTATTATACCTAATTTTTCCGTATACTTCTATAATATAGAATTTTAAGTGAGTTATGAGTTATATATCGTTCTGTTTAATGGAAATTGACGACGGCCACCACTACCAAAAATCCTGTCTTTGTTTCATGGTCTGAAAAATCTTATGTCTCATTTTATACTATATGAATCCACTCCCCACTTACTTTGGTATCGAGGGGAATTTGTGATACAGATATAGCGTACTTTTGCTTAGGCCTGGCATCAACACCTTGTAATCAGCACAATTATGTTATACCTAGCCCTTCTTGGAAAACACGATTGTGGTATTTGTATTAATGCAATAGTTAAGTGGAGCACAAAGTACTTCATTAAAATACCTGGCCGAGGTTCAAAGGAAATTAATTCAGGATCATCTACAGATTAATGGAGTAAATGGTAATTGAACCAAAAGCAAATTGAGTCGGAATGGGGTGGAAACTCTATGATAGACGAGTGGATTTCCCCGACATGCTACCAACGATGGTGAAAGGGCTGATAGAAAAGAGAGCTTGTTCTTAGTCTGGAATTTGGCTAAGGCCGTTGCGAAATCAGCGCGGCAAAAAAATTGCTAAGCCTCCAACGTTAGAAATGACCATACGTTCTATTCCCACACTAAGCGATTACTTCCTTCCAAACACTCTTTATAAAGCCATATAAATTCCTAGCTATAGCATTTAGACTGCTCATTTACTATCCCCTCAATCTGTCGATATATGTAATATAGGATTATTTTACCACGAAAAATAGTATACGAGTATCATTAATTTGGGTATACAATAGCTTATGCTTTTCTATGAATAGCCAAAATTAATTGACACATGAGAGGAACAATATCCCTAGTTAAAGTGACCTGTTATCGGGGAATTCCATAACCCATACTTTTTCAGAACTTTCTTCTCACGCTCAACTTGCCTCCATGAGCTATGATCATAAAGTAGACATATTGCTCAGAGGAGGTAGGACATCATTGCATATTGTACTTGTTGGCGTAAAGCCAGAAATCAGTGATCCCCATTTTAAATTTCATGTATGTGGTACGTTTGAGGAAGTCAAAGAAAGCTCCTTGATCCTGATGCCGGGATACGTCCTAATCCATGAGGATGAGGCTCGTAGTATCTTACCTTTAGCGGAGGAGATCCCTGTAAAGTTTGTCGTCATTAGTGAGGTAACCAGCCTCTCTCAGCGACAGCAATACGAAGCTGGACCGCATTAGGCGCTTCGGACGTATGGCTTACGGGAGTTGGCAAGAGAAACTGCTCGAAGCTCATCATCTGGTAGAGGTGAAGCCTCAACAGATCGCCTTGCCACTAGCAAACGAACCGAATCGGGAAATGGTAGCGGGATGCTTAAGCGGCAGGCCCGTATTTGCGGTTCCGAATCATCCAGATCCATTTCATTCCCAGGCGAATACAGATGAGTTGTTGGAAGGACTTTTATCCCCGATTTTGCAAAAACAGAAAAAGCGAGGGCTTGGACGGTTTTTCTAACGAGAATATCCATTCAAGCATTGTAAGATCCAAACTGCTTCAAGTATTGAAGCGGTATTTTGTGCTGTCCGGAAAGCCAACCCTTCCATCGTACCTGCTGCAGTCTTGATTGCCGCTGCAGGAATTGGCGGGCTGCTGCCGGATCCGGACCATAAGACCAGCACGGTCAGTAATAAGCTCCAGTTCTCAGCAAAGATGCGGAAACACCTAAAGGGAATGTCTATTCTATCGCTGGGAATGGGAATCGTGTGGTTTGTCCTGCAGCAGCCGATGCCCTGGCTATGGGCAGCAGTTGGCCTGAGACTTGCCTTAGCCTCTACAGGAAATCAGGTTATGGCGTAGCGCTAGGCTTGGCTGTTGGTTTGTTTGTAGGTTTTGTTGCAGACTTAGCTGATGGTTTAGCAGTCGGCTTGGCAGTCGGCTTAGCAGTCGGCTTGACAGTTGGCTTAACAGTCGCAGCAGGCTTTGTGCTTCCTCCGCCATTGTGGTAATGATACTCCCCGTTTTTTAATCCCCACTTGGCACAGTTAGTGCGGCAGTAATGGCCGCCATTCGCATCAGTACGTCCCGGATGCGCCTCGGCAAGTACCGGAACTGACAGTAAAACAAATACCATGAAGATTGGAAGAAGAATTTTTTTCATAAAAGAAATACCCCCAGTGTATGATTCTGGGAGTATTCTATCAGTTTCAGGTAATTATTTCTAGAGTTTCCGGCTAAGTTGTTAGAATTAAGAGCCATGCCGGATTACCAGCCATACACCCCGTCTACATCCAGGAACTCCCCGTTATGCCGCTTACCGTCGGTTGCATATCCGACAATAATGGCTGCGCCTGCTTCTTTGGATTTACCGCCTTCAGCATTGCCGTTCAGATCTGTCTTCGTGAAACCGGGGGTGACGGCGAACACTTGCGCATTGGTCTTGCTGCATTCAATTGCCATAGCCACTGTCATCGCATTACCCGCGGTCTTGGAGGCGTTATAGTCGAATGCATTAAGCGCATATTCCGAGCTCTGCATGAAGTGCAGGGAGGCCATATCGGTCGATACATTAACGATCGTTCCTTCATTGCTGCGGATCAATGGCAGCAGCAGCTGGTTCAAGCGGAATGTGCCGAAGAAGTTGACTTCAAATGCATTCCGCAGATCGGTTTCTTTCGTATCGCTGAATGAACGCGAGAAGGCTCCCGGCATACCGGCGTTATTGATCAGAAGCGTCAGAGCAGGGTAATCGGTCTGAATGATGCCTGCTGCCTGTTCAATACTCTGCTTGTCCGTCATATCAATCTGCAGAAACTCCACATCTAAGCCCTGGCTCCGCAGCTCCGCAGCGGCTTCCCTGCCCAATTGTGTATTGCGTGCACCTAGCAGTACCTTCCATCCGGCGTTCCCCAGTTGTCTTGCAGTTTCCAATCCTATGCCTTTATTAGCGCCAGTTACGAAAGCAATTTGGTTCATGATAATCCCTCTTTCTATGAGTTATGGTCCGGCAACAATTCAAAGTCTAATATGCTACACTTAGTGTAGGTCAACATAAATAATAGGGAGTGCAACGAAATGTTTACAATAGGACAAGTCGCCAAAAAAGTCGGGGTAGGCATAGGAGCGATCCGCTTTTATGAACGAAAAGGGCTGCTGGAGCAAGTAATCCGCAATGACCAAAACAATCGCCTGTATACCGATAACGAGATCGGCTGGCTGATCTTCCTTAAGTGTCTGCGGGAAACCGGGATGAGCGTGGAAGAAATCAAGAAGTATCACGATATGGTCAAAGCCGGAACGGCCACCCTGCCGGAGCGGATTAAGCTGATTCAAGACCAGAAGCAGCAGCTGCTGGATGATATTGAGGCGAAGAAAGCCCAGCTGGTTCATCTGGAGCATAAGCTTGAGCGTTACTATGCGGGAGAGAATTATTAACTAAGGAGGCCTGCAATGAAAATATTCAAAAAATTGAGCTTATGGCTGCCGGTCCTGTCTTTGGCTGTGTGTCTAATCAATTACTCCGGAAATGATGATAAGAATCTGCTGCTATTCCTGACAAGTCCGGTGCTGCTATGGCTGAATCCGCAGTTGACTGACATGTCTTATGCTATGGACAATGAACGTTTGTCATATCTGATACTGTACGCTATTCATTTCTCCACCTGGCTGCTGTTTGGAATATTGTTTGATTGGATTGTGTCGCGGAGAAGAGCTAAGTAAGGTAGCAGAATATGAATAAGTCCAGAAAAGCACCCGGACGGGTGCTTTTTGTATGCGCAGGAAATAATTTGCGAAGAGTAATTGACGTTAATACACTTTTAGTGATATATTGTGCATACACAAGATACACAATATGAAGGCGGAGGTAAACTATGCTGGCATTGGATATCAGAAATGTAAATAAGAAATATGAACACTTTCAGTTGAAGAACGTTTCTTTCCAAATGGAAAAGGGCTATATCATGGGGTTTATCGGAGCCAATGGTGCAGGAAAAACAACGACCATCAAATCTATTTTGAATATAACGCGTATCGACAGCGGGGAAATCCACATTCTGGGCAAGAATATGTCTGAGCATGAACTCCAGCTGAAGCAGGAAATCGGCTATGCCTTTGGAGATATCAGCTTCTATACCCGTAACACAATCAAGACGTTAACGAATGTGATTAAAAAGTTCTATCAGAATTGGAATGATGATACCTACTATAAGTACTTGAGCAAATTCAATCTGATTGAGGATAAAAAAATCGCGGAATTGTCTACCGGTATGAGGGTGAAATACAATCTTGCCCTCGCCCTGTCCCACGGTGCCAAGCTGCTGGTGCTGGATGAACCGACCAGCGGACTTGATCCGGTGGCCAGAGACGGTTTGCTGGATATATTCCGCGAACTGGTGGTAGACGGCGAGATCAGTATTCTTTTCTCAACTCATATAACATCAGATCTGGAGAAATGCGCCGACTATATTACCTATATGCATAACGGGCAGATCATTAACAGCGCCGAGAAAGAAGAATTTATTAATACGTACCTCTTGCTGAGCGGAACATTAGAGCAATTGGAGACGGTTAAAGATAAGCTGATCTCCTATAAAACCAATTCATTCGGCTTTACCGGCCTGATTCATACCCGTGATTATGATCACTCACTAAATATTCGAAACGCTTTGCCTAATCTGGAGGAGATTATGATCTATTTCTCGAAAACGGAGGGTGCTTATGTATAACTTACTGAGGAAAGAATTAAAGATAGGCACCAATGTATTCTTTTATATTCTGCCCTTCCTGACTGGGGCTTTAATGCTAATTCCAGCCTGGCTGTACTTTCTGGTTATCCTGTACTTTTGCTTCATTACGGTGCCGAATATGTTCGGAGGGTACAAGAGCCAGAATGATTTGTTATTCACCAGCATGCTGCCTGTAACGAAGAAGGATATTGTAAAAGCGAGAGTATGGTTTATTGTGATTCTGGAATTAATGCACATCGTTACCGCCATCATCTATGGCATGATCAGCGTACGCTTATATCCTAATCTTACCTATTTCTTCTTCGGGCCGTCCTTCGGGTTCTGGGGGCTCTGTTTTGTAATGATGGCGATCTTCAATATTATCCTGATACCTATGTATTATAAGACAGCTTATAAATACGGAGCAGCTACGGTTGCAGCGACCACAGCAGCAGTCCTGTTTGCCGGAGGCGCAGAATGGCTTGGTATTCAGAATTCCTTCGTACATGACCTCTTCAAAGGAGACGGACTGGACCGTCCGGGCATTCAGCTCGCCATCTTTGCAGGTGGTATATTAATTTTTGCAATCTTTACATCAATCGCTTATTATGTTGCTAACAAACGGTTTGAGAGAGTTGAAATGTAATGAATATAGCAATTTCGCATACTTCCGAGAAGCCTATCTACCAACAGCTATTTGAACAGATCAGCGCGCAGATTCTTAAGGGAGAACTGGAAAGCGGGTATAGTCTGCCGCCGATAAGGCAAGCAGCCCCGGAGCTTGGTGTCAGTATCATCACTGTTAAAAAAGCCTGGGAGGAGCTCGAACGCAGCGGATTAATCTATACGGTTACCGGCAAAGGATGCTTCGTCTCCGGGCTTTCGGCGGAAGAGATGCTGCATAAACGCAATGAAATGATTTTGAAGCAGATGACGATTGATACTTCCTATTACAAATCCCTCGGGCTTGAGCTAGAGGAAGTGATTGAGCTTCTGAAAGAGATCTATTAAAAAGGGTATGCCAGCCAGGTTCACTCCCGGTATTTAAGGTTGATTTAAGCCGGAGTGAGTATAGTGTATGTATACCCCCTGATTAACCCTTGACCCTGCCGGATACTGGCGGGGTCACTTTTTGTATGAAGAGTGAGGCCGGTTCAGGAGGAGAGAGGGCGCTTCGCCGCACCGGTAGTTATTCGTATTCCTTGGGCTCCTGCAGCAGGATGGAGAAGGTTTGGGTTGCATGATCCACTTCAATGTTCTCAATGCCGACAAAATCCGGACTTTCGGGGTGGACAGCATCTACATAATAGTCAGGATGTGTCATTAATAATTGTATGAGTTTGATGGCTTCCATGACGCTCCCCCTTACGGTAATATCACCATGCATAGAGGTATTTCAGCTGTTCTGATGCCTGTGGTGATATTATTTCCGCAGCGCTTAGCGAATATGTCCGTGGATGATATTTCTGTCTTCGTTGCGTTCCATTACTGCCATCAATTGTCCTTGAAGGATACGTCTTTGAATCTGGTCAATCCGCTGCAGCGCCAGTTCAGCAGGAACCTGGAAGGCTGTGGCAAGTTCTGTAACGGCATCTTCACGGAGCTGGGGCAATATGCCTGCAGAGATCATGGAATAGGGCATAGCGGCATACAGGATGAAGCGGTCGGACTCGTCCTTCTGTGCCTGTGTGAACTTTCCGGGCATTAGCGTAGCTGTGCCGGCATGACGGAGGAGATGACAGAGCTCATGAAGAAATTCCAGACGCTGCAGTCCGGGCGGAAGCCTGTTGTCAATAAACATACTGTACATTCCTGCACTGGCCTCGATGCTCTTGCTTCGGACATCCAGATAATGAACCCAAATATTCAGGCGTTCGGCAATGAATTCAATGGAGATCTGCTGCGGCTGCTGCACACCGATCCGCCGGTATAAATCCTCAGTCCATTTCTCCAAAGCAGTCATCTGGTAATAACTATACATCATCAATCACCTCAAAGTAAGATCGTATGTTCGTATTAATGGTCAAAAGAAAAGCCCTGAAGGGCTTAGTGATACAGCCTGCTGAACCGTCAGCGGCTGATAAATTCGGAACGGGTGTTCCTATGTATGTAAGCATAAAGCAATCACACTTTAATATCAAGTGTTTTTCCCAAAGTGGGATGGGAGCCCTGATTCAGCATCTGGACCATATTCTGGGCACCGGTCTCCGCCTGATCCTTAGCGAGGCTTAATACCTGCAAGCCTGCGGCCTGCTTGATTGAAGCCTGGCTCATAACAACGGATAATGCAGCAATATCCATGTGGCATAGCCTCCTGAAGTTTTTGTATACCTCTCTAATATCGGCTGCCTGCAGCTGCTCCATTAGGTGAATGGTATTTCTTTGCCGGATGGCCCATGCAGCGGAGTAGGTTTCTACATATTCTGTGCTGTATTCAATATTCAAGAGGAGGAATTAAATTATGGGTGCAGATTATGGTTGCGGTTGTGGAAACAACGTTGGTGGAGTTAACCAGGGACCTCCTGTAGTTATGCCGGTTGTCAGCCCTTGGACTTCCACTGGCGCAATTCTGGTTCTGTTCATTCTGCTTGTTATCATCACCAGAGCCTGTTTGTTCTAAAACGGCCGTTAGCAAGTGTAGCTCTGCCCTGGCTTAATGCCGGGCAGGGCTATTTTGTGATTATGGAATTGCATAAAGAACATTTGTTCGCATATAATACAGGCAAATGCGCTTGCAGGTCTGGAAGGAGAGTGGGGCAACATGCATCCGAAGGATATGAATAAATGGATCGGGCGGGTCATTGAAATTATATATGAGGATAACTCAGGCAATATCACACAGCGGAGAATTGAAGTTCATGGCTGCAAAGGAAATCTCCTGCGGGCTACCTGTCTGGCTACGGGCAGACCGCGGGTATTCCGGTCGGAGGGAATTCTGGCCTGGAGCCAGGTAAAGGGCGCCCATGCCGGATGAGGCATTCAGCAGTCCTGCTGTTTATTTGAACATAAACTCCACGCGTGTGCCGTCAGCGAAGTCCTCCAGCTGATTGCCGACCCAGCTTCCTGCCCCGCGGTTGTCACTCGGGGTTATGTATTCAATATCGGCACCGGCACCCCCCTCCGCACACATGGCCATCGGCCATTCGTCCCGGTCATACCCTTTTTTGGTAGGTATGCCTTTCAGGGATTCCTTGCGGTTCTCCTCGGCATTCTCCCGGTTGATTGTGCAGATGGCAGACTCCCCGCTTTTAATCGCATCCTGGATATGTTTGGCGGTTTCCGGATAGCGTTCCGCCGGGAATTCAAGCTGGACAACTCCGGCATTTCCTGTTGACGGGGTTTCGGCCGGCAGGCCCCCGTTCTCCTCGAACCAATACGCAGCCAGAGTGAGCAGGGCGATAATGATGAGACTGGTGATGAATTTTTTGGCTTTCATATCTGCTCCTTAAAGTTTTGTTAGCATAGACCCTCCTGAAGAACTTCGCAAAACTTGCTTCGGAAGCATATGCTTAAGTTTTGTTAGCATAGACCCTCCCGAAGAGCTTCGCATAACTCGAACTCGCTTGGGAAGCCTATGCCCACCATAGTATAACGTGAAAATGCCTGTTTTTAACAGGATGAATTGTTGTCCATCCGCCGTGAAGCTACTCCACAATCCGCCATAATATGTACAAAAAAGATGGAGAAGGATGGTGGAACTTGTGGAACAGCGCATATTGAGGGACTTACTGGATTCCGCCTCGCGGCTGGTGGGGGATCCGCAGTGGCAGTCCGCCTTCCGGCGTGTTCTGACCGCTCCTGCAGACGGAGAGCTGGGGCTGCCGGCCCTGAAGCTGCTCAGCACGCTATACTGGCTGCAGGGCAAGGGCATCATCAGCGGGCAGCATGATTATCTGGAGAGTCCGGATGAGTTCAGCAGCAAGCTGAAGGGGACCGGGGGAGCATATGCCGGGCTCCACGGGTATGAGCTGGGGGCAATCAGCAATCAGAGCGAGAAGCTGCTCAGCAGCCAGCGGCAGGCGGTTACAGACAGTGCGATCCGCTGGCATAAGGCCGGGGGCATTGTAACCATGAGCTATCATGCCCAGCTGCCGGGCACTGCTCCGGACTGGAAGAATGTCTCAATGACCCTCAGCGAAGCTGATTTTACCCAGGTGATCACTCCGGGAACGGCCCAATACTCTGCACTGATTACAGAACTGGACAAGGTGGCGGTCTATCTAAGCAAGCTTAACGAGGCAGGTGTGCCTGTGCTCTGGAGGCCTTATCACGAGATGAATGGCGGCTGGTTCTGGTGGGGGCAGAAACGCTCCTTCCGCACACTCTGGAATCTTATGTTCGAGCGGTTCACCGTCTATCATAAGCTGCATAACCTGCTCTGGGTCTGGAGCCCGAATGCCAGGAACCAGTGGTGTGATGAGCCGGCGGATTATTATCCGGGCAGCGGAAGCGTTGATATTCTGGCGCTTGATATTTATGATGCGGATTACCGCAAAAGCCATCATGACAGCCTCTGGAGGCTGGGCTGCGGGAAGCTGATTGCGGTCGGAGAGTGCGGTGAGCTTCCAAATATTGCTCTGCTGGCAGGAGAACAGCCTTACTGGAGCTACCAGATGACCTGGGGCAAGCTGCTGTATGAGAAGAATAACGATGCGGCAATCGCGGCTTTTATGAAAGATCCGTTCGTGTTCACCAGGGATGCCTACGCAGCGAAGGCAGCAGGGCTGGGCTCATCGGCAGATGCCGCGCTGAAGCCGGGTTTGTATGCCCAATACTACAATAATGTTGCGCTTAGCGGTACGCCGGCACTTGTCCGGACGGATGCCCTCATTAACTTCAACTGGAGACAGGCGGCTCCTGATCCGGCGATAGCTGCAGACCTGTTCTCTGTGCGCTGGAGCGGCAGGCTGAGTGCGGCATATAACGAAACTTACAGCATATACAGTTCTTCGGATGACGGCATCCGGGTATGGATCGACGGGCTGCTGATTATTGACAGCTGGATGAAGCAGAGCGGGCAGGAGCGTCAAGGGAGTGTCAGGCTGATTGCCGGGAAGCTGCATGAGCTGAAGGTGGAGTATTACGAGAACCAGGGGGATGCGCGGGCGGTACTGATGTGGGAGAGCGCCAGCCAGGCCAAAAGCGTGATTCCGGCAGAGGCGCTGTATCTCCCTCAATAGGCTTGATCAGATTTGTTCGCGGTAGCTGATGTTGTTGGCGATCTTCTCGTCCCGGACCGCCTGGCGCAGAATGTCTTTGACTGTCTGGACCTTACGGATTTTGCGGAAAGGAAGCTGTGGCGACGAGGCATCATCTGAGAAAATGGTAAGTGTCCCTATGCCCAGAATGCGGTCCGGAACCGACTGGGTGACGGAGAAGTCATTGACCCGCAGCAGTTCGATTTCTTCAACATCCTTGCCGATCAGCCCGGTCTTTACCATTATCCGCTGGCTGGTGATGATATAAGTGGTAGTGTTAAGCCCGATCAGCCCTTTGAGGCGGTCGGATATGCCGGCAGGCTTGCCGTGCCAGAGCTCTGTTTCCGGGCCTGACCCGGAAGCGCGGCCTGCCGCCGGACGGCGAGCTGCTGCGGGGGTATTCTCCTCTGTACCTGCCCCGCATTCTCCGCAGAATTTAGCACCTTGCTTGTACTCCGCACCACAGGCTGTGCAATAAGGCATAGGTTATCTTCCTCCCTGATTATGAATGAGCTGTTTATAGTATAGCAAAATAACCCCGCAAAGTGAGATATTGGCTTTGCGGCTATTTCAGGTACTTTGCGGGGAACCCGTGAGAAGTCCCAGTTCTTCCCGGGTTTTCTTGTGATTTTGCTTGTGAATACGCTTTATCGCAGAAAAATATTTCATTAGCGCTTTTTTTACATTAATTTCATTTGCACTTTACAATTATCGCTATTATTCTGTTAAGTGGAGGGATTTAATGATGAGACGAACCTTACTTGCAGGATTGATTGTGATCGTTGCCATACTTAGTGCCTGCAGCAATAACAGCGCGGAACCTGCTTCACAGGAAGTAGTGCAGGATACTGTCCAGAACTTTTACAATGAGATGTCAAAATTTGATCAAATGGGCAAGTCCTCACTGGAGGATTTCAACACAACCTTAACCTCGTATTCAACAGGAGATGCGACTGCGAAGGAACTGCAGAAGGCTGTAGACCAGTTCCAGGATACAGCATCGGATATAGCGAATCAGGTGGGGGAGGTTAAAATTGCCAAAAACCTGCCGGAGTCTATCCAGACTCTGCTTAGAGATTCAATTATCGCTTTTGAAAGTGCCTATTCCATTAAAGAGCAGGCATCCAAAGGTGCAGTTTCTCCAGATGTGACTGCCGAGGAATTCGATGCAATGAATCAGCAGGCGGATGTGGCGATGCTGTACGGGATTTCCAAGCTGAATGAAGCAAGAGTTGCCGCCGGGCTGATCGATGCGGAGGAAGACACGGAAGCCGGAACAACGGCAGTATCCCCTTCAGAAGCCGAGCCTGCCACAACAACCGGTAATACTTCGGGGAATACGGCGGACTAGAGAGTAGTAGGGTCAAAATGGATGACAAGGACGCTGCACAGGAAGCTGTGGGCGTCTTTTTGCTGCGCCGGGATAATGTGTGCGGGGGAAACTGTCCAGCCAGAAGGATGCCATTTATTTCTGCTTGCTTAACAAGCCGGATTGCGGATATAATACAAACATACGTTCGGCTGGAGCCGGCACATTAGCACAATAGTGCTGATGATCACGTGATCGGAGGAGCAGAAATGAGCAAGAAACTGGAAGGCGGGGGCCTGCAGGGGAGCAGCCGGGTGATGCTTACAGAGCAGAAGGGCTCGCTCAGCAGGGAGACAAGAGAGACGTGGCGCAGTGTCAAGCCGGTGCTTGATGAACGGAAGCTGGAGGAGATTGAGCACACGCTGGCCCTGTCTCTGCGGAGTCATGTGCGGGTTACACTCATCCTGTTTGAGCCTTTCGGGAAGAAGCATCTGAGCGGATTCGTAACCTCCATTCACACCCACTCGCGGGAAATCAAGCTGCAGTGGGCGGAGGAATGGAAGTGGCTGAGTGTTGATGATATTGTCGAGGCTTATATCGTCTGATGCCTGGCGGTAATTGCAGAACATGGAATGTCTGAAGTTTAGTATGTGAAGTCTGCGCTAATGCTGCTTTGCCGGATCTGTTTTTTCATAGGCGATTAGCGTCACTCCCGGATTACCGGTCATCTGGGCGATGGCTGATTCTGCCTGGCGGATTACTTCCACAACCTCTTCACGGCCGCTGAATGCGGCTATTTTGTAGCTGTCACTGTGAATATGCATTTGATCTGGTCCCGCCTTTCTATAATGGATGGAACTGCGTTTCTAGATATTATTCTGGCCAGACCCGCAGGAATTCATCCTGGTGCACGAAGTTCAGTATAGCTACAAGTGACAACAGACTCCGGAGATTCCCGGGGTCTTCTTCGCATATTCAGAATGGGGTTATGACGCAGTGAATCCGTACAAGCAATTGTGGAAAAGCGGGCATTTACTGTACCAGGGGGTGAGTATATGCTGACTTTGGATCAGGTGAAAAGCAAATCCGCCGGCTGGCTCGGCAATCTGCATCCGGTTCTGCTGGCCGCTGCGACGGAGCTGATCCGGCGGACTTATGCGAGAGGAGTCCCCATTCTGATTACCCAGGGGATGCGCACGGTTGCCCAGCAGAATGCGCTTTATGCGCAAGGGAGAACCAAGAGAGGACCAATAGTGACCAATGCCAGGGGCGGCACCAGCTATCATAACTATGGGCTGGCGATTGATTTCGCGCTGCTGCTGCCGGATGGTAAGAATGTCTCCTGGGACATGAGCCGCGACGGGGATGGTGACAAGCTGGCGGACTGGCAGGAGGTGGCGCAGGAGGCCAAGAAGCTCGGCTTTGAGTGGGGCGGAGACTGGACTTCGTTCAAAGATTATTCGCATCTGCAGTTCTCCTTCGGCTTGACTACCTCGGAGCTCCGGGCCGGGCGCAAACCGACGGTGCAGCAGGTAAAGGATGCCTTAAGCCGGATTAACGGAGGTGACCAAGAGATGAATACCGGTGTAAAAGTAAATGTTACATTGAACGGGCAGGCCCTCACCACAGGCGTGCTGGACAGCGTTACAACGTATGTACCGGTACGGGTCATAGCCGAGGCGCTGGGAGCCAAGGTAACTTATGATCCTGTAAGCAAAACAGTGAACATTGTGAAGGAATAAACTTCACTGTATAGTTGCTGTGCCGCATGGGGAAATTATCAGCGAGTACCCATAATCATAAAGGAGGCATAACATCTTGAACAAGCTGATCACAAGCCTTGCATGCGGCACAGTGTTATCCGTGAGTCTGCTGGGGGCGGGTTACACAGCTTCAGCAGCCGGCACCATGGGGATGGATGGAAGAGTACCGTCTACGAACAGCACCACTACGGACAGCCGGATGAGTAATATGGGCAGCATGGATGGCCGGAGTACACAAATGATGAACAGCCGGGGCAACACAATGATGAATCAGACAACTGGCACTATGCACAGGAATGAGACCATCATGAAGGATAAAATCCGCACCGGTGACAATAGCTCCGTCTCTCCGCTAAGCAACAGCACACCCACCGGTGTCTACCGGGCACAGAGCACCACAAACGGCAACGGCTCGGGCTGGGGCTGGCTGGGACTGCTGGGACTGCTGGGGCTGGCTGGGATGCGGAACAGAAGCGGGGAGCGGCATTAAGCAGCCGGTGGCATGCTAATGGCCCGTATTGGCTCTGGCCAATCGGGTCTTTTTTATCGCTTGGAGATAATCCAAGCCCAGAAAAGGGAATAATCCGGATTCCGCCTGGCGGTTCCCGGAATTAGGTGGATTTTCTCCACTTGCTTGTGAACGGGACAGCCCAGTTCAAACAGCAGGTGGAAAAACAGCACTTAATTTTAGGTTAATCAGCCAAAGTAGAGGAAATATGTGGAATTAAGTAACGTTTATCCACTTAATTCCTGAAAATGCTCCAAAACCACTAAATTAAGATACGTTTGTCCAACTAAATAAGTTACCTTTGAGTGAAATCCGAAGCTTGTTTGCCACCTCGCGGAGCATTCAGCAAATTGTAAAAAAACAAAAAAACCTTGATTGCTCAAGGTTCTCATTGTAGTGCCGAGGACGGGGGTCGAAACCGTACGAAGGTCACCCATCGCAGGATTTTAAGTCTTGAAGTTGACCCTTTAGCTCCACATGTACACTAAGGAAAGATCACACATAAATCCTTTAACCATGCGGGTTGAAGGCTCTTTTTTTGTTCCATACTCTCTATGTTCGAGGATTTGGATATGCAGCCATGTTAGCAAGGATGTTAGCAGAATGAAGGGCAGAAGCTTTGCGTCACTGTTAGTGGTGCGATGTGTTTTGTATACAAAAGAAATTGAACCTCTTACTTAGTAGGACAAGGCTCTAAATCTATAGATCCGGTCTCTACCTTTGAGTTGCTGCTGCACTCAAAGGCACAAGAGTGTGACCAGAAATGTAAACAACCTCTTAGGCCTCTAAATTTCAAACGCAATTATATCTAATATCTTTTCAATCTCATTAATCTTAAATAATAATTTTTGGTGTACTTTAGTCGTATCTTCTGGCATCACCCCTACGCTATCAAATGGAAGTAATCCCAGTAAAAAAGAACGATATCCTGCTAGGTAATTATGGAGCCAAAGTAAATTAATTTTTTTATTTGAATCCAAATTAAAATGATTTCTTATCTCACATAGCAAATTGTCAATGTTCTTTTTCTGAGAGTGTTGGTAGCAGTATATAAGTGAAGAAAGAAGGGCTGTTTTTTTTCTTGATAAACGTATATCCGTTCCAACCACGAATCCATTTAAAGAAATTTCCTTTTTAGTTTTTAAAACTTTCTTATTATTCAGATAAAATCCACAAGATTTTAAAATTTTTATGATTCCATTTAAAAAGACTTTTTTATGAATATATAATTCATTTGATGAAAAGAGCATATCATCAACATATCGACTATATTCAATTCCGAATTTTTTGCAATATCTAGAAATCCTAATATCCAAATGCCTGAAAAAAACATTTGACAGAACAGGCGATGTGACAGCACCTTGTGGAAGACTACCATTTAGCGTTACTATTTTCATAATAAAATCCAATAACGATATATCTTCATTAATTTTAATATCATCATCAATAGTATATTTTAATACTTCTCTTAGTTTCTTTTCCTTAATAGATTCAAAAAAATTTTTTATATCTAATCTTAAATAGAAATTATGATTTATATGTGGTTTTAAATAATCATAGTATGATTTTCCTTTAACATAGCCGTATGCGTAGTTTGATAGTGGAATGAAATCAAAATAATTATTTTTTAATTGTTTTTGAATTTTAAATAAAACATGCTCATTGTCAATACACTGTAAAATTCTATCAGAATTATCTTTCTTTTTTATGGTTTTTGTGTAATATGCCTCAGGTATTGACTCTAACATTAAAGAGTCAATATGTTCGGTTACACTCCCACGAAGGACTTTTTTTTCAAAATTATTTAAACTTTCAATGCGCACATTTCATTTCTCCTAAGATATAAGTATAAGGGTAAGTACATCCCAGAATCTCGAAATTGATCAGCTAGTAGGCCAATTTGCGTAAAATAGTCGAGCGCGACAATTAGCAAGCCTAAAACCATGGATTTTCCCTAAAACCGCTAATGGAACGTTACAAGAGCTTTTTAGTTTCTTGATACTAGGGATAAAAAAACTTTTCATCATGGCATCCATAGTCAAAATACAACTATATCAGATTTTACTACTTACCCTTTACTTTACAATAATCTTACACCATTCCCTCTAATCGATCAATTACCTTTCCTAATTCAGGAAAACTCGCATGGAACAAACTTCTATTAATAAATATGTTTTCAGTCTTCACTAAGTCTAATTTATTATTAAAAAACCAGTTAAGATATAAAGTGATCCATCCACTAGTTTTATCGCCAAAATCAAGATTTGATTTTTCTAATTCATTACGAATTTCTTTAATTATTTTAAAGATCTTCACAAACTCTGAATTAGAACTAGCATTCTTATCTTCTTTCTTACCATTTAACCACTCCGTTTTCCCGAAAAAGATTACCCTAAGTAAACTAGTTTTTTGACTATCAGTTTGTAAAGAAGTATATAGGGTTTCAAATTTTGAATCTTCCCAGTTGTATCCTTTAACCCATTCATAGAACAGATGATAGTTTGCCCTATTAATAATTGCTCCTTCTATAGTCGTTTCGAATGGCATAAAGTTATATTGAGCATAATATTGTTGCATTAATTCAATTAACTCATATCTTTCCTGATTTTGCTTAATACAAAGTCCAGTAGAATCTATCTCAAATGTAGTAAATTTTAGCTTTTCTGCAATCTCGTTTCTAATTCTAAAAGTATCCTTAAACTTCTTTTTGTAATGGTATTTTTCGCGATTCACAATATTGTTATTCTTCATTACATTCAGATAGGCGTTACCTGACGTTTTATATTTTTTTGACTTAGAAGAATAATTCAATATCTTATCCATATCAATTAGAACTAGATATTTAATTTTTGACTTCCTGTCATTCGGATTAACCAGTTTAAGCTTATCTTCTTTTCCATCAAAAGAATAAATATCTACTCTATGTAGTTTAGGAAACAAAGTACGAAGATATCCATTTCTGAATATCTCTAATTCTGTTTCTCCTTCAACAAATAAACATATCTCGGAGAAGAATAGATTAGCTTCATTATCTGATAACAGTTTATATTTTTTCTGTTTAAATCCATTGATTCTTGTAATATGAGACTTATTAAATAATTCAGTGTTGGTAACATGAAATATTTCATACTCCTCATTTTCAATAATAATATTTTTAGTGAATGATGGAGAATGAGTAGAAAATATCCATTTGGTTGTGACATATCTATCATATTGCTTAATTTCTCTAACAAATTCCTCTATTTTTTTTAAATGAATGTGTAATTCTGGTTCATCTATCATGATTAATGGACTTGAGAGATGCTTATTCTCAAATAATCGCAATATTAATTTTACATATAAACTCATAAATGAATATGAGTTCATTCCATAAGAACCTAATTTCAACTGATGAGACTCATAATCAAAATCTTTACCACCCAATTGTAGCTGTATTATCTGGCTGATTTTTTCATAAACACTATCCTGACGAATTTTAATATTCGATTTTTCAAATTCTTCAATAATTCCATAAATAACGTTTTCATAATTCCCTTCAATTTCTTCATCCAATTCAAAAACACCTTTTATACTTTTACTTATAGATACTTTTTTTCTGAAAGGAGCTATCTCTCCAATAACTTTCCATATCAACTCCCAATTATAAAGATTAATATTTCTAGACTCTAAAAAGAAAATTGGAAATCTTACCGAAACGAAGGCTCTAAAGTCATATTCCTTCACGTTCCAATATATAGATTTATTCCTTCTGTTGTACTTTAAAGTCAAAGTACATTTATTGTTTGTAGTATATTCTTCAACATAATTCATGATTTTATCTACGATTTCATTTGTAGGGTCTATGTTACTACCAAAATCATTAAATTTCATTTTAGAGAAGAACTCACTAAAAAAACCTTCAAAAGGATCAGTAATAGTTTGCACTTTATTGATCAGTTCACTGAAATCATATTCTACGGAAATTTCAATTTCATCATTATAAGGATTAGTTTTATTAAACATTGAATCATCAAACACTTCTCTTGTTAGATTAAGATGAAAAAAATATAATATCTTCATGATATTAGTTTTACCAACATTATTAATTCCAATAAAACAATTAACGTTTTTCTTTAAATTCAACTCCATGAACTCTATTGATTTACAATTTTTTATTGTAATTTTATTAATGGACATCAAAACCATCCCTTTAAATTGTGGTCCCCATATCTAGTTTAGTGTATGGTTTCCCATCTACATTTTGCTGATTCCACCTGGTCTTAGTATAAGCTCGTACATCTGAGTCTCCTATTGGGAACTAAATCAACTCTAGTACAAAGAATAATCCTTCCACCAGTATTGAACATTAGTCAGAAATCAAGGGTAACTTCTTGAGCTTTTTTGAAATCATCAGTCCATCTACTGCTCACATTTTTAGCATTACACAGTTTATAAGCATCATTCCCCAATAATAACCTTGTCTTTTCAAGATTTTTGGGAGTAACTTTGTTATCTTTGGTTGTGTTATCTAGCCACCCCATAAAATATATTTTATCAGCTTCTTCCACATCTTTTCGATAACCCGCTATTTCATGTGGTTTGGGAGTATTCTTCCCATCAGCTTTTTGTGGAATGTTCTTATTAAACTCGCAGAAGAAATAGATGGGCTTAAATTTATTTGTGGGATTAAATTGCAATCCAAGAATTCGACATAATTCAGAATACTTTTCGTAGGACACGGTTGAATCAATAATAAATCCTTTTTTAACATCCGCTTCAAAATAGAAGTTTTCAGCTTTCACACCAAACATTAATTTGTAAGGATTTTCATCAATGAAAAAAAACACATCGAAAGCCACGTTATTGTATCCGAAACCAAATCTATACCTTTTAAGGCTGAGTCGCCGCATATCATTGTATAAAGAAATGATTCCGTCTAGTTTCATGTTCTACCACCTTCTCTTAGCATTTCTCACGGCATGACAACACATCCTGTAGTGATCAAGCCGTTTTAATTAAATTCATTGTTTGCATAAAAAACATTTGTCGCAGGGAAAATGCTGAGAAAGCTCTATAGGATAAGTTCTGCGTTTGAGTACGCCGTAGCGCTCGGAAAAGAAAAATGTAGACACAAAACAGACTTCAAGTATGGCAAACCCAAGCTAGTTTACTTTTTATCAAATCATTGATTCCGGTATTAACGCATTTCCATTTTTAAACTCGTTATCAACCAAGTTGACATTTATTAAATTTGCTTCTTCCCATATAGTTTGAGGTATATGCTCAAAAATAATCATTTGAAAAGAATGATTATACTCTTGGTTAATACGTGTAATAAAATCATTCAGGACAGTAAATGCAACTGTGATTTTGGTTCTATCGTCTTGTGGTATTTGCGACCACGACTTCTTATCATCTTTTCTTTTTCTGTCCTCACCGTAGTAAGGTCGGCTAGGCTGATCTAGGATTAAGAAACTCGGCACAAATGGCGCTTGTTGCTTTATTATTAGTTCATGTAATCCAAGCATGAAACAAATATGCATAAACATGTGATTGGAACTGCTACCCACAATTGAAGGTACAAGAGACCCTGGCTTTTTTAATTGCAACACTTTTTTTCTATAATCAAATACTGGTTGGTAACCTTCATATATTCCAAGAGCATTAGACGACTCTATTAAATATTTTTGAATTAATTCCTCTAATAATCTAATAACTAATTCCCTATCAACAATTTCATTCTCTAGCACAGATTTTAATTGATCGAGTTCTTCTTGTTTTTTTTGTAAATCATTCTCGCTAAAATCTTTTTGTTCACCATTGGCGTATAGCTCCAATTTAGCTTTAATTTCCCCAATGAATATAAATTTTTCAACTTCAGAATTAAAAGATTTTTTTCTTATTGGCAGTTTGTCTATTTCCTTTTGAATACTTTCCAGTTCACTCTTCAGTTTTTTTATATCTCCAACCAAATTCATATCAAAAGGTCTTTTGTCTGTAAGTTCATTTTTAATTTTTCTCATTTCTTTATCCAAAATATCCATTAAAACCGACAAATCAGGATGTTGAATGAGTTCACCAAACTTTTCATTTAGATACTCTAAGGGCTTCAAGCTTTCAAAAGTAGTCGATTTAAGATGTATATAATTGTTATATTCGTCCATAAATTTACTGTAACTTCTTATATTAAATCTTAATTCGTTTTTCTTCTTTTGTAATTTTTCTAGTTGTTTTAGATTATCTGATGTATTAATCGAAGTTGCATTAGAGATAATCATTTTCAAATTTACAACATCATTATCTAATGAGCGGGATTCATTTGTAATTAAATCGAATTCTTTTGCCTTTCTTACAATCTCTCTTAAATTTGCATCAAATGCATTTTTTTCTTTTTCAACTGCAGTCTTTTGTCGTTCTAATCTAACAATATCTTTTTCCAAATTAGATATTTTTTCTTTAATTAATATGTTTTTTACTGAATCTATACCAGTTGCAAGGTCAAAGATTCTATGTAATGCTTCAGAGTATTTTTCATCATTTTGTTTATCAAAAAACACTTCGCTATGATCAATTGTATCCCCCGATTGAGTGTTAAACATAAAAAAATATCTAAGTGATATTTTACTTCCGGCCTTAAGATTTCTACCACTATAAGGAATCACAACATTACTATCGATACTAAATTCTTTCTCAATTACATTTTTTAATTCTGTATCAGATATGTTCTGAAAAGGTTCCTGTGGCACTTCTCCTATCGGTGAAAAGTAGTACATAGAACTCACTTTTCTGTTCTCAGTTAAGGCGCCTCTTGCGATAAGATACTCTTTATCATTGATATAAAATTTTAGTCCATACCAAGAAATGTTCTCATTAATTTTTTCTTGGGGAATTTTAGTTTTACTTGCAAAAAAACAGTAGTCAATAATATCGATAATAACTGATTTACCAGTTCCACTGTCTCCAGTTATTACATTTATTTTGTTTTCTTCAAACTCAATAATACGGACTTTATTATTTTTGAGCCAAAGGACAATTTCCTTAATCACAAATCTCATAGTTTCACCCTCAGTTGTAAATATAAATTTCTTTCATTATCTGTAAGAATTGTTGCGAGTTTCGGTGCGGCCTCTGCTATATTTAAAGCTCTTTGTCCTACCGTATCTTTTTCTAACTTAAGCGATTCTTGTTCATTTAAAATTATCTGAGAATCTTGTATTTGTATTAAACGAATTTCTTTAAGAAATAATAAAGAGTTAATCGATAAAGTTAAAAACGAATAATATCTTTCGTTATAATTTGAGAAATAGCTTGGTTTTTTAATGATAAACTCTTCAAGACTTCTTATTGTTGTATTATTATTTTTCAGAAAATCTAAAGATCCTTGGTGAGAAACAATCGGGAATATTAATAGCGCCTTTGAGATACTTATATATTTTAAATGTTGAAGAACTGAATAAATAGATATCGCACAAATAATTTCATTGTTATATAGGTCACTTTGTGGGATCATTTTTTTTATATTTCTCCTCCCAATCGAATCGCCAGCCGATAATCGGCTTGTTTGACAATAGATAGTATTGTCCATTGCTTAACTCAGTATCTAAAGGAGTTTCATCGATTATTAGTTCCTTTTTTCTTATCTCATCTAGGCATTTTTGCCCTGCAAGAGCTATTTCTTTTTCTGTTGGAGTTGACACATTTAACATAATATCTAAATTGATTTCTCTATGCGCTTCATCATAAGTGTTTTTCCACTTCGTAACACAATCTTGCTCAAAATGCTCAAGTTGTTCTTTAACAATAAACCCTTTTTTTAACCATTCAGATATATGATTATCAGTTCGCAGCATATGGCTTGCCAGACGCAATTTTTCAGCAGTAGCGTTATTATTTATTGCGTAGATTTCTTTTAATTGGATAATAAAGAGTTGATCATCAATTGGCTTATCAAAATGAACTGGATCATTATTTATCGGCAATTTATCATTTCTTCCTTTATCAAACAATACATGATAATTACGATAAAATTCTTCAAATGTTATGATATTTTTAACTTTTGATTTTATATTTATATAATTACGTTTTCTTATGTTACTATCAACTGCTTCAAAAACATCATCTATCTTCGATTCCTTTACTTGCTTTGATTTAATTCTACTTTTGATCTTAGTAATAAGATCATCTTGGTCTAGCTCAAACTCAAGTTTTTTCAAAAACTCTATAAGCCATCGATTGGATTGGTTTTCGATTTGTTTCATATATTTATTGAGTGTTGTATCAGTTGTCCCTTTTATTAAATTATCTAAATAACTTTTAAAATCTTGTATACTTGTTTTATTAAGTTTGAAATCTTTAACTTTTTGAAGAAAAGCATTATTATCATTATCTGCTTTATTCGATACTATGATAAAAGTGGTTTTTTTTATGAAATTCGATTGATCATTCCAACTATTTCTTCCATCAAGGGGATCATTAATAATTGTCGCCCAATTATAAAGACTTTTCCACAAGTCACCATCTC
Organism: Paenibacillus sp. MMS20-IR301; assembly: GCF_032302195.1. Classification (NCBI taxonomy): domain Bacteria; kingdom Bacillati; phylum Bacillota; class Bacilli; order Caryophanales; family Paenibacillaceae; genus Paenibacillus; species Paenibacillus sp. MMS20-IR301. The sequence goes on from NZ_CP135275.1 coordinate 255,177, forward strand.
GCTCTGAAAGATTAACTATTTTGCCGGAAGTATTTGTTTGAACTGTATGTTTTAATTGAAGTAATACCATCTGACCATCCGATAAATTAATATGAACATCATCCTTTACTTCGATACCTATTTCCTCACCTTCTTCAAGTCCTAAAAGTCGGTATAAGAAATAGTAATATTGATAATCAAAACCTATTGATTTATTATCAGCGGTTGTTTTATCTTGAAAAGTACTCAAATGCACACACCTCTAATTCACTATTTATAAATATGCCGACAAATCCCAATATTCCTTTATGCATTAGCGCACTCACAGCTATTCTCAAACCTTAACAACTGATGTCTTTTCTTATTAATAAGATATTTATTTCATTCTCTATAAGCATTGCTCCCGAATTATCCTCGCTTCAATCCATAAAACTAGAAGTTCAAAAATGCTTGAAATCCTATACCTTTACCTCAAATAACCTGTATTTATTCTAACTTAGTTCTATTAACTCAAAACAAAGCAGGACTTTTAAACTAAGCTAAAATACATATTTCGTCATTTTCTTACCATCACCTTCCAAACAAACGTTCTATTACCAGGGAGATATGAATATATTTCGTGAACTGTCGTTTTTCAAATCTATATTATAAATTTGAATCATAACAAAATAGATGTTAGAGGGGAGCAAACAGATGAATCAAGAACTAAAGAATTTGGTATTAGAATCATTAAGAGAAAGACAAGATAGTTATGCAATCAAAGAATTATTTGAAAAATTCCCTACAGCAACAGAATTAGTAACCGCAACAGAAAAACAATTACAATCTGTAAAAGGTAACGGAAAAGGTAAGGCACGGCAAATTACAGCTATGCTTAAACTTGCAAAAGCACTCACCTACCCTGAGCAGACTAACAATTCTATTCGAAGTCCCAAAGACGTATATAATCTCCTCGAACCCGAACTCCGCTTTGAACAGAAAGAACACTTCATTTGTCTATTCCTCAATACCAAGAACCGCCTCATCTTCAAAGAAGTCATCTCCATAGGCTCTCTGAACGCCGCCATCGTTCATCCCAGAGAAGTATTCATTCCATGCAGCAATCAAACGCTGTAGCGCCTCGCTCATTTGCGCTCACAACCATCCGAGCGGTGACCCGGAGCCGTCAATTGAAGACGTGAATCTGACGAAACGCCTCATAGCTGCTGGGGAAATCATAGGAATAGAAGTCCTTGATCATGTAATTATTGGCGGAAATCGGTACTACAGTTCGAAAGAGCACGGCTTGATATAATCGAACTTCAACCTAAATATTGTATGTTCCCCTTAATAAAAACCTCTCCGTAAATACCTATGGCATCCGAATTGCCACACCCTGTATTAATTCATGGTTATAACCACTTAAATCCTCACTATATCCTGTTGAGCATCCTTCCAAAAAATTCTATCGTTTTGTTAGGGGTGAGGGGAATTGAACAACATCGAATTTATCGGAGAAAGCATCCGAATTCTGCGTACTGGTAAAGGACAGAGCCAGGAACAACTGGCTTTGAATGCAGGAGTAAACACATCCTACATAGGCCAGATCGAACGTGGAGAGAAGAATCCAACGATAAAAACTTTGGAGAAAATAGCGCTAGCTCTCGAAGTAACCTTACTTGATTTACTTTTACACTCAAATCCTACGAATAGAGCGTGACAGAATTCTCGAACGCAAAGCATGAGCTAGAACCGTTCGTCGTGAAGTCAGTTCAAGCATCATTCCGAGCGTATTGGAAACCTCGAATTTACACGAAAAAGAGGCACCGTTAGCAAAATGTTAGCAAATCATCTTAAAAACAAACAAGGGTTCCAGCTCTAATGAGCTGAAACCCTTGTTGTTCTAGTGCCGAGGACGGGGGTCGAACCCGTACGAAGGTCACCCTTCGCAGGATTTTAAGTCCTGTGCGTCTGCCTGTTCCGCCACCCCGGCATATGAAGTTTGTCGTTAACGCGACAAGTAATAATATACCACGTATTCTGCGGTTACGCAATCCATTTCCTGAATTTTTTTACTCAGGTGCTTCAGCAGCTCCCACACTCTTCAAGTAGTCAAACAGGACCTGGTGATTCCAGATTTGAGCTTCGATATATTCAATATAGGGTCCCATGCCTTCCCACAGCGCCGTTCTCCCCTTATCCTCCGGGGTGCCGTAGATATGCTCCAGCTGATCTAAGTCAGAGAGGGTAAAGATTTTGCCGTGATAGCCGGATTGATAATGAGCAGATTCTTTATCTTCACCCAGCCAATAAGTAACCATACTGTCCGGATACGTAAAGCTAATATCTCCGGGTGAGAAAATCGTAAGCGGAACACGCACACTGCTTAATTCAAGCGTGGCTAAGTTATCTTCCATCCAGTGAGAGTAGCCGAGTACGGCATAGAGCGGGTAATATTCCCGGGGAGCTCCTCCCTTTGCGATAAATTCATCCCGCACCCAATGTTCAACTTGCCTTCTGTTCTGCATATATTGGGCAGGCTCCTTAAATCTGTCCGCTACCGGGTTATCCACATACAGGGACTCCATAACAGTAATCGCTTCAGAGTCAGATAGGGCGGACAGGCTGCGGAAAGGCGCATCGCCTTGTATGTAGTAGTGCGTCAGATAGGTCAACATGATTAACACTCCTTAATGAATGAATAGCTAGTCTCTGATCTGTGTACTGTGCTTAAGAAAGTGATACATTTCTTCCAGCATAACTATCGCCTCGTCAATGGTTAATTCATGGTAATCCATATTAATCATGACTCCTATTCCAAGCCAATAGGCTGAAAGCTTCCTGAACAGCTCCTGAGCCTTGCTGGTGTTCATCGTGCTTAACTGGGGATCGAGCTGTAAGAACGTCTGATAAAACACTTCTGTGATGCTGTCCTCATTATTCCTGGTGAACTCACTACTGTAATCAGACAGAAATAATAACCGGAAAAGCTGCTTCTCTGATTGGGCAAACAGCAGACAGCCCGCAGCCAGGTTCATAGCAGGCTCATTCTTCTCATTGTTGTAGCTTTGGATCTCTGTTAAAGCAAAGTCAACAGCTTGTTTATAAACCTCCTCTTTGACCTCGTCCATGCTCCTGTACAGCCGGTATACGGGTTGAGTAGAGCATTTTAGCTTCAGGGCAATATTTCTGGCTGTCAGCAGCTCAAAGCCTTCTTGCCTGGTCAATTCAAAAGCCGTATGAGAAACCTGTTCTCTGGTAATCTCTGCTTTTGGCGGCATCCTAATCAGCTCCTTGTATTATGAATATGTATAATAACATACGTTATATAACATATGTTATTATTAACTTAGCAAAATGTCAATGCTGGAATTCCTGCACCGGCGCCATCCTTGAGCATTTTCCTGACCTCTGGGAATAAGAGGATTATATGTTCCTTCAGCCGAAAATATAGAGTATAGTTCTATGTTTTTGTATTAGTGAGAGTCTGGATTCAGTTCAAGGAGGGCGAAGAATGGCGACATGGGTTACTCATTTTAGAATTGCTGAAGAGTTAATAAAGAGGGGGCTTCCGGTATCCAGGGCTGATTTTCTGGTTGGTAACATTGGCCCTGACTGCGGGTTAGCTGACGAAGAAGGAAAGCTTAATCCGCCCAAACGTATCACACACTTTAAAGATGGCAATGGAATTCGGCCGGAGCATTTCTCAGAGCAATATGAATTGAATGATCTTGATATGATTACTAATGAAGGTTCCTATTGTCTGGGATATTATTGTCACCTTATTACTGATGTGGAGTGGGTCAAGCTCACCAGGCTTAAGCAGCAGGAGCAAGTGCATCAAGCTATGATAGGTACTTCCGAATATAATTCCCTTGTTAAAAGAGACTGGTACTGGCTGGATTTTAAATATTTGAAGCTGCATAGTGATCATATGTTTTGGACTGATTTTCAGTATATTCAGCATTATCCGGAGTACCTGCCTTTTTTTCCTGAAGGCCAAACGTTTAAGCAAGTCCGGAATATTGTTAGCTTTTACTGTAACACTGAGGTGCCCATGGAATACGATCCTGTATACATAAAAGAAGCTGAAGTAGACCGTTTTGTTGAGGAGACGGCAAACAAGATTCAGGATATTATGACCATGGCCCAAATGAAATCCGGCAGGTAGCAAAATGATCAGGGGGCATCAGGTGAATTGTCAGGGTGTCATTACCCAACAATAGGGTAATAAATGGCATGTGATGCAACTTATTTGCTTATGAAGGCTGTGAAAGGGAGGATACTCGATGATACGTAAAATAAGCATGATACTGGCTGTAGCGCTGCTGCTGCCCGCACTATTCATTCCACCGGCGGCTAATGCCGGACCGGTACAAGACAAGGCTGCTCCGGTCCAAGTGGCAGCGGCAACGCAGAGTCCGGCGACGAACGGGCTGGTGGCACTGACAGGCGCGATTAACGGGAATCTGCCGATTCATATGTCACTTAAGATTGACGGCAGCGGGAAGCTGACCGGAAGCTATTATTATGATAAGTACAAAACGGCGATCAAGCTCGCAGGCGATGTCAGCGGCAAACAGGTTAATATGTACGAATATGATGCCAAAGGCAAAAAAACCGGCTATTTCGAGGGCTGGTGGATCTCCGGCACCGGCTTCAACGGGGTATGGAGCAATCCCGACGGTACGCGCCAGCTGCCGGTGGAGGTGCTGACTGCCAAGGCTGCTGCTGCAGTTAAGGTTCCTGCGGCTGCAGAGTGGAGCGGGGAGTGGTATATGCCGAGCGGTTCACCCTTCTACGGGGCATATGCTGAATTCAGCAACGTCAAGAGTGACAAGCTGACCTTCACGGTGGATGCGTTCAATGGAGCCCATTCCGGCAGCCTGGGCGAGGAATCGGCCGTGGTCCGCAAACGGATGGCTGTATATAAGGAAGAGGACGGTTCAGTCGTCTTTTTCTATCTGCTAAGCGGCAAGCTGTACGTAACCAGCCCGGCACCGGTATACTCTGCCGGAGCTAATGTGACCTACACCGGAGAGTATACGAAGGGCTCGCCCAAGGATGTTATTTACACACTGAAGGACACAGGAGTCTTCAAGACAGCTGCGGAGGATAAAGCCTTCCGTAAAGTTACTGGAGATGATTATGATTTGTTCCTGTACAGCATGCAGCTGCTGAATGAGCCGGAGGATCTGGATAATCTGGGGGCAATGGTAGTTTCGGGCGGTGTACGGGGGTTATTCACCATTACCGAAGCGATCATCATGCATGATGCGAAGGGCCGCTATTGGGCAGCCGTGCTCGACTCGGATGACGAGAACGAACAGGAAGGTATCGCTCCGACCCTTGTCCGGTTCTATACCAATGTGCCGGGTACAACCAAGCTGCCGAAGACCATCGTGAGCTGGATGGAGGGCTTTTCCGACTATGAGGTTGTCTTCATGACTCCTTAGGCTTCTAGAAGCCTCTCCTGCGAAGAACGGCTGGATATGCGTCATTAGACGTGTGCCCAGCCGTTCTTTTCGTATAGTTGACTGGGAAATGGCGGATAATATGGGTGCTGAATTTTCTGAAGAGGGAGCCGGTGTTCAATGTTCTCATTTTTTCGCAGAAGCAAAGGGAGCAGCGGCAGGGTTCCACAAAGTCCAGAGGGCAACGCACCGGAGCTTGGAACCGGGCTTGACCAGCGGCTGGCCTGGTTCCAGGGCAGGCTGGACAATTGTGTGGATGCGGTATTCCGTTCGTTCCATGGGGCCGGGGGACAGAGGTACGGCCTGGTGTTTATCGGCGGGATGGTGGATCCTGAACTCATACAGGAGAATCTGATTGAACCGATCAGCCGGGAAGAAGACAGAGAGCTGCTCGGCGAAGCTCCGGCAGTGGATTTCAGCCGGCTGTTGATCAGTGCCTGCCAATTAAGCGTGGATCCGGAAGTGGCCTTGCGGTATGTGCTTGAAGGAGCGGTACTGCTGATTATAGACGGGGATGCCCGGATGATCTGTTATCCGTTCGCGAAGTTTGAGAAGCGGGCGGTCAGCGAGGCGCAGAACGAGGTGGTGATCCGGGGATCGCGCGAAGCCTTCGTGGAGGAAATCCGCACGAATGTAACCATGCTGCGGCGGCGGATCAAAAGCCCGGAGCTGAAGATTCAAAGCACCCGTATCGGGAAGCACACGAAGACCGAGGTGCTTGTCATTTATATGGAGGGCATCTGCAGGCCGGAGCTTGTGGAAGAAGTAAACCACCGGCTCGCGGATATAAAAATCGACGGAGTACTGGAAAGCAGCTATCTGGAAGAGTTTATTGAAGACCATCCTTACTCTCCTTTTCCGCAGATTCAGAATACGGAACGTCCGGACACGGCTGCTGCCGCACTGCTCGAAGGCAGGGTGATTATATTTACCGACGGGACGCCGATTGCCTTAATCGCTCCGGTCACTTTCCCGGTATTCTTTCAATCTCCCGAAGATTATTACCAGCGCTCCTATGCCTCTACATGGATTCGCTGGATCAGGGGATTATTCATGTTCATCTCCTTGCTGGCACCGTCGTTCTACATTGCCTTAACTACCTACCACCCGGAGATGATTCCGGCCAGCCTGCTGTTCAGTATTGCGGCTGCCCGTGAGCCGGTTCCGTTCCCTGCACTGTTTGAAGCGCTTATTATGGAGATCACATTCGAAGGCTTGCGGGAGGCCAGTATCCGCATTCCCTCCGCCATCGGTCAGGCAGTATCTATTCTGGGGACGCTTGTTATCGGAGAGGCGGCAGTGCGTGCGGGAATTGTCTCATCACCTATGGTCATCATTGTTTCACTGACAGGGATTTCTTCGTTCATTGTGCCCAGCTACAGCCTGGGATTAACGCTGCGCCTGATCCGTTTCCCGATCATGATTCTCGCCGGCAGCTTCGGACTTCTGGGGCTGTCCATCGGAATCTATCTGGTTCTTCTGCATTTGGTGGTGCTTACTTCCTTTGGCGTGCCTTACATGGCTCCGATTGCCCCGTTCAAATGGAAGGATATCAAGGACACCTTGATTCGCGTACCCTGGAGGTTGATGAAAACCCGCCCGTCTGTGTATGGGGTTGAGCCTACACGCCGTTTGAGAAATTTACTGCATCAAGAAGGGGATGAGCGGGATTGAGCTCCAAATCCGTCAGAAAAAGAGGAATTCTCTTGGTCCTGCTGCTGACTGTACAAGCTCAGGTCCTCACTGGCTGCTGGTCAAGAATCGAGATTAATGACCGTCTGCTGGTTGTTGCCCTGTTTATAGACCAGACGGAGAACGACAGGATCCAAATGACGCTGGGGTACGCCAAGCCGAATCAAATCTCCTCCCAATCCGGGGGGGAATCGCCCAGCCAGGCGGCTCCGTACTCTACCATAAGCGGAGAAGGGAAGAATTTATCCGATGCCTACCGCAATATCCAGACCAATATCTCGCGGGAAATTTTCTGGGGACAGGTGAAGATCATTGTGGTGGGGGAACGGTATGCCCGGCATGGTGTGGAGCGGGTATTTGATTTTGTAAACCGTAAATCGAGTATTCCGTTAAAAACCTACATGCTTGTTGCGGAAGGCAAAGCCAGGGATGTTGCTGACTTTCCCACGCAAATTGAAAAATTCCCAAGCGAAATTTTCCGGGAGCTGGTCACGCGCAAGAAAATTATCACGGGCAGTGTGAAGCATTTTCTGATTGCCCAGGAGTATGGCAAAGGGATGATTCTGGCCTTTGTCGGAAGCAATCCGGATAAGAAGCTGGGGAATCAGATTAAGGTTCTGGGCGCTGCCTTGTTTCAGGACAACGTGCTGAAGGAAACAATGGATATCTATAAGACCAGAGGTGCCATGTGGCTCCGGGGAAATATCAAGGATGCGATTATCACCTTCAATTCGCCTACAGACGGGGAGCTGATCAGCTGCCTCGTTATCGAAGCAAAGTCGAAGATCATCCCGCATATTAAAGACGATGAAATTATTTTCACGCAAAAGCTGGATATCGAAAGTGTGATAGACTCTTCCAATTCCGCTATAGATTATACTGACCCGGAAATGATGAAGCGGCTTGAGATGCTGCTCAGTGAGGAGATTGCTGAACGCATTCAGCTGGCATTCTCTACCACGCGGACAGCAGGGGCGGATGCTTTTCAATTCGGCTCTTACATAGCCTGGTATTACCCTAAGGAATGGCAGAGGATGAACGGGGACTGGAGCAGCATCTATAAGGAACGGGTGAAGCTTATCGTCGAGACCAAGTCGGTTATACGTCTGCTTGGAGCAGAAAAAAATAGCAAGGGATGATGTTGTGTTTGCAGCGTGCATAATCTTTCTGTTGATCGGCTTGCTGGAGGGGATCTATCTTATGCGGCATGGGCGGAAAATGCGTACTTATGTCATTGTCTATGCTGTACTGTGTGTTTCCCTCGTATACAATTTAATGGCGATCGGGCTTGAGCAGGCAATCAATCCGAACCGGCTGATTCAAGCCGTCTTGCGGAGATGAGCGGAGGAGTGGCTTAAGGTGAATCGTATATCTGCATCGCAATTAGTTATGATGATCACTATTTTTTTATATTCCGAGACGGCGGCTTTTTTGATGGCTCCGATTTCCAAGACGGCATCCTACAGCGCAGTGATTTCCATGTGTCTTGGCGGAGCCTGCGGCTTCGTGATTATTCTGTTTAGCGCGTCTCTGGCACGGAATAATCCGGGTGAATATTTTGCTGTTTTCGGGCGCGAAATTGTCGGCAAATGGGTGCATATTCCAGTGATGCTGCTCCTAGCCGCTTATCTGATTCACCGTGCGGCTATGGGCTTGCGCAATATTGAGGATTTCCTGATGGTGAATCATTTGCCGACTACACCGGAGACTGTAATTGCCATTCTGCTCGGCCTTGCCGTTGCCCTTACCGTGCGTGCCGGGATTGAAGCGGTTGCCAGAATCTCCGAGGTGATCTTTTTTGTGAATCTGATCATCATCGTTGGACTTACTCCACTGCTGCTCGGGATCGAGCTTCAACTGCCGATGGTTCACGCCTTTGTTACGAACTTTGATATTGTGCGTACAGCCGCAGGAACCTATCAGGCGACTCCGTGGTTTGGTGATGCGTTTGTGATTCTGTTTATCTACCCGCATTTTAAAGAACATATCAAAACAGGACGGATGGTGTTCTGGGGAGTGTGCTTCGCCCTTACGCTGATTTTGTCCTATCTGATTCCCAGCCTGCTTGCCTTTGGGCCTGAGCTTGCCGGTAACATGTCATATCCGGTAATGGAATATGTAAGAACGCTAAGAATCGCCGATTTCATTGAAACTTTAGACCCGTTCCTGACTATTCTATACATTCCTGCGGTGATTATAAAAATCAGCGTCCTTCTCTATGCAGCCGTAATCAGTCTAACCAGATTGTTTGCGCTGCATGATCATAAGCCGCTGTCTTTTGCCATTACTGCCATCGCCGTAGGGTATTCCATTCATTTTGCCGATAATGTGTCGGAGCTGCTGTATTTCATGACGGTGTTCTGGCCTACCTATGCGCTGAGTATGCAACTGATTCCTGCAGTATACTGGCTGATAGCGAAGCTGCGGGGTAAAGGGAAGGCATTTTCCAAGGAGAAGGAGCCTCAATCGCAAATAAAATGAATAAATCGAAAGATATTATAATAGTAAGAAAGCAAAATAATCAGGTATCATTATTAGTACAGCAAGCCATGCCTGCTTAATGAGTGATTGTGAAAGCGTTATCCACAGAGAAAAGAGGGGCAGCATGAACAAATACGGTTATAAAAAAACCATATTCAATCACCTGGTTTTATCCTATACTATTCTTTCTGTCGTGCTGATCAGTGCAATGGGCGGCTATTGGTATACCCAGGCCAACCGGATGATGGATCAGGAAATTGCCAAGGACAGCATTACCAGGCTAAACGCCGTTCAGACCTTCATTGAACAAACGCTGCTCAAAAAATATGAGGATAATTTGCAGAATAAGGCTCTATCCATCAATTTTATTCAAAGCAATGCTAACCTGAGCCAGCTGCTGTATGGCGGCTGGAAAGGAAAACTGAGCCGGGTGGCTTCCTTTAATAATGACTTGGGATTTTTCAAAATTGAAAATGCGGGTGTCACCAATGTAGCGGTATATTTCCCAGGTAATGATTATGTGATCGATGCGGATAAATTCTATATGAACACTGCCAACTCACCGGAGGCGGAGTATTACTGGGCAATCCCGCAATCACCCCTGAAAAAATGGGCGGTCCGGACTAACGCAGACGGTGAACAGGTCCTCAGCTACGTGATTAAGCTTCCTTATCAATTGCCAAGCGTGAAGGCAGCGGGGTATTTCATAGTTGATGTAGGCGTGCACTATTTGCAGACGATTGTGGCTCCGATGCTCAGCTCGCCGCAGGATAAGCTGCTGGTATTAGACGGCGCCAATCATGTGCTGTTTGCAGCGGGCGGGGAGAACAGCAGGATCGATGAGCTTTTGCAGGAGGCACTTGGATCAGGGTCCATGCAGGAGAAGAGGATTAAGGAAGGCGGGGTGCCGGGAGTTCTGTCCCAGCTTCCGTCTGTTCATTCGGCTCATGGGTGGACCTATGCCACATACCGTCCGACAAGCACCGTTGAACTCTTTACTTATCATTTGAAAACGGGGCTGTTCACAGCCTCGGCCGTCATCATTCTGTTTGGGCTGATGATCTCTTTCTTATTCTCCAAACAGCTCTATGTTCCTATTAAACAGCTGATGGCCAGAATCGGCAGCTACCAGCCGGCTCATTCTCCGCATTCCCGGGGGAATGAGTATAAGATTATCGGAGATACCTTATCCCTTATGAAGGATAAGATCGTGGATCTGGAGTCGCAGGCCAGGAAGAATGAGATCATCAATCTGCTGCTCGGGGTTGGCCAGAATGAGGAGCAGCCGGACCTTGTACTGCCCGATACTGCGTACTGCGCAGCCTATCTTCAGCTTACCGAAGGAGAATCGGAGGGACTGAAAGCCAGATATGAGCTCTGCAGCACGCTTCCGGGAGAATTCTTCACTATCAACGCCAGAGAAGCGGTCATTCTGTACTATTTGGAAGAAAGTCAGGATTGCGGTCTGTCCGTTCTGGTAAGCGATCTGCAGAGTTTGCAGCGGAATTCCGGTGAGGGGCTTATATTTCAGGCAGCCATTGGCCGGCCGGTACAAACGGCTGAAGAGATCCCGGGTTCCTACCAGACCGCGCAGCAGGCCGGCCGGTATCATTTCATCTACGGCAAACATACGGTAATTACTTATGATAAGATCCACTCCCTGAGTGCGGAGCCGATCCTCTTCAACTTCGAGCATTACCGCAATGCCTTGAAGGCCGGCGACCTTAAAGGGGTAAATGAGTTCCTGGATGGCTTTGTTTCCGCATTGCATAAGGAGGAGGTACAGATTGATGCCGCTGAGCTGGCTGTGTTTCAGCTGATCGCCCAGCTGTACCAGTGTGTAATTGAGCTGAAATTGCCGCAGCTGCTTCCGTATTCCAATCTGTTTGACGAACTGAAGAAGGATACGCTTCACGGGACGATGTCCAGCATCCGGACGCTGTGTGCAGACATTGCCGAGCGGATGAATGTTGAAGGCAATCATGCCCATGCGGAGGTGATCCGTACAATTAAGGCTTATATATCGGACCATCTGCATGAAGACTTATCCTTGCAGATTCTGTCCCGGGAGGTCTTACTGGCACCGGCTTATATCTCCAGCCTGTTCAGTGAGGCCACAAAAAGCCCGTTCACTGAATATGTAACGAAGCTAAGGCTGGAGAAGGCGGCCGAGCTGCTGATTGCTGATTCCCGGCTGTCCATTGCAGCCATCGCTGAGCAGGTAGGCTACCGCAATCCGCAATACTTCCATAGTAAGTTCAAAGCACGGTACGGGGTTACCCCTGTGCAATACCGGAAATCGCATAAGGAGCATGGGGACTGGCTCGCATTGGAGAACTGAGCGGTTACCTCGTCTCCAGATAAGCAATGCCAAGCGCTCCGGTGACCGGGTTGCGGTAAGTCTCACAGACAACATCAAAGACTTGACCGATCAGTTCCTTGGTCAGAATATCCTCCGGTTTGCCGCTGGCGGCCACCTGTCCCTGCTTCATAACATACAGATAATCGCAGTATTCGGCGGCCAGGGTAAGGTCATGGAGCGCGGCGAGGATACCGATATCCAGTTTTCTCACAATGTTAAGAATCTGCAGCTGGTATTTGATATCCAGATGGTTGGTCGGTTCATCAAGAATCATGAATTCCGGCTGCTGGGCCAGGACGCGGGCGAGGATCACACGCTGCTTCTCTCCTCCGGAGAGTGAGTTATAGCTCCGGTCGGCGTGACTCTCCAGATTGACCTTACGCAGTGCACCTGCGACGATCTCTGTGTCCGCTCGGTTGTCATTGTCGAGCAGTTTTTTGTGCGGGGTCCGGCCCATTGCGACCATTTCGCGGACAGTGAAGTCGAAGCTCAGTTCGTTGAACTGGCCGACCACACCCAGCTTTTGGGCAACCAGCCTAGGGCTTGACTTCACCACGTCCAGATCTGAGAGGAAGACATCGCCCTGCCGGGGCTTAATCACCTTATAGATGCTCTTTAGCAGCGTCGATTTGCCGCAGCCGTTCGGACCGATCAGGCCGACAAATTGCTTGTTCCGGACCTTGAGCGATACATCTTTTACAATATTCACATTAGACAAAGAGACGGCCAGATGATCAACAGTTAAGTTCATTAGGATTTCCCTCCAAACGCGTAGCCTTTTTTGACCAGCATGTACATGAACATCGGCGCGCCGATTAAGGCGGTGATGATTCCGATCGGAAGCTCTACATTCGGAACAATGGTCCGGGCAATGACATCCGTCCAGATCAGGAATATGGCGCCGAACAGTACCGCTGCTGGCAGGAGCCTGCGGTGGTCAGAGCCGGCCAGCCCCCGTACCAGATGGGGAATAATCAGGCCTACGAAACCGATCATACCGCAGCTTGCCACCATGATGCCGGTAATCAGTGCGGTGATGATCATGTAGGTTTTACGATAGAGGCCTAAGGACACACCGAGTGTAACTGCAGCTTCGTCGCCAAGCAGCATAGCGTTCAGAATGCGGAACTGCATCAGGAAAAATACAGTGGCAAGCATAACGGCGAATGCGATCAGCGGCAGCTTATCCCAGCTCGAAGCAGCGAGGCTGCCCATTGTCCAGAAGGTAACCGTCTTAATACCCTCGGCGTTGTTGGCAAAGTAGACAATGAAGTTAGCAAAGGCGGTGCATAAAGCGTTAATGACCATACCGGCCAGCACCAGCTTGACGGAGGTCATTTTGCCGCCGGCGTTGGCCAGAAGCAGGACAAGCAGCGAAGCGCCGACGGCACCGGCAAATGCCCAGAAGGCTACGCCTGTCTGCCCGAGCAGCCCCATTGAGCCAAAGCCGACGAGAATGGCGAACGTTGCACCGAGCGAGCCGCCTGAAGAGATACCTAGTATGTATGGGTCAGCTAACGGGTTCTGTACCGCAGCCTGCATAATCGTCCCACAGAGGGTAAGGCCTGCGCCGATGAACATTGCCATAAGCACCCGAGGGAAACGGATCTTCCAGATAATATCTACGAAAGAACCGGAGGTCAGATCCTGAATATCACCTATTTGAATACCTGTAATCTGATGGAGGAGAATCCGGTAAGACTGTGACACAGGGATATCTACTTGTCCGAACGAGACGGCAGCGCCTGCCGAGAGAATCATAATAATCAATAAGATGAGGGTAACGGCCATAAAGCCGTACCGGCTGTGAATTATCGATTGCTTAGGCTCTGATTGTGCAGCTGCCTCAGTTTGTATGGCATTCATAAAGACTCCTTTAAGATAATTAGTTTTAATTTAGAATATAGCCCACATTGAGAATCGTTGTCAATGAGAATTATTATCATTGACAGAAGGCTATGCATTCTATATTCTACGATTGTGAATGTATATACAGAAAAGGGGCTAGAGATGATGAGAATATTCAAAAGATATGCACCGCTGCTGGCAGTCCTGCTGCTAACGGCAATACTCTCCGCTTGTTCGTCGAACACACAGAATAAGAATGCGGCTGCGGCCACAGAGGCCCCTGCAAACAGCGCTGAATCCGTTGCGGAAGCAACTGCTGTGCCAAGCACGAAGACCATATACCCGCTCACCATTGAGAATTACACGAACAGCGGGGAAGGCACTGAATGGAAGGCCAAAGCGCAGATTTTTGACAAGGCGCCTGAAAAAGTCGTAGCCAATACCCAGGGAGCAGCTGAGCTGCTGATTAAACTGGGCTTGACGGATAAAATGGCAGGGGTTGCCGCGCTGTATGGTGCAGGTGATCCGGATGTCCAGGGAGAGTTCAAGAACATTCCTGTAATCTCCGAGAACTATGCCAGCAAAGAGCTGGTGGTCGGGGCAAGCCCGGATCTGGTGCTGGGACGCGCCGACCTGTTTGCCGATGCTGACTGGGGCGTTGGAACCGTTGAGGGCTTGAACGGGCTGGGGATCAGAACATACCTGCAGAATACCAGCGTTAAGGGAGCTACTCTGGACAGTCTGTACAAGGATATTGAGCAGCTCGGCCAAATCTTTGATGTGCAGGAGAATGCTGCAGCTTATATCAGTGAACTGAAGCAGCGTGCGCAGACGCTTCAAGAGGGTTCTGCAGCCAGCAAAGCGAAGACATTTGCTTATGTATCTGACGGAGGAAACGGGGCAATTGCCATTTATAGCGGCAACATTGATACTTTTGCCGGCGATGTGCTTGGTTTGCTGGGTCTCACTAACAGCTTCGGCGATGTTACAGGCGATATCAGCAAAGAACAGCTGCTGGCAACCAACCCGGATGTCCTGCTGCTCTCTGTGTACACCGGAGGCGTTGCTCCTGAAGAGACACTGAAGGCATTCTATGCCGATTCTTCCCTGCAAAGCCTGAATGCGGTCAAGAATAAGGCGATCTATCAGATCGACTTCAACCAGTTCTGGGGCTACAGCTATTCTATCTTTAACGGAGCGGAGAAGCTTCTAGCGGATATCCTGGCTAACCAGTAAGCTGCGGGAGTAATGAATTATATTAAGCGGATGGGTTTGTTGCCTTTGTAACAAATCCATCTGCTTTTCTTTTTGAATGACCTAAATTATGATAGACAACATGTTTTGACAAATCCCATTCTAAGGAGGGATTCCTTTGGGCTTATGAAGACCGGCACCCGTTTGCCGGAGGTCCACATCACTATGCCCTCTATTTCAAAGACTCTGACCGGATTAAAGTCGAATTGGTAGCTCCATAGTTAGAAACTAAATTGTATCAGTCGGACCTTGAGGGAGATGGTTTCCTTCAAGGTCTTTTCTTCGACTTCCAGGAGCGGGGAACTTGCGGCAGCAGAACAATAGATGGATATTCTACACTTAATAAAGACCGAATGAGGCAATATCAAACAGTAAGTGTAAAAAGAGCACTTAATATTATGGGAACAGACCCGGGGGAGAGAAATGTGCGGAATTAAGATACGTTTATCCACCTAAGGGCCCCGGGGAGACATAAACAGCAAAATTAAGATGCATTTTTCCACTTATCTCCTTAGAGATGAGGCAGACGCCAGCATTGGGAGCAGCAGCTGCTAATGATCAGAGACATACTGCAAAAAAAGAAAATAACGGCTCTGCTAACGCATGGCAACCCGCAAATTCGCCGGAGGGCGGATTTTTTCGTGTTAATCCGGCCAAAGCAAATAACCCCTTAAAGAATTGCACTTATACAGAGCAGAAATCGAAAGAAAGTATAACAATTTGAATGATCTTGAACTGGAAAAAGCGCTTCCACGAACCTAAACTTACATTTGTGAACGGCAGACTGTACACAACCTGATTTTGTTTATTTTGGAAAGGAGCAATGGTAATGACCTCGCTTGTCACTCCGGAGGGGAAAGCCCGGACCGGAAGGAGCACATCAAAGATCGCAGCAGTATGGAAAGAATACAAAAAATGCAGGTATCTCTTTCTGCTGCTTACACCGGTGCTAATCTGGTATGCCGTATTCGCCTATTCCCCTTTGTATGGGATACAGCTGGCCTTTAAGGATTTTCGGATCATGGACGGAATCTGGGGCAGCCCGTGGGCCGGACTCAAGCATTTCAAATTTCTGTTTCTGCAATCACCTGATTTCTTCAAGATTCTGGGGAATACGCTTGTTATCAGTATCTATCATATTGTGTTCGGCTTTCCCGCCCCCATTATCCTAGCGCTCATGATCAATGAGATCCGGTCGTCCAAATTTAAAAAAGTGGCTCAGTCCCTCACCTATCTGCCCCATTTCTTCTCCTGGGTCATTCTGGGCGGGATTCTGATCACCCTGCTCTCTCCGTCGACCGGTGTGGTGAACTATCTGATTACCCTGGTCGGACTCGAGCCGATCTATTTTCTGGGTGATCCTAATTATTTCCGGTTTACGCTGGTAACCTCGGCGATCTGGAAGGAAGTAGGCTGGGGAACCATTATCTATCTGGCCGCGCTGACGGGCATTTCCCCTGATCTGTATGAGGCTGCTGTTATGGACGGGGCGAACCGGTGGAAGCAGACGCTCAGGATCACTCTGCCGTCTATACTCCCGGTTATTGTGCTGATGCTGATTTTGCGGATGGGCGGAATTCTGGATGCCGGCTTTGACCAGATTCTGAACCTGTACTCGCCTGCGACCTATGAAGTGGCTGATATTCTGGATACCTATGTCTACCGGGTCGGCTTGCAGAATTTTCAATTCAGTCTGACTACTGCGGTGGGATTATTCAAGAATGTGATAGCCTTCATGCTGGTGCTGTTCACCAACTATATCTCGAAGAAGCTGGGGCAGGACGGATTATTCTAAATTGAAAGGAGCACCAAGCAGTGAGACTAGGCAAAGGGAATATGTTATTTCAAATTTTTCTGATTACGTTCATGGTGATCCTCTGTGTGATCATGTTATATCCATTTGTTCATATGCTGTCGATTTCGTTCAGTACCCCTGCGGAGTCGTTAAGACTGGGCATCCATCTGTATCCTAAGCAGGTCTCCTTATATGCCTGGGAGCGGGTCCTCGGGAAAAATGATATCTGGATCGGATTCGGCAATACCCTCTTCAGAACCGTCGTCGGTACCGTATGTTCCGTTCTGTTTATGTCGATGGGCGCCTACCCGCTGTCAAGAAGGTATTTGCCTCACCGCAATATCTTTACGCTGCTGATTGTATTTACGATGTTCTTCGGCGGCGGCCTGATTCCAACTTATTTCCTCATCAAGAACCTCGGGCTGCTGGATACCCGGGCGGTATACATATTGCCGGGGCTGGTCAGCACCTTTTCCATGCTAATCCTGCGCAATTTCTTTCAGGCGATCCCGGATGAGCTGGAGGATTCAGCCAAAATTGACGGGGCCAACGACCTGCGGATTCTGTTTCAGATTGTATTGCCTTTGTCCCTGCCGGTTCTGGCTACACTCTCTCTATGGTCGGCGGTCGGGCACTGGAATGCCTGGTTTGATGCTGTGCTCTATATCCAGGACCCTAACAAGCAAGTGCTGACCACCTTTTTACGGAGGGTCGTCATTACGGGAGAGGATCTGTCCATGTATGCCTCCGGCACAACCAATACCGCACTCGGCTATCAGGAGCCCATCAAGGCAGCTACGCTGATGTTTACAGCTCTGCCGATTATCATTGTCTATCCGTTCCTGCAAAAATATTTCGTTAAAGGTACGATGGTAGGCTCGCTCAAAGGTTAACAGGATTTAACCAAGTCTGCCTTACAGGCAGGGTTGTTTAAATAAACAAGCACCAAAGGAAAAAAGGGAGGATAATAGAAAAATGAAAACTAAATCTTGGTTGACCGGCATGGCAGCAGTGCTGCTGTCTGTATCTTTACTTGCAGCCGGCTGCAGTAACAACGGGAATAATAAGGCTTCTTCATCCAACACTCCGGCCGAAACGCAGCCGGAAGCAGAAGCACCGCTTGAGATTACATGGGCGAACAACTGGAACGCACCGGAAGCCGACAATAATTATGTGCAGAAATTCATTGAGCAGAAATTCAATGTCAAAATTAAAAATGTGAAATTTGAAATCGCGACCTGGAAGGAGCAGCTTGGAGTCATGCTGGCCTCCGGCAATATACCGGATGTCCTGGCTGTCGACGGAACCGTCGGGGATATGGTGCAATGGGCTGATCAGGGCGTAATCGCCAGCATTCCGGTAGAGGATATTAAGACCTATATGCCCAAATATGTGGCAGATGTAGAGAGTATTGATCCCAAGGCATGGGATGCCGGCAATTATAACGGTAAGAACTGGGGAGTCCCGAAGGTCTGGTCCAACGGCAGCACCGGCTTCATGCCTGCCTATAACGGACAATGGCTGAAGGCGATTGGCTATAGTGAGGCCCCTAAGGATCTGGCTGAACTGGAGGATGTATTGACCAAGTTCACGAACAGCGACCCGGACGGCAACGGCAAGAAGGATACCTACGGGATGTCCGGCCGGGGTAAGGATGCGCAAATGCAAATGTTCAATCCCATCTTTGCAGCCTACGGAGTTAACCCGTTCCAGTTCAAGTTAAACGCAGAGGGGAAAGTGGAATACGGCGCGATTACGGAAGAAGCCAGAGCAGGTCTGGCCCTGCTGAGCAAATGGTTCAAAGCGGGAATCATTGATCCGGAATTTGTAACCGATGATAACGGTTCAATTCAGAACAAGTTCATCAGCCTGCGGACCGGCATGTTCGATACCGGCATGTGGCATCACCTCTATAAAGACGGCTACTTCGGACAGGTATCGGCAGATAAAGGGATTGAACTGGTGCCGGGTTCTCCGCTTACCGGACCGGACGGCAAACAATATGCTTTCTCGAACGGCGCCCTGCAGCCTCCGATCTTCTTCGGTGTCCAGCTGGAGAAGGATGATAAGAAGCGGCAGAAAATTCTGGAGATCCTGGAATATGTCGCAACGGATAAGGAAGGTTATCTGACCTCAACCTTCGGTAAAGAAGGCGTAACGTATAACCTCGAAGGTGATTTGGCTGTTGCTGTTGAAGATCCTGCGGAGACACTTGCGGCACTGGGCGTAGGCTTCTATAATCCGCTGGGCGGCAAGGTGGAGGCGATGACAAAATATCATTTCTCTGCGGACAAAATTGCCTTCCGCGACAAGTACACCAAAATTGACGGGCTTACCGTACTGACAGACTTGATGCAGTCAACGGTTATGACCACCAAAGCGCAGTATGAGACGATTCTGAGTACGCTTCAGACCCAATATTATATTAAAGCCATTACCGGTGAAGCGGATACGGACAAGGCCTTTGATGACTTCAAAGCCCAGTGGCTGAAATCAGGCGGACAAGCGGAGCTGGACGAAGCCCAGAAGATATATGAGGAGCGCAGCAAGTAATACTATAGCTATTAATTCGGGAACCGGCTGTGCAGACATGGCAACATGGCTGCACATGGCCGGTTTCATTATTACAGGGCAGGAGTGGAAATTATGAACAAAAAGAACCTGATACAGGTCTATTCCGCACCTGAGGGTGCTGTACGCAACTCCGATTTCTCTGTCCGTGTCCGGACGCCCGAAGGCGGGTGGGAGCCGCTGTTCAGCTACAATGTGAAGGTGGACATGCATAATGTGCGCGATGCATCGATGGTCCAGTTCAATTGCGCCGGAACCGTTATAATCGAAATCGAACATCACTCCGCAGCGGTTCATGAAGCCGTAATCCGTCCGCTGTCCGCCGGTTTAACCGGTGAGCTCAGCGGACGCTGCATCTATTTCACTATAGACGGGCCTAAGCTGCTGTCGGTTGAAATTAACGGCGACCGGTTTCATAACCTGCATATTTTTGCGAATCCGCTTGAAGAGCCGCTGCCGGCTGCCTGCGGCAGTGAGATTGTGGTACTGGAGCCGGGACTGCATAACACGGAGGAACTGCAGCAGCAACTGGAGCAACCTGCGGATCCGGACGCGATGCGGACAGTTGTCTTTAGCCCCGGAATTCACCGGCTCAGCCATCCGCAGCTTCATCTTCCATCGTGTACCACCATATACTTGCCTGGCGGCGCTGTGTTATATGGGGGCTTTGTGTGTAATGCAGTTCACGATGTGGCTGTCAAAGGTAATGGCATTCTCTATATGACAGAGTTCGAGAAAAATACTTTCTACCGCGGATTTGAAATAAAATACTCCCGTAATATTCAGCTTGATGGGATTACGGTCATTGACCCGCCGCACTACACCGTTCTGCTCGGCCAGTCTGAGCATATTCTGATCCGCAATCTGAAATCATTCAGTACACGCGGCTGGTGCGACGGAATAGATATGATGGCCTGCAAAGGGGTCACCATCGAAGGAGGGTTCCTCCGCACCTCAGATGACTGCATAGCGGTATATGCTTCGCGCGGGGAGTTCCGCGGCGATACGCGGGAAGTATCGGCCAGCGGCATTATCCTGTGGGCGGATGTGGCCCATCCGGTCAATATCGGGACGCATGGCGATTATGACGGAGAGGGGGATGTAATCGAGAATATCTCATTCACCGATATCGATATTCTGGAGCATCATGAGCCGCAGCCGGATTACTGGGGCTGTCTGGCGATTAATGCCGGAGATAATAATACAGTGCGTAATGTAGTGTATGAGGATATCCGGATTGAAGCCTTCGAACTTGGAGAATTGTTCAATCTGCGGGTGCTGCAGAATGAGAAATATAATCCGGTGCCCGGCCGGCGGATCGAACAGGTCACTTTCAGGAACATTCATTATAACGGTACCTGCCTGAACCCTTCCCATATTGAGGGCTATGATCATACAAGGGTTGTTGAGCATATTGTATTTGAGAATGTCACCGTGAACGGCAGTGCGTTCCAGCTTGCAGAACCGAATATTATAATCGGGAAACATGCCCGTAATATAATGAATAAGCCGCTCCGTTAAGTGAGGGGAAGCACCGGAACGTTACCTGCCAGCATTTCTACTTTAAATAACCCGTCAGGCAAATTGCCCGGCGGGTTATTTAATGCAGCCTTATTACTGATCCGGCAGTGAATGGGAAATCAGTGTCTCATAATGATTCACTTTGTTGCGGCCGCCCGCTTTGGAAGCGTAAAGCGCCTGATCCGCCTCAGCAATCAGCTGCTCCGGAAGGATACCGGCAGAGGGCAGACCATTCGCAACTCCGATGCTGATGGTAATGACACTGCTAATGTCAGAGCCTTCATGGGGGATTCCTGCCTGCTCAACAGCCGACCGGAGCTTTTCAGCCAGTCCCAGTGCCCCCGTGATATTAGTATCCGGCAGGATGATTGCGAATTCTTCACCCCCGTAACGGGCGATCATATCCGAGGTGCGGCCCAAAATTTGTTTGCCGAGAAGTGAGACTCTGCGCAAGCATTCATCACCGGCCTGATGTCCATAAGTATCGTTATAGGCCTTGAAATTATCAATATCAAACATGATCAGTGACAGCCCGTTCGGATTGCCGCTGCGTTTCGCCCTTCCCCATTCCTTTGCCAGTGTTTCATCGAAATAACGGCGGTTGGCAATATTTGTGAGCCCGTCCATCAGGGACAGCTGCTGCAGGGTATTTTCCATCTTTTTTCTTTCTGTAATATCAGTAGCCGTACCTATGAATCCGGTAATTTCTCCGTCCAGCCAAAGCGGTGTAACGATAAGCAAGACCGTCAAGCGGGAGCCGTCTTTGCGGATGTAAGACCATTCCCGTCCTTCCGGAGGCTCCTCCATTGCACAGTGCCTGAATACATCAAGTCCTTGGAAGGGTTTATTATGGAGGACAGACAGCTCGCCGGCATAACCGGCAATCTCCTCCGGATCATGAAAAATCATGGGGGTTTCCCGTCCGATCAAGTCTTCCGTCTGATAACCGAGCACTGTCTCCGCGGCTTTGTTAATATGAGTGATAGTTCCTCCAGAATCAAAGGCGGTAATTACCGTGCCTACCGAGGACTGGAAAATAGCTTCTTGCAGCATGTGGAGGGAACGGTATCTCCGCTCACTGATCTCCAGCTCATGCGCAAGCTGATTCGAATAAGTGAAGAAAGCGATTAGCCTGGCGGAGAATAGCCCGCCGGAACCAATAAACGCAAGGTAAGAAACAAGGTCCAGATAAGGAATTGTTCTCAGATTAGGTCCCATCAGCAGTGACATGAAGGTAATAAGCGTTAAGCTCAGGAGCAGTGAAAGCAGCCAGCGGCGCCAATACTGGTCTACATACTGCATAATCAAACCGCTGCCGATTCCTGCTGATATTATACTGATACATGCTACGACAGCTGTGGGAGTAAGCTGACCAAATATGGTTATTCTGCCAATGACAACAAACAGCGCAGTCAGCAAAGAAGCCGGCAAGCCGCCAAAATAGGCGGAGCAAATCACAATAATATGCCTGAAGTCGATCATGGTACTGGGATTAATCTTGAAGCTAAACATCAATAGGAAAAGGGCACACAGGCCATGCAGTATTCCAATCAGCAGCTTAAATTGCAGGGGGCGGGTCGGCTTTCTTAAATAACGGCGGAACAGCAGATTGAAGAGAAAGAGAAACGCAGTCAAAAGCGCGAAGTTTGCAATCATAAACCTAAACATTAGGATTCGACACCACTTCCACAGATAATGAAATAATATGCCTATTGTACTATGATTACCAACCAGCATAAAGCGGCTTTTAAATTCATGTCACGAAACGATGCTCTTAGCTTGTTATATAGGTATCAATCCATAGGAGGTGAGAAGCTTGCACTCAACCGTCCCCGGGGAAGCGGACGAAAGGAAGCTGATAATTGAGCAGGCTGTAGAAGCAGTGAAGGCAGGCAACAAGCAGCCCTACGAGATTATAATTAAGCAGTTTGAACGGCAGATCTATACTTACTGTTTCTATATTCTCAAGAATCATACAGAAACAGAAGATGCCGTACAGGAGATCTTTATCCGTGCCTATGCTAATCTTCACCGCTACAGCAGCAGCACTTCCTTTTCGGCCTGGCTTTACAAGCTGGCCTATCATCATTTGATAAATATGAAGAAAAAAGAAGGCCGCTGGCTCAGGCTGATTGAGCATTACAAGGATCAGCAGAGGCAGCAGCAGGTTCCGATAACCGATACGGTTACACACGAGCTAATGACCTATCTGACCACAGAAGAACGGCATATCCTGCTTCTAAAAGCTGTAGAGCAGTACACCTTTGAGGAAATCGGCGGGATTATGGGGATCGGGGCAGCAACAGTCCGCAAAAAATATGAACGGCTGCGCAAAAAGCTGATAGAGCGCGTACGCCAAAAAGGAGCGAAGGTTAATGGGACAATATCCGGGGCAAACAAAACATATTGAAATGGATATTATCGAACAACGGATCCGTGAGTCTATTGTGCCTAAGCGGGAATTGAGCACTCACATTATGAATAAGATCGGGGAGAACGGGGAGAACGGGATGAACAGCAGAACCATGAGAACTTCAAAAGCCAAACCGAGTATTTTCAAAAAGACAGCTATTGCAGCCGCCGTTGCCGCGGTGCTTGGTGCAGGTACGATCGTTGCTGGTTTCGTATCACCGGCTATGGCGGACACGCTGAAGAAAATCCCGGGCATCGGCCTTATTTATCAAGGTACAAGCCCAGAGTCGGTTGATCAGGCAATTGCCCAGGGAATATTATCGGAGCCTGCGCAAAGCGTGACCCACGGCGGAAATACATTGAAGCTGACCAATCTGCTCTATGACGGGACACGGCTGTCCTTCCTGCTGGAGTATGAAGGTGCACTGGATCTTTCCGAAAGCAGTTTAGGGTCTTTAATTGAACCTCCGGTATTCTTGGCAGACGGACAGGCAATTAAATTCACCAAAGGGATGATGGGCGATGTACCTTATCATGCGAATACTTACCAAGCCGAGCTGACACATGGCCTCGATTTGCCTGATGAGTTCGCTCTGACCATTCAGGCTAAAATGAAGCAGGCGGATGAAGTCTTTGAATTCAACGTACCTGTGAAGCTGGTTGATAACGCAATCGTAGTTAAGCCGGATATTACCAAGTCGGATGGAGCATTTAGTTATACAGTCGATGAGCTGCTGGTCACTCCGGTGTCCACCCGTTTAATATTGCACAGTCAGGGCGAGGTTCCGCACTCTACAGAGCAAACGGGTGAATATAGCGCCAGCAAAGTGTATTACGAGCTTGTAGATGATGAGGGGAATTCCCTTGACCCGAATATCTTCGGCTATTATAACAGCAAACCGCAAGCAGCGGATCAGGTCAACGAGCTGTATGCCGCGTTTGCCGCTACAACAAAGTCGGTAACCATTAAGCCGTTTACGCTAACCGTTAAGAACGATGATTTCAGCATTGTCGGGCAAAAGAAGGACAGCAACGGCAACCTTCTGCCGGGTATCCATAACCAGGGAGAACGGACTTACCTGCAGGATCTTGAAGTCACAGTGCCGCTTCAGCCTTAATTCGTAATCAATTGTTGTAAAATATCCCGGCAGGTTCAAGCGAAGAAACCGTCTCTTTGATAGAGCAGTGGAGTTTCCACTGCACAAAGAGGCGGTTTCTTTATATCTATATTCAGTCTGCCCTGCAATCAGTGCTGTGCCTCTTTCATCTTAAGCTGTTTCAGGCCCGGCTCGGAGTCCTTCTGCGGGGCGCGGCCGTGCTGCTTGATGAATACCGAGAGCAGTAATGCAATTATGCTGATTCCCACGATGACAAGATAAGCATCATTGATGCCTTGGATAGAGGCTTCCATCAGCATGTGTTCCCGGGTTCCGCCTGCAGCCTGCAAATCCTGCAGATGAGACTTGGTGCTGCTGGCCATGACGGTAACGAGCAGAGAAGTACCCACAGCGCCGGCGACTTGTTTAACCGTATTGGAAATGGCGGTGCCGTGTGCATTAAGCTTGGCGGGCAGCTGATTCAGCCCTGCGGTTTGGATCGGCATAAGGATCATGGCTAATCCGATACGCCGGCCGGTTGACATGAGCGCCATGTACAGGTAACCCGTCGAATCCGTTAAGCGAGTGAAGCTGAGGGTCGTAGCAATCAGAATCAGTAAGCCGATGACCGCAAGCCACCGGGCTCCGAAGCGGTCGAACAGCTTGCCCGTGACCGGCATCAGAATACCCATGATCAGCGAGCCGGGAAGGAGCAGGAAGCCGGATTCCATCGCTGTGTATCCGCGGGCATTCTGCAGATAGAGCGGGAGCAGAATCATATCAGCATACATCACGATCGTTACCGCCATATTGATAATTGTGGTTAAGGAGAACATCTTATACCGGAAAGCCCGCAGCTCCAGCAGCGGATTCGGGGAGACCAGCTGCCGCCAGGTGAATAATCCGAGTGACAGAACCCCTGCACCAAGCGAGAAGAGGACCTCCGTGCTTAACCAGCCTGCGCTTCCCGCCCGGCTGAAGCCATACAGCAGGGTTCCGAAGCCGATGGTTGAAATCACGACACTGGACAGGTCGAGCCTGGTATTGGAGCGTGCGGATACATTCCTTAAACAGATGAAGCCGCCGATGATAATTACGGATGTCAAAGGGATCATCCCGTAGAACATGCTTTCCCAGCTGTAATGCTCCAGAATGTATCCGGCCAGCGTAGGTCCGACTGCCGGAGCGAAAATGACGGCCAAGCCGACCATGCCCATTGCGGCTCCTCTTTTCTCGGGAGGATAGAGGGTTAGAATAACATTCATCAGCAGCGGCATGATAATTCCTGATCCTGCTGCCTGAACCAGACGCCCGGTTAACAGAACCGGGAAGTTTGCTGCGAGCGCCGATATCACCGTTCCGGCCAGAAAAATGATCATCGAAGTCTGGAAAAGCCCGCGCGTTGTAAACCGCTGCATCAGATAGGCCGTAACCGGAATCAGTACACCGCTAACCAGCATATAGCCTGTAGTCAGCCACTGGGCCGTTGAAGCGGATATGCTGAAATCGCTCATTAACTCCGGCAGGACAACACTCATGATGGTCTGATTCAGCGTGGCCAGAAAGGCGCCCAGAATCATGATGATTACAATCGGGCCCTTACGGATAGAACTTATATTCACTGCGGTTTCTTTACTCATTTGAATACTTCCTTTCAAAGGGTGCTTTAGCAGGCTTTTTCTTTTTGAGCAGCATGTATATGCCTGTGGAGAAAAACACAATACTGCAGCCCATCCCGAACAAGGCGCTGGACTGGAGCGCATGATCGGAATGCTCCATCATGAGCAGTGTGTACTGCGTTACCACAATGGCAACCATGGCATCGGTAAAACTGATGATTCTCAGCGTTGAAATGATCGGTCCTTTCAGATGCCGGTTCGACAAGATGCCGTATATGGCAAGTCCAAGCTTAGTGAACGCAACGGTTGCTACCAGATAAACAAGATAACCTCTGTAAAAGAGGGCATCTCCGGCAAGATACATTCGTAGACAGACCAGCAGATAGGTGATTCCGAGGAGGCACAGGAAAGCGCCGCTCCGCTGGTACACCATGAACTCCATGTCATATCTTTGCCCAGGCTCTTCAATGCGTTTGGCCGCTGCATATTTATGGAGTGCCTGTCTCCTTGCGGCGCAAAGGATCAAGTAATAGAGCGCATTGATAATGAACCAGCCGGACAGAAGGTACAGTCCCAGAATCAGCTTAGCCGCACCGATCATAGCATTAATTACCATTGCCACACTGTTTGTTATCGCAGCCCGCTCCTGGTAATCGGTCATGTAGCGGTTCAATAATTCTTTAAGCACTGTCCCCTCCATTAATCTTCAGGCGGAACCTAGGTCCGCCTGAAGTATTCTCTTATAATCAGATAGCCCAGAAACAGGACAACAAGCTTGCTTATCATATTCAGCCTTAGTTAACCAGCAGGGAATTGGCTCTTTGGCCGAGCTCGTAGAGTTCGTCATATTTCTGGTCAATCAGGGGTGCAACCCTGCTTGTCTTCTTCTTGCTGATATTCGTATAGAGCAGATACGGGATAATCCAGCCTGCGAAGCCCGGGATGGCCAGAATGATGGAAAGCACCAGGCTGCCATCCAGATTGGCAAACACCGAACCTGCCATAAAAGCCGTTCCGGCCACACCGGTGGCATACGCGGCAGCGGACGCAAGGATGACTTTGGAGTTCTCAAGAGCTTCGATCTCGGTAACGGCAGCGTCAAACTGGCGCTGCAGCCGGGTCAGTTCAACCTTGTTGCGGATTTTGCGGTCCCGTTTGAATTTCATGGTTACGGAGCCGGGATGCTGGGCCGGTGCTGAAGTGCTGTCCAGTGTCCAGCCGAAATGGCTGTACCCGTCGGCATACACAGATTCTACTCTGCGTTTAACCGTAATATCTTTGTATTCATAACCGACGTAATTCGTTTCGTTTCTGGTAAGCTGATTCATTTTTCATTTCTCCTTTATCTTCTATAGTGTATTTGGCAGGCTGTTTTCCGCTTCACCTGATAGAATCATTGTAGGATTAACATATTTATGAATTGCTTACGTTTTGTTTGTGTTACATTAATTAGCTCCATTCGTTCCGATTAATTCCTGCAGCTGTATGCTGGAACGGCTGATTCTGCCGATGGAGCCATAGATAATTTCAATTCGCTCATCCTGTTCCTTATTGGCGCCGAGCAGCTCGGTCGTTGCCGTCAGGTTTTTATGGGCAATCGCAGAAATTTGATCAGACTGCAGGCGGATTTGTGAGAATACTCCGCTTACATGCCCAATTTTAGCAATCTCCTCTTCTATATAACGGTCGATCATCCTGAAGGCAGTGCTGACTTGCTCGAAGCTGCCAATGACTTGTTCAGTAATTACATTCCCTTTTTGAACAGCTGCTTCTTCATCCGTTGCTTTCTTTAATACCGCATTTGTTTTTACCTTGATGTCTTGAACAATCTCCGTGATACTATCGACAGTCGCTGCGCTTTGCTCGGCCAGCTTCTTGATCTGCAGTGCCACCACGCTAAAGCCGGCCCCGGCTTCTCCGGCCCGCGCAGCTTCAATTCTTGCATTAAGCGCCAGCAGGTTGGTCTCACTGGCGATCTGGCTGATGGCGGCAAGAAAACCGTTTACCTGTTCCAGACTTTTGTTCAGAGCACCAACAGTCGAGAACGATTCCTGCACAGCCCAATTAATAATCTTCATCTGCTCCTCCATCTGGCGGAACTGCTCTGCACTTTGCAGCAGTGTCGTACTGGCCGCATCAGAGGTTCGGGTCAGCCCTGCGGACATCTCATTAATCTCTGCCATCCCCATGTCAGCCTGTCCTATCATCGTATTAATCTGTTCCAGGCTGCCTGACTGCCGGGCAACATCATGCGCTACCTCCTTAATCCGGGTTGACATACTCTCACTGATCGTTCTGAGGATCCCGATATCCTGGTTGCAATGATCAATATTCCCGTGAAGCTGGGCCGTGTTCTCGCCGATGACCTGAACCATGTTCTGGGCCGCTGCCTCATTGCTGTGGGCTTCCGCTTCATTCCTGTTAGCGTTCTCTATCAGATCCGCATTCCGCTTGCATACGAAATACAGGACCAGTGTAAGCAGTGCCAGAAAGCCCATATTGATGAAATAGTACCCGATATCCCCGGTGTTCTCTGTTTGCTTCCCTGAGAAATGCATAACGGAGAACGTAATGGTGTATAAGCCGCCAAAGCTGAACAGGATAGATTTATTGGAGTACAGCGAAACAATGCACAGCACGGTGGCTATAATCATGCCTGTGTAGGCGCCGCCGATATAATTAACCGTACAGGTCAGAATAGCCATGAACAGAATGGCCATTGTTAAGGTATGCTTTTGTGTGGTGAGGATCAGTATAGAAGCAATAGAGAGCTCAATCAGAAGCGAGAAGGCAATCTCACCCAGCACCTGACCCTGAAAATAGAAGATAACTGCTGCTGCAAATATGCCCCATAGCATAATGGTGATGATCTTATTCACCCTGGCCCTGTTTGTAATGATAAAATTGCTTTCCATGCTTATTTCCTCCTGATCGCTGTGATTTTGCCTTGAGGTAATCCTTATGCTGTGAGCGATTGTATTCCCGGAATGTTTATGTTTTGCTTAAGTAATGTTTCTGTTCTGTTAATTCCGTAATTAACAATTCAGCAACAAAACTCAAACAAACTATAAATGCGGCAACAGTAATATGTAACAGGATGCAGCGTCAATAAGAGGAGGGCACGAACTTGATTCATATTCTGGTGGTAGAGGACGATGTAAAGCTTAATCAAATTGTCTGCACCTATTTAAACGACAGCGGCTACAAGGCCAAGGGCTGCCTGAGCCCGCGCGAGGCTTATGATTTAATGTACAACCAGCTGTACGATCTGATTATTTCCGATATTATGATGCCGGACATCGACGGGTTTGAATTTGCGGAAACCGTGCGCCAGCTGAACTCAACGATTCCTATACTCTTTATGACCGCGAGGGATGATATCCTGTCCAAGCAAAAGGGCTTTAAAATCGGCATAGATGACTATATGGTAAAGCCGATTAACCTGGATGAGCTGATCATGCGTGTGGGGGCATTGCTGCGCAGAGCTAATATAATGGAGGAACGCAGGATGACAGTAGGCAATCTTACGCTGGATGCGGATGCGATGACCGCCTCTGTCGATGGTGAAGAGGTTCCCCTCACCTTGCGGGAGTTCAATATCCTGTATAAGCTGCTCTCGTACCCGAAAAAAACCTTTACGCGCGCACAGCTCATGGACGAGTTCTGGGGCGTGGAATCCGACACCAGCCTGCGGGCCGTAGATGTCTATGTCACGAAGCTGCGGGATAAGCTGTCCTCCTGCACCGGTTTCGCGATCGTGACTGTACGCGGGCTGGGGTATAAGGCGGTGCTGCAGTGAATGCGCAGGACTCCAGAGTGAAAGCGTCCATCTTTCCCTTGTACAGCTTTGTGCTTTCCTTCCTGGTGCTGGGGGCACTGACTACAGGCCAGATGATGATTTTGCAGACCTACCTTGATTTAGCAAGCATTCCGCGGGAATATATTGTATTTGTAGTAGCCTACTGGATCGTTGCTGCAGCCGCATTTACGCTGTTAACCCGCTATCAGTTCGTGAGACGGTATCATAAACCGATGGAGCGGTTCGCACAAGCGATCGGAAAAGTCGCGCGCGGCGATTTCTCCGTCTATGTCCCTCCAAGGCATCTGAAGAACAAAATGGATTATCTGGACGTGATCTGCATGGATTTCAATGTGATGGTGGAGGAGCTTGGCAGTATTGAGACGTTCAAAACCGATTTTTTCTCCAATGTGTCCCACGAAATTAAAACCCCGTTATCCGTCATTCAGAATTATGCGCAGGCCCTTAAGAATGATAAGCTCGCGCCAGGGCAGAGAGCGGGCTACATTGATACCATTCAGGAATCCTCCTCAAGGCTAAGCGAGCTGATTACTAATATTCTCAAGCTCAATAAGCTGGAGAAGCAGAACCTGCAGCCGCTGCCGGAGGCATACGATCTGTGTGCCCAATTATGCGAATGTGCGCTGCTGTTCGAGGAGCTGTGGACCCGCAAAAATATTGAGTTTATCGCAGACATTGAGGACCTTGCAACGATTGAGGCGGATGCCAGCCTGCTTGAGCTGATCTGGAACAATCTGCTCTCCAATGCCATCAAGTTTACCGAACCCGGCGGTACGATTATGCTGCAGCAAAGCTCCACGGATGAAGAGGTAATTGTGTCTGTCTCCGATACCGGCTGCGGGATGAACGAGGAGACCATGAAGTATATTTTTGATAAATTTTATCAGGGCGATACCTCCCGCTCCACTGAAGGCAACGGGCTGGGACTGGCTCTTGTGCTGCGTATTCTGCAGCTTATCGGCGGAAGCATCACTGTAACCAGCATCCCGGCTGTAAAAACTACCTTCACCGTACGTATTCCAGTATTCGTAAAGGAGCTGAGCTGATGAATCAGGTCACACGGGGCGGAAGCAGCTTTGTCGGATATGATTATAAAGAAGCGGCGGTCGAGCGGGAGAAGAGCTCCATGTATATTGACGGTTATATGAATTTCGGGTGGATACTGAATGAAGAGCTGAAGCCTTCCGCCTATAGGGGGGGGAATCATACCGGCAAAGTGATCATTAAGCTCAAACGGGACCGCAAAATACTGCATAAAACCGAGCTGACCCGGCTGGAGCGCCATTTCGAAGCCTGTATGAGTGAACTCGCCGTGATGGAGAAATCGAAAACCTCATTTGCCGTCATGTGGGCACTGGTGATTGCGATGACCGGCACTGCCTTTATGGCAGGCTCTGTATTTGCGGTTACTCATGATCCGCCTAAAATCCTGCTGTCCATTCTTTTAGCCGTTCCTGCTTTTGCCGGCTGGACCCTTCCGGTCTTCGTCCATAAGGCAATCGTGCGCCAGCGAATGAAGCTGATGGAGCCGCTGATGGAGCAGAAATATGATGAAATCTATGAGGTGTGTGAAAAGGGGAACAGGCTGCTGAGCTAGGGACTTTTGAATTGAAGCGGCCTCCTCTGGCCGATTGACCAAATGCATCGGGAAACGCTATAATTTCTTGAGTGCGCAAAAAGTTTCTTAGACTGGAGGGGATGCAAATGAAGCTGAAGGAAATTGCCCGGAAGGCCAATGTGTCGATCAGCACCGTATCCCGGATTATGAACAATCAGGGCAATTTCAGCGAAGAGACGCGCAGGAAAGTGCTCGAGATTGCGAATGAACATTTGAAGCCGGGGATTGCTCCCCCCAAGCCGGCAGGCATAACCTATAATATCGCGGTCATCGTTCCGGGCAACAGTGACTTCTTCGATAATGACCCGTCCACCTCGGCGGACCTGAACCACCTGAAGGAAGAATTCGAAGCTTACGGGCATCAGGTGCATATTGTGAAGCACGGTGCGGATCTGCAGTCCTCTCCGGCGTATAAGCTAGTCGGTGAGGAAAAGATGGATGCTGCGGTCATTTTTGATCCTTTTGTCAATGAGCAATTGTTCGAGGAGCTGGAGCGGCTGAATATTCCGTACCTGCTTACGAACGGGAGAACGTACAAGCATAATCATAACTATATTGATTACGATAACCGTAAAGGCGCATATGAGGTCATCCGTTACCTGCATGAACTGGGGCACCGGAAGATCGGTATCCTTGCCGGACCGAAGAATCACCTGGTCAATCTGAACCGGCTGGACGGCTGCAAGGATGCTTTCCGCGATTTGAAGCTGCCCTGGTCAGATGCCCGGGCTTTAATGGGGGCGTTTGATCCTGCACACGGCTATGAGGCCGTGAAGCAGCTGATGAAGGAGGACCCTTCCATTACAGCGATGTTTACCTTCAATGATATTATTGCCTTCGGAGCGATGAAGGGGCTCGCGGAGCTGAATATCCGGATTCCGCAGGACATCTCCCTGATCGGCTTCGATGATCTGAAGCTGTCGGAGTTCATGGTTCCGCCGCTGACCACCGTCCGCAGATTCCGGTACGACATCAGCTCCATCATTGTAAAAGTACTGACGGAGCTGATTATGAACAGCAATATTGCCGAGGTGCACATCAGTCTTAAGACGGAGCTGATTGAGCGGGAATCCTGCACAGGTTTGGCGTCGGGCAGAAGAGAATGAGAACAGTAGGCTGACTCTTGAAAGGAACAGCGGCTGCCCTGGACAAGAGATAGAGTCCCGGACGGCCGCTGTTATATTTGGATTTCCTGATTATACCCGCTGTTCGCGGTAGAAATCCGAACACTAGCATATGCTTCCGAAGCGAGCTTTCCTACGGAAAGATTTCGGGCGATCGCTATCGCTCCTGCAGTCCCAAATTTTCCCTTCGTTCCTTCTTGCTTTTAGTTAGGTTCTTTTGTGCTTCTTATATAACTGAAGCCTGTGTCCCTTGTTCCAGACAATAAAATGATTCTGAGCCGGGCCGAGTGCGACCATTCCGGGTTACTGCCCACCCCAAACACATACTTCAAACAAGTTGCTATTCAGGCCGCCTAAACAAACAAATTCCCCCCCAATTCACTACTCCTAACAGCCACCAGCCGACCCAACAAACCACCCCAAGCATAACGCCGTTCACCAGCCCACCCGACAAATCACCCAAGCATCATGCTGACCAATAGCCGCTTACGGACCCCACGGCCCTTAAAACCCCATTATCGGCCCATTTGGCGGGGTTACGGACCCCACGGACCTTATTCGCCACTTTTGCCGGGCGATTATCACTTTTCCGGCAAAATAACGGCGCTGGTGTCCGCAAGACCCGGCGCACAGGCTCTTTTCGCAGGCTTAAGGCCTCTCCAGTCCGTAACGCCAGACGTATAACTGAACAACGTTGCGTATCGGTCTGCTTTTTGACTGAAGTCCGTACTTCCGAATTAAAAAGCAGTCGTCCCTGCGGCGGACAATGGGAAGCCCGGCGCCAGACTCCCCCGGATTTCCTGCTGTAAGCCGTTGTAGGCGATGGAAATACGCCCTGTAAAATCAGGCATTCCGGAGCACGGCTTTTTGCTTGACGGCAAGTGCGGGAGTAGACTATACTGAAGGCGCAAAAAGTTTGCGCAAATAATTGCGTTGGCTTTTTATTAACAGGGGAGGGATGATGGATGAGGAGTAAATTATCAAAAGCTTTAATGAAAGCGGTTACTGTAATGTTATCATTTATTTTGCTGACAGGAGGTTCGTTGGTGGGATCATGGCTGCAGCCGGCGGCAGCGGCAGCCGGTCCGATTACGGTTAATCTTACTGAAACACAGGAGGCGTTCAAGAACCCCCTGAAGGGCTTCCGGCCCACCCGCTTTATGAACGACAGCAGCTTTTCGGATCAGGAATACGGGACCGTGTTCAAGCACTATATCAAATATACGGATCTGGAGAATGCGGCGTCCGATTCCGTCCAGAAGATTAAGGACTGGAGCAATACGGCCTGGGCAGGCATCGAGAGCCAGAATAAGAAGGTCATTCCCCGCGTCTTCATTGTGTATCCGAACGGCGGGGAGTATTGGCCGGATGGTGTGCCGCATGGCGATGTGACCACCCAGTGGACTTCAGATATCCTGAAGAACCGCCTGACTGCCTTCATCCAGAAGCTGGGCCAGGCCTGGGATAATGATCCGCGGGTGGCCTATGTGGAGCTGGGGCTGTGGGGCAACTGGGGCGAGCATCACATTTGGCCGGATAAGCTGGCCGACGGGACGGACCGGATGCCGCTCAGTTTCCAGACGGCGCTTGGGAATGCGGCTTCGCAGGCTTTTCAGAATAAAAAGGTTCAGGTCCGCTATCCCGATACCTTCCAGAATTACAGCTTCGGCTTCCTGTGGGATTCCTTCGCGCTGATTGATGACCTGTCCGGCGGGGAGGGCATTGCGGCGAGGAATGTGTGGCGCACGCAGGTCAACGGCGGCGAGGTGGCGTATGACTGGGGACAGAAGGAGATTCAGCCCGGTGATTCCCCGAATGATACGTTAAGCGATCCGAACCACCGGAACTACGTCATCGACTGGATCAAAAAAACGCATACCAGCAGCCTCGGCTGGATTGATCTGTACGACGCCGGCAATCCGGCTGTGTCACAGGGCGCTGCCCTGATGCAGAAGGAGTTCGGCTACCGGTTCGTCCTCAACCAGGCGACTTTCTCCGGCAGCGTGCAGCCCGGGGGCCAGATGAATGTGGCTTTTCAGGTGGTGAACAAAGGCTCGGCGCCGTTCTATTATAACTGGCCGGTGGAGGCCAGCCTGCTGCGAAGCGACCGTACCATAGCCTGGAAGGGCATCTTCAATAATGTGGACATCCGCAGCTGGATGCCGGGGGATGACTGGAACAGCACCACCCGCCAGTATAATCAGGCAGCTGCCGTGCAGCAGGTAGCCGGTGCATTTACGATACCGGCTAATATGCCAGCGGGGACGTATATCCTGGCATTGTCCATCCTGGACCCTTACGGCTATAAGCCCAGCGCCCGGTTTGCCAATACTAATTATTACACCGGCGGCCGGACCCCGCTCGGCAATGTGGGCATCGGCATGGACCCGGCGAATCAGAATCTCGGAGCATTCAACAGTCTGAAGCCGGACAATACTCTTTCGTACAGCCTGACCCAGTCCGCGTATGACGGCGGATACAGCGGCGGCGGAAGCACGGATACCCAGGCGCCGAGCGTGCCGGGCAATTTGGCGGTAAGCGGAAAGACTTCAAGCAGTGTCAGTCTGAGCTGGTCTGCTTCAACGGATAACACAGGGGTAACCGGCTATGATATTTACCGCGGCAGTACGCTGGCCGGGTCGGCGGCGGTGAATTCTTTTACAGATACGGGATTAAGTCCTAGTACCAGCTACAGCTACACGGTTAGGGCGAAGGATGTGGCGGGGAATGTATCTGCTCCAAGCAGTGCGGTAAGTGCCGTTACGGATGCTTCCGGCGGCGGTACTCAGGCTTCCTATGAAGCGGAGGCGGCGGGGAACACTTTGACCGGGACAGCAGCCGTTGCCGCCTGCACTGCCTGCTCGGGAGGCTCGAAGGTGGGTTATGTCGGGAACAACACCGGTACGCTGCAGTTTAACGGTGTCGGTGCGGCAGCGGCGGGAACCTACACCCTGACCGTATCCTACCTCAGCGCTGAGGCCAGGAGTGTGCAGCTGCGTGTTAACGGAGGAACGGCCTCTACCCTTAATATGCCGAGTACGGGAGGCTGGACCACAGTAGGGACGGCGCAGGCCCAGGTTCAGCTGAATGCCGGTAATAATACCATTCATTTCTCCAATCCTGCCGGATGGGCAGCCGATATTGACCGGATTCAGATCAGCGGAGGTACAGGCGGAGGAGGGGATACACAAACTCCGACGGTACCGGGGAATGTGACGGCAAGCGGAAAGACTTCAAGCAGCGTCAGTCTGAGCTGGGCCGCTTCAACTGATAATGTTGGCGTTACGCAGTATGTGATCTACCGGAACGGGACGGAAGCTGGCACCTCAGCTGTGAACAGCTTTACGGACGGCGGACTGAGTGCCAATACAGCATACGCGTATACCGTCCGGGCAAGGGACGCTGCGGGAAATCTGTCGGCTGCCAGCACGGTGCTGAATGTAACGACCAATAACGGAGCGGCTGCCCTGCT
Source organism: Paenibacillus sp. MMS20-IR301 (assembly GCF_032302195.1). Lineage (NCBI taxonomy): Bacteria > Bacillati > Bacillota > Bacilli > Caryophanales > Paenibacillaceae > Paenibacillus > Paenibacillus sp. MMS20-IR301. The sequence continues at coordinate 291,295 of NZ_CP135275.1, forward strand.
GCTGGATAATTTCGATAACTCGCCGGTCTGGCCGGGAACGAATGATATAGGCGGCTGGGCAGGCGCCAACAGCTTTGTGAACAGTGCAGGTGTTATCGAATCAGGCGCACTGAAGCTGCAATATAACAACAACGGCTGGTTCGGCTCGACCATCAATCAGAGTATCGCGGGTTATACGAAGCTGATCATCCGCATCAAAGGGGCGGACGGCGGCGAGCAGAATCATATCCAGCTGACGATTGGCGGAGTGACGCAGACGCTGGCGGATTTCAGCGGGGATACGGTTACGGCCGGCTATAAGGATATTACGATTAATCTGGTGTCCAAAGGCGTGGACCGCAGCAGCCCCGGCCAGCTGGCGATGACCTTCTGGCACGGGGGCAACAGCACGGTCTGGATTGATGAGCTCCGGTTTGAGTGAGCGGCGGTGTTGCTGATGGAGTGCGGGGAGGGTGCCTTAACGGGTACTCTCTTTTCTTTGTGCAGGTAATTAGTGAATGCCAAGTAAATGTATGCGGAAAACCGAATACAATGAGCAGCTGCGGGGGTGCCCGGGCCAAATGTATGCGGAAAACCGAATACAATGTGCTGCTGCGAGGGCGGACGGGCCTGTTCGCCCGGATTGCAGTGATCCTTCAGTATTGCTCGTCTAAAAAACAGATAATACGGTTCTCTATTATGCTAATCACCGGGAGTTGAACTTTAGTCTGTTATGAAAAAATCAAATTACTTGTCGATGTTGTTGCTGCTGCTGGTGTTAGGGGGCTGGGCCGGTGCACTGTGGGTGCATGGTATGACCGGCGTGTATGGCTGGCTGGTGCTGAAATTTATACTGCCCGCTGCCGGAGCGGTTTGGGCCATAGTCAATCTGGTCTGGGTGGCCGTGAAGCTTGTAAAGCAGGCGCGTCTGAACCGGTTACTGTTGAATTTATGCGTATCGGCCATACTGCTCGGCCATTTTCTGTTGACGGTCAATGTAATTCCGCTGGCCTACCCGGTCGCCATTGCAGATTCTAAGCCGGGGATTACCGTGCAGTCCCCGTTTCATAGAGCGGCGGTTGTTGGCTGGGGAGGCGATGCCGTGGACGGTAATGCACCACATGCGGTGTGGCCTTCCGAACGCTGGGCTTATGATCTGGTGATGGAGCCTTATAATACAGGCAGCAGCCGTGCAGAGGATTACGGGATCTGGAATCAGGAGGTGTATGCACCGCTGGATGGCATTGTTATTGCTGCTTACGATGAAGAGGCTGACATTACGCCCGGATCGGAGGATATTCTCTCCATGGAAGGCAATTATGTCTATCTGAAAATCCCTGCCACAGGTACCTACCTGCTGCTGAATCACTTGAAGCAGCACAGCGTGACGGTAGAGGCTGGAGAAAAGGTACAGGCAGGTGATCTGCTGGGACGCGTGGGCAACAGCGGCTCCACCTCTGAGCCTCATCTGCATATCCACCATCAGCGGCAGAATCCGGTCCATACCCGGCTGCCTATCTTGGCTGAAGGCTTACCGCTCTACTTCGAGGATTTAGATCGCGTTTCATCAATGCCTGTTAAAGGAGAATTGATTACGCCGGCTGCTATCGGCAGATAGTATAGTTGGGTTTTGAAATGCTTCTGCGCATACAGAAAACAAAACAGCGGCAGCCCGGGAAGGTACTCCTTCGTCCCGGGCTGCCGCTGTTTCAATTACTATGAGCTACTTGCACATCTCAGCCTGCGGCGCTCCGCCCGGAGCGGCCCCGGCGATGGATTGCCGGAACTCCCGCATCTCAATCAGTGCACCATTCCTCACTCTGGAGTCCTCGGCGGCGAAGGCCATCAGATGGCTCTCCAGCGAAGCTTCCGCGGAGGTCAGGGTAGCAGTATACCGCTCGTGGCGGAGATCGGACAGGAATTGCCGCATGATCCCGTCATCACCGCCCTGATGACCGCCTTCGCTTGCGGGCATCTGCATGACCGTCCGGGTGCCGGACGAGAAGTCGAACAGGTCGATGCAGCCGCTCAGCAGATCGCCGCGGATTTCCCCTTTGGTGCCCATGATCTGAATGGTGCGGTTAATATCGCGCGTGAACCCGCACATGCTGAAGATGACCGTGACCCCGTTGGCAAATTCCATGTTGACAGTCTGGTGATCGACCACATTATTATCTGTCCGGTAGACGCATTTGCCGTAGGGACCGTGCAGGATCGCCTTCATCCGGTTCGGTTCGGTAGGCGGATCTGCAATCAGCGCTGCGAAGGGATTCACTTCCGGGTCCTGCATATAAAAGCGTACAGCAGAGTACGGGCAGGTGGCTTCCACCTCACAGCCGTCCGTACAGCGGTGGGCCGAGCCGGCCGGCGCATGCTCGGCCCGGAAGTGGCCCAGTGCGCCGAAGGAGCTAAGCCGCGTGCAGTCTGCATCGACCAGCCAGCGGATCAGATCCATATCATGGCAGGATTTCGCCAGGATCATGGGGCTGGAGAGCACATCACTGCGCCAGTTGCCCCGGACAAAGCTGTGGGCGTAATGGAGATACCCGACATTTTCATTATGCTGAATGGACATGAGATCTCCAGCGGCACCGCCCTGAATGAGCTCCTTAAGCTGCTTCCAGAAAGGAATGTACCTGGAGACATGGCAGATGGAGAGCAGCCGCCCTTCTTCACGGGCTACCCGCTCCATCTCGATGCACTCTGCCGGGTTACTCGACATCGGCTTCTCCAGCAGCACATGATAGCCCTTGCGGAGTGCGGCAAGCGTTGGCTCATAATGCATCTGATCCTGGGTGCAGATGAGCAGGGCATCGCATAGCTTGGGCTGTTCCAGCAGCTCTTCCCAGGTGGAATAGATATGCTCCGGAGACACCTGCAATGCTTCGGCAAACCGTGTCCGCCGCTCCGTGTTCGGTTCCGCTACCGCAACAACCTCCGCCTCATGGGGAAACCGCTGAACATACGGCATATATGACAGAAATCCCCGTGCTCCTGCACCAACTACAGCTAATTTGATTGTTCTCATTCAATAATCTCCCTTTGATTACGGCTTTAGATTTGCCGGTACCACGGCAGCCGGGACAGCGGTGCGCTTACTTCGACAGCAGCCGGGCCTTCGACGATGCTTCCGTCATCCCCCTGCCACCGGCCGGCCGGGAACCGGATCACCCTTGCCGTCTGGCCCTTATTCACGACAGGGGCGACCAGCACGGAGCCGCCGACCATGAACTGGTCTTGAACGTCATGGAAGCCCTGCTGCGGGAAGACAAATTCCAGATGGCGCAGGATGGGCAGCCCGTTCTCGGCAGCCTCGCTGGCAAGCCCAGAGAGCAGCGGTCCTAATTCCGTCCGCAGCTGCACTGCATTCATACACCAGGTCCATTCCTCTCCTGCGAGTACCCGCCATGGAGCCATGGAGAACTGCATCACGGGGAATAAGGCGGAGCACTGGACAGAACGGATGAAGAGCTCGGAATCAAAGTGGAAGTCCGGAGAATTAATATCCCCGTCCATCCCCCCGCCAACCATATCCGGGCAGTTGAAGGCATAGCCCATCAGGCCCTGGGCGATTGCATCAGGTATCAGTCCGGCAAGTCCGGTCGCCGCTTCCCATTTGTGCGTCTTGTCGCGCTGCCGCTGGAGCAGCGGCTGTCCCCCGAGCTTCCAGCACATACGCAGCTCGCTGAGCGGGTAGCCGATGCCGAGCCGGGCGTAAGCCTCGCAATCTTCCATAGGAAGGACAGGCCGGGTCCAGGCAATCTCTCCGGCAATATCATCCGTCAGCTCCGGCAGCAGCGGTTCACCGGCATCGAGCTTGAAGCCGTCGACACCGTAATCATGAACCAGCCGGTCCAGCTGCTGCCTGAACCAGGCTGCGCCTTCGGGGTTGGTATAATCAACAATCGCGCTGTACCCGTTCCACCATCTCCGCAGTATCGGGGAACCGTCGGTATATTGCATCAGGAGCCCGAGGCCGCGCAACCGGCGGAAGGTGATGCTGTCAGGACTGACGTACGGGCAGACCCACAGCATGATTTTGAAGCCCATCTCATGCAGGGAGAGAATCATTCCGGCAGGATCAGGGAAGCGGTGCCTGTCGAAATCCCAGGTTCCGTAATCGTTCATCCAGTTGTCGTCAAGGATCAGCACCCCCGGCGGCAGGCCGCTATTAATAATGGCTCCGGCGTAGGCCAGCAGCTTCTCCTGCGAGGGCTCGTAGAACATCTCAATCCAGGTGCAGTATTGCGGTGCCGTGAAGGCCAGCTTGTCAGGTGCAGTTCCCGAAGGCGGGAAGTGGAGCTTACAGGCATGCAGGTAGGCACCCTGCAGCGTCTCATGCCCTTCCTCTATGGATAGCTGTCCGCTATGGTCGATCGTCAGGCTGCTGTCATCAAACGAGAAGGCAAACGGCCCGTCGCACCAGATATATCTCCCCAGATTAGACAGCAGCAGAGGGGAAGCCTGGTTATCATCGGTCTGGCGCAGGTCGCGTTCATGCGGACGGCCGCCGAACGGCATCATATACCCTTCGTTAATTACGCCCCCCCACCAGAACTCCCCGGGTTGATTAGGCAATACAGTAATTGTCACCGCAGACACTCCTATTCAAAAATGATTAATAATTTGCGCAATTATTTACTCATATTATGGAATGAACTCTAACCCAATGCAACCCTTTTTTACCTTAATAATGAGGCATGTAATCTTAAGAATGAGGCATTTAAAGGGATCACAGACCTGGATTACAATGAAAACGTAAGAAGGCAGGACGATTTGCGATGCTGTATTTACGCAAATATTTGCCTAAACAATTTATTAGGGGGATATGAAATGAAAAAAGGCAAAAAATATCCATTTTTGTTTGCGGTTGTATTCCTTGTCTTTGCACTGGTCACTGCTGCCTGCGGCGGCAATTCGGGCAACAGCTCTTCCGGCAACACTCCGGAGAACAATGCCGGGGAAGCAGCTTCCCCGGCAGCCACTGACAAGCCGCAAAAGGAAGTGACGCTAACCTATTCCATCTGGGATAAAATTCAGCAGCCTGCAATGGAAGCGATTGCAAAAGAGTTCACTGCAGCCAACCCGAATATCAAGATCAAGGTAGAAGTCATTCCTTGGGGCGATTACTGGACAAAGATGTCCGCGGCGGCTCCGGCCGGAACCTTGCCGGATGTATTCTGGATGCACGGCGGGCAGTTTGTTAAATATGCCACAGGCAATTTCATTGAGCCGATCACAGGCAAAGTGCAGGCCGGAGAGATTAACCTGAGCGATTATGCGGCAGATCTTGCTTCTATCTATACGCTGAACGGTGAGAATTATGGCATTCCTAAGGATTTCGATACGATCGGCCTGGCTTACAACAAAGAGCTGTTCGATCAGGCGGGTATCCCGTATCCGGACGATTCCTGGGATTATGCCAAGCTTGCTGAAGCGGCTAAGCAGCTGAGCCAGCCGGATAAAGGCATCTATGGCTTTGGCGCAAAAATGGATACGCAGACCGGATACTGGAACGATATGCTGGCTAACGGCGGCAGCATCCTGAATGCGGATATGACGAAATCCGGCTATGATGATCCGGCTTCCATTGAAGCTCTGCAGGCCCGTTATCAGATGACTGTTGACGGCGCATCCCCGACCCATCAGCAGCTGACAGACACCGAAGCCACTGAGATGTTCAAGTCCGGCCGGCTGGCCATGATCTTCGACGGCTCCTGGCGGATCAGCGACATCGACGGCAGTGAAATTATTAAAGATAAGTGGGACTGGGCCAAGCTGCCTAAGGGCAAAGTGAAACGGGCTAACATCATTAACGGGCTCGGCAACGTAATGTCGGCAAGCGGTAAAAACAAAGAGGAAGCCTGGCTGTTCCTCAAGTTCCTCGGCTCCAAGCGGGCAGCGGAAATTACTGCAGAGATGGGCGCAGCAATCCCGGCCTATAACGGAACCCAGGATGCCTGGGTGAAATCGAGACCGCATCTCAATCTGCAAATCTTCATCGATCAGGTAGCGGATGCTGTGCCATATCCGAGCGGATCACTGGCTTACCCGGTCTGGTTTGCGAAAGAGCCTGAGATGATGTCCCAGGCATGGGGCGGAGCGGTCTCTGTGGAGGAAGCCGCGAAGAAAGTCGCTGATATGATGAATCAGGCCATCGCTGAAACCAAATAAGCTTTTATCATAATGAACATCATTACGGGAACGCCTCCTGCACGTCAGGGGGGTTCCCCATTAACGGGGAGTGATCACTTTGAATTCCAGAAGCAGATATGTGTGGGCTTATCTCATGATCACGCCGACTCTCCTGGGCACATTGATTTTCTGGGGCTGGCCGGTTCTCCAGTCCATTCTGCTGGGGTTCCAGCGGTCGGAGAATTTCGGGCTTGTAAATCATTGGGTTGGACTTGATAACTACGTGAAGTTATTTAATGACGGGGAGTTCTGGCAGAATCTGCGCAATACTCTAACTTATGTAGTCTTGTTTGTACCGGTGACGCTGGTTCTGTCTACGCTGTTTGCCGTACTGCTGAATACGAAGATCAAGGGTTTATCCGTATACCGTGTCATCTTCTTCCTGCCACAGGTCACGATGCCGGCAGCGGCAGCGATGGTGTGGGTCGTCCTGTTCGCCAAGGATTTCGGGCTGATTAACCACATCCTGGGGACCAAGGTAGCCTGGCTGTCCAATCCGCATTATGCGATGCTGGTGCTGGTGATCGTCGGGGTGTGGGGAGCGATTGGTCTTAACATGCTGCTGATTCTTGCAGGCCTGCAGGGAATTCCGAAATCCCTCTATGAAGCTGCGGAGATTGACGGCGCCAAGCGGTTTAACAAGTTCCGCTATATTACTGTGCCTATGCTGACACCGACGCTTTTTTTCACCAGTATCATTCTGTTAATCGGGGCCACGCAAATCTTCGACTCCATCTATCTCATTATCGGCAAAACCAATGTAGCGCTCCCGGCGGTCCGCTCTCTTGTCTATGCGTACTACCAGAATACCTTCGTGTACTTTAATCCGAACTATGGTGCCGCGATTATTAATATATTGCTGTTCATCAATATTATCTTAACCGGAATCCAATTCGCGCTGCAAAAAAAATGGGTCATCTACGACTGAGAAAGGGGGATACCGAAATGCAGACTGCATCGGCGAGGAAAATCAACTCTATTATTCATCTCATACTTATTATCAGTGCGATTGCGATGCTTGTTCCATTCATCTGGATGGTGCTGACTTCGCTGAAGACGACGACGGAAGCTACGCAGATTCCGATCCGTTATTTTCCGGACACCCCCAGCTTAAGAGGCTACACGGAGGCGATCAGGCAATCGGCTTTTCCGCATTATTACATGAACACTATACTTACCGCGATTATGAAAACCGTATTTCCGGTGATCTTCAGCTCGATGGCAGCGTATGCCTTTGCCCGCTTGAGATTTCCGGGAAGCTCCTTCCTGTTTGCCTTGATTATCTCGGTCATGATGGTGCCGAATCCGGTATTCTACACTCCGCAATATATGATGATGAGCGATCTGGGCCTGGTGAATACAGTGACTGCGCTGTGGATTACCTCGCTGATCAGCCCGTTTGCGACCTTTCTGCTAAGGCAGTTTTTCCTCGGCATCTCCAAGGAGCTTGAGGAAGCTTCTGTGCTGGACGGCTGCAATCCCTTCCAGATTTACTGGCATATCATGCTTCCTTTGGTGAAATCCGCACTCGTGGCCATCGTCATTATTCAGCTGCAATGGGCCTGGAATGAACTGCAGTGGCCGCTCATTATTAACAGCTCACCGGAGAAAATGACCCTTTCCTCGGGGATCGCCACGCTGGTCTCCATGTTCGGGACAGATTATCCCGTGCTGATGGCCGGCGCCTTCATGGCGGTAGTTCCGATGATTGTCCTTTTCTTTATTTTCCAGAAACAGTTTATTGAAGGCATTGCCTTCAGTGCACATAAAGGCTAAAATCTGTCGCTGTAATCGACCCGGCTTCCAAAGCCAGCCGGGCGGAAGCGGCTGTAATGATCAAACGGCTGCCGTAGTCAATGAGGTTCATGAACGAAATAGGGATTGGAGCCGGGGGCACATGAATTCAGAATTCATGTGCTCCTGTTCCAGCTGCGTGACTTATAATATTGTATTCGCTTTCATGGAAGTGTTGTAAACTATGAAAGAGGTGAAGATAGAATGGATTTTTCGGTCGTTCAGCAAGGATTCTAGTGTACTAAATACAATAGCTCGATCTCTCTTTTCGTCTTCTCTTAGCGTAATAGATTGTGAATATTCCATGTCAGCCCAGACAGTCCCGAAATTAATTAAGGCACATGGTGAAGGAGGCGGCAGGCCATGAGGAAGCCGGCGGTCACATTGATGATAACCATCTTTTTCCTGACTATAACCTGCATACTGTACAGCGAGTATTTCCGCCCGGAAGCATCCGGGACGCAAGGGGCGCAGAATGCGGAAGCCGCGGAGAAGCCGGCGGGAGATGCGCCGCAGCCCTTTGTCACCCTGAAGGTAATTATGCCCGGTGATCTGTCCCAGCGGATGGGCGATTTCGTCGGGAATGAATTGAATGAACGGCTGAAGCGGGAGCTGAATATGAAGCTGGAGCTGACCTATATCCCGTGGTCCAATTATCAGCAGAAGCTGGAGCTGGCCTTATCCACCGGGGAGAATTATGATCTGTTCTGGTACGGCGCGCCCTTTGTCACTGTCTATAAAAGCTATATCCAGCCGCTGGACGGGCTGCTGGAGAAATACGGGCCGGATCTGATCAGGCATATCCCTGAAGAAAACTTCAAGCAGAACGTCATCGGCGGCCAGCTGTGGGCAATCCCGTCCCAGGCCTTCACATCGGCGGGCAAGTTCTCCTCCGTGATGGTCCGCCAGGATCTGCTGGAGCAGGCCGGTATGTCGGAGATTGCTACGTTCGCTGATCTGGAGCTGTTTTATGAGAAGATGCATGCCATGGATCCAAGCTACTATGGTTATCTGGAGACGGACCGCGGGCATGAAATGCTCTGGCGGGAGCTCTCGGGCCGCAACTACTCCGCGCTGGATGAACGGCTGCTGTTCATGGTGGACGAGGATACCGGGGAAATTCTGAGTTATGTAGAATCTGATTTATACAAGCAAGTAGCCCATCTGCGTGAGTCATGGGTGCAAAAGGGGATTATTGACAAGAATCTGGTAGGCAATCCCGCTGCGAAGATCGATCAGGAGAATGCAGGCAAGCTGCTGTTCCGGGTAGGTGCGGTCTCAAGAGCAATGGAGAATCTGCAGACGGTGCGCAACGCTAATCCCAAAGCGAGGCTGCGGGAATATTATCTGGCCAAGGAGAAACCGAAGTACATTACGACCCCAAGCAATGAAGCATTCATGATTACGGCCGCTGCAGCGAATCCGGAGCGCGCGATGATGTTTATGAACTGGATTTTGCAGAGCAGAGAGAATTATAACTTTATTATTTACGGTGTTGAGGGCAAGGATTATGAACTGGAGGACGGCAAAATCAGACAGCTGACCAACGACCAGCTGATGTATGAATGGATGTGGCGGAATAAGGATTATTTCATCGCACCGGCCAGTGTGGAGGATGAAATTATCAGTGACATGCTGAAGAATGACGAGAACTCCCGCATCTCCAAGCTGTTCGGATTCCACTTCAACGAGGAGTCTGTCAAGAATGAGCTTGCGCAGGTGATGGCTGTCTATAAAGAGAAGTTTGAGCCGATCAATTTTGGTCTGGCGGGCTATGAGGAATATTACCCGGATGCGATTGCGGATCTGAAGAAGGCCGGGTTTGATACCGTGTTCACTGAGCTAAAGAGGCAGTTCGCGGAATTCGCGGCCGGACGCCGGGCGGCTGAACCCGGGCAATGAGAGGGGGATGATGATGAGCAGATTCAGCATTTTCACCAAACTGATAGCCACGCTGTTCATTCTGCTGATCCCGATTCTGCTGCTGTTTGCGGTGTCGAACCGGACCAGCAGGGAGGTGCTGACGGAGGAGATTATCAAGGTCAAGCAGTACCAGATTGAGACGTTTGCGAATCAGCTGGACCAGTTATTTTTCCGGCTGGATACTTATAAGAAGATGCTGTATGAAAGTACGGATGTACGGAATCTGGCCTATCCTGATCTGCTGGATGATGTGCTGGATAAATACAGAACGAACCGGACCGTCTCGGAAGAGATTAACCGGCTGGCCGGCTACGGCGACTGGAAAGCGGTGATAGCCGTGCTCTACCCGCGTACCGGAATTGTCATCAAAAGCAGCTCCAGCCTGAATGCGCTCCCGAAGGAGCTGCCTGTACAGGATACGTTCTGGCAGTATTATTCGGATGCGAATGAGGATTATTTCCTCGGCATCCTGTCCTATCCCGAGAAGTCCGCGGAATCCGGCGAAGCGCATATGCGGGTAGTGCTTAAATTCGGCGTGGCGGAGCTGCGGAGAGCTCTATCCGAATTCAAAAGTAACGGCTCAGGGGACCCTTTCCTCTACCATCCGGGGGCGGAGCCTATCTATAATTATTCGGTGAATGTGAATCAGATCGAAGAGTTTCTGCCCCGGCTGGGGGAAATCGGCGGCTCCGGGGAAAGCGGATATCTGCTGGTGAATTCAGATCATAAGCGGTTTCAGGTCCATTATCAGAAGCTGGAATCCCTGGGCTGGTATCTGGTTGATTATGTGCCGATCAGTCATATTATGGCGCCGATCAGCCGGAACCAGACGATGTTCTATGTTATCAGCGGCATGCTGCTGTTCATGGGCGGGTATCTTGCTTTTGTGATGTACCGGAATATTCAGATTCCGTTCTGCAGGCTGTTCAAGAATATGAATCTGATTGAGAAGGGGATTTACTCTGTTAGAATGACGGACAAGCCCGAAGGGGAGTACCGCTTGCTGTATGAGAAATTCAACTCCATGGCCTCACAGATTGAAGAGCTGATTGAGGATGTGTATAAGGAGCAGCTCCGGTCCAAGGACGCAACACTGAAGCAGCTGCAGTCGCAGATCAACCCGCATTTTTTGTACAACACGCTTGCCTATATTAAAAGTATGATTGAGCTGAACGAAGATAAGGCTGCTGTATCGATGACGATGAATTTGAGCAGATATTACCGGTATACGACGAAGACGGGGAACAAGATGGCGGCGCTGAAGGAAGAGCTGGACCTGATCCATTTCTACCTGGAGATTCACTGCATGCTGCGCGATGATTTCGAATTCGGGATTGAGGTTGACCCGCAGATGGAGATTCTGGAGATTCCCCGCTTAATCATTCAGCCGCTTGTCGAGAATGTGATTCTTCATTCCTTCAACAATTATTCCGGCTACGGCATGATACAGATCCGGGTGTGGAGAGAGGGCGGCATGAACCATGTATCGGTTGAGGACAGCGGGACAGATATGGATTATGTGATCCTTGAATCGATCCGCATGAAGGTCTACTCAGCCAGTGAAGAAATTGACTCCGGACTGAAAAATGTCCATCAGCGCCTGCGCCTGACCTACGGCGGGGATTCAGGTCTCTTGCTCAGCAAGTCGGAGCTTGGAGGGCTGTGTGCAGAGTTATGCTGGAGCAGTAAGGAAGGTGAGTATTTGAGCTGAGGGGGGAAAGGGATGTACCAGATTTTAATTGTAGATGATCATACCCACCTGGTAGACAGCCTGGCCATTGGACTTCCGTGGGAGCAGATGGGGATTACCAATGTCTATAAAGCCTATTCCGGCGAGGAAGCGCTGGAGCTGCTGAACTACCATTCCGTTGATATTGTGGTGACCGATATTCATATGAACGGAATGAGCGGACTTGAATTAATTGCCCGGATCAATGAGAAATGGAAAAATACGAAGGCGGTCATTATCACTGGCTATGATGAATTCCAGTATGCCAAGGAAGCCATCCAGCAGCAGGTGAGCGAATATCTGCTCAAGCCGGTCTCGAACGAGGAGCTGGAGCAGACCCTGCGGAGTCTGATTGTTAAGATTACAGAGGAAGGCAACCAATTATTGAACCAGAACAAGTTTGCCTACCGTTTCCGGGAAAGTCTGCCTAAATTACGGGAAATGCTCTTGCTTGACCTGATCTCCGGCAAAAAATACCCCCAGTCGGTGCTGCAGGATAAAAATCAGCTGTACGGGCTGCCCTTCACTGCGGATAAGGAATCCATCCTCTTATGCATGAGAGTGGAGGAGGACTATACCAGTACCGATCTGTACAGCCTCTCTTTGATCGAATATGCCATGTTCAACATTGTGGAGGAAGTGCTCTCGGATGCTTTTCACGTGATGTACTGCAAGGACTCGCATGATTACCTGGTCTTCCTGGTGCAGTCTAAGGGGGAAGCCTTCTCTACCAAAGCCGGTTCTGCGGTCATTGAGGACCGGGCCAGACTCTCCCAGCATCAGATCAAGCTGTATCTGAAATCCAAGGTGTCCCTGGTTATCAGCGACTGGGGCGGGTTCCCCCGGGACATCCTGTCCATGTACCATGCTGCACGATCGGTTTATACGGATTATATCGGCTATCAGACGGAGAGCTTTTTCCATGTGACCGAGAAGAAGGAAGCCCCCGAAATCCAGCCGCTGGCCGAGCTGTACCGTCCCCGGACGTTCATGGAGCTGATTGATCTTGAGCAGTGGCCCGGGTTCGAGAGTAAGCTGAACCTGATCTTCAGTGAGCTTGAAGGGGCGGGCGGCGGAGCGCGTGAATACGGGATCGAAATCTATGTTACCCTGCTGCAGGCGTATTCCTACTATTTGCACAAGAAGGGCAAGCGGATCTTCGAGGTGTTCGGAAGGGATATGGAGAAGATGCTGAAGCTGGATGCCAGCTGGAGTGATGAGCCGTTAAAAGAGTGGGCGTTCGCCAGCTTCGTTCAGCTCAAGGCCTTCAGCGACACCCGCTCGGACAACATCCGCATGGACCTGATGGAACGGATCCGCCGGTTCATCCAGGGCCATATCCAGGAGATTACGCTGCAGGCGGTGGCGGATCATGTGAACCTGCATCCCGTATATGTCTCCAACCTGTTCAAACAGGAGAGCGGCGAGAACTTCATGAACTATGTGCTCCGCTTACGGATGGAGAAAGCCGTCCAGCTGCTGAAGCATAAGGATATGAAGATCAGCCAGATTGCCCATGAAATCGGCTACCAGAAGCCGCAGTATTTCATCAAGCTGTTCAAGGCGCAGTATGGAATGACTCCGCAGGAATTCAAGAACAGCATGTAATGCGGAGCTGTCTGCTGCTGAAATCTGCTATGATAGGGTTTAATAGTCTGAATTAATAGTCAGGCTGTCAGATTCATATCAGGAGGATATCCGGTAATGGCCCATATAGTAGTAGTTGAAGATGAACAGCCGATCAGCGATTTGATTACGATGAACCTCAAGCTGGTCGGGCATACGTATTCCAAGGCGTATTCCGGGACAGAGGCAGCCGCCCTGCTGGAACGGGAGCAGGCGGATCTGATTCTGCTCGATGTGATGCTGCCCGGTCTGGACGGCTTCCAATTGATGGAGCAGATCTCCCCCAGGCAGATTCCCGTCATTCTGATTACAGCGAAGAATGCACTTTCCGACCGCATCAGGGGCTTCGAGCTGGGTGCGGAGGATTATATTATCAAGCCCTTTGAAATACTGGAGCTGCTCGCCCGCATCAACGTGGTCCTGCGCAGGAACGAGCAGGCGGCTCCGGCCTTTACCTGCGATACGGTGGAGGTCCGGTTCGCCGAACGCCAGGTCCGGGTGGACCGGCAGCCGGTGGAATTGACCGCCAGGGAATTTGAGCTGCTGGAAGTTCTTATACGGAACCGGAACATTGCCTTATCACGGGACAAGCTGCTGGAGCTCGCCTGGGGGTATGACTATGCCGGCGATACCCGTACGGTAGATGTTCACATCCGTCAGCTGCGCAAGAAGCTGGGCTGGGAAGAACGGATCAAGACGGTATTCAAGCTGGGCTACCGGCTGGAAGTTCAGGTCTAGCCATGCGGTTCTGGCATAAGATATTGCTGGCCGTGCTCGTGCTCTTCATTGCCGCCCTCGATGTAAGTGTAATTATGGTGATGAAAAAAAGCTGGCAGCTGAACATGGACAGCGAAACCAGGCGCGCCTCCAGCGAGCAGCTGCTGATTGCCAATAATATCTATGAGAATCTGGAATCGATCCGGACGCGGGGACTTACGCTCACCCCTGCCTTGCTGGTCAATGTGGTGCAGTCGTATGGCGGGCATTACCGTAAGCAAGGAATTGAGCTGGAGCTGCGGGAGAACGGGCAGCTGATCTACCCGGCAGACAGCGGGGGGAGCGGAAGTCTGGCGGGACACAGCATCTCATTATCCATGCCTCTGCCGGCACCTTACGAATATCTGGAGCTGGCTTACAGCCGCGACATCAGCGGGCTGTATACCCAGCAGCAGGAGCTGAACCGCTTCTTCGTAATGATTAACTGGATTGCGGGGCCGGTGCTGGCCCTGCTGCTCTATCTCCTGATCCGTCATCTGACGCGGCCGCTCAAGCTGCTGGCGGAAACGGCCCGGACCATTGCCGGAGGCGATTATTCGAACCGGGTGGTGCTGTCTGCCCGGGATGAATTCGGGGAGCTGGCAGTCCATTTTAACCGGATGGCTTCGGTGGTGGAGCAGCGGATTACGGATCTCTCCGACATGGCGGAGGAGAAGCAGCGGATGGTCGATAATCTGGCCCATGAGCTGCGCACCCCGCTGACCAGCATGCAGGGCTTTGCGGAATTACTTACCTCGGCGAACATCGGCCAGGAGGACCAGATCAAGGCGGGGCACTACATTTGGAGTGAGACAGTCCGGCTGAAGAATCTGGCTTTTAAGCTGCTGGATTTGTCTGTCCTCCGGCATCAGCCGCTGGTTCAGGCGGAGGTAGAGGTTGCCGGGCTGTTCGAAGCGGTATTGCAGACGGTGGAGCACGAATTAGCAGAGAGCGGAATCCGGCTTGCGGCAGACAGTTCCATCTCCGCTGTGCGGGGTGATGGTGATCTGCTGGCCTCCTTCCTGGTGAATCTGCTCGATAATGCTATCCATGCTTCGGGGCCGGGCAGTCTGATCTCCTTGCTGGCTTATCAGCAGAACGGGGAAGCCGTGCTTGAGGTGCGCGACAGCGGACGCGGGATGACGCCGGAGCAGAGCCGGCAGGCCTTCGAGCCGTTCTACCGGGCAGACCCGGCCCGCTCACGGGTTTACGGGAATGCGGGGCTGGGCCTCTCCTTATGCCGGCAGATCGCCGAGGCACATGAGGCCAGAGTGGAGCTGGAATCGGTGCTGGGCCAAGGGACAAGCATCCGGCTTTATTTAAGCAATACGGCTATTACGGCGGATTTTACAACTTCATAACATCTGCCCTCCTACTCTATAACATCTTGGGATTATGGTATAGACAGATTTAACATCCTTGTATGGAGTGGAGGTAATCAGACTTGGAACAGAACAAACGGTTAACTGCTTTGGCTATCATTCTATTCTCGGGAGGCTTGCTCGCAGCAAGCGCCCTGCTCGTTCCCGGCATTGTGAACAATTCTGTCGCCGCCAAGAACGGCCCGGCAGCAGTGAACAGGACCGGCGTCCATCTGACAGGGGGCACGATTCCTGTGCTGAAGGTGGAAGCACCGGCTCCGGTGTCTACAGTGTCCGCGGATCTGCTTGACGGAATGACAGAGGAGGAGATCAGGGGGATCTATGAGCTTCTGAATAAGCCCGGCAATGAACCGCAGATGGTTGGCCGGGAAATGAGCGAAGCAGAGGGGAAACGGAGCCTTGTGCTGAGTGACAAGTATGTGTATGACGGGCTGCGGCCTGAGCAGCCGCTGCCGCTTAAGGCCGGACAAGCTGAATTCTATCTGGAGCTTGAGACCCATACGCTCTACTTTCCGGAGCGGGAGCTGACGGATGAAGAGCTGCTGCAGATGATTGACTGGTCTTACCGGACGATGTTCATCGCTTCCAGATACAATAACGCGGACCATGTAACTGTTCCCCCGCTGCCGCAGAAATTCAGCAAGGCTGAAATCAAGCAGCGGGCGGCTGAAAGTGTGCGTAAGCTGTTCGATGCAGATGTGTCCAAGCTGGAGACGACCGTTATGCTGCATGAGCCGGGATATGGCATACCTTCATTCTGGTCGGTGCACTCCGCTCCTTATAAGTCGAATACACTGCGCGGACAGGGTAAAGAATACTGGCAGTATGATGTGATGATTGATCCGGAGACCGGTACCATGATCGATACAACTGCTGCTAATGTGGCACTCAAACGGACACCGATTGATGCCGCCGCTGCTGCAGCCGTGCTGAAGGATAGCCGCTGGATTGCCAGAGCGAAGCAGATCATTACGGATAAGCAGGGCGAGACAAGGGCCATTGTAAAGGCAAGCATTACCGGTCAAGACGTGAATAACAAACGCGGAATGGTGGCGGTGAAGCTGGTGCTGGAGGATGGCAGCAGTTATACCGCAGAACTGCGTTATCCGGACCAGACGCTGCGCTGCCTGATCTATGAAGCTGCCGGCGAAGCGGAGTAGGCTTGTGCATTGATGGGAAAGTCCTTCTTTTGATCCTTACGGACCGTACAGCCGTTATTGTCCCGAATGTCCGTAAGCTGCAGGCAGACTCTACATTGCTGGAGCATAAATCGAATGTTGGACATTTTGATGGCTCAAGCTTCTAAAAAATGTATTCGTATCGTATGGCAGCGGACGTGTGCTGGTCTCGTTCTCCAGTCGCGTTAAGGCCAGTGCCAATGAACACCGTCGTCATTAAAATACAATGAAACCCAGGTTCTTTAAATGACCTGGGTTTCCCGACAATCTGGGCGCCCGATGCGGGCGCTGTTTTTTTTGAAATATACAAATTTACATGCCGCTGTACTTCATGCAACAAACCTCTCAAACATACAGATCCCTTGGCCTTAAAGCTGCAAGATGCATGCTTTTTGCGATTTGTTCATTTATGAAACTTGTCTTGTTCTGGCGGTCTACAGTTCAACCCAGGCCACCAGGCCGTCAGGCTGATCGGGGTTGATGCCTTGACGCGCAGCGCTGGTCAGGGCAACGATTTGCGGAATGAAGATAAACGGTATGCCTGCTGCGGCAGGATCCAATTCGTTGTCAGATGTGATTGTCAGGTCGGCATGCTCTGCTGCCGCCTCAGCTGCACCGGCATGGCCGGCGAAGGCGATGACGGTTGCCCCTCTGCCTTTGAGATCGCGCAGCAGGTTGCGCTGATGTTCCGTGCCGTTCCCGGTGACTGCAGCGATAACCAGCGTATCCGCCCCGACAGTTACCATCGGACCATGGCGGACATCCAGCAGGTGATAGGAATGGGCCTGTACCTTGGCAATTTCCGTCAAGGCAATAGCGCCTTCGGAAGCGAGGCCCTGAAGCTCTCCGTCTGCAAGCACAACCGTATGGGTCCACCCGAAATCAGCCGCCCGGCGGATGCTGTCCTCCACCCGTGCCATATAGGCTTCGCCTTGTTTAATGGCCTTGCCGATGTCAGCAATTAAGCTCTCATCGCCCCCAAGGAAGGCGGTCAGCAGCAGATTGGCTGTGTACAGATTGGTTACAGTACGGGTCTGGCAGACACTGCTGTCGAAGGCCCAAGGCAGCTCCAGCGCCAGACCGGCCTTGCCGGAAAGCGGAGAATCCGTTACACAGGAGATTGCCAGCGTGGTGACAGCTTTATGATTATTGTTCAGCAATTGTATCGCCTGCACGACTTCACTTGTACTGCCGGAACGGGACGGGGCGACGAGCAGCGTGTTCTCCAGCAGACGCCCGTAACGCTCCGGGTTCAGCATAAGATCGCCGCCGGCTAAAGCCATTGCCGGAATTCCTGCACGCAGCCGGGCAGAGAATGCGGCGGATTGGCTCAAGCAGTAGCTTGATCCGCAGCCGGCGAAGGTAACGGAAGTAATAGATTTTGCTTGAATGAAGGAGATAATCTCTTCTCTTTTAGAGAGCATGTAGTCATAGGTCTGCTGTAAGGCTGTATATTGCTGCTTAATTTCGCTGTAAGTCAAGCTCATCGGTAAGACCCCCTGTGAATTGTTGTTCAGCTAATGTGAGTGTAAACCAGCGGCAGGAGAATTACAATCATTATTTTGATTTATTCAATCATTTATTTGTTACATACAAATAATAATATCTATTATATTGAAATAAACTTCTTATTAATTATCGAAAAGATCAAATTAAAGATTGAAAAAATCATTTTAAGAGATTATTATGATCATATACAGAAGCAGGCCATCAGATTGCTGCCGCCGCATACATAAGGGGGAATGTTGATGCAGCATAAAGGTATTCATATTTATAACGCACGGATTCTGACACCGGAGGGCTGGATTGAAAACGGCAGTTTGTGCAGTAAAGACGGGTTAATTACCCGGATAACGGGCAGCGCATGGGTGAGGACAGGAGAGAGTGAAGAATATGAGCAGGTAGATGCCCGGGGGGGAATGCTGTTGCCCGGATTCATCGATCTTCATGTTCATGGCGGCGGCGGATACGATGCCATGCTGGCGACTGAAGATCAGCTTCAGGGGATGTGCAGATTTCACGCTGCTCATGGAACTACTTCCCTGCTGGCCACGACATTAACCGCTGCTCATGATGAAATTATCCAGTCCCTGGAATGTGCAGGACAATTCATTCACCCGGAGCGCTCCCCGGACGGGGCGAATCTGCTGGGCATCCATCTGGAGGGCCCGTTTCTGAATCCGGCCAGATGCGGCGCCCAGAACCCGGAAGACCTGCGGGAGCCTTCTATTGAAGAGTTTGAAGCGTTCTGGGCTGCGTCCCAAGGAAGCATTAAGCTGATGACGATTGCCCCTGAGCTGGGCCATGCGGAGGAAGTAATCCGTCATGCCGTGTGCAGAGGCGTGGTTGTCTCTCTGGGGCATACGGATGCTGACTTTGCGGTAATGCAGTCTGCGGTAGAATGGGGCGCATCCCAAGTAACCCATCTCTTCAACGGGATGAAGCCTCTGCATCACAGGGAGCCCGGGGCGGCAGGCGGAGCACTGATTCTGGACCCGTTGGCGGTCGAGGTCATTTGTGACGGGGTTCATGTCCATCCTGATTTAATGAAGTGGATATTCCGGGCGAAGCCGGAGGGCAAGGTTTTGCTGATTACAGACAGCATGTGTGCAGCCGGCTGCCTGGCCGGGGAGTATGTCCTCGGCAAGCTGCCGGTCCGTATGAGACAAGGCAAGGTGTATTTGAAGCAGGAGGATAGAACCGAAGGCAGCCTGGCCGGGAGCTCGCTGACAATGATTGAAGCCCTGGCTAACGCAGTCCGGTTCACAGGAATGGATATTGCCGATATCGTTCCGGCATTAACGGTTCATCCGGCTGTGCAGATTGGTGCTGCGGCTGCCAAAGGGACCATTGAACCGGGGAAGGATGCAGACCTGGTGCTGGTGAATGAGCAGTTCAAAGTGCTGCGCACCTTCGTGCGGGGCCGCCAGGTCTATGCTTGTGAGGAGGAGCTTCAATGAGATATGCAGCCGGTGTGGATGTTGGCGGCACCAATATAGAATGCGGCATCCTCGATGCGCAGGGCAGCATTCTGCTGAAACGGAAAATGCCGACCCGGCCGGATAGCGGGGCGGAGGATATCCTGCAGCGTATAACCGCCACCCTGGAGCGGCTGTATGCAGAGGCTGGTGTAGCTGCACAGGATATTGCGGTCATCGGACTCGGAATCCCGGGGCTGGTCGATCCGGAGGTTGGAATGAGTCTCCGGGCGGTCAATCTGAACTGGATTCAGGTGCCCGTTGCCGCTATGCTCAGGGAACTTACCGGCAAGCCGGTGTTTATAGATAATGATGTCCGTATGTATACCTACGGCGAAGCTGTTGCCGGGGCAGGACGCGGCTACGAATATATCTACGGCATTACCATCGGCACGGGTCTTGCAGCCGCATATGTACAACGCGGCGGGATCTACCGCGGGCACCGCTTCCTGGCGGGGGAGATCGGACATATACCGGTTAATCCAGCCGGCATTACATGCGGCTGCGGACGAACCGGCTGCCTCGAGACGATCGTGTCCGCGACCGGGATTGCGCGGCAAGCCCGCACAAGGATTGTACAAGGAGAGCACAGTCTGCTCCGGGAGCGCTTCGCCGATGTGGAGGACATCCGTGCAAGCGATGTCTCCAGGGCAAGCCGGGAAGGCGACGGATTGTCGCGGGATGTGCTTGAACGGACAGGGCGCGAGCTGGGGCGTGCGCTGTCCTGGGTGGTGCCGATCCTCGCGCCGGATGTGATTATTATCGGCGGCGGCGGCGCTTTGGCCGGGGAAGACCTTACCGGCCCGATGAGGCAGGAGATGAACGCCCGCCTGCTCCAAGATTATGCCGGCCGGACGGCTATCCGATACGCCGCGCTGGGTGATGATGCCGGAGTGATTGGCAGCGGCCTGTGGGCCTTGAGCCAGCTTAACAAGTAAGTGCAGCCAGCCGGCCGATTAAACGCTTAATTTGTCTTATATTTTCATACATCATTTTATAATCCGGGAGGAATAATTTATGCCGCTTATCTCATCAACCACCATGCTGCGTCAGGCCAGAGCCAATGCTTATGCCATTCCCGCCTTCAATGTGCATACGCTTGAGATGCTTCAGGCTGTCGTGGAGGCTGCTTCGGAAGCCCGTTCACCGCTGATTATCCAGACGACCATGGGCACGGTCAAACACCTGGGCCCGAAGTATCTTGTATCTGCTGCATCCGTTGCCGCCGATCAGTCCGGGCTGCCGATTGCGCTGCACCTGGACCACTGTACCGATTTCGCACTGCTGGTGCAGTGTATTTATGCAGGCTATACCTCGGTAATGATCGATGCGTCCATGCATCCATTTGCCGAGAATGTCCGGCGTACCGCCAAGGTGATGGAGATTGCAGCGGCGGCTGGAGTCAATGTGGAAGCCGAGCTGGGCAAGGTTGGCGGCGTCGAAGAGGATATTGTAGTGGAGGAGCGCGATGCGCTGCTGGCTGATCCGGAGGAATGCAGGCTGTTTGTGGAACAGACCGGGGTGTATACGCTCGCGCCAGCGATTGGCACCGCACATGGAATTTATAAAGGTGAGCCGAAGATTGATTTTGCCAGAATAGAGCGGATTGCCGCATTGGTTGAGGCTCCGCTTGTGCTGCACGGCGGTTCAGGCATCCCGGGCGAGCAGGTGAAGCGGGCGGTAAGTCTTGGCATGGCCAAAGTAAATGTGGCTACAGAATTGCGTATTGAATTCTCCAATGCGATTAAGCAGGTATTCGGGGGCAATGCCGAGGAGAATGATCCCCGTAAATATATGGTTCCGGCTAAGGAAGCCGTGAAACGGCTGGCGCTGGAAAAGATGGAGCTGTGCGGAAGCTTCGGCAAGGCTGATGAATTAAAGTGATTACTACCGTCACGCTGAATGCTGCTGTTGACAAGACCTATTATGTCAGCCGGCTGGATGCCGGGAGCATCGTATCTTCCCCAGGTGAAAATTGAGGTTCTGGGCTCCTGCTGATTGTTGCAAAATTGTCCGGTTTCCTCCAATATTAACTCATTAGGATGAATGGACAATGGTTTCCCGGAGGAGAGAGTCATGGATCAATCAAAAAGCGGCTTGCGCCGAGCGCGGATATTGGAATACGTAAAGCTGCACGGTAAAATTTCAGTTCAGGAGCTGATTCAGGAGTTCAACTGTTCAGAGGCTACGGCGAGAAGGGATTTGGACTGGCTGGATAAGTCGGGCAAAGTGATCCGGACGATCGGGGGAGCGGTGTATGAAGGCAATCTCCGGCAGGAGCCGGCGGAGCTGGCTTTTAGCGACAAGCAGTTCTACCTCAAGGATGAAAAGGAGAAGATTGCCGGAATCGCCGCAGCTTTGGTCCAGGAAGGGGATGTGGTCTGCCTGACCGGCGGAACGACGACCTTCTTCATTGCCCGGGCGCTTAAGCACCACAGCCGGATTACGGTCGTGACCAATGCGGTCAATATCGCAGCAGAGCTTGCTGAAGCAGAAGGAATCAGAGTGGTTGTCATCGGCGGGGTTATGCGTGCGGGCAGCTATGAGCTCATTGGGCCGCTGGCCGAGAGTGTAGTGAAGCAGGTCAATGTGACCAAAATGTTCCTCGGTGTGGACGGCGTATCCCCGGTGCATGGCTTTACGATGCATTCCGAGCTGGAAGCCAGCATCGCCCAGCAGCTGGTCAGACGCGCAAGCGAGGTCTATCCGGTATTCGATGACAGCAAATTAGCCAAGTCTGCTTTGTTCACCATTATCCCTTTAGGTGAAGCGACGGGAATTATTACGAACAAACAGCCTGAGCCCTGGCTGGAATCGGCCTGCAACGAGCAGCAGGTGAAGATCTATACGGAGGAATAGGCCCAACTCGAGAAATTTGACGATACTCCAGCTATCCGCAGGCTGTTCACGAAGTGAATTAAACGCTGTATACAGGCCATCCACCGGGCGTATCCATCCGGTGGATGGCCTGTATTATGTAAATTTGTTCTGCGGTGCCTGCTCAGCGGCTTCATTGCCCGGAAGATGATTGAAACTGAAATCTCAAGATTGGCCGCTCTGCGCCATGACGGCACAGACCTGTCCAACATGGGGGAGCATTTGGATACAAGGAAGACGGCACTGGAGCAGAATGACCGTACGCTCTGCAGTGCAATGGACTCTGGAGATTCTAAACGGCACGCTTTCCGAGCTGTGAATGTAAGGGATAACTTAAGGCAGAAAGGGGAACAGGCATGATTATATCACTCCAAAATGTATCCTGGCAGAGGGAGAAGATGATGATTCTGCGCGGTATGAACTGGGAAGTGGAGCAAGGGCAGCACTGGTGTATCGTCGGCCTGAACGGATCAGGCAAGACGACGATGCTGAACGTTGTGAACGGCTATATCTGGCCGACGACGGGACAGGTGGAGGTGCTGGACCACCGCTTCGGCGATGTTGATCTGCGGGAGCTGCGCAAACGGATCGGCTGGGTCAGCACTTCGCTGCAGCAGAAGCTGTACGGCCATCAGACTGCGCTGAATATTGTCCTCAGCGGGAGATTCGCAACCATTGGTCTGTATGACAAGACGAATGAAGATGAACTGAAACAAGCCGAGGAGCTGATGGAATTCCTTGGCTGCTCTTCCTTAGCTTCCCGGACATACGACACCTTGTCGCAGGGGCAGCGCCAGAAAATCCTCATTGCCCGCGCGCTTATGGCGAATCCGGATCTGCTGATACTGGATGAACCATGCACAGGACTGGATATCTTTGCCAGGGAACAGCTGCTGCAGATGATCGGGAAGATTACGCAGCAGCCCGGCGGGCCGACCTTGCTGTATGTAACGCATCATATCGAAGAGATAACGCCTTGCTTCACGCATACGTTATTGGTGAAGAACGGTGAAATCTACAAAGGGGACAAGACAGTAAACTGTCTGCGTTCGGATGTGTTAAGTGATTTCTTTGATACCCCTGTTGAAGTACAGGAGCATCATAACCGCAAGTGGCTTACACTTACCGGTGACTTCAGCAGCGGACCTCCCTTACTGTAGACAGGATCACTTTAACAAATCGTTGTCAGAATTCCCCCACTTCTAAAGTGGCGGGATGAATGATAACGGTTTGTCTTTGCTTTTCAGAAGATCTTTGGTAAAATCGAAACAAGAACATATATTCCTGTTTTGATTCATAGAAGTTGAGGTGAGGCTTCATGCTCAAAGCTTTCAAATTTCGGTTATATCCAAGTGCTCCGCAGGCTGATTTCTTGGTGAGAAGCTTCGGCTGTGTACGTAAAGTCTACAACCTCATGCTGAATGATCGCATCGAAGCCTACAAAAAGCACCGGGAAACCGGTGAACCCATCAAGCTTCCTACACCCGCCCAATACAAAAAAGAATATCCTTTTCTTAAAGAAGTCGACAGTTTGGCCCTATGCAATGCCCAGCTTCATTTAAAGGCCGCCTATAACCACTTTTTCCGTCATCCTTCCTCCGGTTTTCCAAAGTGGAAATCCCGTAAACATCCGGTCCAGTCCTACACCACAAACAATCAGAATGGAACCATCGCGATTGTGGCAGGACGTTATTTGAAACTGCCCAAGATGGAACCTGTGCGGATCAAGCTGCATCGGCAGCTTCAGGGCCAGATCAAATCGGCCACCATCTCCCGTACGGCTACCGGTAAGTATTTTGTGTCCATTCTGTGCGAAACGAAGGTGGAAGCGAAGACATTAACCGGTTCAGTCATCGGGATGGATCTCGGGGTCACTTCGTTTGCCGCCTTCTCCGATGGAACGAAAGTTCAGAATCCGAAGCATCTGGTGAAAACCTCAGACCGGCTCTCCAAGGCCCAGCGTAAATTGTCGCGCCGGGCGCTGCAGGCCCAGAAGGAGGGGCGCCTCCTCGCAGGTAGCCGTAATTACCAGAAGCAGCGTATCCTTGTGGCTAAGCTGCATGAAAAAATAGCCAATCAGCGGAATGACTTTCAGAACAAACTCAGTACGGAACTCGTCAACAACCACGACGTGATCTGTGTAGAGACTCTGAATGTCACAGGGCTGGTTCGAAACCACAGGCTTGCCCGTAGTCTTCAAGATGTCTCGTGGTCCGCCTTTCTGTCCAAACTGACCTACAAAGCAGAGTGGTATGGGAAACAAGTGATCCGGGTGGGACGCTGGTTCCCTTCCAGCCAGCTCTGCTCGGCCTGTGGGCACCGGGATGGAAAAAAGGGACTCCACATCCGGGAATGGAGCTGTCCAAGCTGCGGAACCACGCATGACCGGGACGTAAATGCAAGCAGGAACATCCGGACAGAAGGGCTGCATCTGCTCAATGAAACCGCCCAAATCTAACGCTGAAGGGAACCGCAGGGACTGCGGGGATCGCTTGGTGTATAAGCCTAACCGCTGCTTCGGAAGGTCGTCATCCAGAGCAAGTATGGGCTGTTCCCGAGAAGCTCACACCTCTATAGGTGGGAGTAGTTCACTTGAAGCAGACATCAGGGGAAGCTGAGCAGGAATGAGGCTGCACAAAAACCGTTTGCGCAAATTTCATCCTTTGTGTATTGTATTGAGATAATGCCTTTATCTGAGTATGGGAGATTTGTACAAATGGATTTTAGTCATGTGAAGTTAAGCCGTAACAGCTTTCAGAAGGTTATTCATGTCAGTCATAATGATCTGGACGGATTGTCACCGATCGTGTTGTCACGGATCGCGTTTGCCGGCAAAGAGCTGCTGACCAAATACTGCAATTATAACAGGGTAGATGATATCGTCCTGGATCTGCTTGAAGAAGAAATGGATCATATGTCGGTCATGTTCATTACGGATATTAATGTCAGTGAAGACGTTGCTGCGGAAATCGATGAATACGTAGACAAGGGATACAGGATTTATGTCCTCGATCATCATGATCCGAAACCTGCAATGCCGGTTGAGTCGTATAGACATTGGATGTACCTGCAGAATACCTATCCGGATGGCAGAGGGACTGCTGCTACGTCAATATTCTATGAATTTTTGCTCGGACAAGGGTTATTGACCTCTTCGCTGATCATGGATGATTACGTTGAACTGGTACGGCTGTATGATACCTGGGAGTGGCCTGATGGTGACAAGAGCAACCGCCGGGCGAAACGAATGAATGATTACCTGTTTATGTCTGACCCGAAGGACTTCTGCGACCAGGTGATTCTGCGTTTAACATCCGCTCAAGCTCAGGCGTCATTCTCATTTGAGCCACAGGCTGAGCATTTGATTGATCAGGAACAACAGCGTATTGAGGATTATTGCATGGAGAAAAAGCAGGGAATGCGTTGCTTCCAGGGCCAGGTTGACGGGACGGGACGGATATACACTTATGCAGTCATGATTGCCGAATTATATCAGTCGGAGCTTGGCGATATGGTCTGCAGCGAGGGAATAGGAGAGCTTGATTTCGTGGTCATGATTGATCTTCCGAAAAATAAGCTGAGCCTCCGCTCAAACAAAGCAACGCCAGTGGACGTAGGAGCCATTGCCAGAAGTTTAGGCGGCGGGGGGCGTGCCCAGACGGCAGGCTGCCCGCTGAATGAGCTTACAAAACCGCTGTTTCTGGACCCGCTGACGGATTAGATGCTGTAATAGGGCCTCTGATCTAAGAAAACGGATTTCAGTGTCATATATCAGCGGGCAAAGGGAACCGTGAAGATTCCACCCGCGCGGTTGTCGTTGATACGGAGCTGTGCAGAGCATATTTATTGGTGTAGCTGGCCTTAGTTATGGTCTTGAATTGGGTCAAGCAGAACAGCCCCCGCATTGCGGCGAGGGGGCTGTTTGCTGTGCTTACCCAATCGGATTCTAATGCCCTGGTACGCTGCTTCGCGGGCAGGGAAGGTTGAAATATTCCGGCAGGGAGAGCACGAACATCGGATCAGGGAAAGTGGTGATTGTTCGCCATGACAAGCACTTGATAATACTAAAAAATTTGGAAAATAAAGCCGATAATAAGGGATGTAAATCATATATTTGGATTTTTATTGAAGATACAAGTACATAGAGTATGGAGTTAAACATGAAGGATGAAGAAAAGGGGGATGGTATTGTCTTCCGCAAAAATGATCTTTAATGTCGATGAAGCAGAGCGTCTGCGGACGAAAATCGGACGGGTCAGCCAGGACACGAATCAGCTCTACCTGCAGTTCAAAGGAAAAGCTTCGGACTGGAACGGCATCCCGCTGGGGCAGGAGCTGTTACATGCTCAAGTGCTCATCAATGAGCTAACCAGCGAAGCCGAGAAGCTGGAGGATCTCATCCGGAGTGCTGTTCAAGGGTTCCAGGGAGTTCAAGCGGAGAATAAGCGGCAGGGGGATCAGCTCAGCCAGCAACTGGGTACACTGGCAGGACTATTCGGAAGCCTAGGGGGCAGCGGATCATTTGCTCCACATTCCATCCCCGCCTTAGCACAGAAGGCCGTAACCGGCCTGATTCGTACCGTATCGATCCTAAGTGGCCGGGATGAAATGGGTAGCGATCCGGTAGTGCAGAAGCTACGGGGAATGATACAGCAGTCAGGCCTGGCAAGCATCAATGGACTGGCTGCGCAGCTGAAGCTGAAAGAAATCTATGAAGCACGTGAGCTAATCGGAAAGTCACAAACAGCCTACGGGGTATACAAGGCCTTTGGCAATCAGGCACAAATGGAGGCGGCCCATCAGCAGGCGGAGGAAGCGCGCAAGAAGCTGAAGTCTATGGGAATCAGCGAAATCCAGTATCAGCCAGGGAAAGATCTCAGGGGATACTACAAGCAGCCGGCAATCAAAGCCTGTGACTACGATCCGTCGATCAAGGAGGACAGCGTGCCTGTCTTACATAACGAAGAATACCTGCTGCTGCTGCGGATGGGGATGGAGGAGAACACCGCTGGGGCATATGCGAGAAGCCAACTGGAGGCCAAGCGGCTGGAAATAGAAGCTGCGGAAGGTCAGCGGGCGCTGGATAACAGGACAGGGGCCAAGAAATACAACTTTGAGGAGTACAGCAAAACGCTTGTAGGAAGCACATGGGTACTCCAAAAAAATGGCATAACCAATCAGGACGCAGCGCAAGCCTCTATTGCGTATCAGGAAGCCATTAAGAGCGGAGAGATCAGACCCGATCAGGGCAATGTACCAGTCGATATTATGCAGGAGCAAATGCTGGCAGCGAAGGACGGGATCAACTACTGGACCGGTGAAAAAATAACAAAACTGCAGGCCTATAGTATAATATTCAGCAGTCTAGTTGTCAGTTTTCAGGGGATACAAGGACTTCGCGGGAATATAAAGAGAACCCTGCCGCTTCATCCCGGTGCGACTGAAATAACTGCGTCCAGGGTGAAAAAGATTAAGGTTCCTGTATTTGAGGGGACGGGAAATCCTGACCACCCGATTAGAACATACCGAGATGCTGATTTAAGTAAACTAGAAGCTAAATATACTGCTGACCCTAGACTGACCGTGGAAATGCCATACGTAGGTAAAGAAAAGAATAGTACAAATTCAGAAGGATGGTTACGAGATAAAGATTATTACTGGAAAGAGGTAATGGAAAAATATCCTGAAAGTATCAGTAAAGCCAACAAGCAAAAAATTGAATTAGGTTTTTCACCAATTAATGATAAGCAGTTCAGAGAACACTTCCCACAGTTTAATATTAAAGAACTGAATAATGACACTCTTATTCACCATCATATTGGCGGCGGTGGTCAAGCTGTTGCAGTACCATCAAAACTACATCCTGGGTCGGGTGGCATACACAATGCTGAAAAAGAAGCAGGAATTTGGGGTAGTGATAGCCAATATGCTGAATTACTAGAAAAATTCTTAAACAAGTAGAGGGTGATATGTTTGTCTATAAAGGAAGCTATGAATCAATATTTTTCATTAAGGAAAGAAATTGCTGAGGAAGGATTGGACTTTTTATTTAAGACACCATTCGATGAAGATGTTGAATCTCTTATTTACATTGGTGAAGTCGACGAGGATGAGTACATCTCATGGCAACCTGTCGAAAAAGACTTTTATGATTTCAATTCACTAGAAGAGGACTTAGATGTCAGGATTCATCCTTCTGTTATAGAATACTTCAATTCATATTATTTTGCCGATTTAGATGGATTTATTAAAGACCATTACATAAAACTAGAATCGGTACTGCAAAAGGCAGATATTGAATCTTATAGTAACACGCTTAAAGGATACAAGAATAACCACGACAACAAACTTGAAAATATTCCATTAGGGATAGAAGGCAACGGGCTTAACGTAGTGGTTGATAACGAGGATGGTTCTGTGAAACTCGAGGACTTCGAAAGAAATTCATTCGAAGTGATTTCCGAGAGTATTGAGCTATTAATTATTAGTTTACGGCTAAAAAGATAATATCATTGAATAGAACTCTTTGTGATGACGTAGAATTTCCATTCCTCTTATATTATCATTTGGGGGGTTACCCAGTACCGAATGAACCCATCTCTCAACCAATAACACACTTAACCCATGTAATACCCGTAAATAAATTTTTTTATTGTTTTTACGAACTTCAACACTACAATTTTACAACCTAAATAACGCTATTTCGTCACATTGAACAGGTCGATTATGGTCAGATGCCATCATGATTAGCCTGTTTTTTGTTATCTTCGCTATCTTGCGTTTTGGCCGATGAAGTATTTGAAGACTTTCGGAAGTTTTGATTATTTCGAACGGGATTCCAGCGGGGACACCCCAAGGGGGGCACGGAAGACCCGGTGAAAATACGAGTAGCTGGAAAATCCGCATAATTCAGCTGTATGCTCCAGAGTCATTTCGCTATATTTGATCTGCTCGACAGCAGCATTAAGCCGGATTTCAATAGCATATTGGTTCTTGACGGATGATTATCCGGCATTCAAAGTGCTGAATTATATGTCAAGCAGTCAGCTTGTACATCTGCTGGGTATCAGTGATAAAGGCAATTCAGCGCCGGCTGAAGGATTGACGAATACCCGCATGAAGGACTCTCCGGAAGAAGAGTGTCCTCATGCGGGTTTAGTTACGTACCGGCTATACATACCTGTAATAATACCGTTCATCCCCGCTGACCCTGATCTCAATATCCTCCTCCACGATTTGCCTCGCAAACTCATAGGAGATGTCCTCGGCAACCATCAGTTCACTAATCAGCATCCGGCAGGCGGTCTGCAGCATATACCGGTCATGGCGGGAGAAGCGTATCGTATCTTTATCCGCACAGACTAAGTCCCGGATGAGCTCTACTTCATCGGTAAGGGCTCCGGTTGTTAGTTTGGCTTGCAGCAAGTTCCGGCGCTGAGCAGGATCAGCAGGCAAGGGCAGGCTGGGATCAAAAAAACGGGCGCGCGACCGGTCCAGAACATCCAGCGTTGACAGTGGACGGATGCCTAGTTCAGCTGCTTTGTGATGCGGGATAAGAATCTCTAGTTTACTCAAGGGAATGAACACTTTGAAATACTTCTGCGCTTCTCCCTGAAATTCATGAACTTCCTGGGCATTCACTATTCCGGCTCCCTGCAGAGGGTAAAAGATCAGATCGCCTGAGAACATCTTTTAAACTTCCAGATCGTATGTGTCACGGGCAGCTCGAGGCTTCAATACAGAAACCAGAATCACCAGCATGCCGCCAAGTCCGATCCAGATCAGGGCTGACAATGAAGCATTCCAGCTAAGCCCTTCCCCGAAGAAGAAGATCTTCCGCAGGCCGTCGACCATAAACCGCATAGGCAGCCATGGATGTATCCAGTCCCGGTAGAAGGAGGACATCATTTCTGGAGCCAGGGCCAGCAGCGGCGCGCCGAAGAACAGCATTAAGGTGAAGAGGGCGATGCCGCCCATACCGACCAGCGACATTACGGCTGTGATCATCAGGAAGAAGCTGAAGCAGGCAACCGATAAGAACAGTGCGGTGTCCATAAAGGCCGGAATATGAATCCCAACCATATGACCGGCGAGCCAGGATAATCCGAAGCCTGCTGCCAGCGCAACGACAGCGCCAATAATGATCTGGAGCAGCTTGACTTGAAGAGCCTCTTTACGCGAGCCGGTCTTCGTCTTGCGGGCGGCCAGGAAAAGGATTGCCGCACTAGCCAGGCTGGCCATCCATAACGGCTGGAATAGGGAGATTGGAGAGTTCCCGTTGGCGCTGCTCGTACCGGTCTCGTTAACATTAGCCACCTGCTTAATAATAGGTGTTGCCAGGCCGGCAGCCTGCTCTACGGTCAGCGTTCCACCTTGGGCCTTGAAGCCGGCAAGGATCTGAGTACGGACGTTGGCGTTGATGTTATCTACGACACCGTTCAGAATCTGCCCGGCCGCAGTGGAGGCAGCCATATTCATGCCCTGATTAATGAGGATTTGAATTTCCGGTGAAGCGGGCGCTGCACTGCTTAGAGAAGCTTGCTTCGTACTGAAATCTGCCGGGATGACCAGAGCTGCGTAATACTCCTGGTCATTTAATCCTTGTTGTACCCGTTCAAGACTGTCCACCGGCACCCACTTCACAGCGGGTTCTTCCCCGGCCCCTGGAACAGAAGCCTTTTGGATGTTGTCTATAATTGTCTGTCCGAAATTCATCTTAGCCTGATCCGGAATTTCAATGCCTTGGTCCTCGTTCACTATGGCGATCGGCAGGTTCTTGGGCTGGACTTTAACGGAGGGAAATAAGGTCAGCGAGAAAATAAATACAATGAGCAGGGCAATAATAGGTGAGAGTACTGCCAGTTTATTTTTAAAAATATTCATGATGAATCACTCCTTATGATTTGCGAAGGCCGTCCATTACAAACAAGACCGCATCTTCAATTTCCTCAGCGCTGATGGCTTCCATATTGAGCAGTACGAACCGCGAAGCAATAAATCCGCCGATAAAGGTGTACAGCAGCCGCAGAATTCTGTCAGTGGGGATATCAATCAGCTCACCTTTTTCCTTAAATAGCTCAATGGAACCTTCCACGCGCGATTTCACAATGTCAGTTACATAAGGAATCAGCTCGGCTTTCAAATCCTCCTTATACAGAATTTCCTTGATTAAGACCTGAAAAATCTCCTTGTTCTCCATAATGAAAGCGATCCGGTTCTTCAGCAGCTCCCGTAAGAATCCCTCGAAGGTGGGACCTGCAGTGCTCGTGACCATTTCAAAGGTCTCCTGTGCAATGGCCGGAAAAAACTCTTTAATATACGGTACGATCAGCGCCAATAATAAGTTAGCCTTCGTCCCATATTGCTTAAAAATGCTGGCTTCGGATACCTCGGCAGTTTTAGCGATTTCAGCAGTTGAGGTGTTGGCATAACCTTTCTCGGCAAATAACTGAATGGCGGCTTCTACAATCCGCTGCTGCTTAGCCGTTCGCTTGGCCGGTTGCGAGGCTAGAATGTCATCGAACAACTTGTTATGGGTCAGTTGGATTCACTACTTTCTATAAAGGGATTAGCCGCGGCTGCGGTGATTTTTGGACTTCCGGCCGCTGCCCGGCCCCAGATTTTTTGATTCATACCGCTTGTGAGTAAGTAATCACTCACTCGCCTGTATTCTTTTTAACATCTGCCGGCTGGAATGTCAACAAAAAAGTGAGTGATTACTCACCTTGCGTCCGAATTGGCAATCCCACGCCTCGGCCATGGAGGAATCTACAGCAAGATGCTTGCCGCTCACAAAACCTTCTTCTGGAGAGCACTTCCCGGTTCCTTACTTTGTGCTAGAATATAGGCAAATTAGGATTGCAGAAGACAGGAGACAGCGATGAACTATGACTGCCTGATCGTGGACGATGAAGTGGAGCTGGCAGAGACCACATCTGAATACTTCAATCTGTTTAATGTGCAGACAGCGTTCGTGACGAATGTACAGGACTGCCGGGACTTCATGCGAGAGCACACCGTATCGATGCTGCTGCTATGCCTTGTACTCATTTCTGTTTCCTATGTGGTATCCATGCTGGTGGCTAACCGGATCCGGCGGATCAGCATGTATGCCTTGATCTCGGAGTAAGGCTCCAGGTGAGGAACAAAATCCCAGTTACATGCGTCTAACCCTATAAGACTGGCAAACTATACTGGGGGTAATGTATATGGGAGCAGCACTAACGAACAGGTTATTGCAAAAGACTACGCTAATCGTATTATGTATAATCCTGCTAATGCTGGATGCAAGGGCAATGGCGGAGCCGTCTGCGGGGCCGAAGGCGACTGCAAGCTTCACTGCGGAAATGCAGCGGCTGCTTGATGGGGCGGAGCAAGCGCTGCTGGCGTTACAGCCGTTTCCGGATGAAGCGGCCGCAGGCTTCTTCAAGAACGGGCGCAGTCTGCCTAAGGGGTATCTGGAGGGAATCGCCGACCGGATTCTGGAGCAGCGGGGCAAGTTCGCCATGGCAGCAGAGCTGACCCGGACAGCGCTTGCTTATGGTGCTGCCGGCGGCAACATGAATAACATCGCCGGCATTGACCTGTATCCGCTGCTGATGAATCATGCCGGAATTGATTCCGAAGGAGCTGCTGTTGCCGCTGCTGCTTATATGACTACGAATAATTCTGCGTTCAATACTTATGAGCGGACGGACCGCTATCCCGATATGATTCTCTACCAGCTGCTCAAGACGCAGCTGGCGGACGGCAGCTGGCCTGCAGCCGGGCAGAGTACCGGAGATCCGGCTTCTACAGCCCGGGTACTCACTGCACTGGGTCCGGTAGCGGGATCGGAGCTCACGGAGGAGCCTGTCCGTAAGGCTGTGCAATGGCTGAGGGACAAGCAGCAGCCAAACGGCGGTTTTGACGGCAAGACCGGGACTACGGCGCAGGTGATCACCGGTTTATCCTCACTGGGGCTGGATGCGGCCGAATTCGCGCAAGCGGGCGGCACCTCACTGCTGGATCATTTGCTGGCCGCTAAGCTTGCAGACGGCAGCTTCTCACAAGCGGCAGGCGGAGGAAGTGACCGTACAGCTACGGTGAACGCCTATCTTGCCCTGACTTCTTATAAGCTGTTATCCAAGCAGGAAGGATTACTGTACAGCGGCCTGCATCATGCCGGTCCGGTGCTAGCTGCGATTCAGATAGAAGGTCCCGGCGGCACGCTTGCCGGCGGGCGGATAGCAGGCGGTGATGCCGTGAAGGCAGCCGCAGCTTTTTTACAGTCGAGGGGGCTGGCATATAAGCTGAATGCAGATACGGCGAAGCCTGCGTTCACAGCGATTGAAGGGATTCAGAACGGAAGATACAGCGGACGCGGTGAATGGAAGCTTGCCGTGTACAGCGGCGGGAGCTCCTGGCTGTACCCCGAGAATATATCATCCAGGCTGACGGTAGGCGACGGTGATCAGCTGCTGGTCTATTATGCCGATGACACAGAGCTGCCGGACCGGATAGCCGTGGAATGGAAGGACCAGTATGGCCAGCAGAATACCGGAGGTTCAGCCTATGCGGGCTTACCTTTTTCGCTGCGTGTAACGAGATCGAACAGGTCTCTGGGCGGCCTTCCGGCCTTTGGAGTCACCGTAACACTCCAGGGGAAAAGTGTTGTAGCTGATAGTGCCGGAAAGGTGTCTTTTGCCGGAATGAAGCCCGGTGTCTATCCTGTGCAGGTGACTAAATACCGCAAAGACGGTGCTCCGGCGCTGGCCAAGCGTACGTTTGCCCTGCATATCGCTTCTCCGGATCTGGCCAGATTTACTGATTCCGCTAAAGTCTCTGCCTGGGCACGGAATGATATCTCTGTGGCGCTGAGCAGCGGATATATTCAAGGCGTGAGTGCCGGCGGGAATGTGCTTGCACCGAAGCAAAAGCTGACCCGGGCCGAATTTCTGACCCTGCTGATGCGCCTCATGCATGAATTCCCTGACGGAAAGGCGGCCTCCGGCTTCAAGGATGTTCCTGCAGGCAAATGGTACAGCGGCACTGTTGCCAAGGCGGCAGAGCTGGGCATCATCAGCTCCTCTTCCGGCAGGTTCGAGCCGGACCGCGGCATTACGCGGGAAGAAGCCGCAGTGATGGTAGTCCAGGCTGCTCAGCTGTCCACCTATGGCAGTACTGAGCGTATGAAGCTCGCGGATGTGGCCGGGTTGCCGGCGGCAAGCCGCCAGGCGGTTCAAGCGGTGTATGAGCATGAGATCATGACCGGCAGCAGCGGCCGTTTCGAACCGGAGCAGGTGCTGGTGCGTGAGCAGGCCGCGGCGGTGCTGGTCCGGCTGCAGCAGCTTATTCCGGCTGCGTCTTATCAGTAGGAGCGTACTCTTCCTTAGAGGTTCAGCGATGCTTCACGTTTATCAAGCAGCTGCTCACGGTTTCTTTTATAATCCTCTTTCCCCAGCGGGTAGAGGAAGGCTGCAATTAATCCGGTAATAATGAAAAGCTCAGGTGCGAACGTCATCGTGGTCCGGATGGTCCACCGGGCGGGCCCTTCCTGGATTTGATTAGGGACATAACCGGAGGCTTCAAGCAGAATCCCGATCAGGAAGATAGCGAGTGAATTGGATGTCTTCATGAAGAACGTCATGATACCGGAATACAGTCCCTCACGCCGCAAGCCTGTCCGGAGTTCATCCGCATCTAATACGTCAGGAAGCATGGACCAGGGGATCACATGCGCAACCCCGTAACCGGTACCTACAATTGCGCCAATAAGATATACAAGATAGGCTGGTGAATCAGGAGTCAAGAGTATCCAGGCCAGCTGGCTGACGGCCCAGAGGAGCAGCCCGGAGATGATGGTTATCTTCTTGCCTGCTGCCCGGGATACTTTCGTCCAGAGCGGAAGGGTAAGAACGCCGGCCAGTATAACGGTTACCAGCAGATAAGACATTTCCTCTTCCCGGTGCAGCCAATATTTCATGTAATAGATAACGAAGCCTTCTATGACATTGGACGCCGCATAGCATCCGACATAGAGCAGCAGAAGAAGGCGGAAGGCCCTGCTACCCAGTGCAAGCCGGATTTCGGACCCGAAGCGGGGTGTATCCACCTTGTCAACGGCACTTCCGCGTTCGCGTTCCCGGGTCCGGAAGAACAGCAGCAGCGGAATGAGGATAATGAACAGGCCGGCTGTAAGCGCCATGATTCTGTAGCCCTGGAAGGGATCAGCATAGCTGTCGGCAATCATTTTGGGAATGACGGCAGCGACTAATCCCATAAGGAGCTGCACGATAATCCGGTAGTTGTTGACGCTGGTGCGCTCGTCATAATCATCAGTCAACTCGGCCACCAGGCTAAGATAAGGCACGTAATAGAGTGTCAATGTGGTCATGAACAGCATATAGGTTGCAGTAAAATATACGGCATTCAGTGTGACGGAGCCGGCTCCGGGATCACTCCACATGAGGTAGAAAAACAGGCCCACCGGAACTGCAGACAGCAGAAGGAAGGGTCTTCTCCGTCCCCATCTGGTCCGGGTCCGGTCGGTAATAATCCCCATAACGGGGTCTATGAACGCATCCCATATCCGGCCGATCATAAAGACGGCTCCGGCGAGTGCCGGTGACAGCCCCGCATAATCCGTCAGGAAAAACAGGTAGTACATGCCAATTACCGTAATCGTAATCACATTTACGGTTTCACCGGAACCGTAGAGCAGCTTAGTATTCCAACGCAGCATTCATGTACACTCCCTCATTCTGTTTCTTGGCGTCTGCGGGTCATGGAGCTTAGATAGTCCCGCATGAACCCGTGAGCCAGGGCGGGGTCCGGCAGGCTGCCTACCATGCCGTACATCGCTGTGGAGCCTGCTGTATAGGCTTCCGGATGCCGCTGTACCTGTTCAATTGCCTGATGGAGATCAATAATGAAGATATCGACGCTCTCCCTGTGCGCCGGAGTGACCATGAAGTGCAGGCTTGGGGGCAGATGCTGGCGGTCCATATGCCAGCCCCGGCGCTCAAGCTCGTCGGCGACCGCATACAGGTTTAGTACTTCTGAGCCGACGGCGAAGACACTCATCCGGGGATTGCCCAGGATGTACAGTTCCGGTACTGAAGCAAGGGCAGCCTGAAGCCTGCGGGTAATCTGCAGCGTGGTGTCCGCGAGACGGCTGTAACCGTCCCGGCCGAGTGCGCGCAGCACAGCCCATGCCGCCGCAATCGCTCCACCCGGCCGTGTGCCTGCCATCGTCGGGGAAGCAAATAGTCCGCCGGGCCAGTCGCTGCGGACATAGAACTGATGCTGGCGGTATTCGTCTTCACGGTACAGAACGACAGAGGCCCCTTTGGCGGCATAGCCGTATTTATGGAGATCGGCTGACATCGAGGTTACGCCGGGTACGCGGAAGTCAAAATCCGGTATAGGCTCACCGGTGTCCTTCAGGAAGGGCAGCATGAATCCCCCGAGGCAGGCATCCACATGAAAGGGAAGCTGATGACGGAGTGCAAGCGCCGCCAGTTCTGCAATGGGGTCGATCACACCATGCGGATAGGCCGGGGCGGAGCCGGCCAGCAGAATCGTATTTTCGTTAATCAGCTGCCGGGCAGCAGATACATCTGCCCGGTATTCCTCTGTTAACGGGATATATACAGGCTTGATATCGAAATAAGCTGCCGCTTTGGAGAAGGCCGGATGGGCGGTAACGGGAAGAAGCAGCTCCGGCTGGCTGATTTCCGGGCGGGTGGCCCGGGCATGGTCCCTTGCTGTTTTGACCGCCATCAGAATACTTTCCGTGCCCCCTGAGGTCATATTCCCGGCTGTTCCCGGACTGCCGCCCAGCAAATCCGCCGTCATGGACACCACTTCCGTCTCCATTTGCCGCAGGGAAGGGAAGGCCCCTGGGTTGAGGCCGTTCTCCTGGGAGAATAACTGGTACGCCTGTCTGGTCAAATCAGCAATTTCTTCACCTCCGTAGTAAACCAGGCTCCAGGTGCGGCCCTCACGCCAATTGGCATCCTCCCCCCGCAGGGCCTGCAGCTGCTCCAGAACCTCCTGCTTTGCTGTGCCGGTAACAGGAAACTGAAATTGTGCCATAGGTGAACACTGCCTTTCTCTGTAAGATTCTGCTGCTGTAATCTGTAACTACTGCTGTGAAGCTATAGCTGATTCCGCCTGGACATACACCTGACGGCCGCCGATAATCGTCCGGAGAACAGGAATCTTATGAAGCTCCAGGGGATCAGCAGTCAGCGGATTATCGGCGAGAACGACCAGGTCAGCCAGCTTGCCGGGCTCAATAGAGCCTTTGTCTTGCTCCTCGAATGCCTGCCAGGCGGCATCGATCGTGACGGCGCGCAGCGCCTGATAAGGCGTGATCCGGTATTCCGGGCCCAGTTCCCGGCCGCTGGATGTCAGCCGGTTAACGGCGACGGATACGAGATGGAGCGGAGAGGGCGGGGTGATCGGTGTATCATTATGCAGCGAGAAACGGATGCCCCTGTCTACGGCTGAGCGGAGCGGGCTGATCCGGCGGGCCCGGTCTTCACCCAGATAGATGTCACGGTGGTTATCGCCGAAATAATAGACATGATCGTTGAAGAAGGAAGGGGTGATCCCTAGTTCCTTGATCCGGTCCAGCTGATCCTCCCGTACGGACTGGGCATGCTCAATTCTATGGCGTGCGTCCGGCCGCGGCAGCTGCCGCTGGGCTTCGCCGATGGCATACAGCACATCATCGATGGCTGCGTCCCCGTTGGCATGGATGACTACCTGGCGCCCGGCGGAGTGAGCAGCGAGTACGGCTTCTGCCAGCTCCTCTCTTTCCAGCATAGGAAATCCCCGGTACAGCGGATCATCCTCGGAGAATGGGGTGTGATACGGGTTGGTGAGCCAGCCGGTGTATCCTTGGATGGAGCCGTCCTGAAACAGCTTAGCGCCTTGAGATTTGACTGAACCATAGTCATACGCGTCCTTCAGCGGAGCCTGCTCCGGATGAAATAACGGGATATTGATCAGCCGGAGCTCCAGCAGCCCGCGGCTGCGGGCCGCTACAAGCGGTTCCGGGTCAATGCCTACCGCGATAATAGCAGTGGTGATGCCTTGCGAGAGGTATTCGGCATTCGCCAGCCTGATCCCCTCCGCATGCTGCTCCGCAGATAACGGGGGAATATAGGCTTCGATTAATGCGCCATTTTCCTGGATTAAGCCTGTAGGCTCCCCGTCGGGATCACGCTGGATAACACCAATGGCCGGGGCAGGGGAATCCTGCGTAATTCCGGCAATGGCCAGTGCCCTGCTGTTCGCCACACCCATATGCGCCGAGTTATGGGACAGCCATACCGGATGCTCAGGGAAAGCCTGATCCAGCTCATAGCGGCTGGGATGCCGCTTCTCCGCAAGCTTGGAAGGATCATAGCCGAAGCCGGTTACCCAGCCCCCGGCCGGAATGGCCGCAGCCTTTTCTTTCAGTGCCGCAAGCAGCCCGGCAATACTGGTGATGGTGCCGCGCGGCGGACTCCACAGTGCAGCAGACTGTACCTCCAGAATTCCGCTTAGCGGGAAATGACCATGCGCTTCATAGAACCCGGGCAAGACTGTCTTTCCCTGGAGATCGATGACTGCCGTTTCCGGTCCTGCCAGCTCCAGAAGCTCCGCCGTGCTGCCCACTGCAGCTATACGCTCTCCTCGCACGGCTATTGCTTCCGCAGTGGTTCCTTCCTGATCAAAAGTCAGGACTATGCCGTTAATATAGATCTGTTCCGGATATGCCATAGGGGCACCCGCCTTTCTTTTATGGAATAAATTCTTCTATATAACCTTGTGATTGTACAAGCTTGCCGGCAGCATCAGCCTTTATAGGCCTCCCTCCAGTGCAGCAGCCTTGCTTCAAGCAGCCGCACCAGCGAGTCGGACAGCTTGCCGACAGCCGCGAAGATGCCGATGCCGACAAATACGGCCGCGGTTTGCGAATACTGGCGTGCTTCGGCAATCATGTAGCCGATACCGGAGCTGGCCCCCATCAGCTCGGCTACTACCAGACAGAGCCAGGCTATGCCCAGGGACAGGCGGAACCCCAGCAGAATGTTAGGCAGTGCGGCTGGAATGATGAGGCGGAGGATCTGCTGCAGCCGGGAATACTGGAGGACCCGGGCTACCTCATGCAGCTTGCGGTCAACTCCCCGGACACCTGCGAAGGTATTGACATATAAGGGGAAAAAGGACCCGAGTGCAATGAGCAGCACCTGCGACAGCTGGCCCACCCCGAACCAGAGAATAAACAGCGGAATGACCGATAAGAGCGGAACCGTCCGCATCATTTGCAGGGAAGGATCGAGCAGCTCCTCCACCAGTCTGGACAGTCCGGAAGCCAGCCCGATGATCAGCGCGAGTGATCCGCCGAGAGCGAAGCCGGCAGCGGCCCGGATGATGCTGGCTTCCAGGTGTATCCACAGCTTGCCGTTTCCCGCCAGCCGGATGAATTCCTTCCCGATCTCCCACGGCGCCGGCAGCAGCGAAGGGGAGATCAGGCCGGTGGCTCCCGCAGTCTGCCACAGCAGCAGCAGAGCCAGCGGAAAGATCCAGGCCTGCAGCGCATCCGGCAGTCTCGCGGACCGCGCCGGTTTCACGCTTGTTTTTCTAATCATGTTCATAGATTCTCCCCCAGATAGCTGTCCCGCCAGCGGAGCAGCCGCTTCTCCAGCAGCTTGACCAGCGAATCCGTCAGTTTCCCGACGATGGCGAAGATCAGGATGCCTACAAAAACCAGCGAGGTGATCGAGAAATACCTTGCATCCATAATCAGATAACCTACCCCTTCGCTTGAGCCCATCATCTCGGCCACTACCAGTCCAAGCCACGCCGCGCCAAGTGACAGGCGGATGCCCAGCAGGATATTTGGCAGAGCGGCCGGCAGGATTAGCTTCGCAATCAGACTCCGGCGGTTAAACTGCAGTACCTTTGCCACTTCAAACAGCTTCTCGTCCACTGACCGGATACCGAGAAAGGTATTTACATACACCGGGAAAAAGGCGCCTAGTGCAATCAATAGAATCTTGGATTCTTCCCCGAAGCCGAACCAGAGAATGAATAATGGCGTGATGGCCAGATGGGGGACGGTCCGCAGCATCTGAATGGACGGGTCCAGCTGTTTCTCTGCCAGCCGGGAGAAGCCGGACCACAGTCCAAGGGCCAGCCCCAAAGACCCTCCCAGCAGGAAGCCGAGCAGCGAGCGCCATAAAGATATCCGCAGATGGTAGAGGAGCTCC
The DNA here is from genome assembly GCF_032302195.1 of Paenibacillus sp. MMS20-IR301. Classification (NCBI taxonomy): domain Bacteria; kingdom Bacillati; phylum Bacillota; class Bacilli; order Caryophanales; family Paenibacillaceae; genus Paenibacillus; species Paenibacillus sp. MMS20-IR301. The sequence goes on from NZ_CP135275.1 coordinate 331,960, forward strand.
CCCGACCCGGCAAGATGATAGAATTCCAATGCAATAACGTGGGGAGTGGGCAGAACGGTAGGACTGATCCCTCCAGCCGTTCCGGCAATTTCCCAGATTACAAGAGTCAGTGCAGGCAGCAGCAGTCCTTTGAAAGTGGTCTTCCGCTTGCCTTGCCTGTCACCGGGCCTTCTCTTGCCTGCGGCGGCAGGGAGTGCCACCCTTTCCTCCAGCCGGATGCTCTGCATAGTGTCCACCTCAGGATTTCGGCTCAGCGGCGGCATCCTTAATGGCCTGCTCGATAAACTGGTTATCTACCACCTTGGAGACATCAATTTGCTTGCGGATCGTTTTCTGCTCCAGCTGGAAGTCCGCGGTTTCCTGCTGCTGGGCAATGACCTCGTCACTGATCGGCAGGTTAATCGGGGTTACGCGGTCACGCAGCGCCTTGATTACAGCCGCATCCACCTGGAACTGCTCTGCATACGCCGCAGTGGCTTCCTCCAGATGCTGGTCCTCCCAGACACGGGCCTGCTCATACACCTTCAGGAACGAGGTGATTAATTCCGGATGCTCCTCGGCAAGCTTGGTTCTTGCAATCAGGAAGGAAGGGGATAAGACGCCCAAGGCTTCACCGTCTGTCAGAACCTTTGCTTTGCCGGTCAGCACATTCGTTGTAATGTAGGGGTCCCAGGTTGCCCATGCATCCACTCCCCCGGTTTCAAAAGCGGGCTGCGCTTCATTAGGCTGCAGCTGGATGATCTCCAGGTCGGAAGGCTTAAGCCCGGCTTTATCCAGACCGCGGTACAGGAAGTTGAACGCATTGCTGCCTTTGGCCACGGCAACCTTCTTGCCCTTCAGCTGTTCAACTGTGGTGATCGTGCTGTCCTCCGGAACGATGATGGCTACATTATTCTTGCCGTCGATGATATTGGCGATTTCAGTGAAGCCGATATCCGCTGCCTGGGCAGTGACCACCGGCAGATTGCCAAGGCCGGCGAAATCGAGGCGCCCGGCGGCAATGGCTTCCGTCATCGGCGGACCGCTCTGGAACTCCGCCCAGTCCACCTTCACGCCGACCTTATCGAATTCCTCCTCGAACCAGCCCTTGCTGCGGGCCAGCGAGTAGGCGCCGGGTCCGGGCTGGATGCCGATCGTCAAGGTCAATCCGCCGTAATCCTTAGCGGCAGGTGCAGGGGCTGCCGTTGCCGCCGCCGCAGGTGCTTCAGTGGCCGCAGCGGTTTTATCCGCAGTATTGGATGCCGTGGCTCCGTTGCTGCCGCAGCCAGACACCAGAAGTGTCAAAGCGGTTAATGCCATCCAGGCTGTGCTTTTACTAAATAGTTTCATTGCGTAAATCCTCCTTAGATTATCTTCAATCCGGTTTGCGGTCTGCTAAAGACTGGCTGTTCTTGTTTCTTCCACTTTCTCAAATTCGTTGAGTACGGTCCGGCGGTACTGCTCAAAGGCTGTACTGGCTTTCCGGCGGGGATGGGGCAGCTCTATATGCTGGAGACTCTGGATCTGCCCGGGCCGGGCATTCATTACAACTACACGTTCCCCGAGGAAGACCGCCTCATCCAGGTCATGGGTGACCAGCAGCATCGTCGTTTTGTCCTTCTGCCAGATATCCAGCAGCACCTCCTGCATGTGGGAACGGGTGAATGCATCCAGCGCGCCGAAGGGCTCATCCAGCAGCAGCACCTTGGGGCCGCGCAGGAGTGCACGGGCGATGGCGACACGCTGGGCCATCCCGCCCGAGAGCTCCCGGGGGTAAGCCTGTTCGAACCCTTTCAGCCGGACCAGCCCGATGAGTTCCTCCACACGGCGACGGATCTTAGGGTCCTTCAAGGAAAGATTGCCGGCAATATTTTTCTGCACAGTCAGCCAGGGGAACAGGCGGGGCTCCTGAAAAATAAAGCCTTTCTCTATGCTGGGCCCCAGAATAGGCTGGCCGTTCAGCAGAATTCTGCCTTCATAGGCGTTATCCAGCCCGGCGATGATCTTGAGCAGGGTGCTCTTGCCGCAGCCGCTGGGGCCGATAATGGTGACGAATTCGCCTTCACTGACAGATAGGCTGATATTATGCAGGGCCTGCACCTGTCCCTGGGGGACGGTGAAGGCTTTGTGCAGACCGCTGATCTGCAGGATGTGACTGTTCATGAATGTACCTCCTTCAATGATATCCGGACGGTTCGGAGTTCCCGGCAGGCTGTGAGCGTACAGAGTTCCCCAAGGCTACCGCTTCTCCGCGGGCAGCCTGATCCTGCCGGGTGTCAAGGCCGTCCAGCGGCAGCAGCGGGAAGAGCAGCTCGGCTACACGATAGGCCTCCTCCAGGTGGGGATACCCGGAGAACACGAAGGTCTCAATGCCGAGTGCTGCATATTCGCGCATCCGCAGCGCCACCGTCTCAGGGTCTCCGACCAGTGCTGTGCCGGCTCCGCCGCGGACGAGGCCGATGCCTGCCCACAGGTCCGGGCTGATTGTAAGCTGCGAGCGGTCTCCGCCATGGAGCTCTGCCATTCTCTTCTGTCCGACGGAATCCATCTTGTTGAACACCTGCTGGGCTGCTGCAATAGTATCCTCATCCAGATGGGAGATCAGGCGTTCCGCCGCTTGCCAGGCTTCCTCCCGGGTCTCGCGGACAATGACATGCAGCCGGATGCCGAAGCGGACGGTCCGGCCTTCCAGCTCGGCAAGCCGCCGGACGGCGGCGATTTTGGCTTTGACCTGTTCTGGCGGCTCCCCCCAGGTAAGGTATACGTCAATATGCCTCGCTGCCGTTCTCAGCGCCGCGTCAGAGGAGCCTCCGAAATACAGCGGAGGGTAAGGCGACTGGACCGCTGGCTGCAGCACCTTGGCTTTGCTCACCTGAATATGCTTGCCCGAGAAGGTAACCTCCTCCTGCCGGATGGCCTTCCGCCAGACGGTAAGGAATTCATCCGCCCGTTCGTAACGTTCGTCATGGCTCAGAAAGACGCCATCCCCCTGAAGCTCCTCCGGGTCGCCCCCGGTAACCACGTTCAGGAGCAGGCGGCCTCCGGAGCTGCGGTCGAAGGTTGCGGCCATCCGTGCTGCGAGCGTGGGCGACATGAGATCCGGGCGGATCGCGACCAGGAATTTCAGCCTCCGGGTTAAGGGAAGCAGCGAAGACGCTATGACCCAGGCATCCTCGCAGCCTCTTCCCGTAGGAATCAGCACGCCCTCATAACCGAGATCATCGGCAGCAGCGGCGATTTGCCGGTAATACCCCGGCGTGGCCGCCCTGCTGCCGGTTTCTGTTCCCAAATACCGGCCATCTCCATAGGTGGGAATAAACCAGAATATCTTCACTAAGAGACCTCCTCAAATTAAATAATTGTGTATTGGAATACTTGGTTTAAGGATAGGCTGAATGATCACCCGGACCTGTCCTCATCAGGTGCTTAAGGAAGGCAGCTTCTGCTTATTAATCAGCCCGAGAATCTCCTCCCGCAGTCTGTGAAATTCAGGTGTATAGCGGGTATTGCCGGACTCTCCTCCCGTAATGCCGTAGGTGAACGGGGGGGTGAACTCCTGCAGAATCCGGCCGGGGCTTCGGGACATCACCAGCACTCGGGTTCCAAGCGAGAGGGCTTCATCCACATCGTGGGTAATGAACAGAATTGTACAGCCCGTCTCCCGCCATATGTTCCGCAGCAGCAGCTGCATGTCTTCGCGGGTCAGGGCATCCAGTGCACCAAACGGCTCATCCATCAGCAGCACACGCGGATTGTTAACGAGAGCCCGGGCAATGGCTACACGCTGCTTCATGCCTCCGGACAGCTCATAAGGCTTATGTCCGGCATAGTCCAGCAATCCAACCTTGCGCAGGTACTCGTCAGCGAGTCTCAAACTCTCCGGCTTCGGAATTTTCCGCATTTTCAGTCCGAATCTGACATTCTCCCTGGTGCTCAGCCAGGAGTAGAGCGGGGGCTGCTGAAATACCACTCCGCGATGCCAATCCGGTCCTTTGATCTCTTCCCCGTCCATTACAGCAGTGCCTCCGGTTGGAGCAATCAAGCCGGCTATAATTTTGAGCAGTGTACTTTTCCCGCAGCCGGACGGGCCCAGAAGGCATACGAATTCACCTTCATGCAGCTTGATGTCAATATCCTCAAGCACATTTGCAGCGCTGCCCTGCCCGTAGGCGAGAGATACATTCTCTACAGAGATAATGGCGTCCGGGTTCTCCCGGGAGGTGATCTGTCCGGCTATCGGCATACAGTACAGCCTCCTGTCCTTATTTCAGTGCCCGCTCAATATATTCGGAGTTGATCCCCTGTTTGAAGGCCTCAAGGTCCGGCGCCTGTTCGAGTGCCTTCTGCTCCACGAGGAAGTCGGCGGTCGCCTTCAGAATACTGGCCAAATCCCCTTTGCTGTCACCCGGGCCGAAATATTTGGCCGACAGCTGCTCACCGGCAGGCAGCCAGATGAGATCGCCTGTTTGTTTCAGCGCTTCCTCTTTGCTGATATTAAGACCTTTAGCAAGCGCTTCGCCGGCTTCATCAGGACTTCTGGTGTACAGGTCGTAGGCCTTTTGCTGAACCTTGATATACTTGGCGACAATGTCCGGGTACTTACCGGCAAAAGCTTTGCTGACCACTCCGACATCGGCAGTGACTATGCCTTGTTCGGCTAACTTGCCGCTGTCAGTCAGTACTGTGCCATCCTTCAGCAGTTCACCCAGCACCGGATTCCATACGTAAGCGGCATCGATATCGCCTCTTTGCCAGGCGGCAAAAATATCATTCGGCTGCAGATCCAGAATCTGCACATCCGCCAGATTCACACCTGCAAGCTCCAGTGCGTTCAGCAGACTGTAGTGTGCCGTAGAGCTGAAGGGAACGGCTACCTTCTTGCCGGCCAGTTCCTTGAGGGAGCTCACTCCTGCACTGTTCCTGACGGCAAGTGATTCGGCGGGACCTATGACATCGTGAATCCAGAACACCTCATAGGCAAGACCGGTTGCAATGCCTACGGATGCCGGCGTGCTGCCCATCAGTCCGATATCAATGCTACTCGAGGCAAAGGCAGTGTTCACATCCCGGCCGGAATCGAATTTCTTGAAATTTACCGGTACACCCAGTTCATCCTCATACCATTCCTTGGCCCTGGCGACAACTTCATCATTCGGAATGTCCTGGTATCCGATGGTGACGGACTCCGGTTTGGCTGCGCCGTCAGCCTCCTTGCTGTTCCCGCATGCGGCAAGCTGAACGCAGAGTGCAAGGGCCACCCCGCCAGTGAGCAGCAGTCTAAGCTTCTTTTTCAAAATGATTCCTCCCCTATCTATTCTTTGCCCTTCCACGGAACCGCTTTGCGTTCAATGGCCCGCAGTCCGGCGTCAATCCACATTCCGGTAATGCCCATAATGATAATCCCTACGAAAATAATATCGCTCCGCAAAAATTTGCTGGCATCGAGTACCATCCAGCCGATACCGGTTACTGCCGCGACCATTTCAGCCGCAACCAGTGTCGTATAGGAGACACCGACGGCTGTTCTGAGGCCGATGAATATATCCGGCAGACAGGCGGGAAACACAACATGGAAGAAGATCTGCCGGCTGTCAGCCCCAAGGGTATAAGCGCCGTCAATATAATCCTGCTTCAGCTTACGCACGCCCGACTCGCAGGCAATAAATACAGGGGCAAAGCCGGCCAGATACAGCAGGGCAATCTTGGAGGAATCCTCAATGCCCATCCACAGCACGAGCAGGGTATAATAGGCGAGCGGCGGAAGCGGACGGTAAAATTCAACAAGCGGATACATGATGGCGCGGACTTTAGAGTTATAACCGCTTAGCAGCCCGAGGGGGATAGCGGTCAGGATGACCAGCACGAAGGAGCTTAACAGCCGCATCATGCTGTCTCTAAGATGTGTCAGCAGGCTATTATCCTTGTACCCTTCCTGCAGAATATGAATGAAGCTTGTAAATACTCTGTTAGGAGAAGGGACGAGAATTTCAGGCACGAGCTTAAGCTCTGTGAGAGCGAACCATAACAGAAGCAGAATAAGAATAGTACTTATGGTTAACAGCCGCTCAGCCTTTACTAGTCTGCGGGCCCAGCGGCGTAAATTTGCAAGCTTCTCCACCGGATGACTCCTTTCCCGGGCAGTATGGAAGCATGACTGCCCCCTTAATGAGAGCTACAGTTGTCTGCGGAGAGCCTTCCCCAGCGCCCCGGTGATTCTGTCGATTCCGTATTTATCAATGATAAGCGGAGGCGCCATGTACAGCACGTTGTTATAGCCCGGCACACTGCGCGTCATCCTGCCGATAATTACGCCTTCTTCCCGGGCAGCGGCAACAACTTGCGCGAGCCGGTTCTCAGGCAGCGGCACCTTGGAGCGTTTATCCTCCACCAGTTCAACGCCAGCCAGTAAACCCTGCCCGCGGATGTTGCCGACAATAGGCAGCACCTCAAGCTCCCTCAGGCACTCCAGCAGATAAGCACCCATGACAGCACTATTCTCCGCGAGGCGCTCCTCTTCAATAATCCGGATGTTCTCCAGTGCCGCCACCGAGCTGCCCGCGCAGCCGCCGAAGGTACTGATGTCGCGGAAGAAGCCGTCCGGCTCCTCCGGTCCGGCCAGGAACTGGCTGAAGATTTCTTTCCGTGCAAGCGTGGCCGAGATCGGCATATAGCCGCTTGCCAGACCTTTGGCCAAGGTGATGATATCGGGCTCTACATCGTAATGCTGGTGCCCGAACAACGCCCCAGTTCTGCCGAAGCCGGTAACAACCTCATCCAGAATCAGCAGGACACCGTAACGTCTGCAGATTTCCTGCAGCACCGGGTAATACTCCGGAACCGGAGGGATGATCCCGCCGCCGGCGGTTACCGGCTCCAGAATGACTGCGGCCACCGAATCCTCGCCTTCCTGCTGTATCACCTGTTCAAGGGCGCGTGCACAGTCGATATTGCAGCCGGGATAGCTTTTGCCGAAGGGACAGCGGTAACACAGGGCATGGGGAATCTCGGCGAAGCCTTCCGGCAGCGGACCGAAATCCGCCTTCCGTTCCTGCTGCCCGCTGCTGGCCAGCGCAGCCAGGGTGGTGCCGTGATAATCGCGGTTCCGGTATATAATCTTGTATTTCTTCTTACCGGGTGACTTCACGGCGAAGTATTGCCGCACCATCTTGAACGCTTTCTCATTCGCTTCGGAGCCGCTGTTCGAGAGATAGACCTTAGGCAGCGAAGGCAGCAGGGAGGCAAGCTTCGCGGCCAGCATAATGTAAGGCGGGGTGGCCATAGAACCGGCATAATAGGGTAATGTCTTAAGTTGCCTGCTCACGGCATCCGCAATGCTCTCTCTGCCGTGTCCCACATTGACAACCCATACGCCTCCGGACAAGCCGTCCACGAACTCCCTTCCCTGTATATCCTTCAGCATGTAGCCTTTACCTTCAGCCATAATCGGCGGCTCCTGTGTTTCATAGAGCCTGTGATTGGTGAGATGCAGCCACAGATGCTCGCGGTGAAGCTCTGCCAGTTCAGCTGCTTGAGGTACACCGGTCAATGTCTGTTTCATTCCTTGGCCTCCAAATAAACATAATAAAGGCTAAGTTACGTCTCCCCGGAAAGGAGCGCAGCTTAGCCTTCAGTGGTCTGATCAGCTGTATAAGATTGGTTGATACATAAATTACCACACCGAAATTCAACCTGTCAACAGGTTGTACGGACAACCAGACAATGCTATAATATATAATCGCATATGTTTACTTGGAATTATTATAGGACAGAGAGGATGATAGGTGTAGTGCTCGACAGAAATAATTCAATTCCTTTGCATTTACAAGTAAGGAATTTACTCCGGAACGATATATTTAAAGGCAACTACACTGAGAAAATCCCGGCTGAGCATGTACTGATGGATAAATATTCTGTAAGCCGGGCAACGGTCCGCCGGGCGATCCGCACCCTGATTGATGACGGCATGCTTGAGTCCCGGCAGGGCCTTGGTACATTCGTAGCTGTACGGCCGATTGAAGAATGGCTGGGCAATCTGAGCACATTCTATGACATTATCGGCGAGCGCGGACTGACCCCCGATATCCGGGTGCTGAAGCAGGGAATTGTGGAAGCGCCGCAGGATGCAGCGGCAATCTTCGGGGTCCCGCAGCTGTACGAGACCATCCGGCTGCGCCTGGCGAATGATACACCGGTTGTGCTGGAGACACAATATTATCCTCCTGAGATCGGGGAGAAGCTGGCCTTGCTGGATCTAAGCAATGTGTCCACCTACGATGTGCTGGAAACGGAGCTGGGTCTTAATCTGTGGGAAGCACAGCAGACGATAGCCGCTATTATTCCGGCTGCGGAAGAGAAGAAGCTGCTGGGCATGACTGCCGAACCAAGCTGCGCGCTGCTGTCCAAACGGCTGGTGCTGGATCATGACGGGAATCCGCTGGAATATGAGAAAAGCATTTACCGTGCAGATAATTATGCTTTCCGGATTAATCTGACCCGCAGAAGAAAGCTGTAATTGTGAACCTTCCCGGACGTTTTAATTAATTTTATTGACAAAATAAACTTAGCCGCTTTACGATGGATCACATAATTTAACAAATCCTACTGGTTTAGTTAGGATTTAGTTGGGGGAGATCTTATGACGGTTCAACCGGTATTGTCGGCGCAGGAACAAAGACTTCTTCTCGCGCCCGGAGAGCGGACCCTTCCCGGGCATGAGCGGGCGGTCCGGATTCTCCATTCGTTTCAGAACCAGCGTCCCAAAATTGATGTGGAGCGGGCCCGCCTGTTTACCGAATCCTTCAGGCAGACCGAAGGGGAAGCCCTGATTCTGAGATGGTCCAAGGCACTCCTCCATATTGCAGAGCATATCACCGTCTATATAGACGACGAACAGCTGATTGCGGGACGGGGCGGGCGCACAGGGCGGTACGGCATCCTCTATCCGGAGCTCGATGGTGACTATCTGGATACTGTAATCAGAGAGCTGCCCGGCCGCGGCCAGTCTCCGTTTGATCTGACTGCTGAAGATGCTGATATTATTGTGAACGAGATTTCACCGTACTGGAAAGGCCGGACCTTTCATGAGGCGCTTGCGGCCGCACTGCCCGCCGATACGCTGAAGGTGACCTATGATCCGGAAGACCCGCTGAAATCCAGATTCATCGTCAACGAAACGGCATCCTTCCGGTCATCCATCCAGTGGGTGCATGATTATGAGAAGGTGCTGCGCATTGGCTATAAGGGGATCAAGGAGGAGGCGCTGCGGGAGATCGGGCAGCTCGACCCGTACAGTCCGGTTGACAACATGGAGAAGCTGCCCTTCCTGCAGGCTATAGTGAATGTATCGGACGCCATCGTACTGTGGGCGAACCGGCATTCTGCGCTTGCTGCCAGTCTGGCGCTAAGCGAAGCTGATCCTGCGCGCCAGGCCGAGCTGCGGAGAATTGCTGCTATCTGCTCGCATGTGCCGGAGCATCCGCCCCGCAGCTTCCATGAAGCGGTACAGTCGCAATGGTTCGTCCAGATGTTCTCCAGGCTGGAACAGAAGACAGGGACGGTCATTTCGAATGGAAGGATGGACCAGTATCTGTATCCGTTCTACCGGAAGGATTCTGAGCTGGGACGGATTAACGATGAACAGGTTATCGAACTGCTGGAATGTGTATGGAATGCGATGGCCCAGTTCCTCGATCTTTACATCTCGCCGACGGGCGGTGCCTTTAACGAAGGGTATGCGCACTGGGAAGCGGTAACGGTCGGCGGACAGACGCCGGGCGGGCTGGATGCGACCAATGAGCTCACTTATCTGATGCTTCAGTCCAAACGGGAATTTCCTTTGAACTATCCCGATCTGGCAGCCCGGATCCATACAAGGGCACCGGAACGCTACTTGTATGAGGTGGCGGAGACAATCAAGGAAGGCTCGGGTTTCCCCAAGCTGATCAATGACGAAGAGGTAGTGCCGCTGCTGCTGGCCAAGGGGGCGACCTTCGAGGAAGCCTATGATTATGCGGTATCAGGCTGTGCAGAATGCCGGATGCCCAACCGGGACACGTATACGAGTCCGTGCGCTTACATCAATTTTGCCGCTGCCGTTGAGATGACGCTGCGCAACGGGCAAATGCTGCGTTATCCCGGCGAGACGCTCGGGCTTGAGACGGGTGAAGCGGCCAGCTTCCTTTCGTGGGAACAGTTCTTTGCTGCCTATAAAGCCCAGCAGAAGTATTTCCTGAAGCATGCGTTCATCCAGCAGCACGCGATTATCCGGCTGCGCAGCAGTCATTTTGCCGCTCCGTTAAGCTCCTCCATGCATAAGCTGTGCCTCCAGAATTATAAGGATATCCATGAACCGCATATCGAGGGCGGAATTGACCTTGGCTATTTCGAATTTATCGGCTACGGTACGGTAATCGATTCTCTGGCTGCCATTAAAAAAGTAGTCTTCGAGGATAAAAGGATTTCGATGACCCGGCTCATAGAGGCGCTGGACCATGATTTTGAAGGTTATGAGGCGGTCCGGCAGGTGCTGGCCCATGCGCCAAGTTACGGTAACAACGATGATTATGCGGATTCGATTGCTAAGGAGCTGGATGAAGAAGCCCTGAAATTCACCCGCGCGTACTCGAAGGAGCTTGGAGTGAACCTGGATCTCCGGTACGTTCCGTTTACGTCCCATGTTCCGTTCGGCAAGGTTGTCTCAGCTACCCCTAACGGCCGCAAAGCCTACTCTCCGCTTGCAGACGGCTCCTCCGCCTCGCACGGCGCAGACATTAACGGACCAACGGCTGTCCTGCTCTCCAACTACTACTCCAAGAACTACAACTACCGGGAAAGAGCCGCGAGACTGCTCAATATTAAACTTACGCCTTCTGTTATTGAAGGAGAAGAGGGAAGCTTTAAGCTCGTCTCTTTCATCCGGACCTGGAGCGATTTGCGCCTCTGGCATCTGCAGTTCAACATTATTAACAGGCAGACGCTGCTGGACGCGCAGCGCGACCCGGAGCAATACCGTAATCTGCTGGTGCGGATCGCCGGCTACAGCGCTTATTTCACAGATCTCTCAGAGGATCTGCAGAATGATCTGATCCGGAGAACCGGGCATACGGCAATCTGATGCGAGAACCAAGGAGCAGCCGGGGCAGGAATGGGCAGGAATGGAGAATGGGAATGGTGCATCAGCCGGTTCAAGGCAATATCTTCAATATTCAAAGATATTCAGTGCATGACGGTCCGGGCATCCGTACCGTAGTGTTCATGAAGGGATGTCCGCTGCGCTGCAAGTGGTGCAGCAATCCGGAATCATGGCTGTCTGCCCGGGAAATGTATTATGATGCAGGCAAATGTATCGGTGCTGCAGCCTGCGGCTTCTGTCTTGCGGCCTGTGGACACGGCGCTATCTCAGTGAATCGGGACAGCGGGAAGGTGGAGATGAACCGCGGAAGCTGTGCCGAAGGCTGTCTGGATTGCGCGGCCGCCTGTCCGGCCCAAGCCATTGATGTGTACGGACGTCTGATGACGGTGGACGAGGTGCTGAAGATTGCCGAACAGGACAGTATGTTCTATGCAAGATCCGGCGGCGGCCTGACGCTCAGCGGAGGGGAGGCTACTGCCCAGATCGGATTCGCTGAAGCTCTGCTGGCCGGAGCGAAGCGGCGGCGGATCCACACCGCAATGGAAACCTGCGGCCACACTCCCTGGAGCCATTTCAGCAGGCTGCTGCCCGGCCTGGATATGATCCATTATGATTTGAAGTCACTTAACGAGCAGGCTCACCGTAAGTTTACCGGGGTAGCTCCGCATTTGATCAAAGACAATCTGGAACGCCTGAGCCGTTCGTTCGAGCCCGGCCGGATCGTAGTCCGCACCCCGGTCATTCCCGGGTTCAACGACACGGCCGGAGACATTGCGGAGATTGCCGGATTCGTCGCCAGCCTGGGCATCCGCCACGAGCTGCTGAAATACCACCGGTACGGCTCGGTGAAATATGGTTTGCTGGGCAGGGTCTACGAGCTTGGGCAAGCGGATCTATCAGCTGAGCGGTTCGCAGAACTCGCCGGGGTTGCGGCCCGGTATTCCTGATAAGCGTCAGGTGAGCATAATCACTTACCACTGAAGGGCTGTTTCCAAGAGCCGGTTCAAGGCTTGCGGGACAGCCTTTTTTGGCGCGGGAAACGTTTTTTATTGTATAGGCATTTATGCAAAGTGAGAAAGTGCGGATAAGGGTGAAAAAGCGACTAAGCAGCTTGGAACGACACTCACGGGTGTCAGGATACCTCGGCAGCAGAACAATAGATGGATAATGTACACTTGTTAAAAGAACGAAGGCCTCAGGTAGTGCAGGAAATCAGCCATTATGCTATAAATTACGGCCATCCGTATATATCTGGTTTTGAATACATGGCCTACAATGAAGTAGACAAATATGATAAGGAGGCGCTGCGATGAAGTGGGCATTAGTAACCGGAGCTGACCGGGGAGTCGGACTCAGCCTGGTAAAGGGACTGCTTGAACGGGGATATTCTGTGTTTGCCGGACATTATGCCGGAAGCGGGGAAGAGCTGAAGCTGCTGGAGGAGGCCAGTGCAGAACGGCTGCGGGTGCTTCCGCTCGATATCAGCGATGCGGATAGTGTAGGCAAGGCACTGGAAGCGGTTGCGGCAGCTACGGACCGGCTGGATATCCTGATTAATAACGGGGCAATCCTGGGGGATATGCAGGCTACGGTGGAGGATGAGCTGGACTTTGAAGAAATGGACCGGGTATTCCGCGTGAATGCGCTGGGTTCGCTGCGGATGTCAAACGGACTGATCGGGCCCGTTATGGCAAGTGGCAGCAAGATGATCGTCAACATCTCCTCCGAGGCGGGCAGCATCGGGAGCTGCTGGCGTAATTCCTGGTACGCCTACTGCATGTCCAAGGCTGCTCTCAATATGCAGTCCCAGCTGATTCATAACCAGATATCACCGCAAGGCGGCAAGGTCATGGTCATTCATCCCGGCCATGTACAGACTTATATGCAGGGTAAGCTGGATGTGTCGGGCAGCCTGACACCGGATGAATCTGCCGGGCATATTCTTAGGCTGGTGGATGAGCGGCTGGCGCCAGATTATACCGGGGAGGGGCTGACCCTCATTGATTATGAAGGCCGGACACTCCCGTGGTAATCTGCGTGTCAATGTAATTAAATGATGCCCGGCGTGGATTCCCTGATAATCGGCGCTGTGTAGATATGCGAGACCTGGAAGGGCTGTTCCGGTGTCTGGATCCGTGACAGCAGCATTTCTGCAGCTTTGACGCCCATCTCGATGCTGTAGATGTGGACAGTGGTCAGATGCGGCTCAATAATGCTTGATTCCGGGCTGTTATCGAAGCCGCAGACGACAAGCTGACCGGGAATGGAATAACCCAGATTCTTCAGGGATTTCATGAAATTGACCGCAATGTAATCGTTCGCGCACACAAAGGCGGACGGAAGCTCCGCCATGCCGGTTAATTTCTCTTCCGCCCAGCCGGGACCGGCAAAGAAAGTATCATCTTTATCGAGCACACACTGGTCCGGATTCAGCCGGATGCCTGCCTCATGCAGCGCCCGGTTGAAGCCGGTCCACCGTTCGTTAAAGCTCCGGCAATGATTATAATCCCCGATGAACCCCAAAGTTGTGTAACCGCCCTCAATTAGCTTGCTGGTAAGCTGATACGTGCTGTGCTCATTCTCCATTAATAAAATATCCGCCCGGAAATCGGGATAACAGATATGTGCAGAGCAGTCGATGAAAATAGTCGGTACCGCAAGGCTTGTAATCAGCTGGCTGTAGGCCAGGTTAAACAGCTCAATGCAGATAATCCCGTCCACATTGGCGACGTCGAAATTATTCGGCAGCGTCAATGCCTTCTGGTCAATCTCCCGGATAATATGTATGGATAAATTATATCCCTCCGCACTGATCCGCTTCTCCAGGCCGCTGATCAGAGCCGATCCAAAGTGTGAGGTATTCGGAAGATTCTCCGTTAATAAGGCGATATTCCGTGAACTCTTCGGAGGAACCGGGTCCGGCTCTATCAGAGAAAATTGTTTATACTTTAACTCAATAGCCTTCTTGATCACCTTGCTCCTGGTCTCTTCAGGCAGGCCTTCCGTTCCGTTCAAGGCTTTGGAGGCTGTGTTTCTGGAGATCCCGAGTGCATCAGCGATATCCTGGATCGTTACTTTTCCCCGTGCCATATCTGTAAGCTCACCTCAGTCTCTTATCGTTGTACTCCCTTAAATGTATAATAGTTTCGCCAAAATAGCAATGTTATTTTTACAAATGCACAATTATGTTTACATTTTTGAAGCGGGAATAGGTTGGCGTCTTCTTGGTAAAGGCATAGAGATGAATATTTCTAGCGTGAATATTGCTTTTTTACTGATGGAAGCAGTTTTTTTGATTTTTTCACAACTATATAGAGCATTTAATGATAATTTTATTGTCAAATGTACAAATATATTTTTACAAAATGTATTGACTGTTGATGATGTGTTTGGTAAATTGTAAATGAAATGAGGGGCGTGGATGTAAAAATGTAAACCTTAACATACGTCCCGGCAGCAGTGAAATACAAACTATGCATAAGAATGGAGGTAAAGGCATTGCAAAACACGATAGAAGCGGACCGGCGGAAACTGGCAGCGGAGCGGAAAGGCTCTCTGATGGAATATGTAAAGAAGCATTACTTTTTGTATCTCATGCTGTCGCCTGCGCTGATCCTGACCCTGATTTTCAAATACGGTCCGATGTATGGTGCAGTTATTGCCTTTAAGGATTTCAGTCCGCTCAAGGGGATCATGGGAAGTGAATGGGTCGGACTGTACAATTTTGAGAAATTCCTGTCATCCCCAAACTTCGGAGTTATTTTTATGAATACGCTTAAATTGAGCTTGTCCGGTCTGATTCTGACGTTCCCAGTGCCCATCCTGCTAGCGCTGATGCTGAATCAGGTCCGCCGGGCCGGAGTGAAGAAGAATGTCCAGCTGTTCCTGTATGCGCCTAACTTTATATCTGTCGTTGTGGTGGTGGGCATGCTGTTTATCTTCCTGTCACCGACAGGACCTGTGAATCAACTGTTCAGCTGGATTGCCGGTGAGCCGGTAATGTTCATGTCGCGTCCGGAGTACTTCCGCTGGATCTATATTCTGTCCGACATCTGGACGGGGGCGGGCTGGGCTTCCATCATCTATGTGGCGGCGCTGGCGAATGTGGACCCTGAGTTACATAATGCGGCGAATCTGGATGGGGCAAATCTGCTGCAGAGAATCCGTCATATTGATCTTCCGGCCATCCGCCCGATTATGGCGATTGTGTTCATTCTTGCGGCAGGCGGAATCATGTCGATCGGCTTCGAGAAGGCTTATCTCATGCAGACGGCCACGAACCTTCCGGCCTCGGAGATCATCCCGACCTATGTATACAAAATCGGCCTGCAGTCCGGTGACTATGCCTACTCAGCTGCGGTAGGGCTGTTCAATTCGATCATCAATGTCATCCTGCTGGTTACGGTGAACTTCACCGTGAAGAAGCTGAATGAGGGCGAAGGCCTTTACTAAGAAAGGAGCAACAAGTCATGTTCGTCAAACATTCCCGGATGGACCGTTTTATGCTTGCGCTGAACGCTGCTTTTCTGACCCTGGCCGTGCTGGTTGTGATTCTTCCGCTCATCTATGTGGTGATTGCTTCCTTCATGGATCCGTCCGTGCTGCTCAGCCGGGGGATTTCCTTCCGCCTGTCCGACTGGTCCGCTGAAGGCTACAGGATGATTCTTACCAATCCGGCGATGCTCCGGGGATTTGCCAACGCGGTTTTGTATGCCTCGGCTTTTGCTGTTCTTACCGTTATGGTTTCAGTCTGCGCCGGATATGCCCTGTCGGATGAGCGGCTCAAGGGGAAAGGCCTGTTTATGACCGTCTTCCTCTTCACAATGTTCTTCGGCGGCGGCCTGGTCCCGACCTACCTGCTGGTCAAAAACCTGGGGCTGCTGGATACCGTCTGGGCGGTAATTATTCCCGGGGCAGTGAACGTCTGGAATATTATTTTGTCCCGGACCTTCTTCAAGGGGGTACCGAAGGAGCTGAAGGAGGCGTCCAATGTCGACGGCGCTTCGGAGATGAGGATTTTCTTCAGCATCGTACTGCCGCTCTCCAAGCCGATTATTTTCGTGCTGGCGCTGTACGCTTTTGTCGGCCAGTGGAATTCCTATTTCGACGCGATGATCTATCTTGATAATCCTAATCTCCATCCGCTGCAGCTCGTGCTGCGCTCCATCCTGATTCAGAATCAGGTAGACCCGGGCATGATCAGTGATCAGCTGGCGGCGGCGGAAATGAAGCGCTTGTCGGAAATTATCAAGTATGCGGCAATCGTGGTCTCAAGCGTCCCGCTGATTGTTATGTATCCGTTTTTCCAGAAGTATTTTGAGAAAGGTGTCATGGTCGGCTCCATTAAATAGGCAGCGGCCCGCACATAGATAAGCTTCTTTCATTCTTATTTATATTGGAGGTCATTTCCGGTGACAAGATCAAACAGATCCAAAGTATTGTCCAAAACTGCTTCAGCCTCTGTCCTCGCTTCCTTCATGTTCCTTGCAGCCTGCGGCGGCGGGGGAGGAGGAGGAAAAGCTGCCAGTGAGCAACAGGACCCGGACGGCAAAGTTACCCTGAACTTCATTACGCAAAGCTCCGCGCTGGCTCCGGCCGACCCGAATGACAAGCTGATCAATAAACGGCTCGAAGAGAAAACGAATGTGCATATCAACTGGAAGAACTTCACGAATGATGTGTTTGTGGAGAAAAGAAATCTGGCTGTCGCCAGCGGCGACCTTCCGGATGCGATTTTCAATGCGGACTATAGCGATTATGAGCTGCTGAAGCTGGCCAAAGACGGCGCCATCATTCCGCTGAATGAGCTGATCGAGCAGAATATGCCTAACTTCAGCAAGGTACTGGAGGAAGCTCCCGAGTATAAAAGCATGATTACAGCACCAGACGGCAACATTTACGCATTCCCCTGGATTGAGGAGCTTGGCAACGGCAAGGAAAGAATCCAGGCGGTGGACAGCATGCCTTGGATTAATGTGGAATGGCTGAAGAAGCTGGGCCTTGATATGCCGGCCACCACGGAAGAATTGAAGCAGGTGCTGATTGCCTTCAAGACTGGGGATCCGAACGGCAACGGCCAGGCGGACGAAATTCCGTTGTCCTTCATTAACAAGCCGGGAGCGGAGGATTTGGCCTTCCTGTTCGGTTCGTTCGGACTCGGTGAGAATCCTGACCATGCGGTGGTCAGCAATGACGGCAAAGTAATCTTTACGGCTGCGCAGGAGGACTACAAGAATGCGGTGAAATTCATCAATGAGCTGTACAAAGAGAAGCTGATTGATATTGAAGCCTACACCCAGGACTGGAGCACTTATCTGGCCAAAGGGAAGGATCAGAAATACGGCCTTTATTTCTCCTGGGATAAAGCGAATATCTCCGGCGCTAACGATGCCTATGAAGTAATGCCGCCGCTGGCGGGACCGGATGGTGAAATCAATGTCACCCGGACGAACGCCCTGGGTCTTGGCCGCGGCAAGATGGTCATTACGAGCGCGAATAAGAACCTGGAAACTACAGCGAAATGGGTGGATCAGCTGTATGATCCGCTCCAGTCCGTACAGGACAACTGGGGTACCTATGGTGATGAGACGCAGCAGAACATCTTTGAGTTCGATGAGGCAGCGGCCATGCTGAAGCATCTGCCGCTTGAAGGTGCCGCACCGGTTGAGCTGCGCGAGAAGACGAGCATCGGCGGTCCGCTGGCGATCCTCGATTCCTATTATGGTAAGTACACCACCATGCCGGATGATGCCAAGGGCAGAATGGATATCGTCAAGAACATTATGGCGCCGAAAATGAAGGCAGAGAACGTGATGCCGAGCGTATTCCACTCCATCGACGAGCTGGACCGGCTGACGACGATTGAAACCGACTTGTTCGCCTATGTGCTCAGAATGCGGACCGAATGGTACCAGAACGGCAAAATAGATGCGCAGTGGGCCGATTATCTTAAGGAGCTGGACCGCCTGGGCCTGCAGGAATGGCTGACGATCAAGCAGAGCGGCTACGACAGGGCAACGGGGAAGTAAATAATATATAAATATAAATTAAGATTGAACCGGAATCTTGAGAAAAGGGAGCGGAGCAGCGGAGGATTAGGCTGGAACTGAAGACTGGCATCGGAAGGATAGGGATTTAAATCAAACTTGGAGATATAGCTTCAGGGGGGGGTGGCGGAGGAGAAGTTTGGAACTGTAGGAGCATAGCATCCGCCTTTGTCTGCTGATTTCCACCGCTAACAGCGGTTATAATCAAGAAATCTGCAGACAACAGCGGCCGGAAGTCCAAACATTCTCTGCAGCTGCGGTTAATCCCCGGAATAATAAATCACAAGTATAATCTAATCCAATTCTTACAGTGGCGAAGTCCAAGCCTTTCCCTCAGTTGAGCCCGGCCTTTTCTCTAAATTCTCGGTTCAATCTATCCGGGAGAAAAGGAGAAATCATAATGTCAGCAACTACTAAACAAAACTACCGGGGGGTCTATCATTTCTCACCCGAGAAGAACTGGATGAATGATCCGAACGGGCTGGTGTACTTCGAGGGGGAATATCATTTGTTCTTCCAGCATCACCCGGACGGGATGACTATGGGCGAGATGCACTGGGGTCATGCGGTGAGTAAGGACCTGGTGACTTGGGAGGAGCTGCCGCTTGCGCTGGTGCCGGATGAGCTGGGGATGATTTTTTCGGGAAGCGCTGTGGTCGACTGGCACAATACGACGGGATTTTTCGGGGAAAAACCGGGTCTGGTGGCAATCTTCACACATCATCTGAACAGGCCGGAAGATGAGCATCCGCTTCAGTATCAGAGTATTGCCTATAGTAAGGATAACGGCAGAACCTGGACGAAATACGCCGGGAACCCGGTGCTTACACATGATACCTTCATTGATTTCCGTGATCCCAAAGTATTCTGGGATAGGGAGCGGAGCCGGTGGGTCATGATTGTCGCCTGCGGCCAGACCGTCTGCCTGTATCATTCGCCGGACCTGATTCACTGGACCTTCGCCAGCGAATTCGGCACAGGCACCGGTTCGCATGACGGGGTATGGGAGTGTCCGGATCTGTTCCCGCTGGCTGTGGACGGGGATAAGGAGAAGATCCGCTGGGTAATGCTCGTCAGCATTGGCGCTGACCCTGCCTATGAGGAAGGCTCGCGGACACAGTATTTCACTGGCGGCTTTGACGGTGAGGTGTTCACGCCTGACGAGGCTTCGCATAGCATCCGCTGGGTGGATTACGGCAGGGATAATTATGCCGGCGTAAGCTGGTCCGATCTGCCGGAGGAAGACGGAAGACGCCTGTTCATCGGCTGGATGAGCAACTGGATGTATGCGCCGCAGACGCCGTCCGCAGGCTTCCGCGGGGCGATGACCATTCCCAGGGAGCTTACGCTGGAGACAAGAAACGGGGAGGCCGCGCTTATTCAGCGGCCTGCACAAGAGCTGGAAGCGGTGCGAATTCCGGTCCTGTCGCTCACCAACGCTTCTGCGCAAGAGATTAATGCGGCATGTGCCGGTATTCAGCTGGAGGCATATGTAATTGAAGCGGAGCTTGCGCCTGGAATGACTGCCGGGTTCCGCATGAAGGCAGGCGCCGCTGAGCAGACGCTTGCCGGAATTAACGGGCAGACGCAGGAGCTGTATGTTGACCGGAGGGTATCCGGGAAGAGCAGCTTCCACCCGCTGTTCGCAGGAATGCATTCCGCCAGGCTCGCAGCTCCGGCAGCAGCCTGTGATCTGCATATCTATGTGGACCGCTCCTCGGTTGAGGTATTTGCCGGCGGAGGCCAGGCAGTTATTACAGATCTAATATTCCCTGAGCACGGATCAACCGGTCTGGCCGCATTTGCAGAGCAGGAGGAGAAGCGGTTCCTTTCGGTCCGTATTTATGAGCTGTCTCCTGCTGCGCCTGCCGGCGGCAGCCGGTAACGGGAGGGCTGCCTGGATGCGTATAGGAGCTATTGAAGCCGGCGGAACCAAATTCATCTGCGGGATCGGGGATGAGAACGGGGTGATCTTGGAGCAGATCAGCTTCCCGACAAATCATCCGGGGCAGACGATGCCCCAGGTTATTGAATATTTTCAGGGTAAAGAGGTAGAGGCTATCGGAGTCGGCTCCTTCGGCCCCATTGATCTCTCTCCAGGCAGCCCGGCCTATGGCTGCATTACGACCACGCCGAAGCCGGGATGGGCAAACTATAATCTGCTTGGCGCCTTGAAGCAGGTCTTTCCGGTTCCGTTCGGCTGGGATACCGATGTGAATGCAGCGGCATACGGAGAGGTCAAGTGGGGGGCTGCGCGGGGCCTGTCCAGTTGTCTGTACATGACTGTAGGCACCGGCATTGGTGTCGGCGTATATTCCGAAGGCCGGTTAGTCCACGGTCTTGTCCATCCAGAAGGCGGGCATGTGCCGGTACGGCGTCATCCGGAGGATGATTATGCCGGACACTGTCCATACCACGGAGACTGTCTCGAAGGAATGGCGGCGGGCCCTGCCATTGAAGCCCGGTGGGGCAAGAAGGGGTATGAGCTTCCGGCGGAGCACAAGGCATGGGAGATTGAAGCCTATTATCTTGCCCAGTCCATCACCCAAGCCATACTGCTGCTCTCTCCGCACAAAATTATACTCGGCGGCGGCGTAATGCAGCAGGTGCAGCTGTATCCGCTGATCCGCCGGGCGGTCCTGCGGAATCTGAACGGCTATGTCAATACGGATGCCATTCTGGAGCGGATGGACGAGTATATTACGGCTCCGGGGCTGGGCCAGCAGGCGGGATTATGCGGCGCTCTGGCCTTGGGACTATCGGCGGCAAGGGGCAATGAAGGCCGGTTAGAATAGATAACTGCATATCACTGAAATCGCAGAGCAGCGGCACTTCCATACCGGGAGAACGCTGCTCTGTTGATGTATCCGCCCGGCTGTAATCCGAGGTGTGACTCCACGCACCTCCTTCTTTTCTGAAAGGTGTATATTCATTCATGTAAACCTCCACTCCCGAGCAAACTTTTCAAAATTTGATTTCAATCCTCCTTTTGCACCCGGCACCCGTTATAGAATGAGGTTGCTGATAGACATTATCAATTGGAGGCGTGAGAGATGAACAATACAGAGATTAAGATTGCTAAGGATACGTACTGGGTAGGCAAAATCGACAACCGGGAGGTTCCGTTCCACCGGCTGATCCTGGCGAAGGGAACCACCTATAATTCATATTTGCTCAAAACAGGCAAGCCGACCGTTATCGATACGGTGGATATGGAGTTCGGCCGTGAATATGCGGAGCGGATGGCGGAGCTGATTGATCCGCTGGATATTGCCTACATTGTAATCAACCATACCGAGCCGGATCACTCCGGGGGTCTAGCGGCACTGGCCTCACAGGCGGCTAATGCAACGATCGTGTGCACGGAGATCGCCGTGCCGGAGCTGCAGGAAATGTACAAGCTGCACAGCCGCAACTTCCTGGCGGTGAAGGACGGGGATACGCTAGATATCGGCGGCAAAACGCTGCTGTTCAAAGAGACTCCGTACCTGCATACCGCTGAGACGATGATCACTTATTGTGTGGAGGACAAAATCCTCTACCCTTGCGATATCTTCAGCACCCATGTGGCTGTGGATAAGCTGTTCAGCGATGAAGCCGGGTTCGACATTACCGAGGACTTCAAAGGTTACTATAACGCAATTATCCATCCGCACAGAAGATATGTCCGTACACTGATGGAAGCTGTTAAGGATCTGGATATTGAGATGATCGCCCCTTCTCACGGGTTCCTGATCCGCGAAGACGTCCAGAAGTATATGGATCTGTATGCCGAGTTGAGCCGGGAGACGACCGAAGGGAAGAAAGCGGCTATCGTGTATACAACCATTAAGAACAATACGAAGAAGATGGCCGGCATTCTGCAGGCCACGCTGCAGGAGAACGGAATTGAGACTACCGTATGGGATGCGGATAAAAGCGAGCGGTCCGTTATTCTGGACAGCATCGCCGCAGCAGACGCCGTCTTCATCGGCAGCTCGACCCGTTATGCCGATATGATCGGCAATCTGGAGCCGCTGCTGAAGGAGCTGCAGCAGATGAATCTGGAGGGCAAGCTGGCTGCAGCCTTCGGCTCTTACGGCTGGAGCGGTGAAGCGATTGAAGTCATTCAGGATTATCTGAACGGAACCAATATGAGCGTGCAGAGCACATCTGATGTGATCAAATCCACCGGAATGACCCATGTGGAATTCCCGATCCGTGTCCGCTTCTCCCCGAAAGAGGCCGAGAAGACACAGAGAATCAAGAATGCCGCTGAATTTGTCTCTGATCTGCTGCTGAGCGCAATCTAAAGGGGGGTACAGAGATGAACAGACATTATGTGATAGTCGGCAGCGGCGTAGCAGCGGTTCATGCCGCCAAGGCGATCCGTGACCGGGATGCGGAGTCGGACATTACGATCTTTGGTGAAGAGAACCATCTGCCCTACAACCGGATTAAGCTGACCAAAGGGCTGTTCAGCGATCTGCACAGCGAGAAGGTGCTGATCAAGAAGGAGAAGTGGTACCGGGAGAATCGGATCACCCTTCATACCGCAAGCCGGGTAGCGTCCATTCACCCGGAATCGCAGGAGGTGGAGACAGCAGACGGCCGGCGGGTAACCTACCATAAGCTGCTGCTCTGCATGGGCGCCCGCAACCGGGCGCTGAGCGTAGACGGAGCAGGTCTGAAGAATGTCCACACGATCCGGGAACTCGGTGATGCCGATCAGCTGAAGGCAAGCCTGACCAGCGGCCAGCAGGTCGTGGTCATCGGCGGCGGAGTCCAGGGGCTGGAGACGGCATGGGCGCTGCATGAAGCCGGCTATCCGGTGACGGTTGTTGAAGCGGCCCCGCGCCTGATGGCAAGACAGCTGGATGAAGCTTCCTCTGAACGGCTGCGCGGCAGCCTGGAGCAGCATGGAGTACAGGTTAAGCTTCATGCGGGAGTGGCCGCAATTACAGGTGAAGAGGCAGTCACAGGTGTGACGCTGGATAACGGGACGGTGGTTCCGTGTGACCATGTTGTATACTCCATCGGAATTGTACCGAATACCGGGCTTATGCAGAATACAGGCATCACTACCCGTTCAGGGGTCGTAGTGAATACGCATTTGCAGACAAGCGCGCCGCATATATATGCTGCCGGAGATCTGGCCGAGCTGGACGGCCTCGTTGAAGGGCTGTGGGGCGGAGCGATGGAGCAGGGCAAGGTTGCCGGAGGCAATATGGCGGCAGCTGAGCCTGCAGATTACCGCAGAACAACGCCGGTTACACTGTTTAACGCCTTTGGCAGCTCGCTGTTCTCGATCGGGAATACGGATGAGCGCCAGTGTGACCAGACGGTATCGGCTGAGGCGGATGGCGTGTACACCAAGATTTATGTGAAGGACAACAGGCTGGCCGGAGCTATCTCCTGGGAGGGTGCCGCTGCCTCACTGATCTATAAGTCCGCAGTGGAGCAGGCCGTAAGCCTGGAAGGCATAGATCTTGCAAGCCGCAGCCTGGAGGAAATTATGAGTGCGGTAGAGAGCAGGCTGGCATAGCGGATCACGGTCAAAAGCCTGCTGAGTAATAGTTGTTCTATAAACGAATCGGATGCCTGCTACCCGCACTGATGTGGATTAACTGTAGTTTTTACAACTAAAACCGGCATTACTGTCCGTGTACACACCTTAAGTGTATTTCGTGCAACTATAACTGCACAGATGGCGTATTTTGAACGATTTCCGGAAATATAAGTGTACTAAATACAACTAAAACCCTGTGAAGGCAGAATACGGCAGGTTTAGTTGTACAGAGTACAACTAAAATCAATGATTACAGGAGGAACTAACCATGACCAAATATATTTGTAAGCCTTGCGGCTATATTTACGATCCGGCGCTGGGTGATCCGGATGAGGATGTTTGTGCGGGTACAGCTTTTGAGGATCTGCCGGAGGATTGGGTCTGCCCGGTGTGCGGTGAGGATACGAGCCATTTCGAACCGGTAGCCCAGAAAAGGATTGTGTCTTAAGGAACAGCCGCTCCATTAAGCTGGCAGATGAACCTGGGAGGGATAGGAAATGCCGGAACATTCCTGCAAGAACGCTGCGGAGCCGTGTACCCGCAAGGTGCCGATTTTCGCACATTTGAGTAACGGGGAGCTCTCGCGGATCAGTGAAATGATCAAGCACCGCAAATATGCCAAAGGCCAGGCGCTAATTCTCGAAGAGCAGCCTACCGACACTTTATATATCATTCAGCAGGGGCAGGTGAAGCTGTCCAAGATGACGCCGCAGGGCAAGGAGCAGATTCTGCATGTGCTGAGCAGCGGGGAATTCTTCGGCGAGCTGAATATTCTCAGCAGTGAAGAGCTGAGCAATTTCAGCGCCTATGCCCTGACTGATACCGCCATCTGCCTGCTGACCCGGCCGGATATGGAGCAGCTGATGACTGAGAATCCGGATATCACGATTAAGCTGCTGAAGACGGTCTCGAAGCGGCTCGCCCACACGGAGAATCTGGCCCAGAGCCTGGCGACCAAGGACCCGGAGATCCGGATTGCCTATATGATTCTGGAGCTTAGCGACAAGTACGGCAAGCCGCGCAGCGGCGGCACCTTCATTAAGCTGCCGCTCTCCCGTGAGGAGCTGGCCAGCTATGTCGGCGTTACCCGGGAGACGATCAGCCGTAAGTTCGCCATCTTCGAGGATCTCGGGCTTATTGAGCTGATCGGCAATAAACAGCTGATTGTGAAGGACCGGCTATCGCTGGAACAATATATGATATAGACGGACTATGAATACGGTCCGCTGCGGATCTGAAGATTCGCAGCAGCCTGGTGAGAGAATCCGGAGCTGCAATTCATTTGGTAAGAAGCGCTTAGGCGCTTCTTTGCCGTTTCGGCCCAAGAAATTGATTTTGACAAAAGACAGGCAGGCGTGTGAGAATATAGTTAATCAGACTAACTAAAATGAGGTGTGCAGATGAAGGAAAGCACGGTAAGGAGTGCGGAGATTGTCGGGTTATTTTGCCGGCAGCAGATGCAGGTTAAGAAGGGAATTCCTGTGCGCTCGAGTGAGATGGGCGTGCTCATCTATATTGAGAAGCAGGAGGAGCCGGTTACGCCGCTGTTGGTCAGCAGCTTCTTCCGGATCTCCAAGCCGTCGGTTACGGTGATGATTAATTCTCTGGTCCGGCAGCAGTATCTGCAGAAGGCGGCATCACCTACAGATGGCCGAAGCTATACCGTTTCATTAACGGCAGCGGGCCGTGAGCTGGTAGAGTCTACGGCGGCTGAATATTTCCGCAGTATGGAGCAGCTTGAAGAGCAGATGGGCAGCGCCGATTTCGGGAGGTTCATAGATTTAATGCAGCAGGCTACAGAAATCTTAAGCGGGGAGGCGGGACGTCCATGAGCGTATTAGTCACAGGAGCTTCCGGCAATGTCGGCGGTTATGTGGTGGAAGAGTTGCTGAAGACAGGCGAGCGGGTTACAGCTGCGGGGACCGATGCCGGCAGGCTGGAACGTAAATTTAACGGCAGGGTAACCTGTGTGGAGCTGGATTTCACTAAGCAGAGCACGTTTGCAGCCGCACTTGCAGGTGTGGACCGTGTCTTTCTGATGCGGCCGCCGCATCTGGGCAGGCCGGAGGATCTGTACCCGTTCATTGATGCCATGAAGGATCACGGCATCACACTTGTGTCCTTCCTGTCCCTGATGGGCATCGAGAAGAATAGTGTACCGCCGCATTACAAGATTGAGAAATACATAGAATCTTCCGGCATTCCCTATGCCCATATCCGTCCGGGCTTCTTCATGCAGAATTTGTCGGGGATTCATGCCGAGGAGATCCGCCGGCAGAATCAGATCTTCATTCCGGCCGGCAAGAGCAAGGCGAGCTTCATCGATGCTGCCGATATCGGGCTTGCGGCAGCCACGGTGCTGAAGGACCCCGGGAGGTTCGCTAATACTGCCTACACTATAACGGGTTCAGAGTCCCTGGATTATAATCAGGTGGCTGAGATTCTGAGTGAGGTTACCGGACGGAAGATCACCTACGTAAGGCCGGGGTTTCTACGGTACAGACGGTATTATATTAAGCACCGTGGGCTGGATAAGGCTTATGTTAATGTTACGGTTGCCCTCTATTTCATGACCCGGATGGGCACGGCGCAAAGGGTGAGCCATGAGTTCAGGGAGCTGACCGGCCGGGAGCCGCGGACGTTCCGGGAGTTTGCGGAAGACAATCTGGGGTGTTTCAGTGATGAACAGTGATGAAGGCCAGAGTCATACAGAATAAGTACACTATAGTTTGTATAATGCCCTCTCCCGGCGGGTAATAACTAACATTACACCGAAACTGGAACAGCGGAAGGGAGCTGGCGGGAGATGAAGCGCAAACTGCTCTTGACAGGGGCGTCAGGCAGAATCGGCAATGTGATCTATCAGGGCTTGAAGGCAGATGACAGGTATGCTATTACCGGTGCGGATATACAGGCGGATGAAGCGGAAGGGATTCTGCAGCTGGACATCACGGATGAAGCGCGGCTGGCTGAGCTGACGCGGGGAGCGGATGCCGTGCTGCATTTTGCCTGGATCAAGGATGAGGAGGATTTCCTCGGCAAAGTGCTGCAGGGGAATGTGAGCGGTGCTTATAAGCTGTTCGAGGCGGCGGCTGCAAACGGGGTGAAGCGGATAATCTTCGCCAGCTCAAATCACGCAACCGGCTTCTACCGGTCAGATGAGAAGACCGATGTCATGGACCCTTACCGGCCGGACAGCTTCTACGGGCTGAGCAAATGTTATATCGAGCTGCTCGGCCGCCTGTATGCGGATCAGGGCCGAATCTCATCCTTCAATATCCGGATCGGCAATTTCCCCGGCGATGACCGGCCCCATTCGGAGCGTGCAGGACATATCTGGATCTCTGAACGCGATATGCTGCAGCTGGTGATCTGCTGTATCGAAGCGGACGCCGGTATTCCATATATGAATCTATACGGCACTTCAGCTAATAGCGACAATTATTATGATATCGGTTATCTGGAGGATTCAATTGGCTACAAGCCGCTGGATGACGGAACGGAGCTGCTTGAGCAGGCGAAGGCTGCCGGCTGGAAAGTGCGCCAGGACGAGACCGCCTATCAGGGCGGGCAAAAGCTGTAGCAGGCAATAGAGAGTCTGCGCGGGACCCCATACCAGGGGTCTTTTTTATTGATCAGGGATTGGATTTTCACCATGAACAGCAGTAATCATCCAAAAATCCGGGGCGGGCAGCTGCCGCAAGTCTCATCTTTAAGCGGACAATCATGTACAATGAGCTGCCGCGCAGGTAAATGGACGGAATTGGCTCCCTGTTCAGCAAGCAGCCAGTCGCGTAATGGTTGTTCAAGTGACTGGCTGAGCGTTACGGACAGGAGAGGCGTTAAGCCAGCGGAAAGGCACCTGAGTGTTGGTCTTACGGACATGAGCGCCGTTATTTCACCGGAAAAGTGAAATTTG
Source organism: Paenibacillus sp. MMS20-IR301 (assembly GCF_032302195.1). Lineage (NCBI taxonomy): Bacteria > Bacillati > Bacillota > Bacilli > Caryophanales > Paenibacillaceae > Paenibacillus > Paenibacillus sp. MMS20-IR301. The sequence goes on from NZ_CP135275.1 coordinate 359,583, forward strand.
CCCATGAAAAGCGGCGGATAAGGGCCATGGTGTCCGCAAGACCGCCCAAAAGGCCTATTTTGAGCGAATAAAGGCTGTGGTGTCCATAAGGGTCTGTATTTCCCGCCTCCCCCGGTAATCAGGTGATAAGATTTGTTTCCTAATGTCCGATTATGTGTTAGACTCGAGCCTTATTAAAGCCCTTACATTTGAGCCGGCCGTAAAATTCAGACGCGCTGTACCGCAAACGGGGGAGAGGAAGAGGCCACATGAAGCGTTATTTTCTTGATAAGCCTATACAGGCTAAGCTGCTGATTACTTTTTTGCCGGTAATGATTCTGTCCGTTATTGCTACAGGCTCGTTCTCCTACTGGTCCGCCAGCGACCAGCTCCGCAAAAACTCGCTGTATTCGCAGGCGGATACCACCTATCAAACGGCTTTGTTTCTGGATGATAAGTTTCTGACTATATTTGAACAGCTGGTTAATCTGGAGGATACTACGTCGCTGCGTAATCTCTTGTCTGTGAACGATCAGGGGGATACCCCGCAGAAATTCAATGACATTATTGAGCTGCATAACCGGCTGGGCAATGTATACCACACCTATAATGCGATGGTCGATTCCATCTATGTTGCCTTCAATAACGGCCGTTCCTTCAGCCTCCAGCAGGAGTATGTACCCCGCAGCGTCTCGATCGACCTTCCGGCCTGGCAGCAGCGGTATAACACATCCGAGAAAGGCTACTATTGGCTCAACAGCCATAAAGACGCTGTCTTTGATACGGTAGAGGACAGGCGGGTGCTCAGCAGCTTCAAAATGATCGGTACACCCACCTCCTCCTCCAGCGGGATCGTGCTGATTAACCTGCGTGAAAGTTACTTTCTGGAAATTATGCAAAATGTGAAGATCAGCCCGAACGGTGCGCTGGCGTTAATCAGCCCGGACGGCGAGCTGTTCTCCAGGACATTGAAGGCAGACTATGAAGTGCAGCCGGATACGATTGCCGACCTGAGGCAGCTTGCGGGCGGGAACGGCAGTCTTACAGCGGGCAGCGCAGCCGGCCAGAAGCTGGATATTGCCTATCAGACGCTGCCGTTGAACGGCTGGGTGCTGGCGGCCATTGTACCGGAGAAGGATATTCTCGCGGGTGCGTCGCGTATCCAGTGGATCGTTCTGGCCGTAACCCTGGTCATTCTGGTGCTGGTCGCCGCGTCAGCGACGCTGGCTGCGCGCAACCTGAGCAATCCGATCCGTTACCTGTCCAAGCAGGTCAAACGCTTCGAGCGCGGGGATTTCAGTGTCAGCTTCGCGATTGACCAGCACAATGAGATCGGCGTCCTGGCTACCGGCCTGACCCGGCTCTCCGATTCGGTTGAGCAGCTGCTGAGCGAGGTCCGCGAGGAGCAGGAGCAGAAGCGCAAGGCGGAGATGCGGGCGCTGCAGGCGCAGATTCAGCCGCATTTTCTATATAATACGCTGGGTTCGATCAAGCATCTGATTGATCTGGAGGAGCGGGAACGCGCCTCCTTGATGGTGAGCGCCTTAACCCGGTATTTCCGTATCGGGATCAGCAAAGGCGCAGAGCTGATTACCCTGGCGGAAGAAATCGAGCATGTGCGCAGCTATCTCCTGATTCTGAATATCCGGTATAATCAGGATTTCGACTATACGATTGAGGTGGAAGATGAGCTGTTGTCCCTGCGCATCCCGAAGCTGACGCTGCAGCCGATCGTAGAGAATGCAGTCTATCACGGGATCAAGAACAAGCGCGGCAAAGGGCTGGTGGCCATAAAGGGGCATGCGGCGGAGGATACCGCAGTGCTTGAAATTTATGACAACGGACAAGGCATCCTGCCTGAGCGGCTTAGCCAGCTGCGCGCTTCACTCCAGGCGGATATTGCGGGTGACCATGCGCTGAGCTTCGGACTCTGGAATGCCCACCGCCGGCTGGTGCTGCAATTCGGACTGCCATACGGCCTGGCTATCGGCAGCGAGGAAATGAAATTCACCCGGGTAACGGTAGAGATGCCCCGTGTACAGAAAGAAGGAGACGCTCATGATTAAACTGCTCATTGTAGATGACGATATGTGGATCCGGGAAGGCCTTAAGCGCAATATCCGCTGGGAGCAGGCCGGAATCGAGGTAGCCGGTACGGCTGCCGACGGGGAAGAGGCGCTTGAGCGGATGCAGGAGCTGCAGCCGGATCTGGTGCTGACGGATATCCAAATGCCTTTTCTGGACGGGCTGCAGCTGGCCGAACGTATTAACGAGGTGTATGCCGGTACCAAGGTTGTCTTTCTGACCGGCTACGATGATTTCTCTTATGCCAAGCAGGCGCTGCGGCTGCAGGCGGCGGATTACATTCTGAAATATGAGGACAATGAAGTGATCTTAAACGCGGTGGCAGCGGCCGCCAGTACCTTTCTGGCGGAGAGGAAAGAGGCTGAAAAAGCCCGGAAGAGCCAGTCCCTGATCCAGAATAAGTTCCTGGCGGAGCTGCTTGAGGGCTGTGCCAATCCGCAGTGGGCCCGGGTTGAGCTGGGCAATCTGGGCATAGCGGCACCGGAAGAATTCTTTCAGGTTGCGGTGATTCAGCCGGAGGACGGCCGCCGGTTCGCCCGCCAGGGAGAAGGGGATAATGCGGAGCTGCTGCTCTTCTCTATCGGCAATATCTGCTCTGAGCTGGGGGCGGAGGCGTTCCCTTACCGGTATCCGGTAGTCTATAACAACCGGGTGAATCTGCTCTTTAACCTTCCCGCTGCGGATACAGGGGAGGACCCGGCGGCAGAATGCCTGCCAGTGCATCTGGAGAAAATCCGCCGGACACTGGAGGATTATTTGAAGCTTCAGGTCAGCGTTGGTCTGGGGACATGCCGCAAAGGTATAGAGCGGATCTCACTTTCTTACGGCGAGGCGCTGGCTGCTGCGCAGCTGAAGCCGATTACCGGCGAAGCCGGGGTGTTCGTCAGCGGTGAAATCCGCCATTCGCAGAGCTCGCATCATTCCCTGCTGAAGGAGATGGAGCGGTACATCCGGCAGCATTTCCGTGAGGAGGAGCTTAATCTGACGGCCATTGCCGGTCATGTTCATATTTCACCTGCCTATGCCAGCACGCTGTTCAAGAAGTATAAAGGCACCAACTTCAGTGAGTACCTGATTCAGCTGCGCATGGACAAGGCTGCGGAGCTGCTGGCGGCTACGGACGCGAAATCCTACGAGGTGGCGGAGCAGGTGGGCTACCGCAATCCGCAATACTTCAGCGTGCTGTTCAAGAAGCATTACGGCAAATCGCCTTCGGAATACCGCAGGGACCAGCAGCAGATATAAGGTGAAGTTATTTCAAACAAACCTGTTAAAGAAAACAAACAATCTTTGAAAGATAGTTTATTCAGCACGTTCACGCTCTGGTTTAAGATAAGCGTGGAGGTGCTGTTATGGAATTATCCCAATCAACCGGCGGCAAGAGAATGACCGTCAAATCTAAATTATCGCGTAAAAAAACAGGCGACCGCTGGTTTCCGTACCTGCTGATCGCACCGACGGTTCTGCTGATTGCAGGACTGCTCGTCTTCCCGATCTTCAGGGTGTTTGACCTCAGTGTGCAAAGCTATGATTTCACCAGGCTGCAGAAGGCAGGGTACATCGGGCTTGAGAACTTCCGGAATATCTTTACTAAGGATGATATGTTCTACTCTTCGCTGTGGATCACTGTGAAGTGGGTGCTGATAGAGGTAGTGCTGCAGCTGGTGTTCGGTCTGATTGTCGCGCTGCTGCTGAATCAGGCGTTCAGGCTGCGCGGTCTGGTCCGCTCCATGGTGCTTGTCCCTTGGGCCGTGTCGGGGGTACTCACCACCATGCTGTGGTCCCTGATGTTCAACCAGCATATCGGTGTCATTAACGATATCCTGATGAAGCTGGGCCTGATCTCTGAGCCGGTGGCCTGGCTGGCCAATATTCATACGGTTTTTGGCTCCGTGGTGGTCGCCGAGCTGTGGCGCGGCATTCCGTTCTTCGCAATTACACTGCTGGCTGCGCTGCAGACCATTCCGCATGAGGTATACGAATCCTGCGAGGTGGACGGGGCGGGGAGCGTCAAGAAGCTCTTTTTCATCACACTGCCTTTCCTGAAGGAAAGCATTGTATTCGCCACGCTGCTGCGGGCGATCTGGGAGTTTAACTCCATCGATATGATCTTCACTATGACGAACGGCGGACCGATGGATATGACAACCACGCTGCCGATTTACATGATGAAGACTTCTATCCTGGAAGGAAACTACGGTTACGGCTCGGCGATTGGTGTAGTTACGTTCGCCTTCCTGATGATCTTCGTTGTCCTGTACCTCAGACTGAACCGTTCAGGAGGGATGCAGGATGAATAGCAAATGGCAACGTAAGCTTGGTTCAAAGCTGTTATTCTACATTCCGCTTGCCCTTACACTGGCGTTCGTGCTGGTTCCGTTCCTCTGGGCTATTTCCACCTCGCTGAAGCGTGAGGCGGATGTGCTGAGCGGCACAGTCCGGTATATTCCGAGTCCGGCTACGTTCGAGAATTTCATTCATGTGTGGAATGACAACAATTTCTCGCAATATTTCCTGAACAGCGTGTTCGTGTCGGTTGTCTCTGTAGTGGCGATAACGGTGCTGTCCGTACTGAACGGCTACGCCATGAGCCGGTTTAAGTTCAAGGGCAAGGGAGCCTTCATGCTGGTGCTGCTGGCCACCCAAATGATGCCGGTCATCCTGTTCGTCATTCCGCTGTTCCTGATCTTCAAGAATCTCGGGATGATTAACACGCCATACGCACTGATCCTGTTCTACATCGTGCTCCAGGTTCCGTTCAACACGATCCTGATGCGCGGCTTCATCTCCTCGACACCGAAGGAGATTGACGAAGCGGCGATGGTGGACGGAGCCGGACGGCTGCGGATTATCTTCGCGATTATTATGCCGATTGTGCTGCCGGGAATTGTGGCTACCAGCGCATTCGCGTTCATCGGGGTATGGAATGAGTTCCTGGTCGCCTTCTCCTTCATTACAACGCCGGATCAGTTCACCATACCGATCGGCCTCAAATTCATGGTCGGCGAGTTCAGCGTCCAGTACGCATCGCTTGCGGCCGGCAGCATTATCGGGCTGATTCCGCCCGTGCTGCTCTTCATGTTCATTCAGCGTTATCTGGTCGAAGGACTGGGCGGCGCAGTCAAAGGCTAGTGTCCGGTATCGCAAGGACGGATAAGGCCTGACTGAACCTGCCGGACCCGTCCTTTGGATATACAAAAGTAATTCATTCGGGGAGGATCACAGTATGATGGGGAAACACAAAGGTAAACGCACGGCACTACTATCGGCAGCGCTCCTGCTGCTGCTTGCCGGCTGCGGCGGGAATAACGGCGGGAATGCCGCAAGTAACGGAGGAAATGCTGCGTCAGCGACAGATAGCGGGGCTGCCAAAGCGGCCAGCGGTGAGAAAGCCAAGATCAGCTTCTGGGCTGCGGCGGTCACGACAGAGCGCAACGCCTTCTTCGAAGAGATCGTGAAGCAATTCGAGCAGGAGAATCCGGATATTGATGTGGATTATCTGGGGGTTCCGGGAGACCTCGCGGCCTATGAGCAGAAGGTGAATGTAGCCATCTCTGCCGATCAGGCGCCGGATATTATGAACGATTTCAAATCCGACCTGCTGGCCCGCGGCGTGCTGGAGCCGCTGGATACGTATTATGAGCAGTGGGCAGACAAGGCGCTGATCAACCCTGAGCTGATTGCCAGTAACCGTAAGCTGGATACGGCTGAAGGAAAATTGTATGCGTTACCATACAGCTCACAGACCTGGAACCTGTGGGTCCGCCCGGACTGGTTCAAGGAAGCCGGCCTTGCACTGCCGGACACCTGGGACCAATTCTTTGATGCTGTCGCCAAAATGACGGACAAATCCAAAGACCGTTACGGCCTTAGTATCCGCGGCGGTGCGGGCAGTGCCAATACACTGGAGATGCTGATGTATGCGTATTCCGGCATCACCGATTATTTCACGGCAGAAGGCAAAGCAACGATTAATGATCCGCTTAATGTTGAATTTGTTGAGAAATATCTCGGTGCTTACAATGTATACACGCCTGAAGATGACTTGAACAAGGGCTGGAGCGAGCTGGCCGCGACCTTCCAGTCGGGCAAAGCCGGGATCGTTGTGCACAATTTAGGCTCCGCCAGCTCTCATGAGAAAGCCTTCGGCGGCGATTATACGAAGTTCGAGGCTGTACCTTTTCCAAAAAGCGTGAAGGGTTACCGCGAGCATCCCGGCCTCATGCCGCTGGGGCTGACGATGAGTAAATCGGCAAAGAACAAGGATGCGGTCTGGAAATTCATGACCTTCTATCTGTCGCATGACATCAACAGCAAATACGGCAAGCTGTACGGTGAAATCCCTGCCAACACAGAAGCAGCAGGCGATGAGTGGGTACAGGGTGTGCCGTACATGAAATCAGCGTCTGATCTGCTGAACAATACGGAGACGAAGTTCTCTGATGTGCCGTATTATCTGGCCGGATACTCCAATGTGCAGAAGTCGGTTGAACCGCTGATTCAGAAGGTGATGGCCAAGCAGCTGACTGCCAAGGAAATGCTCGATCAGTGGGCAGCACTGCTGGAGCAAGAGAAAGCAGAGCAATAAAGCACAAGGGGCCGGAGGAACTCCGGCCCGGAAGGAGCTGTTCAAGTGGAAACAACAAGTGCGCCTTGGGTACCCGATCTCGGCAATGGCCGGTACCGCAATCCGGTGCTCTATGCAGACTATTCCGACCCGGATGTAATCCGGGTCGGGGATGACTATTACATGACGGCCTCAAGCTTCAACCACATGCCGGGACTGCCGGTTCTGCATTCCCGCGATCTGGTGAACTGGACCCTGGTCAATCATGCACTGGAGCGGCTGGATTTGCCGGGATACGACCAGGTCCAGCACGGGAAGGGCGTATGGGCGCCCAGCCTGCGCCATCATGACGGGAAGTTCTGGATCTTCTTCGGCACTCCGGATGAAGGGATCTTCATGACCCAGGCGGAGGACCCGCTCGGAGCGTGGTCTGCACCTCATCTGGTCAAGGCTGCCAAGGGCTGGATTGACCCGTGTCCGTTCTGGGACGAGGACGGGCAGGCTTATCTGGTCCATGCCTTTGCCAAAAGCCGCAGCGGCATCAAGCATATTCTGCATGTGTGTGCGATGAGTCCGGACGGCAGAGAGCTGCTGGATGAAGGCAGGCTGATTATTGACGGAACAGCCGATCATCCGACGCTGGAAGGTCCCAAAATGTACAAGAGGGACGGATGGTATTATATTCTGGCCCCTGCCGGCGGCGTAGCGACGGGCTGGCAGGCTGCCTTCCGCTCCAAATCGATCTACGGTCCTTATGAGGACCAGATTGTTCTGGAGCAGGGCAATACCGGGGTCAATGGTCCGCATCAAGGCGGCTGGGTGGAGACTCCTAAGGGAGAAAGCTGGTTCCTGCACTTTCAGGACAAGGGAGCTTACGGGCGGATCATCCATCTGCAGCCGGTAGAATGGGTAGACGGCTGGCCGGTTATGGGGGAGGCGCCAGCCGGGAGTCTGACCGGACAGCCGGTATCCGGGTGGCATAAACCTGAGTCCTCCGGGGCAACACCGCCAGCTGCGCCGCAGACCTCCGACCGGTTCACCGAAGGCCGTCCCGGTCTGCAGTGGCAGTGGCAGGCCAATCCGCAGGCTGGCTGGATTGCAGCCGGCTACCCCGGTCCGGGCCTGCGGCTCCGTTCTGCGCCGCTCGGTACAGAGCGGCTGTATGATGCACCACAGCTCCTGATGCAGAAGTTCGCTGCGCCTGCATTCACGGCGCAGGTGCAGGTCAAACCGCAGTTCGGCGCATTGTCAGAGAGGGCCGGCCTGGTCGTGCTGGGTCATAAGGCGGTGCACTTAAGCCTGTTCACCGCAGAAGACGGCGGCCTGTGCCTGGGCCGGTTCGAGAGTCTGCCTGCGGATTCGGCAGAGAATGCGGAGTATGCTTTTACAGACGGCTTGGTGAAATTAGCTGCGGAGGCTGTTCATCTCCGGCTTACAGTATCAGACGAGGCTGTCTGCCAGCTTGCGTACAGCGAAGACGGGGATGCCTTCACGGAGATGGGGACATCATTCCGGCTCCAGGAAGGTGCAGGTGCCTGGGTTGGAGCCAAGTTCGGCATCTATGCAGCGGCTTGTGGTGCTGGTGCTTTGGCGGAGGAGCACGGATACGCACATTTCGAAGAATTTGAAGTCTGTTTGTAGGAAAATAAGAGCCACAGCCGTGAGCGAATCACGGCGTGGCTCTTACTTCTGCGTTCATGCACGCCTACACCAGCACCAAGGTTCTCTTTTGCGGCTTCATGCCGAGTACGGTATCCAGGGAGGGCGGGAAATATGAGCAGCTATAGGTATAGCTAAGCTCAATGTCATGCGGGCCGGAGCTTAAGCCGCCTGCTTTGACCACGGTAAAGACCGCAGGGTCAAGCACTCCCCAGTGGATATTACCTAATGAAGCCATTTCTCCCTGGGTATAAGTTACTCCGTTAATTGTCCAAGTAATTTGTTCCCCGCTGAAGGTTTCTCCGTCTACAGTGATAACAGCAGGACGCAGCTGGGACAGCCAGACTCCGCGGTAGTATAGCGAACGTATGGTCAGCTGGAAGCCGGTGGTCCGGCCGGCGGCATCTTTACTATTTTTGAAACCTCTGGATTGGATACATTCCTTGTCGAACATGGCTGTAATCTCCCTTCGTTATTCCCCGAGAATCTGTTTCATCATGGCCTGGTGCAGTCTCACCTGATAAGGGGCAGTGCCAAGCACATTTTTGTTCGGGCCTTCAAATTCACTTAGCATATAACCATCCCAGCCATGCGCGGCAAGCGTGCCGATAATTTCTCCGTAAGGGATGGTCATTTCTGTGAGCTCCCCAGTGACTTGTACAAATTTGGCATGGCAGCAATAAACGTAAGGCAGGAGCGGAATGATATCGGCAACCGGGCTGTGTTCACCTGGAGGCATGATGAAATCATCCGGTCCCCACAGGTCTGCAGGCAAAGCCTGAGTCTCAAATACACCGAAGTCGACGTTGAGTCCGAAATGCCTGGTGCCGGTACGCTGGATCAGCTCAACATATTCCTTGACCATGGCTGAATTCAGCAGGGTAGGGGCGTGGATTTCCGGGCACATAATAACGTCGTATTGCTTAGCATAGGGCAAGGCGGCTTCGATGATTTCTTTCCAGTTCTGCACCGGCGAGAGCGTCTCATCAATAACCCCCAGCTTGGTACGGAGAATCCGGAAGCCCAGGCGGTTAGCCAGCTTGAAATCCCGGACCAGCATCTCCAGTGATTCTTCAACCGACAGCTCTCTGCCTTCATACAGCCGGGAGTCCACCCAATGCCCGTATTCCACCGGAACAATATGATACTTGCTGATCAGCCGGTCCCAGTGCTCCAGCCATTCCTCACTAGGGTTCGGATAACCCGGAATATGCGAATTGGCGAGAATCTCAAGGCCGTTAGCGCCCATATCCTGCATTTCAGCAAACATGTCCTCGAGCGTCATCGAAACTCCGAATTCACTGGAGTAACTGTAGAGCGAGACCCCCCGTTTTGGTTTAATATCCGGTACTGTGCTCATGACAAGCTTCAACTCCTTTAATGTGTTACATTTACAAAGTAACAATGATTAACTATTAGTAAATGTAAAAACATTATATCCCCTTTCTTTGACCGGATGCAAGCGCTTAATTAGTGTTTTAATCACTTATCAGAGCGATTTACGGAATTCTGCGGGGGTCATGCCGGAGAAATTACGGAACAGCTTGATGAAGTAGCTGGTGTTGTCAAAGCCTAACTGCTCTGCAATTTCAACTATTGAGCTGTTTGTTTGATTCAACAGATCCCGGGCATACTCCATTTTCAGTTTGGTCACATACTCAATAAAGGTGAGTCCTGTCTCAATCTTGAACAGCCGGCTGAAATGAGTAGGGTTCAGACCAAGCCGGCGGGCCATTTCATCCATGCTTACCTTGTCGCCAATATGGTTCATGACATAACGCTTGGCTTCAGCCACTTCTTTTCGGACATTCTGTTTCCACATGGATCTCACCATCAATATCTTATCGTTCAGAAATTCCTCCAGCCATTCCATTAAGTGATCGAGAGTTTCAAGCTCGCGGATCGAGCGCTGATATTTTTCACTATTGAAATTGTTAACAAAATTTTGCATGACGATATATTTTAGTTCCAGCTCCATGACCATTTTGAGCAGCCAGCTTTTCACGCTCTCCACCGGATACTTCTTACCGCTGATATATTTCTTAATATCTGTGACCGTATAAGAGACGAGTGAGCTATTCTCCTGCTGGATGCAGTCTCTTAGTTGCTGAAGGAATTCAGAGTAATGAACGAACAGATCTTCATGGGTCGTTTTAAAGGGTTCGAGCTTCATAATAGTGCCTTCTGCCGTATAAAAGCGCAGGGTGCGGGAATCCAGTAAGGTCTGAATCTGCTTCTTGAGCTCAATCAGGCTTGACGTAGCCTCTCCGTAAAAAAATGAAATCTCCATACGCAGATGAAGCTTTGACATCGTCTGGACATGCCGGAATCTGTTTCTGTATTCTTCATGGAGATTGCGGACCAGAATCTGCGGAAAAGGGATGAACAGGATGAACTGCCGTTCGGTTAAGGCGAACTGGATAATTCCGTCAATTTCAAGAAATTCCTGAAGCACATTATCGATTACAAACTGCATGTTCACAATACCTCCGAACCGCCGTTCCAGCTCATAAGAGCGTTCCGGAATAGCCAGAACCGGAAGATAAGGAAGCCCCTTTAGCAGCCTTATCCCCATAATCCCGGCCTGCCTGAACCACTCTGCCTCATCCCAGACAGGCTGCTCCACAAACATGCGGATGAATCTCGTCCGGATGGCTGAATGATTCTGTGAGACCAGCTTCTGCATCTGCAGAAAATTATTTGCTGAGAGCAGTTTAGCTTCGAGCCGGGATACAGCCTCCGTAAGCACCGCAATGATCTGATCAATCTGCATGCTTTCTTTCAATATATACTCGGTAACATTCAGCTTCACTGCCTGCCGGGCATATTCAAATTCCCCGTGACAGGACAGAATGACCGCCTGAAGCTGAGGGTTGGCTTCCCTGGCCCTGCGGATTAATTCGAGCCCGTCCATCACCGGCATACCGATATCGGTAAGCAGGATATCAGGCTGGTGCAGCTGGCAGGCTTCCCAGGCTTGTCTGCCATCCGAGCATACAGCAGACAATTCCAGCCCCAGCGTATCCCAGGGAATGCTGGCGCTCAAATATTCCAGTACAGGATAGTGATCATCTGCCAAAACCACTTTATATATCAAATCCATCCGCTCCTATCTGTTCATAGGCAACACCAAACGTATGGTTGTGCGCTGCCCGTGAATACTCTCGATGTCCATTTCGAAATCGTCCCCGTAAATTAACTTCATCCGCTGATAGACATTAATTAGTCCGATGCCGTGAGCAGGCGGGCTGTCCGCCGGTCCGCTAAGATTCCTGGCCTTGATTTCAGCAGCCTTCTGCCGGACATGCTGCAGCAGCGAAGCCAGCTTAAGCTCATCCATGCCGGTACCGTTATCCTCGACTTTGATATGCAGCATGGATTTTATTTTTGCAATGGAAATGATAATCCTGCCTCCGCCCTGGACGAATCCATGCTTATAGGCGTTCTCAATAATCGGCTGCAGAATAAACCGCGGCAGAGCTTCAAGCAGCAATTCTTTGTCCACCTGGACGACAGAATCGGTAGGATATCTCATTGTAAACCGCATTAACTCCATATACTGCTTCGCGGAATCAAGCTCATAGGCAATGGATACAAATTCATCCTGATTCGAAAAAGTGGCCCGCAGCATAGACGATAAGGAGCCGACGATAAACGCATTCTCCTCATCGTGCTTCATTAGCAGCTTCAGGCGGATGGAGCTAAGCACGTTAAACAGAAAATGCGGGTTAATCTGCGCCTGCAGCATGGCCATCTCCGCATGGCGTTTCAATTCCTGTTCCATCTCTACCTGCTTGAGCATGAGCTGCACATGATCAAGCATGGTATCAAAAGACAGCCCCAGGCTGCCGATCTCATCCTTTCCCCGGATATTGGAGCGCACCATCAGATCTCCGGCCTCCACGCGGCGGGCAACCTTGCCCAGTACCAGCACAGGCTTTGTAAATCTGCGCAACAGATACGTTAAGGCGAACAGGAAGCTGACTGCAAAAACAGCCTGCAGGATTAAGCCTGTCCGGCTGATCCCGTTCAGCTTCTCCGTGAGCTGTTCGTAGGGAGCTACGCTGACCAGTCTCCATTTGGCATACTTAAGCGGCAGCGAGAGGAGCAGCTGATTCTCATCCTTGAATTCAACAATATCAGGGAACAGCAGCTCAGCTATGGGCAAGAGCGTATTGAAGTCAGACCCGATAAGATCCGGGTTGCGGTTCGACAGAATCGTCTCCTGGTCGTTGAGCAGATATACATCCTCTTCTAATGAAGCAAAACGTTCCCGGATCGCGGCCTCGCTGCGGCTGACGATCAGATAAGCATAGGGAGGAGTATTAAGACCTTCCCGCAAAGCCCGTGCGGTCATGAAGACAAACGGCTTATCCGGCTCCAGTGAGATCAGATAATTGGCTTCCGCCCCCAGAAATAAGGTGTCATACGGTGAGAGCTTCTCCAGGGTCTGGAACCAGCTCTGCCGGCTGAACTGCCTGGGGTCATAGTCATAGAAGGAATAATCAGAATAAGCATGTCCTTCATTGTCGAGCAGAGTCAGCCTTAAATCCAGGGTGTCGCCCGCCACCTGCTCCAGCCGGTTTGTCAGGGTGCGTGCGGCAACCGGATTGGTTTTGGCATCCTCCAGCAGGGTTTTCATCTCCGGATCAAAATGCACAAAATTCGAAACCGACACCATCTCTTCGAAGATCACATCAATCTGTGACTGGACAATCGTTAAAGATTGCGTGGATTTCTCCAGGGAGTGCTCCCGGATAATCAGCTTGGAATATACCGTTGTAATATACAGCATCCCTATCGCTGGTATAACGAGGCAGGCGATAGAGGTTAGTATCAGTTTTTGCCGGAAGGATAGCTGACTGAATTTAGATCTGTCTTTCATGAGTATTCCTCCAGTAATAGATCTTCACTAGACCATGGTACTTGATTTACCGGTTATCCTCATCCAATAAATTTTTCATTTCAGAAAAAATAATGCTATACAAACTTTTCGCGATAGATAAATTCGTTGCATGTGCAATGAAAAGAGCAATTTTATAATGAGGATACAAAAATAAAACGAGGTGGAAAAAGTGGAGGCTATGCCGAAAGAAGGGACTGTTAAACGGTTCAGCAAGCCGGGGGCAGGCAAAATGCGCAAGCAGGTTTTTTACGACAATATTGCGGGGTATTTATTCATTTCCCCCATGCTCATTCTAACCGTAACCCTGGTAATTATTCCGATTCTGTTATCCGGCGTGATCAGCTTTTCGGATTGGAATTTTGTGTCCGGGATCGATGGATTTCATTTTGTCGGGCTGGATAATTATACAAGGCTGGTGCAGGATGAATCTTTTCACCGGTCGCTGGTTAACAACCTGATCATGATTGCCGTGGTGCCGGTAGCGATGTTTCTGGCTTTGGTGTTAGCCGCTTTAATCAACAAGGCGACGTATTTCAAAACCTTTTTCAAAGTGATCTATTTCATGCCCTTTATTTCGAGCTTTGTGGCGATTGCCTTATTGTGGAGAGTGCTGTATCACCCGAGCAACGGTCCGATTAACGGATTTCTCAGGTCGGTTGGTGTGGACAATCCCCCCATGTGGCTGGCGGACCCCAAGTATGCGCTGATTTCGGTCATGATTATTATGGTATGGACTTCGCTCGGCTTCAACATGGTCATTTATCTGGCCGGTCTGCAGAATATTTCACGGGATTTGTATGAAGCTGCGGATGTGGATGGTGCATCACAGCTTAGGCAATTCTTCAGAATTACATTGCCTTTATTGTCTCCAACCTCCTTCTTCCTGCTGATCACAGGGATTGTCGGATCCTTCAAGGTGTTTGATCTGATTATGGTGTTGACGGGTGGCGGACCGGCAGGTTCAACCTCAGTTATTGTATTTTATCTGTATGAGGTTGCATTCGTTAATCTGGAATCGGGTTATGCATCTGCAATGGGAATCATTCTGCTGATCCTCATCCTGCTGGTAACCCTGATTCAATGGGTCGGACAAAAGAAATGGGTCAATTACTAGGAGGTTAGAACATGCGATCGATCAAGCTAAGCCGCGTTATTGTGACACTGTTCATGGGATTCGCTGGGATACTGTTTATTATGCCTTTCTTATGGATGCTCTCTGCTTCATTCAAGCCGGAGCTTGATGTTATGAAATACCCGATCCAGTGGATTCCGAAGACTTGGAATATGGTTGAGAACTACAGGCAGGTATGGGCGGGAGCCGTCCCGTTCAGCCTGTATTACTGGAACAGTATCAAGGTGACGCTGATGTCGACAGCGCTGTCATTGATCATTTCGGCTATGGCTGCTTACGGATTCTCCAAGATTGTCTTCAAGGGAAGGGATGCACTGTTCCTGCTGGTGCTGGCTACCTTTATGATTCCGACTCAGGCCATTCTGGTTCCACAATTTATTATGTACCGCTGGCTGGGACTGTTTGACAGTCATATCGGACTTGTGCTGCTTGCCGCCTCCGGTGTACTGGGCACCTTTTTACTGAGGCAGTTCTTCCTCGGCATCCATGACGAGATTATCGAATCCGCCCGGATTGATGCGGCAGGCCACTGGACGATCTTCAGCCGGATTGCCCTGCCGCTGGTACAGCCGGCTCTGGCAACTTATATGATTCTCCGTTTCATCTGGACCTGGAATGATTACCAGAATCCGCTGATCTTCCTCCGCTCTGATTCGTTGTTTACGCTACAGCTGGGCATCCGGAAATTCGCTGATTTCAGCGGGGAATTCTATTCTTTAATGATGGCAGGTGCGGTTTCAGCCATTCTACCTCTCTTAATTATCTTCATTATTGGACAGAAGCAGGTAATTGAGGGAGTTGCTATGGGAAGTGTCAAAGGCTAGACTAATTACATTATAGGGGGCTAAACCATGTTCAAAGCTAAACGGAAATTATTCATCATTGTACCGCTGTTGTCCATGCTGGTATCCGGTTGCGGAGCAGACAATACAGATGAAGGGGCTGCTGCTGGCGGTAATGGTAAGGGTACGAATGAAGCAGTAACGATTAAACTGAGCAGCTGGTATGCCAAAAAAATGGATAACTGGGATGTAGTCATTGCCGAGTTTGAGAAGCAGCATCCTGATATTAAGGTGGAGTTTGCTTCTGCTGAAGATAATAACTCCAATGAATACTACAAGAAGCTGGATCTTGCGGTTGCCGGCGGCGACGATCTGGACATCCTCATGTTCAGTAACATGACGTTTCTGTCGCAACGGGCAGAGCTGGGTATGATTCAGCCGCTCGATGACTACTTGGCTAAAGACGGAATTAATTACACAGATGAATATACATCCGATGCCAGAATCGGCGGCAAGGCCTACGGCTTGCCGGGTAAATCCTCCCAGGGTCTCGTTATTCTCAATGAGAACCATCTGAAAGAAGCAGGGCTTACGCTGCCTAAAGACTGGACCTATGATGAGTATATGAAGTATGCCAAAGCTCTGACCAAAACCGTGGACGGCAAAACCCGGTACGGCACTTATTTCCACAGCTGGATTCAATACGGATACCTTGTGCAGAACTTTAACCAGGCGGTGAATGCCAATCTGACAACGGATGACGGAAAGACTGCAAATATTGATAATCCGTATATGCGTAAATCGTTTGAGCTGCGCCTTCAGGGAGAGTCGGAAGGTTCTGCTACACCGTATGCGGAGGTAGTCAGCCAGAAGCTGAATTACCGACCGCAATATTTCAATCAGGATACAAGCATGCTGATTACCGGCTCATTCCTTGTTCCGGAGACAGGCGGGACGGACACCATTCCGGCCACGTTCAGGACGGTGTTTGCTCCGGTTCCCAAGATGAATGCCGGAGATCCGATATCAGCAAATGTAAGCGGCGATGTACTCAGTATATACAGCAAATCCAAGCATAAAGACGAGGCGTACACCTTCATCCGCTGGTTCTCGACTGAAGGCATTGTGCTGCAGGGAAAGAATATCCCTTCCTGGAAAAAGGCAGATCTGAATGATGTGGTTGACCGGATCATCGCCGGCAGCAAAAATCCGGATATGATTGATAAAGAATCTCTGCTCTATGTTCTGGAAAATACCAAGTCTACCACCACAGCTACAGCGGTATCTTATCATGCGGAGCTTGAGAAGGTATTGCTCGAGGAATTCGATAAAATGATGCTGTCCGGCCAGGATATCGATACAACCATTAACAATGCACAGACAAAGATCCAGAAGATTATTGATTCTAAATCCTGATTCACAGCTGTATTCAGAGAAGGAGTGCTGCTCGTGCTTTATCCTATAATGACAGATACCCGCAGTTTATACGATCTCGGCGGAATATGGAAGTTCAAGCTGGATCAGGGTTCAGGCTTTGACGAAAAATGGTACGCATCAAGGCTGACTGATACGATCCCCATGGCTGTTCCCTCTGCCTATAATGATCTTGGCGTAAGTCCGGAGATCCGCAATCATGTCGGCTGGGTGTGGTACGAGCGGGAGCTTACTCTTCCAATGAACATCTTGGATGAACGGCTTGTCCTCCGGTTCGGCTCGGCAACCCATAAAGCCAAGGTATTCATCAACGGGAGCTTTGTAATGGAGCATTCCGGCGGTTTTTTACCCTTTGAAGCTGAGATTAATGACTGTGTACAGCAGGGAAGTAACCGGTTAACGGTTGCTGTCCATAATGTTGTCGATTACACGACGCTGCCTGTAGGACTGTATACAGAAGCCGAGCTGCCCGGCGGGGCAATCAGGCTTAAGAATCAGCCGAATTTCGATTTCTTCAACTTCGCGGGGCTGCAGCGGCCGGTGAAAATCTACTCAACACCGCAAACCTTCATTGAGGACGTAACCGTCATCACCGGCTATCACGGGGAGACCGGGACGGTCCGCTATAACGTGGACATCAGCGGGGAGGCCGATGTCCGGGTCACGGTACTGGATGAGGAGGGGAATGCGCTCTGCTCCGGTTCGGGGATGTCCGGCCAGCTGGATATTCCCTCCGTTACCCTGTGGCAGCCGCTGAATGCCTATCTGTATACCTTGAAGGTTGAACTCCTGCAATCAGAGCAGGTCATTGATGTCTACGGACTGCCGTTTGGCGTGCGGACGGTCGAAGTGAGGAACGGCCAGTTCCTGATTAACAACCAGCCGTTCTATTTCAAGGGCTATGGCAAGCATGAGGATACTCCCTTTCATGGACGGGGTCTGGATGAAGCGGCGAATATCATGGATTTCAATCTGATGAAATGGTCGGGAGCCAACTCCTTCCGCACTGCGCACTATCCGTATTCCGAAGAAGTCATGCGTCTTGCCGACCGCGAGGGCTTTGTTGTCATTGATGAGACTCCGGCAGTAGGGCTCGATCTCAATTTCCTAGTGATGGTATCCGGGGGAGCGAAGAAGGATACCTGGAAAGAAGTCAAGACCTTCGAGCATCACCGGCAGGTCATCCGGGAACTGATTAAGCGGGATAAGAATCATGCGTGTGTGGTCATGTGGAATGTGGCTAATGAACCGGCTACCTATGAAGAAGGAGCCTATGAATACTTCAAACCGCTGATTGAGCAGCTGCGGGAAGAGGATCCGCAGCACCGCCCGGTTACGCTGGTGACACATATTGAGTCTTCGCCGGAGAAGGATGTCATCTCTGAATTGATTGACGTACTTGCCTTCAACCGGTATTACGGCTGGTATGTGGATGGAGGAGATCTGGAATCCGCCAAAGCCAAGCTGCGGCTGGAGCTGAAGGCCTGGACGGAGCGCTGCCCGGGCAAACCGATGATGATGACCGAATACGGGACCGATACTGTAGCCGGACTTCATGATGTGGAGCCGATTATGTTCACGGAAGAATATCAGGTGGAATTCTACAGGGCTAACCATGAGATCTTCGACGAATTTGCCGATTTCGTAGGCGAGCAGGTCTGGAATTTCGCAGACTTTGCCACCAGCCAGGGGATTATCCGGGTCCAGGGCAATAAGAAGGGGATCTTCACCCGGGAACGTAAGCCCAAGGCGGCAGCTCATGAGCTGCGCAGACGCTGGACGGCTATACCGGATTTCGGATATAAGCAGAAATAAGCTTACTATACAATATTAAGCCCGTCATGATGTCCGGCTGCAATTTATGCAGCGTTCATTATGGCGGTTTTTTTGAATGGACCCCCGTATTGTTTCCCAAAAGTAAAGTATGCTATTATACGGTATATGGTTAAACATTGATAAATGATTAACATGATATGACGATGAGGTGAGCGAAAATGGAAATGACATGGCATCAGGATGTGCGCAACCGCAGCCGGGAGGAATTAATCTCTGCCGGGCTTGAGGTGCTGATTGAACAAAACTTCACCAAGGTTGGGCTTAAAGAGGTCTGCAGCCGGGCCAATATCAGCAAGGTTACCTTTTACAAATGCTTTGCTTCAATTGATGAGATGATCTTTGCGATTCAGCACAGGATTATGGGTGAGATTACCGAGTATCTGGAAGCACGGATGAACCTGGAAGCTACCGGGGCTGAGCTGCTGGAACGGTATTTGAATCTTTGGGTGGAGCTGTTATCCGAGCAGACTGACAAGGTGAAATTTATCGGCTTCTTCGATCACACCTACAGCGATCATTATCCGAATTCAGAGCTTCAGGAATCCTACAATAATCTGGTGCAGGAGAATGTCCTCGGTAAAATGCTGAATGATATCATTGAGCGCGGGATAGCCGACGGCACGCTGAAAAGCAGTCTCGATGCCAATCTGATTACCCACTTCATCTTCGTCACCAATATCAGCTTAATGCAGAAGCTGGCCTTCCGGGGCAGACTGCTGGAGCAGGAGCACGGGGCGGTTGTCAAAGAGCTGTCGAAGACGTTCAAAGAGTTCATTCTTAATTATGTCGCCAAGGGCTAGGGCAGATGTGAGCAGTGACAATTAGAGCAGGGAATTAAAGTGTGAAACCTCCGGCGGGCTGCGGGGGTTTTTTGTGTAGGAAAAATAATTCCGAAAAATGTTGATGATTGCAGAACCCGCATGTTCGGCGTACGGAATTAGATGGATTTTCTCCACTTGCTGATGAATGGAACGGTCTATTTCTGGCAACAGTTGGATAAACAGCACTTAATTTAAGGCTGATCAGCCAAAATAGAGGAAATGCATAAAATTAAATGACGTTTATCCGCCTAATTCCCGTAAAAGCTCCAAAACCGCTAAATTAAGCTATGTTTGTCCAACTAAATATGGCTCGCGTTATTGTCTCTTGTGAACAGCCCGGGGGTATGTTATTTTGAATTCATATAATTACTATTAGTTAACCATTATCTATTTGTAAACATTTCCTGATAACGGTAAAAGGATAAAAAAAGCATGCTGATTTTTAACCTGATCAACGCGGGGGATATCCTGCGCTTGCAGAACTGAACAAAAATCACCTGTTCAAATGATTAAATATGAAAAGGCTCCGGGGCTGGCTGCATTCTATAATGAAAGCGGAATCAATACTGAAGCGCAAAGATAGAAAAAGAGATCTGATTTTTTTGCGAATCATGTAAGCGATTAAATAAGGGAGATGAATGTCATGCAAACGACAAATCTAGCAACTGAAATTCCGGTGTCCGGTGCGGTTACGCCGCAGGCCAGCGGCAAGTTAAGCCTCAAAGAAAGATTAAGCTATGGCCTTGGTGACCTGGGCTCCAACCTGATGTGGGGGATTGTCGGAAGCTTTCTGTTATATTTCTATACCGATGTTGCGTTAATACCGGTTGCAGCTACGGGGACACTGATCCTGGTTGCCCGGATTCTGGATTCTATTATTGATCCTGTTATCGGCGGCATGGTGGACCGGACCAATACGAAATACGGACGCGCGAAGCCCTATATCCTGTTCGGAATTATCCCGTTCGCGGTGATGCTGATTCTGACTTTTACCAGCCCTGATGTTTCAGCAACGGGTAAAATTATTTATGCCTCTGTTACGTATATTATTGCCGGACTGCTGTATTCCCTGGTGAATGTTCCTTACGGCGCACTTATGCCGATGATGACCCGGAACGGCGAAGAGAAGAATCAGCTGTCCAGCTACCGGATGGTCGGCATGGCTGTCGGCAGTATTATTGTAACCGCTTTTACTACGCCTATGGTCGGGTTCTTCGGGGGCGGTAATGAGCAAAAGGGCTATCTGTTCACCACCATCGTATTTGCCGTGCTCAGTGCAGTCATGTTCTTGATTGTCTATAAAAATTGCAAAGAGCGCTATGTTGAACCTGTATCCGCGGTCAAAGAGAAAGGCTTCCTGCTTCAGACTTATAAAAGCGCATTCAAAAATACGCCTTGGGTAACAACAGTACTGTTCTCGCTGCTCATGTTCATCCGGACAGGCGCGACGGTAGCGATTACCATCTATTTCTCCCTGCATGTGCTGCATAATCCAAGAATGATCTCGATTCTGCTTCCTTCGCTGTACGTATCCATTCTGTTCTCGGCAGCGATTGCGCCGGCATTCCTGAAGAAATTCAAGCAGCGCAAGGGCAACATTATCGCTCAGGTATTGTTCATGATCGGGCTGATGCTTATGCCGCTGTTCCAGAGCAATATGGTACTGTTCGTAGGCCTGTGGTTCCTGGCCAATGTTTTTGGCGGAATCAGCTCCGGTGCCGTATTCAGTATGATCGCTAACTCCGTAGACTATAACGAATGGAAATTCAACAAGAAGGCCGAAGGCACCTTGTATGCCGGGTACAGCTTTGCCACCAAAGTCGGCATGGCACTGGGAAGTGCTGTAGTCGGATACACCCTGGCGCTGACCGGATATAATGCCGCGAATGTAACCGCAGGCGCTTCGTCGGCGATCAATGTGCTGTTCTATGCCATTCCGCTGGTATGCACCGTGCTGCAGATTATTGCTGTTTCCTTCTACAAGCTGGACAGCATTCATCCGCAGGTAGTCCGTGAGCTGGAGGCAAGAAGAAGCGCAGTGTAATTTCTGCAGATTCAAGTTCAGAGGCGGCATAATATACTCAGGCAATGCTGTAAGGTTTTCGGACTTATGGCATTGCTTTTTTGATTTTTAGGCGCAATTTACTTGTAAAAGCAGCGGATTTTTGTTAAAATAGCATTAAAGAGTTACTTGTAGTAAATCATTAAATATAAATAAATCATTCTACTGGTGATAGAGAAGGGAAGCGGACATATGAGGCTGGGTATTATTGCGCAAGTGAGCGAGGAGAGCTTTAGCGAAGCCAGACGCAGAGGGTTGAGTTTTCTGGAGTTTACCGTGAACGAAGGAGACGATGTGGAGGCATTCTGCAGCCAGCTTGAGCAGATTGCGGAATGGAGTGCCAACTATAATGTGGCGGTCGGTTCGATCGGACGCTGGAAATCACTGCGCATTGATGAGCAGGGGGAGATTATTCAGGAGGAGCTGGAGCGCTGCTATAAGCTGATTGATGCCGCGAGCAGGCTGAATTGCCGTAGCTTCGTGGCCGGCTGCAACTATGTGGATGAGCTGTCCTTATACGCCAACTGCACAGCTGCAATCGCCTTCTTCAGTGAACTGCTCGCTTACGCCAAAACGAGGAATGTCCAGGTCTCTACCTATAATTGCCGCAAGGTCAATTTCGTGAATACGCCTGATATCTGGAGTATCATCCATGGACATCTGCCGGAGCTCGGGATTAAGTATGATCCGTCGCATGCCCGTTTCTTCGGCGGTGATTATCTGCAGGAGGCGCTGGACTGGGGGCACCGGTTCACTCATGTTCATCTGAAGGGCTCGCTGCTCGTGAACGGCAAGAAAGTGGATGAACCGCCTGCCGGCATGGACCAGACCGACTGGCGCTCCTTCATCGCAGTGCTAAGGGCAACCGGATATGATGCCGGACTGAGCATTGAACCGCGCAAATCTGCCCTGCCGGATGAGCTGGCGGATAAGGGCATTGATTACTCAGCTGAATACTTCCGCAAACTGCTGCTTGAGCTGTAAGTGATACACTCCTATGAGGTGATTAGATTGATAAATAAATTAAAGTACGCGCTGATCGGCGCAGGCGGAAATGCGGAGAAGAAGCATATCCACGGCTACCTGGCTCTGGAGGATGTTGAAGTTGCCGCTATTTGTGATATTGATGCAGGCAAGGCTGCCCGGATGGCGGAGAAATATAATGTGCCTGGTGTATATACCGACTACAAGGAGATGTTCGCTCATGAACGCCCCGATATCGTCAGCATTGTTACACCTAACTTTCTGCATGCGGAAATTACAGAATATGCTCTGGCCCACGGCGCACATGTCCACTGCGAGAAGCCGCTCAGCATCAGCAGCGAAGAAGCTGCAAGAATAATTGCGGCCCGGGACCGCTACGGCAAGCAGGTAATGATCGGGCTGAACAACCGTTTCCTTAATGAAGCGGTCTTCCTGAAGAAATGGATCGATGACGGAAACCTGGGTAAGATCTACAATGCCAAAGCCGGATGGGTACGGCGGGCAGGAATTCCGGGCAGAGGAACCTGGTTCACGGACAAGGACCGCTCCGGCGGCGGGGTCTTGATCGATCTTGGCGCCCACTATCTGGATCTGGCGCTCTACTTCATGGGCTTACCAAGAGCAAAATATGTTGCCGGCAGCATTCATCAGAATTTCGTTCACACGACAGCCCGCAACCGCAACGGGTACAGGGGAATTGAAGGCGGGCTCTTTAATGTAGAGGATGCCGCAACAGGTTATTTGGGGCTGGAGAACAGTGCCTCGCTATCCTTTGATTTCAGCTGGGCATCAAATATAGAAGAGGACCGCTTCTATGTGGAGCTGATGGGCTCGAGAGGCGGAGCAAGCCTGGTGAACGGTACGCTGAAGCTGTTTGGGGAAAGCTCGGATATTTGCCTCGACATCACTCCGAAATTGAAGCTTAATCCAGCATTGCAGCTGAAGAATGAATTCCGGCATTTCGTCGACTGCATCAAAGGACAAGGCGGCAGCCTGATTGCTCCTGCGGAAGACGGCTTGTATTTTGCAGAGATTGTAGATGCGTTCTATGAGAGTGCGGCAGCCGGGGGACCGGTGCTGCTTAACAACAAACAGCCGGCAGCCGCTGTTATATAATAGTATATTTTCTGCGCAGCATGCGTCATTTCAGGGGAAGAAGCCTGGAGTGGCGCATGCTGTTTTCTTACTAATGAAATCGCTTACATGAATTAATAAATATCCGCTTGCCAAAGAAATCTGAAAGTGATAAGGTAGAACCAAGAGATTTACTGATAGTAAATGATTATTAAATATAAAACTATTAAACGTCAGTAAATCACTTCGAATTTTCATTCAGGAGGAAAGTACAATGAGCGCAAAAAAATTAAGATTCGGATTTATCGGCTGTGGAGGGATCGCTAACCAGAAGCATTTCCCGGCGTTGTCTGCTTTGAGTGAAGAAGTAGAGCTGGTGGCATTCTGCGATATTGTCGAAGAACGTGCGGTCAAAGCAGCGGCGCAATACGGAGCAGAAAATGCAAGCGTATACACAGATTATAAGGAATTGCTTAAGGATGAAAGCCTGGATGTAGTTCATGTACTTACACCTAACGTATCCCACTCTTACATTACTGTAGATGCACTGGAAGCCGGCAAGCATGTACTGTGTGAAAAGCCGATGGCGATCAGCACTGAAGAAGCTCAGGCGATGCTGGATGCTGCTAAACGTACCGGCAAGAAGCTGACGATCGGCTACCAGAACCGCTGCCGTGTAGACTCACTGGCCTTGCATGAAGCTTGCGAGAATGAAGAGCTGGGCGAAATTTACTTCGCCAAGGCCCATGCGGTCCGCCGCAAGGCGGTTCCGACCTGGGGCGTATTCCCGGACAAATCGAAGCAGGGCGGCGGCCCGCTGATCGATATCGGCACACATGCGCTGGACCTGACGCTGTGGAACATGAACAACTACAAGCCGAAGATGGTTGTCGGCTCCACGTATCAGAAGCTGTCGGACAATCCGATGGGCAACATGTTCGGGCCGTGGGACCCGGAAACCTTCGAGGTTGAGGATTCAGCCTTTGGTTTCATCAAAATGGAGAACGGTGCGACGATCTTTCTGGAAGCAGCCTGGGCACTGAACGTTCTGGACGGCAAGGAAGCGCAGGTTACCCTGTGCGGAACGAAAGCAGGTGCTGAGATGCGCGGTAAAGCATTCCTGGACGAAGGTTACGTAGTGTTCAACTCCGCGCAGCACGGACAGCTGGTAGAAACGGGACCGTCCGATGGCGGCGGCGTGGCTTACTTCAGCGGAGAGAGCCGTAAGGCTAATGCGGTTGAAGCCCGCATGTGGGTGGATGCGCTGATTAACGATAAAGAACCGCTGGTGAAACCGGAGCAGGCTCTGGTAGTTACCCAGATTCTCGAAGCGATCTACAAATCCGCAGAGACCGGTGAACCGGTATTCTTCTAAAAATTTTGCGCGTGGCGCAAGAAAGGTGTAGTTCCGATGAAACTTGGCGTATTCTCCGTACTCTTGCAGCAGCAGCCGCTTGAAGAAGCACTTGATGTGATTGCTTCCAAGGGACTGGATGCCGTTGAGCTCGGGACCGGGGGTTATCCCGGCAAGCATCACTGTAATCCGGATGTGCTGCTGGCGGATGCCGGCAGGCTGAAGGCGTTCAAACAGCAGTTTGAATCCAGAGGCCTGACCATCAGCGCGCTGAGCTGCCACGGCAATCCGCTGCATCCCCGGAAGCAGATCGCCCGGCAGTATCATGAAGAGTTCATGAAGACGCTTGACCTGGCTGAGCGGCTGGAAGTGCCGGTTGTCGTCGGCTTCTCCGGCTGTCCCGGTGATTCCGATGATGCGAAATATCCCAACTGGCCGGTTGCCCCCTGGCCGAATGAATACAGCGAGCTGCTGGCCTGGCAGTGGGAGCAGAAGGTTATTCCTTACTGGAAGGAAACCGGACAATATGCACAGGATAAGGGGCTTAAGATTGCGCTTGAGCTGCACGGCGGGTTCTCCGTTCATACGCCGGCTACACTGCTGAAGCTGCGTGAGGCTGCCGGTGAAGTGATCGGCGCCAATCTGGACCCGAGCCATATGTGGTGGCAGGGAATCGACCCGGTGCAGGCGGTCCAGATTCTCGGCCGGGCCGGAGCGCTGCATTATTTCCATGCCAAGGATACGGCAATCGATCCGGTCAATGTCAACCGTTACGGGGTTACGGACATGCAGCCGTATACCGCACTGCTGGACCGGGCCTGGAACTTCCGCTCTGTCGGCTTCGGCCATGATAACAAAACCTGGGCCGATCTGATCAGTACCCTGCGGCTGGTAGGATACGACTATGTAATCAGCATCGAGCATGAGGATGGCCTGATGTCGGTAGGCGAGGGCTTCTCGAAGGCCGTTGATACACTGAAGCCGCTTCTGATCCGCGATCAGGCGGCAGATATGTGGTGGGTATAGCCTAAGCACAAATTCAGGAAGGAGCTGCGCAAGTGGAGAAGCCAGATCACCCTATGCTTCGGATCATACACCAGTTGGCTTTACAGACCTCATTCATTTCGGGCAAGGACTCCGGCACCTTTGCCAGCCCTGATCTCCTGATTGTTTTTATTCTGCGGGGAAGCCTCACGGTTCAGCAGCAGGAGCGGAAGCTGAGACTCGGTGTACATGACTTCATGCTGCTGCATCCGCTGGAAGAATACCTGCTAGAGGCCGGCAAGGAGGCTGTCGCCGCCCGCTTCCGGCTGCCTCAAGAGCTGCTGGCCCATTTCGGCACTTCCGCGGAGCAGCGCTTCGCATGCTGCTCCGTCCGGGAACAGAGAGAAGCGGATGAAGTGCTAAGAAGTCTGTTTACAGAAATCCTGCAGGACAAGGCCAAGGCGAAGGAGCTGGCGGCCTGCCCTGTTGCGGAGCTCAAAGTGACCTTTCAGCTGCTTCATCTGCTGCTGAAGCATTATCAGGCCAAGACCCCGGCAGCCCGCCTGGCAGCTATGCCGAACAAGCCCAATCAGCGGCTGCTGGAGATTTGCTCGTATATGCTGGCCAATTACCGGCAGCCCTTAACCCTGAACGAAGTAGCTGAACGCCACTATGTTTCTGTGCCGTATCTCTCCAAGTCGTTCAAGAAGGAGATGGGCCTGACCTTCTCGGAGTATTTGAACCAGATCCGTCTGAATCATGCGCTCGCGCAGCTGCTGTATACGGATCAGCATATTACGCGGATCGCGCTGGACAGCGGGTTTCCCAGCCTGACCGCCTTTAACCGTGTCTTCCGCGAGACTTATCAGCTTACACCTTCCCAGTACAGGAAGGGGGAGCAGGAGTCCCGCCTGGGCGCTGCCGGCGGGGGGACACCGGAGCTGCCGGAGACTGGACTTGCACCGGGGGAACTGGAGAACCTGCTTACGGGGCTTGCTCCGGAGGAAGCCCCGGCGGTGCGGGTACAGGCTGCACCGGAGCAGGCGAGAAGCTATAAGCGGGTCTGGAAGGAGATCATTAATATCGGCTATGCCCGGGATCTGCTGAACTCCGACCTGCAGGAGCAGCTTCAGCTGATCCGCAGCGAGCTCGGGTTCTCCTATGCCCGTGTATGGGGAATCTTCAGCGATGAGATGATGATTGAGGATCCGGCAGAGCCGGAGACCGGTTACAACTTCAGCAATCTCGACAAGCTGCTGGATACGCTGATCCGCAACAACCTCCGGCCTTACCTTGAGCTGGGCGACAAGCCGAAGCTGATTCAGAAGAATGCCGGCCATAAGATGGGGAGAGCTCCTGTCAGGCCACGGCACAGGGAGCCGGAGGAGTGGAAACGGCTGATCCGTTCATTTCTTATCCACTGTATCAACCGTTACGGCAGTGAAGAGGTGGAGAGCTGGTACTTCGAGCTATGGCATTCCAGCAAGCATGCGTTTATCTTCGAGGGCGTTGAACAGATGGTTAGTGCTGGGTATCAGCCGGAGGAGATGGGGCAATGGTTCGATGAATATTTCATCCGGTACGACCAGACCTGGAGAGAGATGAAGGAGCTGCTGCCGGGAGCAAGGCTGGGCGGCTGCGGACTCAGCATGGACCTGGAGGGCCGGTTTCTGCCGCTGCTGCTGGAACGGTGGAGCAGACGGGAGATCACACCGGATTTCCTGTCAGTCTATCTGTATCCTTACGAGTTCACTACTCCTGCCGGCGGGGAGACTCCGGTCTTTGCCCATTCAGCGGATGAGCAGTGGATAGTGCATACCATTCAGGCAGTCAGGCAGTCACTGGCGGAGCACGGTCTTGAGCAGCTGCCGCTGCATGTATCGGAGTGGAATTTCAGCATTTCAAACAGGGACCATCTGAATGACAGCATCTTCAAAGCCTCCTATATTCTCAAAAATATGACCGAGGTGCTCGATGAAAAGGTTCTGATGGGCTACTGGCTCTACTCCGATATCTTCAGCGAATTCCGGGATTCGAAGCGGCTGCTCTACGGAGGAGCAGGGCTGATCTCCAAGAACGGAATCCGGAAGCCGGCGTACTACGCCTTCGCCTTCCTGAACAGGATGGGCAAGCAGCTGATAGCCCGGGGCAGGGATTATCTGCTGACGGGACGCAGCAGTGACCGTTATCAGCTGCTCAGCTTCCATTACCGGCACTCCGGGCTGGACGGTTACCCGGGTACCGATCTCGAGCAGCTGCCGGGTGAGCTGGAGCAGGCGGGAAGCCACTCCACACCTCTGGTCCGGAAGTTCCGGCTCGAAGGCCTGAAGGACGGCAGCTACCGGCTGAAGCGCTCCTGTGTCAGCAATGAGCGGGGCTGCATTCTCAGGGAGTGGAATAAATTCGGCAATGTTCATGATATCCGCCCGGATGAAATTATGTTCCTGAAGCAGATTTGTGTGCCTGATATTTCTGTTGAGCATGTGGAAGTGAGGAACGGCTGGATTGAACTCAATAGCTCGCTCCGGCCGCATGAGGTAAGTCTGATCGAGCTTGAACTGAGAATGGATACAATGTAAAGATGATTACGAACGGGAAGAGGGATGAAGATGTCAAGTATTAAACGAGCAGTAAGCCTATACAGCTATCAGGATGAATACGCCCGCGGCAAAATGACGCTTGAGGATTGCATCAAGGAGCTGGCGGCAACCGGTGTGGAAGGCGTTGAGATTATCAGCGACCAGATGTTATGGGGCGCTCCGGAGGTCTCTGAGGAGACCCTCGCGGATTGGCACCGGATCATCACCGAGAACGGCGTTAAGCCGGTCTGCAATGATATCTACATTAATACCGTATTGTACAATAACCGCAAGCTGACCACGAAGGAGAATCTGGAGTTGCTGAAGAAAGAGCTCCGCCTTGCCCATAAGCTTGGCATCACGCTGGTCCGGCTGGTCTCGCTTACGCCGACCGATATTATTGAAGCTGCTCTTCCGCTGGCTGAGGAGCTGAACGTTGTAATGGCGCTGGAGGTTCATGGCGGCATGGCGTTCCATAATCCGGAGACGAAGAAATTCACCGATCTGATGTTCAAGCTGAACTCCCCGTACGTGGGGCTGGTTGTAGACACAGGCATCTTCTGCCGCAAGCACCCGCGCGTCTCGACGCAGTTCTTCCTGAACCAGGGTCTGAATCCGGCAGTTGCAGAATACATCGACAATGAATTTGCCAAAGGCAGGGACGTAGAGGCGATCAGTCATCAGCGTGTACTGCCGGATGAGCTGGAGAGCGGGATCCGTTCCTGGACAGACCGTGAATACGTGCTGTTCGCCGGAGGCTACGAGAACCATGACTTCTCCGTGCTCGATGAATATATGCCGTTCATTAAGCATTTTCACGGCAAATTCTTCGAAATGACTGAAGAGGGTACAGAGTACTCGATTCCGTTCAAGGAATTCATCGACTACCTGAAGGACAAGGGGTATGACGGTTATATTGCAAGTGAGTACGAAGGCGGCCGGTTCGCGCTGCCGGGTACCGAGATTGATGCGGTATCCCAGGTCAGACGCCACCAGGAAATGCTGCGCAGCTACATTTAAGGGCACAGGAGGGATAAGATCATGTTTGATAATTATGTGTTGACGGACAACAGTCTTAAGAATGTGAAGAAGGACGGGAAGAACACCGGTTATGAGATGCGTACACGGATTACCTATTACCGGGGAATCCCGCTCTCCATGGTGCACGATATTCAGATCGAAGTCGGCGGCCGGCCGGTTCCCCGCGAGAGCATCCGCTTCTCGCTGGACGGCGAGCAGTACTTCACGCTGGAGGAAATGACGACTGTTACTTCCTACAAGTGGGAATACGGACAGGAAGCCATTGTCTATGTTGAGCAGGACGGCGGTCTGCCGGAAGGCGAGCATGAGGTGAAGCTTACGCAGGTAACACGCGTGGCCTACATTCCAGTGCCGTTCTCCGGAACACAGACGAAGACGATGGCCGTGCAGTAAGACAGTTTCGAACCGCATAGTGCCTTGCGGCAATGATTTTGCATCAGGGCAAGCTTCTTTGACCGGGGACATAAATAGTCTCCGGTCAAAAAACGTTTCTCTAGACCCACTCAAATTGCGTCTGCTAAGATGAAACAATGTTATCGCGCTTGAGAGGGGAATACTGGAAATGGAACAGCAGCAGCGTTATGAGAATTTGAAACTGGGTGAACGCGGAGCCATTGTCAGCATCATTGCTTACATCTGCTTGTCCGCTCTGAAACTGATCATCGGGAATATCTCCGGCTCTGAAGCCTTGAAGGCAGACGGTCTGAATAATGCAACGGATATAGTAGCTTCCATCGCTGTGCTGGTCGGTCTGAAGCTGGCCCAGCGGCCGGCGGATGAAGATCATCCTTACGGCCACTGGAAATCGGAGACGATCGCTTCCCTGATCGCCTCCTTTATTATGATGGCAGTCGGGCTGCAGGTATTGATTACGGCAGTCTTCTCGGTCTTCAAGCGGCACGGGGAATCGCCGGATCTGATCTCCGTATGGACCGGGCTGTTCTGTGCTGCGGTGATGTATTTCGTGTATCGTTACAATAAGCAGCTGGCCCTCAAAATCAAAAGCCAGGCTGTGATGGCCGCAGCCAAAGATAATATTTCGGATGCCCTGGTCAGCATCGGCGCTGTAATCGGTATTGCCGGCTCGCAGTTCGGCATGCCCTGGCTTGATGCTGTAACAGCTATTATTGTAGGCTTAGTGATCTGCAGGACGGCATGGGATATATTCCGTGATGCCTCGCATCACCTGTCCGACGGCTTCGACGAAACGATTATACAGGTGTTTAAGGAGACGGTAGAGCAGGTGGAAGGTGTGGAGGAGGTTAAGGAGCTGCGGGCAAGAAACTATGGCAGCAATGCTGTAGTGGACGTTGTCCTGTCTATCGAGCGGGGCCTGGAATTCCAGGAGGCTCATAATGTGGCAACCAATGTGGAGAATGAGCTTAAGAAATCCTCAGAGGTCATTGAGGTCCATGTGCATTATGAGCCGTCCAAGTAAAATTATAGTGTAAGCATACAAAGGAATTCCAAAACCAGGAATTATCTTTGCCGTTTGCCCGTTAGCCATAGACTGAATAGTGCTCCGAATACAGCGATGCAGGCAGCGAGCAGGAAAGTGTCCGCGTATGCAGCCAGCTCTGCTAAGGGAGCGTCAATGCCTGGTACCCCTGCCCTGGTATTGATTCTAATACGCATAAATTGACTTAATCCGGCAATGGAAAGAGGGATAATGAGGTTGGAGCTTGCCGAAATAAGTGGTGTAACCCGGCTGATTGACTCCCTGGGGGCAGACTGCAGGATGTAAGTGTTCAGTGACATCATGCAAAGCCCCATCCCGATTCCGAGTAATCCCACTACCCCCGTAATCAGCACTCCATCTGCATTCATGTTCATACGCGAAAGAAGCGTTAAAGCTAAAGCAATAATTCCCAGACCGGCACTTGCTAGAGGCCGAATACCGATACGGTCAAAAAGTCTGCCTCCAACAGGCATTAATAGTCCGGAAGTAACCGCCAGCATGCTCATCACCAGTCCGGCCTGAAACGGGCTATAGCCCTTGAAATTCTGTAAATACTGCGGAATAAATACGATTGATCCGTTAAGAGCTATATATTGTATCCAGCTCACTAACATCCCTCTCCTAAAACTGGCTGCCCGAAAAGCCTTCAATTCCAAAATGGAATCAGGGTGCCGTGTCTCATGGACCCATAACCAAATCAGCAGCATAACACCGGCAATGACCATTAGCCATGCAATCAAAGGAACAGAGCTAACATTTAGACTTAATGCGATTAGGACAAAGGCGGCCGGGGCCAATATTAAGCCGAGCAGATCCAATGATTTTGTATTCACGGAAGGGGAGGGTGCGCTCAGCAAGCCGGATTTAGGCAAATAATACAAACCTAATAATATACCGTAAGGACTCCCAGCGGCAAATTAATCAGGAATATCCAGTGCCAGCTGACAGATTCTATTAACCAGCCGGATAGGACAGGGCCTGAGGCTGGTGCCAGCAGCATCGGAATACCGAGCATTCCCATGACTTGTCCTTTTTTGTCTGCGGGTGCAAGGCGGAAAACCATAGCCATGCCTATGGGCTGCACCATTCCTCCGCCTAACCCCTGCAGGACTCTAAATGCGATTAACTGTTCTGCATTCTGAGCGGCCGTACATATTAATGAGCCGAACACAAATAACATTACGGCTATGCTATAAGCTTTGGCTGCGCCAAATCTGTCTGAGAACCATCCTGCCAGCGGAATTGTTACAGACATTGCCAGCAAATATCCTGTGATTACCCATTGCAAAGTATCAAAAGAAACTCCAAAATCTCTAGCCAGATTGGGAATAGCCACATTCATAGCAGTGCTGTCGATCATTACCATCATCATTCCGGGGATAATTGCCAATATAGCTTTTTTATTCATAGCTTTTCTCCTCTTTAGTGAACGTTGTGTTGATTAGCTGTTGCCCGTTGATTATAATGTAAAGACCCAAAAAATCGATGGTCATGATCTGGGCTTGTGTTCATTAATCAACCAGAAGCTGCTGAATGATCGGTAACGGGCACTTTTTTTAGGGAGAGAGAGACTATGAATGATAAGGTTGACCGGCGTATTCTGAGAACCCGGACTCTATTACGAGATGTTCTCCTTGATTTGGCATCAGAAAAAACCCTCGAAAGCATCACTGTAAGAGAGTTGACAGAAAAAGCCGGATTAAACAGAGGGACTTTTTATTTGCACTATAAGGACATTCATGATTTTTACGAACAATTCAAGCATGAGCTGCTGGAACAGTTCCATGCACTGATTAAGAAGCTCGGCCACACTCCTGAGAGCCAGGAGCCCTTCAGTAATCCTCCTTCCGGATATGTCCGCCCTTTTGAGTATGTACTTGAACAAAAACGGTTTTTTAAAGTTTTTATGGGGCGCGGAGGGGATTCGGCACTTTCACTCCAGATGACTGAATTAATAAACCGGCAATTCGTGCATGCTTACAAAGCCAAGCACCGTCAGACCTCTTCCCCGGAAATCCCTGTGAAACAAGAGTATTTATTTGCCTATTTGGCCTCAGCCTATGTGGGAACTATCCAATTTTGGATCCAGCGGGATTTCGACTTATCTCCTGCGGATATGACTATTGTATTCTCACAGATTTCCAGGCTTGGCTCCACTCATGTGAATTTTACGGATTAATCTATTCTTGCCTCAAAAGATAACAATGCCGCAGACCGCCGACAGAAGGATGGCTGCAAAGGGATGGAGCTTATACTTGAGCACGGCCGTCAGGCAGAGTACACAGATGATTAACATCCCGAGATTCGGCCAGGTGAGCAGCGGCTTCCCGGACCCGCCCGCCCCGAAATGGACCGCAGCATAGATGATAAACCCGGTGATGACCGGACGCAATCCATAGAACGAAGCTCTTACCCAGCGGTTGCCCTGCATCTTCAGAAAGAATGAAGCGCAGAGGATGACGATGATCAGGGACGGCAGTATGATTCCGGCGGTTGCCGCGGCAGCCCCGGCGAGACCAAGCTGCGAGTAGCCGATTAGAGTCGCCGTATTTGTGGCAATGGACCCGGGAGACATGCCGGCCAGCGCCACCAGCTCCTGGAATTTCTGCGGCTGAATCCAGCCGTTATCCGTCACTTCACGCTGAATGAGTGCGATAATCGCATAACCTCCGCCGAATGAAATCGACCCTATTTTCAAGAATACAACAAACAATTGCCATAACACTTACATCAGCACCTTTAAATATAATATTCCGGATAGTTAATCTCGAGCTGGTTATCCTTCACATCCTTTTCCGTCACTGCGGAAATCCCCAGGGCATGTTTGATGATGATGACGGCTACACCGGCCGCCGGACCGCCGAGAATCAGATAGACTGAGTTCAGCGAGGTGAAAAATAGCACAAGCACCGTCAGTCCGGTGATGACCAGCGTAGCTGAATCAAAAATGGAGCTTCGTCCCACTCTATATGCCGCCAGAATAATCAAAGCCACCACGGCCGCATGAACTCCCTTCAGCGCCGCTGCCACTTTGGGAACATCCTTATACATCGTGCCGAAGACACTGAGAATCAGTACAATCAATAAGGTCGGCAGCGTTATGCCGGTTACGGCAATGACCGCCCCCGCAGTTCCGGCCAGCCTGTATCCGATATAGGCAGCCGAATTCACCGCTACACCGCCTGGTGCGGAACCCGCCACAGAGACCATATCCCCGACTTCATCTTGCTTCAGCCAGCTTTTCTTCTCTACAACTTCCCGCTCAATCGCCGTAATCATGGCATACCCTCCCCCGAAGGTGGAAGGCCCCAGCTTTAAGAAAACTACAAACAACTGTACAAGCTTATTCAGATATTCCCTGTGTTTCATTTTCATACTCATCTGACACCTCTGGCTGCAATCGGTAATGGTGAACCCTATCTAATTATAGCACCTTAATTCCACTTTGGATGAATGTTATTGTACAAGGCACAGAGGCTTACACTAACGAACGGGAATTTAAAATTTTTATTATTTGTAAAATATATCTCTGCTGCCGTTTACACTCGCCGGGGTCTATTTTTTTGAATAACGGGGAAAATCCCCTGTTTTTTTACACTTTCCCTGCTGCGGGTTAATCCTGCGTTAATCGTTAAATGTACTCCCTGACAGAGCTCTAACCTGAGGAAATGTTCCTTTACATAGTTTTAATTATCACCAAACATAGGGCTTGTATGATGGGACTCGGGCGTCCTAATCGGGATTTTTACCTGAATTAGGAAATAGAAAGAAAAAAACTCAAAAAGTGGAGGTACTTTCTAGTGAAAAAGAATTTAATGTTAACCGCCGTATTTGCAATGAGCATTGGTCTTCTGTCGGGATGTGGTTCTAATAACAATGGGGGCAGCAACAATAGTGCTGCCGGGAGCGCTGCACCAGCCACCGAGGTTACTGCCACTGCAACACCAGCGGGAGCAACCGAAATCAAAGAGCTGAAGATCAGCTTTGTTCCTTCCAAGGACCCGGATCAGATCATCACAGCTACCGATCCCCTTAAGGAATTACTTAAAACTCAATTGGCTACCGAAGGCTACAATGTAGATACAGTAAGCATCGACGTCGGCACTACATACGAAGCGGTTGGTGAAGCCCTGACTGCCGGAACAACGGATATCGGTCTGATTCCCGGCGGTACTTACGCACTGTATGATGATGGCGCTGAAGTTATTCTGACCGCAACCCGTGCCGGACTCTCCAATGATTCCGACAACCCGAAGGACTGGAATGACAACAAGCCTACCGAACCTACTGCAGATCAGGCTACTTACTACCGTTCCCTGCTGATTGCCGGCCCGACTGAAAAAGGCCAAGAGCTGGCTGCCAAGGTAAATGGCGGAGAAAGCCTGACCTGGGATGATCTGAACAGTGCCAACTGGGCAATCATGTCGACTACCTCTTCTGCCGGATACATCTATCCTACTCTGTGGCTGCAGGCCAACTACAGCAAGAGCCTGACTGATCTGGCCCATGTGGTTACTTCTGATTCCTATGGCAGCTCCTTCGCCCGTCTGGCAAACGGCCAGGCTGACGTGATTGTTGCTTATGCGGATGCAAGAAGAGACTATGTGGATAAATGGACAGCAGAGCTTGGCAGAACAGCTTCTGTCTGGGATGAAACGAATGTAATCGGCGTAACTCAGGGAATCTACAATGACACGATCAGTGTCAGCAAGCAGTCCCCTCTGATGGACGATGCGTTCAAAGCTGCCCTTAAAGAGGCATTCATCGCTATTGCCCAGACTCCGGAAGGTAAAGAAGTAATTTCCGTGTACAGCCATGAAGGCTACAAGGAAGCAACATCCGCTGATTATGACAATGAGCGTAAAGCCCAGGAACTGATCAAGAGCATGAAGCAATAAATCACGCAAGCTGAGAAAAGTGTGCAGGAAGTTATCGGATGAGGGCGTCATGGTGTCATGATGTTCTCATTCTTTACAAGATAACCTCGAAGCCAAAGCCCCACTTTGTGGGGTTATTTTAACTTTTGTATGCCACATCACAAGATTGGAGTATCGGTCATGATCGAATTCAAACAGGTGGAGAAACGGTACCCGAACGGAACCGTCGCCTTACAGCATATTGATCTGAGCATTGAGCAGGGCGAGTTCGTCGCTGTTATCGGCCTTTCCGGTGCCGGCAAGTCGACCCTGATCCGCTGCATTAACCGGATGCATGAAATTACGGGCGGCCAGTTGAATGTTGACGGTGTAGACGTAGCGAAGCTGAAGGGCAAGCAGGTCCGCCGGTTCCGCCGGAGAATCGGTATGATCTTCCAGTCGTTTAATCTGGTGACGAGAACAACGGTCATGAAGAATGTACTGGTGTCCTTCGTGCCTGACCTGCCGTTCTGGCGCAAGCTGACGGGGGTCTTCGCCAGGGAGCATAAAATTAAAGCGCTGGAGGCGCTCGATAAGGTCGGTATTCTGGACAAAGCGTATATCCGCGTGGATCAGCTGTCGGGCGGCCAGCAGCAGCGGGTTGCTCTGGCCCGTACGCTTGCGCAGAATCCCGATATTATTCTGGCGGATGAGCCCATCGCTTCGCTTGACCCTGTAACTTCAAGGATTGTCATGAACGATTTCAAGCGGATTAACATGGAGATGAACATCTCTGTCATTATGAA
This sequence comes from Paenibacillus sp. MMS20-IR301, assembly GCF_032302195.1. NCBI lineage: Bacteria > Bacillati > Bacillota > Bacilli > Caryophanales > Paenibacillaceae > Paenibacillus > Paenibacillus sp. MMS20-IR301. Next base: position 395,983 of record NZ_CP135275.1, read on the forward strand.
CATCCACCATGTTGAGGTGGCCCTGGAATATGCGGACCGGATTATCGGCATCAGCAAGGGGGAGGTTGTATTTGACGGCGATTCGGGGCAGGTCACGAAGGCGGTTCTTGAGCAAATTTACGGTGAAAGGGTGGGGGAAGCGGGCCTGATGCCGGAGGAGAGTGCGCCTCATGTATGATAAAATTTTCCCGCCCAAAAAAATAGTGCTGCCCGGCGGCAAAACGGTCCTGGAAAAACGCTCGCGTCTGCCGCTCGTTCTGCTGCTGATTGCTGCTGCGGTGATCGTATCGGTGGAGTTCACTGAATTTGATATCCGGGTGCTGTTCACCCGGGTGGGCCAGTTCTTCGTAATTATCGGGAATATGATTCCCCCTGACTGGAGTTATTGGAAGCATCTGCAAAAGGCGCTGATCGATACCCTGCAGATGTCGCTCATCGGTTCGATGATCGGTGCGCTGCTTGCTCTGCCGACAGCTGTTCTAGCCTCTACGAATATAGTACGGAGCCGGATAGTCGTGACCTTATTCAAAGTCATTCTCAGCCTGCTGCGAACACTCCCAACGCTGGTATCGGCACTGATTGCCACCTTCGTCTTCGGACTGGGCCCGACCGCCGGCGTGGTTGCCATATTGCTGTTCACCCTGTCCTATGTCGGCAAGCTGATGTATGAGCAGATCGAGAATGTGGATATGGGCGCTTTTGAAGCGATGGAATCCATCGGCATGTCCCGGCTGCAGGCGTTCCGTTATGCGGTTATGCCTCAGGTGCTGCCGGGGTTCTTGTCCTACTCGCTGTACTGCTTCGAAGGCAATGTCCGCTACGCGGCGATTCTCGGTTACGTCGGGGCCGGGGGTGTAGGTCTGCTAATCAAGGAGGACCTCGGCTGGCGCGATTATCCGAACCTGGGGATGACGATCCTGTCGCTGGTGGTCATCGTATATCTGATTGAAACTGTAAGCGAGCATTTCCGCAAAAAACTAATCTAGAGGAGGGGGAGCCTATGTCCAGCATCGATAAGCAGCTTGGGGCCTCGCCCCGTAATCTCCGCTATGTGCTAACCGTAAGTATTATTGTATTTCTGTTGTTCATTTGGTCACTGGCAGCCGTCAACCTTGAGGATATGAACCGCAGCGGGTTCAAAATTGCCGGAAATATCCTCAGCGGAATTGTTCATCCCGATCTGAATCTCCTGTTCAGCGTATCAAAGCAGAGTGTTCTCTATTTGCTGGTTCAGACTATGGCCATCGCATTTCTCGGAACCCTCGTCGGGGCAGTGCTCTCAGTTCCGCTTGCCTTCCTGGCAGCATCGAATGTCGTGCCGAAATGGCTGGCGTGGCTGACCCGGCTGGTGCTTATTATTATCCGGACTATTCCTGCCCTGGTCTACGGGCTGATGTTCATCCGCGTATCCGGTCCCGGTCCGTTTGCCGGTGTAATGACGGTAGGGATTACATCAATCGGCATGCTGGCTAAGCTCTATGTTGATGCAATTGAAGAGCTGGATACGAAGGTGCTTGAATCGATGACCTCAATCGGCTGTTCTACCTTTGAGAAGATCCGTTACGGCATTCTTCCGCAGCTGCTGTCCGTCTTCCTGTCCGTGACGATCCACCGCTTCGATATGAATATGCGTGAGGCCTCGATTCTCGGTCTGGTGGGTGCCGGGGGGATTGGCGCACCGCTTATCTTTGCGATGAACGGGTACAAGTGGAATCAGGTCGGCTCAATCCTGATCGGCCTTGTCATTCTAATCCTGCTGATTGAATGGATCTCGAATAAGATCCGCGGCAGACTGGTTAAGGGCTGAGCTTGAGCGGTTTATCATATTTGAATAAAAAAGATGTCCCAGGCTGCAGCTGCCTGGGACACTTTTTTTGTTAAGGGGCTCATCTGTTTCGGGGTCCGCGCAAAGTAGCGGAGTATGCTTCGCAGCTAAAGCCCCGCTTTGCGGGGATGTATGCGAACAGGTTGTGTGACTGTACAGGCCGGACGCTTCAGTAAATGACCTGCCAGTTATGGTTACACACAGAGCGGATGACGCCATGCTCACGGATATAATCCGCGAGAAGCTCAGTCATGTCCGTCGGAATTTCACGGACTACGGTGGCACCCTTCAGCATGTCGAAGTTGCCTCCGCCGCCTGCGCGGTAGCTGTTCATAACCACCTCGAAGCTGCTGTCTGCGGTGAGGGGGAGGCCGCCGCGCTCAAGCCGCACCACCCGCTGGCCTACCGGCTGTGAAATATCAAGCGTGTAGTCCATTCCTTCCCACATATCGTAATTATAATGCTGCGGTTTCGGAGCCAGATAATCCGGGGACACCCGCAGACCTCCGCCGGATTCCTCCCGCGCGAAGTAGCGGGCGTTCTGCTCCAGCGCTTCGCGGATCTGCCGGCCACTCAGCCGGAGCACCTTAAGGGTGTTGGGATAGATGTAGTTCGAGACGACATCGCGCATCGTAATCTGCTCCCCGAAGCCCCGCGCTTCATTGGTGAAGATCGCTGCGCAGGAAATTTCAGCGCCGGTCACCGCGAGCTGGACGCGGTTAACGAATTCGGTGAAGGGGTGGTCGGCGAGCCGGGCAGTGAAGGGATCCGGAATCGACAGGTCTCCCTCTGAGCTGCCGATGGGCTGATCCAGCCATGCCTGGGTCGCGCGCTCTTCCTCAGTGAATTGGGAGAGGAAATCTTCGTCTGCTGCTGCATCACTTGCCATGAGCAGATGGGTGCTCTTGCGGTGGAGTTTCCAGCTGCCGCCCGGCTGGGGCACAAATTCCAGCTGTACCTTAGCCATCGCCTGGCCGGCGCTGCCCGGCTGGGCAATGGCGACACCGTTCACCTCACCGCTCAGCAGCCGGTGCTGATGCCCGGTGAGCAGCACATCGATGCCGCTCAGCTCCCGGCACATGGCATAACCCTGGTTCTCTCCGGTGAGCGGTTCGGTCGGTTCCCCGGTGAGCGGATCGCGTTCGAAGCCGCCGTGGTAGCAGACGACAAGCGCATCGGGCTGCTCTTGCTCACGGATGCGGGCAATCCAGCTTTGCGCGCTCTCGAGCGCATCCTTGAATTCAAGCCCGGCTATATGTGCCGGACTCTCCCAATTCGGGATATAGTGTGTCGTAAGGCCAAGCACGGCAATCCGGATGCCCTCCGGGTGCGTGAACACGCGGTAGGGCGGCCCGAAAGCCGGAAGCTGGCTGTCTTCATTAACAATATTAGCGGCCAGCCACGGGCAGTCTGAATCTGTGATGGCCTGATTCAGCAGCTCAGGCCCGTAATTGAATTCATGATTGCCAAGAACGGCGGCATCATAGCCAAGCAGCTTTAGCGCCAGCCCTGCCGGGTGCCTGCCCTGGCGGCTGCTGAGCTTGGCGTAATGGTACATCAGCGGTGTGCCCTGAAGCAGGTCACCGTTATCGAGCAGCAGGAGTTCCGGATCGAGGCTTCGCTCCTTAGCGATCAGGGTAGCCAGCTTCGCCAGCCCGAGCGGCTGGTCACCCGCTGCGCGGTAATCTGTAGGGTACAGGTGGCCGTGAATGTCACTGGTCTGGAGAAGGGTCATGACGACGGATGGTGTGGATGTCATTGGATCAGGCCTCCTTGGTGATGGTTTGGTGATGGTGCTGGTGGTTATGATGATGGTGCTGCTGGTACTGGTGGTGCTGGTGGTGCTGGTGATGGTGATGATGGTGCTAGTAATGATATATATTATACCCGGCTTGTTTCAGCGCAGCGTTAAGCGGAGGATAAATTTCTGCCGGATGTCCGGGTCTGCGGGTATAGTCATGCGCCGGTTTTTGAGTAAATTGTGTAGCGTTACGGACATGAGAGACGTTAAGATGTGAAAAAATGCCTGAATGCTGGCCATACGGACATCAGCGCCGTTATTTCGCTAGAAAAAGTAGAGATAGCACACAAAAAGTGGCGAATAAGGGCTGTGGTGTCCGCAAAATCGTCAAGTGGAGCAAAAACGGGCACATAAGGGCTGTCATGTCCGTAGTAACATAAATTTCCTAAGTAACCGAAGTGCCCAAAGTACCCGGTGGACTCAAAGTCCCCGAAGTCTCCGAAGTAGCCGAAGTGGCCGAAGTAACCGAAGTAGCTGAAGTGTCCGAAGTAGCCGAAGTAGCCGAAGTAACCGGAGTAGCCGAAGTATCCGAAGTATCCGAAGCACCCCAAAGTACCTCAAGTACCTCAAGTGCCTCAAGCGCCCGAAGTACCCCAAGTCCCCGAAGTACCGAAGTAGCCAAAGTAGCTGAAGTAGCCGAAGTATCCGAAGCACCCCAAAGCACCCCAAAGCACCCCAAAGCACCCCAAAGTACCTCAAGTACCTCAAGTACCTCAAGTACCTCAAGTGCCCGAAGTACCGAAGTAGCCAAAGTAGCTGGAGTAGCCGAAGTATCCGAAGTACCCGGAGCACCCCAAAGTACCTCAAGTACCTCAAGTACCTCAAGTACCTCAAGTACCTCAAGTACCTCAAGTACCTCAAGTACCTTAAGTGCCCGAAGTACCCCAAGTCCCCGAAGTACCGAAGTAGCCAAAGTAGCTGGAGTAGCCGAAGTATCCGAAGCACCCCAAAGTACCTCAAGTACCTCAAGTACCTCAAGTACCTCAAGTACCTCAAGTACCCGAAGTACCGAAGTAGCCAAAGTGCCCGAAGTAGCCAAAGTAGCTGGAGTAGCCGAAGTATCCGAAGTATCCGAAGTACCCGGAGCACCCCAAAGTACCTCAAGTACCTCAAGTACCTTAAGTGCCCGAAGTACCCCAAGTCCCCGAAGTACCGAAGTAGCCAAAGTAGCTGGTGTAGCCGAAGTATCCGAAGCACCCCAAAGTACCTCAAGTACCTCAAGTACCTCAAGTACCTCAAGTACCTCAAGTACCTCAAGTACCTCAAGTACCTCAAGTGCCCGAAGTACCCCAAGTCCCCGAAGTACCGATGTAGCCAAAGTGCCTGAAGTACCCGAAGTAGCCGAAGTGTGCGCCAGACGGTGTCGTATTTGACTCAGGTAGTTAGTGTTTCTTCCCGTATAAGTCTAATTCGAAGCCACATTCAGGCGTACCTTAGGTGGAGTTTATGAATCGCCGCAATATGGCTGGAGTGGATAGCATAAATCAGGGGCAGAAGTGCCCCTAAATCTAGCGAAAGCGAGCGATGAGCGCAAAATAGGGGCAGAAGTGCCCTAATTCTAGCAAAAGTGAGCGATGAGCGGCAAATAGGGGCAGAAGTGCCCCTAATTCTAGCAAAAGTGAGCGATGAGCGGCAAATAGGGGCAGAAATACCCCTAAATCTAGCGAAAGCGAGCGATGAGCAGCAAATAGGGGCAGAAGTGCCCCTAAATCTAGCAAATCTCTAGAGCCGAGGAAGTAGGTGACGAAGATCCAACGAAATGTAGCCGGGAGCCCATCCGCCGGTTAAAATGGAGAACAATATAGTAAGTGAAAGCAGCAAGCCCCAGACTATGCGAATGCCTGGGGCTTGCTGCTATCTGCATGGATGGAGGATAGCCTGGCTGCATCCTCTGACCAAAACTACCTAGGCCAGCTCGATCACGACCAACTGGTGATTCTCAATATATGGGACGGTGTACGAAATCCCGCCGTCCATATCTGCCGCAAACGGCAGCTCAGTCATCGCCGGGGCCAGATAGACCCGCTTGACGGCTTCACCGGACGGGAGCCGCAGGCGGACGGAGACATCGTGCAGCGGCACGATGTCCTCGATCACCTCGATGCGGCCCTTCAGTGCCGGAGCCGCATAGAGCAGGTGGTGCACGTAGCGGCGCTCAGCCTGCTGATACTGCAGGGTCGTGATGCCCCGCGCCGGCAGGCTGGTGCTGAGCACGGGCTGCGGCAGCAACCGGGACAATGCATGGAGCACCATCTCCTTGAGGATAAGATGGCCGCCGTCGGCATATTCGCTGAATACATCCCAGGCGATGTAGATCCCGCTGCCGCTCTCGACCATGGCCGGCCCGTTGTCCTCCCGGGCACCCGGTGTATGCTGATGCGAGCAGAAGGTAAATACATCGCGGTTGAAATACGGGTTCTCCAGATGGCCCAGGGAGTCCCCGCCGTTTAACTCCACGAGCTGTCCCTCACCGTACATGACGAAGGAAGCGGGCTGCAGCGCACCGGGAGTGAAGTGCGGCCGGAAATAGGACGGCCGGTACGTATTTGTTCCCAGCCAGCTCACCCCCAGGTCGAGCGCAAAAGCATCTCCGGCCGGGTTCAGGCCGGACCGGCCGGTAGCCAGCACCTTGCCGCCCCGGGCGGTAAAGGCGGCAATGGCTGCCGCCAGCTCAGGCCAGACCGGCACCTCATCCGGCAGCACCAGCACCTTGTAGGCTGACCAGTCACTATCCACATCGACGATGTCATACAGATAGTGGCCTTCGGTCAGAATGCGCACCGCCCCGGCATCGGCCAGATTGCGCGCCCCCTTGAGCGCCTGCCCGCCGGGGCAGGCCTCGCGCGCTGCCTCCAGGGACAGGACGGCGATGTCGGCAACGGAGGCAACGCCGCTGCACCACGGCTCCTTCGCCTCGACCTCGGCATAGGCGGCGCCGATCAGGGCGTAGGTGGCTTCATCCATCAGGCCGGACGGGTGAAGCTGGTCGCCGATGGAGCATTTGGCGCCGTGGGCGAGGCTGAGCGCAGCTTCATAACGCAGCGCGTTCGGATGCTTGTAGCCGCCGAATTCGCCCCAGGAGGTATGGAATTTGCCGGTCATGCCGAGAAATTCCAGGCCAAGCGGCTGGGCGTAACGGGCAGACAGCGGGAAATGGTCGTAGCCCCAGCCCCCGGTCGGCAGCGATTCCAGCTCAAGATGGGTGTTGACATGGACGAGGTCGCGCCGGCCCCGCTGCTGATGGCCGTTGTTGTGATAGACCGGCAGGCCGGGCTTCACGGCGTCGATGGTCTTGCGGACGCGGCGTGCATAGTTCAGATAGGTCTGCTCACCCAGAGCAACCACGGCTGCCTCGTCGCGCGGGTCCTTGCCGTCTGCCCGCAGGGCGGCTACGCAGTATTGGCAGCGGCATTTGCGGGCGCCGACGATATCGAGGAAGATGCCGTCCGCATCATAACGGCTGACCACCTCATGAATCTGTGCCAGGAGAATGTCCAGATAAGGCGTGCCCAGGCAGAATTCGTGATAGCCCGGCGTCATGAAATCCTTCACCCAGCGTGTGCGGTCCTCCGCGTCACGGATGAGCCACTCGGGATGGCGGCGGGCCAGCTTCTCATCCAGGCCGGCTGATAAATACACCGGAGTCTTAACCCCGATTTCGTGGGCGGCTTCGATCATTTCCCCCAGCAGATCGAAGTCAAGCTGTGGATGAATCTCATTGGCTTCGCTGGGATGATAAGCCCAGCCATGATGGCATTTGGAGAACACGGTGACGGAATCGACATGGCCGGCGCGCAGCATGGACTGGAACTGGGCTTTGCTGAAATCTTGTCCGATGCCGGGAATGGCCTCAGAGGTATGGAAGTCGAGATGAACCTGACGGAAACGCATGGATGAACAGCTCCTTATAGAAATTGGATATATAACGATTCCCAGTCAATGTACCTCTTTTCTGCAAGCGCTACCAGTGATATTATAGACTTGAACTAGCACAAAACCGACTTTGATAAAGGAGTGGGAGAGGGTGCTCTGTCTGGAATTTACGATCCCGCCGCTGCCGAAATTCGTCACGGTAGGGCTGGCCGTCTGGTCGCCGGGCGACCGGCATTTCGCCCGGACCTTCGGGGTATACGATCTGCTGCTGGTCAAGCGGGGAACGCTGTATATGGCTGAAGAGGGGAAGGAATACGCGATCGGTCCGGGCAGGCTGCTGGTGCTGGAGGCCGGGCTGCCGCACGAGGGTTACCGGGTCTGTGAAGCGGATACGGAGATTTACTGGGTGCACTTCATTCATGAGGGGAAGCCGGCCTATATCCGGCAGGAGGAGATTCCCTGGTCCGCACTGCTGGCCAAAGGAACGGTCGAGGATGAAGAGCCCTCTGCGCAGCAGCGGCTGTACATGCCGAAGTTTGCCGAAGTGGATGTAGAGTCGCTGGAGCCGATTTTGCATGAAATGAACGAAATTCACAGCCGGCTGAACGCCGAAAATGCCCTGCGGCTCCACGTTCTTCTGGCCGAGCTGATGGCGGCGCTTCAGGCCGAATGCGCCCGCACGGCACTGCCGGAGCCGGCGGTCCGGCTGGCCCGCGCAGCGGCGGCGTATCTGGACGGGCACTGGCGGGAGCCGTTTCAATTGACGGGGCTGCAGGAGGAGCTGCACTTCCAGGCGGATTATATTACGAGGTGCATGAAGCAGCATATCGGCACGACGCCGCTGCAGTATGTGCTCCAGCGGCGGCTGGAGGAAGCGAAGAAGCTGCTCGGCGGCACGGTGCTCAGCGTCTCCGATATTGCCGAACGGATCGGCATCCGGGATGCCAACTACCTGACCCGGCTGTTCAGCGCCAGATTCGGCATGACCCCGGTAGCTTACCGGAGGCGGCTGCGCCAGCGGGATGAAGCCGCCTCCGCAGGAGACAACAAGCAATAACTATCCGCGCTCCCCGGAGCCGCTGATCCGTTCACGGTATTCGGTTGGCGTGCAGTTATATAATTTGCGGAACTGGCGGGCGTAATAGTTCTGGTCATGGAAGCCGCTGTCCATGGCCACCTGGGATACCGGAAGATCCGGGTCCCGCAGCAGCGTGCAGGAATAGTCCAGCCGCTTGCGGATGACATAGTCCATGGGCGTAGTTTTGTAGTTGCGGGTGAAGACCCTCAGGAACTGGCGGGTGGACATATAAGCCATATCCGCCATAGACTGCAGGGTGACCGGCTGGAGGAAATGCTCCTCGATATAGGTAACTGCCTCACCGATCCGCAGCGCCTTGTTGTCCTCGCCTCCGCTGCTGTTCTGATAATAACGGGAGAGCATGCCCACGAGGGCGGTAAAATAGGTGCGGACCATCAGCCGGTAGCCGTCCTCCCGGCGCTCATGCTCAGCCAGGATCAGATCGAGCAGCCTTGTTGCCTCCAGCAGCTGCCCGGCATTCAGGGACAGCATGCCCCTGAAATACATCTCCTGCCGGTAAAAGGGCTCGATGTAGAACAAGGCCTGAAAGCCGGGAAGCAGCCTGAGCTCGGGCTGCTGCAGCAGCTCCTCGGGCTGGAACATCACGTTCACGTACTCAATATCCTCGACATTCTTGTAGCCATGGGAAACACCGCTGTGAATCAGAAAAACCTGGCCGGCCGTTACCGGATACTCTCTCCCCTCGATAATATGCACGGCGCTTCCTGACAGAATGACGACAAGCTCAGAGAAGTCATGGCTGTGTACATAGTAATCATGGGTCAGCGGACATTTCTGGATGCGGAAGGTAAATCCGGGCTCAAGTCCGATGTCCCGCGCTAATAATTTGGTTGTCATGGCATTATTATGCTAAGGAAGGGCGATATCGTCAAGGCGGAAAAGGGCAGGCGGCGCTACCATTAGATTGCGGGCATACCGCCGTTAAGGAAGGTCATACGCCTTGGCGTACTTGTCAGGAGGGAAAAGCATGCTGCCTTTATTCACGACTAAGATAATGGAGAACCACAATTCCGAGCAGCCGCATGCCCTGTTTCTTGGAGACAGCATTACGGCTGACGGTCAATATATCCGGCTGGCCGGAGAATGGCTGAAGAAGCACCGGCCGCAATCAGGAGTCCGGCTGACGGCACGGGGAGTGCCGAGCGAGACGGCCTCGGGACTCAGCGAGGCGGCACATCCGTTCCCGCGTCCCTGTATCCATGAACGGCTCACAAGGGAGCTTGCCGAAGCCTCCCCGGATGTAGTCGTAGCCTGCTACGGGATGAATGACGGGATCTACCATCCGTTCGTAGCTGACAGGTTTGCCGCCTATCAGGACGGAATGCGGCGGCTGAGCGCACAGATCCATGAAGCCGGGGCGAAGGTGGTCCTGCTGACCCCGCCGCCGTTCGATGCCCTGTCTATGAACGGCCCGCTGCTGCCGGCGGAGGCGGATGATTTCAGTTATCTTGCGCCCTATAGGGATTACAACCGGGTGCTGGAGCATTATGCGGACTGGCTGTTGTCCGGGGGCTGCCCGGCTGATCAGGTCATCGATCTGCGCACACCGCTGCTTGATCATATCAGGCAGGAACGGTCGATTAACACTGCTTACCGTTACGGTGACGGGATTCATCCGGATGTCTCCGGCCACCGGGTTATAGCGCATACTCTTTTACAAGAGCTCTTTGGTACAGAGCCGGAACTATGGCCGGATGTACGCCAGGAATAACAGAAGCTGCCCCAAAGGACGGATTGACAGGCAAAATCAGCCGGGATTATAGTTAGGTCACCTAAGCGCAGGGGGAGTGAACCCATGAATGTACTCCAGACGATCCGTTCACGCAAATATCTGCAGCGGATCTTACTCAGCTTTATGCTGGTGGTTGCCACACTCGCTGTGGCCTCGCTGTTTCTGAATGCCAGTGCCCGCAGCCGGGTGCTCAGCCTGCAGAATGAAGCTGACCGGAAGCTGCTGACCCAGATCAATTATAACGTTGAGAATATGAACGGCATCGTGAAGGATCTGGCTATATCGCTGTACAACGATGAAGAGCTGCTTGCGCTGAAGTCAGGTGCAGATTACAAGCAGAGTATTCTAAAGATAGAACGTCTGAATCACACCGTCGCCTCATCGCCGTATCTGCACGCCGCAGTCTTTTATAACGGCGCCCAGCAGCGGTTCTTTTCCTCACTTAACCATGACATCAATAACAGCACCTTGTATGGGGCTTTGGAGAGCTATATGGCTTCCCGCGCGGATCTGCCGAAGCTGCAGCTGATTCCCCTGGATCTGGACGGCAAAAACGAGGGGATCGATGTGTTCGCCTTCTTTCTGTATGACGGGGAGGCGCTGGGCTCCATCAATGACAATGTGCTGATTCTGACGGTGAAGCCGGACTGGATGCTTGACAATGTGAAAGCGCTTAATATGGTGGCCGAGCGGCAAAATGATGTGCTGTTCATTACCGACAGTGATGGCGAGGTGCTGATCTCGACGGACGGCCTGCTGCCCGCAGGACTTAACATTAAGCAGGACCTGCTGCCGCGGCTCACGCCGTCGGATAAGCCGGTGGATTCTTTTATCTATAATCATGAAGACCGCAAATACAAGGTCACTTATTTAAGCAAGGCGCTGAATAACTGGCAGATTGTCAGCCTGCAGGATTATGATGTGGTGCTGGGCAGCGTGCGGCAGATGAAATGGACGGAGGTGGCGGTCACGCTGTCGGTCGTTCTGCTTGCGGTCATGCTGTCCGTGTTCTTCTCGCTGCGGCTGTATAAGCCGGTGGGCCAGCTGCTGACGCTGGTGCCGCAGAATGAACGCGGCGCCCCGCAGGGCCGGGATGAGCTGTCGCTGATTGCGGCCAATGTGACGGAGATGATCGGCAAGCTGAAGGGGCTGGAGCAGGAACGGGCCTCGCAGTCGAATATCGCCAAGGTGTACCAGCTGCGCAGCCTGGTCGGAGCAAGCGGGAATATAGACGAGAATACGTTCCTGCAGATCAGGGAGCAATATGGCCTTGATATTGCTTATCCGGGGCCGCTGCGGCTGGCCCTGGTGCAGATTGACGATCTTCAGGGGCTGGCTGCCGGCCAGGGTGCGGCGATGGAGCCCCTGCTGTACTTCGCCATTGCCAATATCGGCCAGGAGCTGCTCAGCCAGGACGGATCATGCGAAGCTGTAGATATGAAAAGCGGGCATCTGGTCTTCATATTCGGCAGCGGGGCAGTTACGGCAGACGGCCCCCCGGGAGCACGGAAGCTGGAGCAGCTGAATGACCGCTTTAAGGAGCTCCAGCAGACCGTACTGGCTTATTACCGAATTACCTTCACCGTTACACTCAGTGAGGTATTCACAGACTACCGCAGCCTGACCCGGCATTATAATCTGGCGGTCCGCCACTCGAATTACCGGATGATTTACGGCAAGGGGGCGGTGCTTAAGCCGGAGCAGCTGCGGGAGAATGAACAGAATGAGACACTGCGCATCCCGCAGGAGCTGGAGCGCCAGCTGACCGAGGGGCTGAAGGGCGGCGATCTGGAGGAGACGGAGCAGGCGATCCGCAGCTGGAGGGAGCTGCTCGGCGGCTTCAGCTACGAGAATATGTTCTCGGCGGTATTGCATCTGGCGGTTACGCTGAGCAATACGCTGGGGGAGATGAACAGCCATAACGTCAATCCGGTATCCGTCAACCTGCAGGCCATCAACCGGCGGATTCTGGAGAAGGAGACGCTTGATGAGATCGAAGCCGTGCTGCTGGAGGTTGTGAGCGAGGTGGCAGAGCAGCGGCGGAGCGGCCGCGAGGACAAGAGCCGCCTGCTGGCGGAGACCGTGAAGGAGATTATCGGCCGGCACTATGCTGACCCGGACCTCAATGTGCAGCGGATTGCCGACATGCTGAAGATGAGCTCCGTTTATCTGGGCCAGGTATTTAAGTCGCAGGAGGGCATAACGGTGGTTGACCAGATCAATGCGGCGCGCCTCGCCTATGCCAGGGACTACCTGGAGCAGAAGGATTTAACCGTAACAGAGATTATGGAGAAGGTAGGCTTCGGCAACGAAAGCTATTTTTACCGGCTGTTCAAACGCCGCTACGGCACGACACCGAAGGAATACCGCCTGAAATCAGCCATTGACCGCAGTAAATAAGAACAGAATGCGGGCCCGCGAGTGAGATTTTTTCATTCCGCGGGTCTTTTTTTGCTTTTCACCGCACAGCCGCAGTGTAAGCTTGGCCTGAACAGGAATCAGGGAACTGTACAGCCCGGATTTACAGCATTCTTGTGATTGTACAGTACCGGAAATGCTCGCTGCTGCGCTATTCTAAGGCCATGCAAAGCCTGACACACAGGCAGCCGTTAACGAGGAAAGGAAGGGGCTTTGGTTATGCAGAAGAACGTTACACTTACCGGGCAGGGGGCACAAGCGGGTGCGCCGCCGGGAAAACGGAGGAAGTCATGGGCCGGAAGAGAGCTGCATCATTTTAAGAACAACCGCGAGCTGTTTCTGCTCTCCCTGCCGGGGATATTGTACAAATTAATTTTTGCTTATATTCCGATGATTGGGCTGATTATTGCCTTCAAAAACTACCGCTATGATCTGGGCATCTTCGGCAGCAAGTGGGTGGGGCTGGATAATTTCCGTTATTTGTTCACCACCGATACAGCCTGGCGGATTACCCGCAATACGGTTCTTTATAACACCGCTTATATCCTGGTGGGTACCTCGGCGGCGCTGCTGCTGGCGATCCTGATGAACGAAATTAAGGCCAAGGTGAGCAAGTTCTACCAGACGGCGCTGTTTTTGCCCCATTTTCTGTCATGGGTGCTGGTCGGGTATGTCGCGTACGCCTTCCTGAACCATTCCGACGGCTTCATCAACCGCACGCTGGAATCGTTCGGCCTTGATCCGGTCAGCTGGTACCAGAATGCCGCACCGTGGCCGTTCATCCTCATCCTGGTGCAATTATGGAAGGTTGTGGGCTTTAATACGCTGATTTATTTTGCCGGCATTATCGGCATTAACAGTGAATATTACGAGGCGGCGCGGATCGACGGGGCAACCAAGCCGCAGATGGCGTTTAAGATCACGATCCCGCTTATGGCTCCGATCATCATCATCATGCTGATCCTGTCCATCGGCAATATGTTCCGCGGCGACTTCGGCCTGCACTATTTTATCCCGAACAACTCGGGCTTTCTCTACGGCTCTACAGATATTATTGATACTTATGTGTACCGTGCACTGCGTGAAGTCGGCAATGTGAGCATGTCTGCAGCTACAGGCTTCTACCAGTCGGTTGTCGGTCTGGTGCTGGTGCTGACGGCCAACGGCATTGTACGCAAGGTTGATCCCGATAACTCTCTATGGTAAGGAGGTGCCAGACAGTGGCCCGCAAAAAATTCGAATTCTCCAAGCTGTTCATTAATCTGCTGTTTACGGTACTCTCGCTTGTAGTCATTCTGCCGTTCCTGCTGGTCGTTGCCGTGTCGCTGACGGACGAAAAGTCGCTGACCGCCAACGGATACCAGTTCATCCCGGAAAAAATCAGTCTGGATGCCTACCGCTATCTGCTGGATGCCCCGGACATTCTGTTCCGTGCTTACGGGGTGACCCTCACCATCACTATAGTTGGAGCGCTGTTAGGCCTGCTGCTGACTGCGATGACCGCGTACGTCATTTCCCGGCAGGATTACCGGTATAACCGGGTGACCACCTTTTATGTGTTCTTTACGATGCTGTTCAGCGGCGGGCTCGTTCCCTCCTACATCCTCATTACGCAATACCTGCATCTGAAGGACAGTCTGTGGGCGCTGATTCTGCCGATCCTGCTGTCGCCGTTCAACATTATGGTCATGAAAGGGTTCATGTCCAAGATTCCGCTTGAGATCATTGAATCGGCCAAAATCGACGGGGCGCGGGAGTTCCGCATCTTCTTCCGGATCATTCTGCCGCTCTCCACTCCGGCGCTGGCCACACTGGGGCTGCTGATCTCCTTCACCTACTGGAACGAATGGTTTAACGCGATGCTCTACATCGATGATCCGAATAAGGTGCCGCTGCAGCTGCTGCTGGTGCGGACGCTCAACAGTATTGAGTTTCTCACAACCAATTCGGAGTTTACCGGACAGCTTGGCATTGATTTGTCCAGCTTCCCGAACAGCTCGGCGCGGATGGCGATTGCGGTGCTGGCCGGCGGTCCGATGCTGGTGATCTTCCCGTTTTTTCAGCGGTTTTTTGTCAAAGGACTTACGGTTGGCTCCCTAAAGGGTTAACATACAATCATGTACAAAGTACAGGAGGTCACACACATGAAAAAAAGACTGTTTGGAGTTCTGGCGCTCGTCTTGCTGGCGTCATCGGTGCTTAGCGCCTGCGGCGGTAACGGCAACAATGGAAACAACGGCAACAGTGCAGGAGGCACTGCCACGGAAGGCGCACAGACGGCGGCTCCGGCTACGGACTCAGGCTCAGCAGAGCTAAAGCCGGTCGAACTGACCTGGTATTATCCGCTGTCACAGCTGCAGGCCGACCAGGCTAAGGTGCAGGAGGAAGTCAACAAGATTGTGCAGGAGAAAATCAATGCCACAGTCAAGCTGATGCCGGTCGCTGTCGGGGACTATGTGCAGAAGATGAATACGGTGCTGGCTGCCGGTGAGAAATTCGACATTCTCTGGACCGGGTATATGCTGAAGCCGGAGGAGCTGGTCCGTAAAGGCGCGATTCAGCCGATGGATGCGCTGCTGGAGCAATATGCCCCTGAGCTGAAGGCCGATGTGCCGCAGGTGATGTGGGACGGCCTCTCGGTAGACGGGGAAATTTACGGGATTCCGAACCAGCAGATCAACGGCTCGCGTTACGGATTCATTATCCAGAAGCGTTTTGCCGACAAGTACAATCTTGACACCGCTTCCATCAAAAAGATCGCTGATATTGAGCCGTTCCTGGCCCAGATCAAGCAGAACGAACCGGACATTATCCCATTCGGCGTCTTCGGCACCTCCTTTATCAATCCGCAGTCGCATGATGACCAGTACTGGGTAGTTCCGGGCCTGGATGACCACTTCTATATCAAGACTGATGATCCTACCTATACCCTGCACCGTTACCCGGAAGAGGAGCTCGACAATTTCCGGCTGGCCAGCAAATGGTATAAGGAAGGTTATATCTACAAAGATGCCGCTACGGAAAAAATGAACGATTATCTGACCAAAGGCCAGATTGCCGTTGACTTCAACGTTACGCTTAAGCCGGGTGTTGAGGCGGAAGTGAAAGCCAAAAACGGCGGTAACGAAGTCATTACGGTTCCGCTGAGCGACTGGTTCTCCAACGGCTATTCGGCAACGACCAACCAGTCGATCAGCCGCACGTCTGCCAATCCTGAACGGGCTATGATGCTGCTCAACCTGGTGAACACCGATAAGGCGCTGTACAATCTGCTCGCCAATGGTGTAGAAGGTGTCCACTACGAGAAGACAACAGGCGATTACATCAAGGCACTGCCGGATTCACGTTATATGCCGAATATGGACTGGGTTTTTGGCAGCGTCTTCAATTCCTATCTGAAGGAAGGCCAGCCGGAGAATGTCTGGGAAGAAACCAAGAAGATCAATTCCGATTCCGAGGTTAATCCTGTCGGCGCCTTCAAGTTCAACTCCGAGCCGGTCAATACGGAGATTGCCAACCTGAACGCCGTCTGGGGCGAATACAAGCGGGGACTTGTTACAGGCACCCTGGATTTCGAAGAAACCTGGCCAGCACTGTACGGCAAGCTGAAGGAAGCCGGCGAAGAGAAGTATGTAGCGGAAGTAACGAAGCAGTTCGAACAGTTCCTGAAGGATAAAGGCTTGAAGAAGTAAGACTAGAGAGACACTGCAATACTGGAGAAACCTGCTGCTCATGGACGGCTTTGCCAATTCAATCATTTTGGCAGGGCCGTCTTTATTTCAATCCGAAAGGAAGAGGAGCTTTGGTGAAAAAAAGGTTGCTTGCAGCGCTTATGGCTGGTCTGCTCTTCATGACGATTCCCGTTCCGGCTGTTACGTCTTCTGTGTCAGCGGAGGGAACAAACCCTGGAATGACATTGTATGTGGCTACAAATGGAAGCGATTCCAATAGCGGGACGCTGAATGCCCCCTTTCAGACGCTGGAAAAAGCGCGTGACGCCATCCGCACCCTGAAAGCGGGGAACGGGCTGCCGGAGGGCGGTGTTACCGTTATGCTGCGCGGAGGCCGGTATGAACGGACCGCCAGCTTCGAGCTGCGCCAGCAGGATTCAGGTGAAGCGGGCAAGCCGGTCACTTATACGGCTTATCCGGGGGAGTCCGTAACCTTATCTGGCTCTAAGCACCTGGCCAAGTCAGCGTTCGTCCCGGTCACGGATTCCGCTATACTCGGCCGTATTATCAGCCCGGAGGCGAGAACCAAGGTGCTGGTTGCCGATCTGGCCGCGCTCGGGATTACCGATTACGGCCAGCTCAGCCGCCACGGCTATTATCTGGCCAATGATCTGAGCGAGGTGCCGCCGATGGAGCTGTACGTGGCCGGGGAAGGGATGACGCTGGCCCGCTGGCCTAACGAATCCACTGTCCAGATGGATGAGATTATAGATCCCGGTCCGACGCGGCGTGATCCGAACGGGGAGGTCCATACGCGCGGCGGCACCTTCACCTATACGTATGACCGGCCCCAGTACTGGACCGAGGCGGATGATATCTGGCTGGACGGGATTTTCGGCTACAGCTGGGAATGGTCGTACAATAAAATCGCCTCCATCGATACAGCCGCCAAAACAATCACCCTCCGTTACGGGGAGATGAGCGGGCTGTTCAAGAACTGGTATCCGGATTTCCATTTTGCGCAAAATCTGCTTGAAGAGATCGACATGCCCGGCGAGTATTACATCGACCGCACCGCACGCAAGCTGTACTTCCTGCCCAATGCCTCCTTCGCGGCTGCAGCAGACCCTGATATTGAAGTCACGATGCTCAAAACACCGATGATCAACGCGCTTAACGCCTCTTATACCGATTTCTCGGAGCTGGTGCTGGAGAACGGCCGTGATTCAGCTGCGGTATTCATGGGCGGCAGCCATATGCGTATCCTGAACAGCGAAATCCGCAATTTCACCAACAGCGGTGTGCTGATCAATACGCAGAGCAGATTCTATTACAACAACTTTGAAGGCGCACCGGGAACAGATCATGACATTATCAGCACTCACATCCACCATATCGGCGGTACGGCCGTTACATTGACGGGCGGTAACAAGACAACGCTCGCGCCGGGAAATAACGCCGTGGAGAACTCGCATATTCATGATTTTGCCTACTACCATAAGGCCTATAATCCGGGAGTGCTGCTGTCCGGGGTCGGCAACCGGATGTCGCATAACGAGCTGCATGATGCGCCTCATCCCGGCGTGCTGATCTTCGGCAATGACCATACCGTGGACTACAACGAAATCTATGATGTATGCACCACCTTCTCCGACCTCGGTGCAATCTACATGAATGCGGGCGAGCAGCCTCATGAGCGGGGCACCGTCATTAAGCGGAACTACTTCCATAACATCGGGGAGAGCAAGGCGGGGGTAGAGGGCGTTTATCCTGACAATTTCACGATGGGGCTGACGATTGACGAGAATATTTTCTACAAAATGGGCAATTCGGCTATTAAAAACAACGGCGGCGCGCATATCCAGACGCGGAACAATATTTTTATCGACAGCAAAATTCCGTACGATTATGCCGACCTGTACCTCGGCGATGAGCCGGATGACCAGGTACCGCTGAATTACATGCCGAAGTGGCAGGCGCTGTTCGCAGCGAACAACAATTTCACGGGTACGCCTTATATGGCGAAGTATCCTGAGCTGGCGGACTTCTTCACGGAGAACCGTTATTATCCCGACACCAACACCTTCCAGGGGAATGTCATTTATAATCCGGTGGTCCCGCGCAGTGTGACAACCAATGTGTACGGGGCGTATGACAAATTCGGACTGGTGCAATACGCAGATAACCTGGTAAGCACAGCAGACCCGGGCTTCACCAATCTGGCCGGAGGGGACCTGTCCCTGCGTCCGGATGCCGCGGTATTTAATGCTATTCCGGACTTCCCGGACATTCCGTTTGCCGACATCGGCATCAATGGCAAGGCGGGGACAACGGCAGGACCGGACAGCTATCCGGTAGAGGACGTTGTGGTGTATGACCAGGCCGTTACCGTAGACCGCTGGAAAACAGTCAAGCTGCGCACGGCTGTCCTGCCGTGGAATGCGGATCATCCTGAGCTGACCTTCTCCTCGGCCGATCCTGCGGTCGCATCCGTGGACAGTTCCGGTGTCGTTACCGGAGGGACGGTTGTCGGCAGCACGGTGATTACAGTCGCTTCGGCGGAGAACCCGCTGCTTACGGCAGAGGTGAGCGTGACCGTGGAAGCGGGCGACGGCGTAATGGATTTCACCAATTTCGAATCGGGGGCGAACGGCTGGAGTCAGGATGCCTACCGCAGCATTGAGAAAATCGGCGCAAACCGCTGGTACAAGGTGCTGAACGGGGCTTCCTCGCTCAGTGCCAAAAGCTTCTCCGAATATGAGCTGAGCTTCCGGCTCAAGACGCCGGCGGTGATGGGCGACAATGTGAACCTGTATGTGTTCGACCGGCAGGCCGGCAGCGGCTCCAGCCGGATCGGTTATAAGACACGGGCAGACGGCAGCTCGGCCTGGCTGCTCTACAATTCAGCCTGGACGGTGCTGAAGGAAGTGAAGCTGCCGGAGCATGACCTGCTGCCGGATACGGAATATAACGTCAAAATGCTAGTAAAAGGCGGAGACATCAGCCTCTACCTGGACGGGGAATTCCGGCTGAAGGGCAATGATCCGGGGCACAATGCCGCGGGGAAAGTCGGCTTCTATGTCAATAACATCAGCCACATGCTGTTCGATGACATTCAGTTCAAGGCCCCGACCACGGAGCTGGCCGGAATCATTCCGGCGGAGAGAGAGGTGCGGCTCGCCGCCGGGGAACAGCAGCAGCTGCATCTGTCCTTCGATCCTTCGGATACGCCTGACACTGGAGTTACCTGGCAGTCGGCCAATCCGGCAGTAGCCACTGTAGACCCGGCTGGAGTCGTCAGCGCTGTGTATGAAGGAAGTACGGTGATTACAGCTGTGTCGGTGGCAAATCCGCTCATTACAGCTGATATTTCCGTAACTGTCTCCAATATTATGCATGAGACGACCTTTGAGAACGGCGGCAACGGCTGGCCGGTGGACCCTAACCGCAGCATCTCAGCCGACCCTGACGGGAACCGGCGCTACAAGCTGCTGAACGGGGCTACGGCGCTGCTCGAGCGCAGCTTTACGTCCTACCAGCTGGAATTCAAGCTGAAGACACCGTCCGTGATGCCGGATAACGGGATTCTCTATCTCTTTGACCGCCAGGACAGCTCCGGCTCGACCCGGATCGGTTACCGGACCCGGGCAGACGGCACCTCGGCCTGGATTCTGTACAACACCGCCTGGCAGAAGCTGACCGAGTCCGTCCTGCCGGGACATGATCTGCAGCCGGATACCGAATATACGGTGAAGCTGACGGCCAAGGACGGCGATATCAGCGTTTACATTGACGGTACATTAAGGCTGTCCGGCAGCGATCCGGGCCATCGGCCGTCGGGTAAGGTCGGTTTCTACACCAGCGGTTTTGACTATATGCTGTTCGACGACATTGTGTTCTCGGTGTTGCCTTGAGTGACTTGAGGCTGGCGGCGGCCCTCCCTGCGGGGAGGGCTGTTTGCATCCGGGCAAGAAAGTCCGGTTAGCCAACGAGCGGAGCGGATGTCGTTATCATGCTAAACATGGGCAGCATCGTCAAGGCGATACAGGGTTGTATGCGGTAACATGAAAGAGAAGACACGTTTGGGAGGTGCAGCATGAAGCGCTGTTTGTATAGGGCTGAATGGCTAGGGGAAGAGAAGGAAGCTGCTGCTTTTGTACGGAGCAGTGAGCTCGCAGGTTCACTTAACGAAGCGATGGCCGGTCTGCGCGCAGATCATTTAAGCCTGTTTGCCGCCGGTAAACAGCTGTTTCTGTATTATGAATGCCTGGCAGAGCCGGTTAGACCGGAGCAGCTGCTGCCAGATATCTCACGGCAGCTTGCCGTCTGGCCGGGCGGGAAGCCGGGACGGCGCTGGGCACCGCTGGCCGATATTTTTCATTACCAGCAGCCAGTGTCGGCGGAGCATTGGCAGCGGCGGAATGCTGCGGGTAAGCCTTACGGCCGCCTGGCTATGCTGAAGCCGGAAGCGGCGGCCAGCTACATTTACTATCACTATCAGTATCAGGAGGAACGGCCGGGGGACGGGGATAAGTACGGGATGATCGGGCTGCACGAGAATATGCTGTTTTTTTATGCCGAGCAGCCGGACACCCGGGAGCCTGCGCCATATGAAGGCAAGCTGCGAACCTCGCTGCGTCCGGATAATTGGGGGGAAGTGATGGAGCCGCATTTCATGAAATGGGAGGGTGCCCCGGCGGGGCAGGCGCTGTGGAAGAACATGGAGCTGCTGCTTGAGCTGCGCGCTCAGAGCGGACAGCAGGGGGTGCGGCATGCGTAATTTATTATGCCTGAACGGCGAATGGGATTTCATGCCGCTGTACGGTCAGCCGCAATGCCGCAGCCTGCCGGACACTATTGTGTACGAGGATTGCAAGGTGCTCGTACCCTCCAGCTGGAGGCGGACCTATCCGCAGCCGGACGGCAGAACCTTCGGGAAAATCCCGGAATATGATTATGCGCCGTTTGACCTGTACGGTTACCCGGAGGAGTGGGACGCCGCTGAGTCAGGAGTGCTGCACCGCAGCTTCCGGGTTCCGGAGAGCATGGCGGGACAGCGGATCGTGCTGCGGCTGGACGGGATTATGCAGAAAGCAGTCATCTATCTGGACGGCCAGGAAGCAGGTGTCTGGGAAGACGGCTATCTTCCGCTCAGGCTTGATATCACTTCCTTAGTGGAGCAGGGGCGGGAGCATCAGCTGCATGTAGTATGCAGCAGCTTCGACACGGTCCTCCTGCCGAATGGAACGTCCAAGATTACCGGACTGATGGGCTCCTGGTATGGCAGAATCAGCCGGGGCATCTGGCAGGATGTGTATCTGGAAGGCTATCCTGTGCTTGCGCTGGAGGATGTAACCTTCCATACCTCTGTGAGGGAAGGGCGGTTAGAGGTTCAGGCGCTTGCAGCCGGGACAATAGCTGCCGAAGCTGACCGGGGTCCATTAAAGGTAAGGCTGAGTATACGGGAGAAGGGCGTGCTGCGGCGGGGTGAAGACGATGCGGAAGGGCCGGATGTGCGGGAAACAGATGAGAATACCGTGGAGCTGAAAGAGCTGCGGGGGCTAGAAATCAGGGGAGTACCGGGAGCTGCTGCCGGGTCTGTCCTGTCTGCGGAAAGTCCGGCTGAGCCGGCCGAAGCTGCGGCTGCCGGGAAGCTCAGGCTGTGCGAGAACACGCGGGAAGGAGCCGTATACAGCGCCTCCTTCCACTTGGATTGGGACAGCGCCAGACTGTGGAGTCCGGATCAGCCGTTTCTCTACACTGCGGTGCTGGAGCTGCTGGAGGGCCAAACGGTTATTGACCGGTATACCGAAGATTTCGGCTTCCGCGAATTCTGGAGCGAAGGCCCGCAGTTTATGCTGAACGGCATTCCGGTCAATCTGCGCGGCGACTCCTGGCATTTCCAGGGCGGGCTGCAGATGACAGATAATTATATCCGCAACTGGTACCGCATCTGCCGGAGCGTTGGCATCAACAGCATCCGGCTGCATGCCGAGCCTTATCCGGCTGATTATCTGCGGATTGCCGATGAGGAAGGGATGCTGATTGTTGATGAGACGGCGATTTACGGCTCGGGCAAATCGATGCTGGCTGATCATCCGGCCTACGTAGAGAACTGCCGGCAGCATGTGCGGCGGCTGGTCCGGCGTGACAAGAATCATCCGTCCATTATCCTCTGGAGCCTGCAGAATGAAATGCGCTGGGTGGACGGGCGGGACGGCTTCAAGCTGCACATGCCCGGCCTGATGGCGGAGATTCGCAGCCTTGACCCGACCCGGCTGATCATCGCCGATGGAGACAACCGGCTGCTGGCCAAGGAGCATACGGAGGTGGAGAGCCGTCACTATAATATCGACGGAGCCCTCAGCCAGTGGGACCGGTCGGTACCGCTGACCTTCGGGGAGCACGGCGGCTGGTGGTATATCTGCCCGCAGAACAGCAGCATGTACACCGGCCTTGAGGTCTACCGGGGTACGGATGAGAGCACAGCAGGGCTGGCCCAGAAGGAGCGGCTGTTTGTCGAGTATGCCAGACGGCAAGGCGTATCCGGCATTTCGACCTTTAACTTCGCCCATTATTTCATGCGGGCGATGCCGGAGCGTGAGATTGTCCTGCCGCCATCAGACCCGGCTGTTCCGGGCGTGAAGCCTAAGTGCATTCCGGCCTACTCACTGACGATTAACAACGGCATGCTGCCGGAGGAGTATCAGCTGTACACCCCTAACCCGGCCTTTGCCATTATGGCTGCAGCCTTCAAGCCGGCAACGATCATTGCCGCTGAATACAACAGCTGGTTCTATGATGACCAGCCGGTGGCCCGCAGCTTTGATGTCTATAACGATACGTATTCGCCCCAGGATGTCCGGGTTGAGGTCGTGATCCGCCAGGGCGGCAAGAGTGTCCATGAGCAGACCCTACAGTTCGTTCAGCAGCCTGCTGAACATAAGGTGATTGAACTGGAGTGGAAGCCTCTCCCGGCTGGTGACGGGGAGCAGGCAGAGCTGACAGCACTGCTGTTCCATGGCGGACAGCAGCTGCATGAGCTGCGTCTGGAATACAGAATGGTATCCGCAAGTCTGCTGGAGCAGCCGGTGAACCTCGGGGGGCAGGCAGCCTATTACGGAGCCGACCGTGATTATGCCTACATCCGCAGGCTTGTTCCGGACTGTAAGCGGGTGGTCTCCGCCGAGGCGGCCGGACTTGCCTCCGGTTCGCTGCTGATTGTCGGCAGCTATGCGGAGGATGCGGACGGCATGCTTGAGACGCAGCTGCAGGCCTTCGCCGCGCGCGGCGGCCGGGTGCTGCTGCTGGAGCAGAGCAGCTTGTCGCTAGGCCGGCTGCCGCTCTCGCGCCGGCCGTTCCTCCGCGCCCATGCCGGCAGCTACAAGCATCCGGTGCTGGAGGGCTTCGACGACAGCAGCCTCATGTTCTGGCACGCGGAGCTGCGGGAAGAAGGGCCGCTGCCGATTATCCGCGCGGCCTTCGAGAAGCCGGTGACCGGCGATTTCACCCTGCTGCTGGAATGCAGCACGGGCGATTTCGGCGACGGCGGCGATCTGTGGTCGCCGCTCCTTGAATACCGCAGCGGAGCGGGCCTGCTCCTGGCCAATCAGCTGGAGCTGATGGCCCATCTGGAGCAGGTCCCGCAGGCCTGCCTGCTGCTGCGGAACCTGCTGGCCCACGCCGGTGGCACCGCCGGCGCAGGCCAGCCCCTGCCCGGGGCGCCGCTGGCCCGCCCCGGGGGCCCGCCGCCGCGCTGGTCCGCGCCGGCGGTGAGGCCGCAGCCCTCCTGGCGGGGCTGCGGCTGCGGTACACGGCGCTGGAGCTGCCAGCGCCGATACCGGGCGCGCCTGGTGCAGCGGCGCGCCCTAACCTGCAGGACTTCGGCCTGATCGTGGCCGAAGCCTGCATGCTGGAGGCGCCGGGCACAGCCGCGGCGCTCCGGCACTACGCCGAAGCCGGCGGGCAGCTGGTGCTGCTGTCGGCTGAGCCGGGGCAGCAGGCGGCGCTCAGCGGCCTGCTGGACCGGCCCGTGCGCGTACAGCCGCACGAGGCGTACCACCTGGCGGCGGAATATGATTACGCCGCCGTGCAGGGATTCAGCCCTGTCGACCTGTTCGGCTTCGACAAGGTGTTTTTATCGCCGCGCGAGGTCAGGAACCATGTGCTGGCTGCACACAGCCTGGACATTGCCGGTGCGGACGCACTCTGCACAAGCTTTGAGGGAACAGCCTGGAAGGACTACTTCGTGCATGGCTACACGGCTGAGTACAGCCGGCTCGCGCTGGTGGAGCTGAACCGCAGGAAGGCCCGCCCTGCTGGAGCGTTCATGACTGAAGTCAAGCTTGGCGAAGGGTCCGTCATCTGCTCCCAGCTGCTGACCGGCCCCGGCAGTGACAAGGCGGTCCGCCTGTATACCCGGCTGCTGGCCAACTTAGGCGCATCCTTTGATGACGGCCTGCTGGACAGTGTGAAGGGGGACGGGGAGTGGGCTGTGGAAACGATGATGGCCCTGCCCTGCCTGCCCCACATTCATTTCGAAGAGATGAAGGCGTACTACATTGACCCGGAATTTTCATTAAATAATCTGGGCGAGGGCCTGTACGGCTGGATGCAGAAAAAAGAGCGCCGCCCCGGTGACGGCACCCTGCGCATAGCCAATGCTGGGAATAACCGCTGGTTTCTGAGCTGTTTTGTGGATGTCCCCGGAAAAGCAGGGGAGGCCGCTCAACATTACCCGGGCCGGCTGCGGATCAACACGGATGCCCCCTATGAAATTTACCTGAACGGTGAGCTTGTGTCTGAGCCGGAACGGGAGCTTACGCTGCAGACCGGGCTCAACCGGCTCATTGCCATCCTGCAGGGAACGGGCGGAGATCTGGCGTTTGGCCTGACCTTTTTGAACCGGGACGGCACCTACATGAAGGGCCTGGAATACCGTCTGACCCTGGACGAGGTTGAGCCGAAATAACCCCATTACATTATAAAGGAGCTGAAGCCCGGTGAATGCGGAGCTTACCAGACATAACGATCCGAAGGCATACTATGCCTTCAGGGATGAGGACAAAGAGGTCGAATTCAAGCGGCATGACATGCCGACACCGTGGATGAACTACTTGTCGAACGGCACCTTCCATATGATGATGTCGCATGCCGGCGGCGGTGTGGCTTTTTATAAGTCACCCCAGATCTGGCGGATTACACGCTACCGTTTCTTCCATCTGCCGATGGACCGCTCCGGCCCGTACATCTATGTGCAGGATGCCAAGACAGGCAGCTACTGGTGTCCGACCAATGAGCCTGCTCTGGATAAACCCGAGGAATGGAAAAGCGCCCACGGAATGGGCTACACCCGCTTTGAGGCCAAGCGCGGCGGTGTCGCGGCCCGGACGGTTTATTTTGTCGGACCGCATGAGAACTCACTGATCTGGAATCTGAACCTGACCAATGAAGGGACCGAGGCAACAGAGCTGAAGGTCTACGCCTATGCCGAATTCGGGATGATGGAGTTTATGCGTGAGCTGCAGTGGCAGTGCTATAACAAGCATCAGGTGTCGGTGCAGTATCATGAGGCTGAGGCGCTGGTCTACCGGTACGGGGTGGAGAACCAGCCGAAGCCTGAGGAGACGCCGCTTGTCTATCTGGCTGCGGATACGCCGCTTGCCGGCTATGACGGTGACCGTGAGGAGTTTATCGGCAGCTACCGCAGTGAAACCAATCCGGCGGCCATTGAACATGGCGGCTGTACCGGATCAACGCTGCTGGGCGGCGACCCGTGCGGCGCGTTGCAGTTCAATGTTACGCTTCAGCCGGGCGAGAGCCGGACGATTAATGTGTTTCTTGGTACGGCAGCGGATGAGGCGGAGGTATCGCGCGCTATCGCACACTCCAGGGAAGGCGGATTTGTAGAAGCCTCCTTCCAGGCGCTCCAGGAGAACTGGTCCGGCTACCTTGGCGCATGGGAGAGCCGCCTGCCGGATCAGGATGCCGAGCGGATGATCAACATCTGGAATCCGTATCAGGCACACCGCAACTTTCTGTTTTCACGCAATATTTCCTTTTACGCGACGGGCACGTTCCGCGGTGTAGGCTACCGGGATACGGCTCAGGATATACTTGCGGTTGTGCCTTTTGATACGGAGCTTGCTTGCGACAAGCTGAAGCTGCTGCTCGGCCAGCAGTACAGGGACGGGCATGTGAACCATTACTTCTTCCCGAACGAGGGTTGGGAGCCGGTCACGAGCATTCACTCGGATGACCATCTGTGGACGGCGCTCCCGGCCTGGGATCTGCTGGCGGAGACGGGGGATGCCGCGTTCCTGCAGGCCAAAGTGCCTTATTATGACGGCGGTGAAGGTACAGTGTATGAGCATTTGCGGGCGGCTATAAATTTTACGGCCTCCGAGCTCGGCTCCCGCGGCTTTCCGCTGATGCTGCGCTCGGACTGGAATGACCAGCTGTTCCGGGTCTGCCGCGAGGGAAAAGGGGAAAGCATCTGGACCTCAATGCAGCTTGGAACCGTACTGCTGCGGATGACTGATCTGGCTGCGGCAGCCGGGCATCCGGAGGATGCCGCCCGCTATGAGGAGATGTATGAGCGTCAGCGTGAGCTGGTCAACAGCATCGGCTGGGACGGCCGCTGGTTCCGCCGGGCAATCATGGATGACGGCCGGTTCCTCGGCAGTGATGAACACGACGAGGCCAAAATCTGGCTCAACGCCCAGACCTGGGCCACTATCTCCGGTATGGCAGACGGGGATAAGGGGCTGCAGGCGATGGACAGTGTGCGGGAAATGCTGGACACCGAGCTCGGAATCAAAAAAATCCACCCGTCCATCTCCACCTTCCCCGATCCTGCCGACCCTCTGACCAATTACAACAAGGGAACAGGAGAGAACGGAGCGGTTTTCTGCCACGCCAACACCTGGGCGATTATTGCGGAATGCCTGCTGGGCCGGGGGGATCTGGCTTATAAATATTACCGCCAGCTGCTGCCGAATGTTGCCATGGACAAAGCGGGCTTGTGGCGCTACAAAGCCGAGCCTTATGTCTATGCCTCCAACCTGTTCGGGCCGGAGTCCGACAAATTCGGACTCGCTAATGTTTCCTGGCTGACCGGCACCGCTGCCTGGATGTACGTGGCCGTTACCCAGTATATTCTCGGTGTAAAGCCGGTGCTGAAGGGCCTGTCCATCGACCCGTGCATTCCGGCGGACTGGGAAGGGTTCACGGTCAAGCGGCGTTTCCGCGGCTGCGTCTACGATATCTCGGTTACCAATGCCAATAAGGTCTGCAAAGGCGTCAAAAGCATTACCGCCGACGGCGAACCTGTAGAGGGGAACGTGCTCCCGGCTTATCCCGGACGCTCATCCGTTAAGGTCGAAGTCGTTCTGTAGAAAAACAGGCTTATCTCATCAGCGGACTGTATTTGGTGCTTGAGCCTGCCGCCCTTAAGCAAAATGGCTGTTCAACCTACCATTTGCCTAAGGGCGGTTCTTTGTGTTTGCTGCCTGCCTAATTATTTTCTTCTAGTTATGGCCCAAAAGAATAGAGCAAATGCACTTACACCGGCTCCGAGCCAGCATACTCCGTTCCACCCGGCATGGGCATACATACTGGTTGCGGCAATAGAACCCGCCGAGCTGCCGGTCGAATAAAAGATCATATAAGCGGCGGTGAGACGGCTGCGGGCCTCGGGACGCACGTTGAGAATCATACTCTGATTCGTAACATGTACCGCTTGAACGGCCATGTCCAGGAGAAGTATTCCAGCAACAAGTGCTGTCAGGGAGTGTTTCGTATAGCTGATAGGCAGCCAGGAAAAGAGGAGCAGCACGAGTGCTATTCCGGTTGTGATTTGTCCATATCCGCGGTCGGCCAGCCGTCCGGCGCGGGTTGCCCCTAACGCTCCGGCAACTCCGGCTAAGCCGAACGCTCCGATAGCGGAATGGGAAAGTGACAGCGGAGGCTGGCTGAGCGGTAACACAAGCGAGGTCCACAAGATGCTGAAAGCGGCAAAAATGAATAGGCAAAGCAAGGAGCGGATACGTAAAATCCGCTCTTCTCTATACATGCCCAGTACGGAACGCAGCAGCTGGAAATAGGTCAATGAGGTTGTTCGTTTCTCCTGAGGCATAATCCGCAGCAGCGTTAATGCGGCCGCAAGAATGCAGACTGCGGACAGAAGATAGACCGTGCGCCAGCCTGCCGCGTCCGTCAGCAATCCTGCAGCGGTTCTCGCCAGCAAAATACCAATGACAACCCCGCTGGTTACAATTCCAACCGTACGCCCTCTTTCGGAGGGTGCGGCCAACGTTGCAGCATAAGCAACTAAGGTTTGTGTAACTACGGCCAATAATCCCACGATGGCCAAGCCTCCAAAAAACACGCTGACATTCGGGGCGAAAGAGATCGCCGTTAAAGCCAGCACGGATAAGAACATCTGGCCGGGAATCAGCAGGCGCTTGTTAAGAATATCGCCAAGAGGCACCAGCAGAAAAAGTCCTAATGCATAACAAATCTGTGTAACCGTGATAACAATACCTACGGATGAAGGGGCTATAGCGAATTCCTCGGCGATAACATCCAGCAGCGGCTGGGCGTAATACACGTTTGCAACAGACAGCCCGCAGGCTATGGCGAATAATAAAGTTAGACTACGCGGCATTGAGGCAGGCCGTCCGTCAGTTGCCCCGGGGTTACCTATTCCGGTTCCAGTCCCCGTTCCCGTATTTCCGCTGGTTTGCGGCTTTTGCAGCTTGCCCAAATAGATTCACACACCTCTCATTATAAAATGTACTTTTTAGTATAATATACTGATTAGTACAAAAAGCATGGAATAAAAATACCCCCTTTTATTGATGAAGTCAAGGGAATATCGGGATGGGTTTGACAATTAGACAGCCGAATTATAGAATTCATAATATACTAATTAGTATGATATGGAGGATGAACAATGGTCCGGCTCAGGGAATTTGATGAGGACAAGGTGCTTCATGCGGCGATGCGTGTTTTTTGGGAGAAGGGCTATGAGGCTACTTCAATTAACGATTTGACCTCGGCCATGGCGATTCAGCGGCCCAGTCTTTATTTAGCTTTTGGCGATAAAAAACAGCTGTTTGAAACCACTCTGCGCAAGTACACCCAATGGCACGCGGCGGGGATACGGAAGAAGCTTGAAAGTAATAGCTCTGTCCGGGAGGCCATCCGTGCTTACTTCAAAGGTTTAGTTGACGAGGAGTACGCGGGAGAGGGGAGCCTGGGGTGCTTTTGCATCAATACCATGGTCGAGCTGTCGCCGCATGACGAGAAATTCGAGATTATTACGCGGGAGCATCAGATGTATCTTGCCGTCCTGTTTCAGGAAACGATTGAGCGCGGCATCCGTTCAGGCGAGCTTAATCCAGAGACGAACGCCAAAGCCCTGGCTCAGAGTCTCGTTGTGTCCTTAATCGGAATTACGGTATTGCTGAAGTCCCGGCCCGACCGGATGTTTGTCGATAATGCGGTTGCGGTATCGCTATCCCATTTGTAACCAGCTTCGTTCAGCGGATGCTGTTCCTGTATTTCTCCGGCGGGATTCCTTTCTGCTTTTTGAACATTTGGCTGAAATACGACGGGGAATAGCCGCCCACCTCTGCCGCAATCTCCTGAACAGTCATGGAGGTGTTGGCGAGCAGAATGCTGGCTTCCCGAACACGCCGCTGCATCACATATTCGGACAGGGTGATCCCGGCAGTATCCTTAAACAAATGTGAAATATGATACGGGGACAGGTGCATCGCAGCAGCCAGCGTGTCCAGACTGAAGGGCTCTTTATAGTGTTCGTCCAGCCAGCCGGTAATCCGTTCTACATGCGAACCTCCGCGTGACTGGTTATCGGAATCCCCGGGCAATTCGCCGGACATGTTTTTTTGCAGCAGCCGGATTAACTGGAGCATCAGGAGCCCGGTATTTTCTTCTCTGTCCGCAGCAAAGGTATTGTCGGCATAATGCAATTCCTCCAGCACAGCGGCAACCGGCGTGTTTTGCATGTCATATGCAACCGGACGCTGAAGGCTTCCCCTCCACAGGCTGCGGAAAAACTTCTCCAGTGAAGGAAAAGCCGCAAGATAGCGCTCCAAAAAGCCGGGATCAAAGGTCAGATTGGTCCGGATATACGAATGGCCCCGGGCCGCTGGAACAAGCACACGGTGCAGCTGATAGGGCTGGAACCAGACCAGCGTGTGATCCCGGATCGGATACGTCTGATTCTCCGCCATAATCTCACCGTGGCCGCTATAAATATACAGCAGCTCAATTCCCCTGTGCGCGTGGAAATAGTGGGCTTCCGCATCCTCGTACTTATACTTGTACATAAACAACCCGGGCTCCAGCCCCTGGGGCAGATAATCGTTCCTGTTCATGCAGCGCTCCCTCATCAACCAGTATTTCTTTTAGTATAAGCAGCACTCCGGCAAAAAGAAACCGTTTCATATCTGTGCTTAAGTAACTATACAGCTCCAGGTAACCAAGTGAATATTTACTGGGAAAAATCCGATTAATTATAAATAACCGCGTACTTTTACTAGGAATAGGGGCACTAATGCCCCTGATTTCCGCAAATCCGCTCAGCCGGATTGCGGCGAATCAAAAATTCCATCTAAGTACGCCTCAATATGGCTTCAGAAAGAAGAAGGAACACTGCCACCCGAGTTAAATACGAATACCTTCTGGCACATACTTTGGGTATTTCGGAGACTTCGGGTATTGCCGGCATTCCTGCTGCCCCTCCCCTTACGCCTGCCGTCCGTACCAATATCCCGGAATCCCCTGCTCCAGGCGCAGCAGTGCCTCAAGGAAGAAATAGTCGCCCCAGATCATGAAATCGTCCGGCGAGGAGTTGCCTCTGACCGAATAGGAGCCGTGGCGCAGGAAGCCTTCCTCTTCCGGATTGCCGGCGGTGAAGTAGTTGCTTATCAGCGAGTCCATCGACTGGTTGACCGCTTCACTCAGCAATGTGCGGTCCGGGTCGCCTTCCGGCAGATGGTCCAGCAGCTCAAGCGTACCGCACACAAAGATGGCAGAGGCCGAACTGTCACGCGCTGTGCCTTCCTCCTGCGGGGCATCGAAATCCCAATAGGCGACATGGTCCTCAGGGAGATGCTCAAGGAAGTAGCGGGCCAGCTTCCGCGAGGTTTCGAGGAAACGCTCCTCCCGCGTATAGCGGTAAGCGAGGGCGAAGCCATAGACACCCCAGGCCTGGCCCCGTGTCCAGGTGGAGCCGTCCTGGAAGCCCTGCGCGGTTCCGCCGCGGATGGCATTTCCGTTCTCCTGGTCGAAGTAGAAGGTATGGTAGGAGGAGTCATCTCCCCGGACCAGGAACCGGCGGCTTTTGTCGGCATGAATGGTGGCACATTCAGCATACCTGCGGTCTCCGGTCTGTTCAGCCGCCCAGTAGAGCAGCGGGAGGTTCATCAGGCAGTCGATGATAATCCGGCCGCCGTTGTCGGCGTCACCTTCCGGCCCCCACGCCTGGAACACCTGCGGTGCTGAGCGCCAGCGCTTCATCAGCACATCAGCGGCCTGCAGCGCCAGCAGGCGGGAGGCTTCATCGTTGTCGGTGATCCACCGTGCCTTGGCGGACAGGGAGTAGAGGAAGCCGATGTCATGATGATCCAGATCTTGGCCTGCTTCCATACGCTCGCGGAAGGAATCCACCGTCCGGACCGCTGCATTATAAAGCGCAGGATCTTTGCCGTATTCATAACTCAACCACAAAATACCGGACCAGAAGCCCTCCGTCCAGTTGGTCTGGTCAGTCAGATAGTATTTGCCGTCACCTATACTGACAATTGGAAAGCGGTTACCGAAACGTTCGATGTTAAGATGGGTGGTGGCCAGCGTGTGTTCAATTACAGATTTCCGGTTCATGATGGAATAACCTCCTGATATCGCTGTATTGTTCTTAGCCTCATTATAAATCTGATGTGTTATCGGTTTGTTGTGTACTTATTTAGGTATGTTGCGGTTTGAGTATTGCCGGATTATAGATTGTGAAGAAAATTAAAGTGAAAAATCCCACTATTGCCGCCCAAAGTGGGCTCTATGGTGAGAATAAAGTGAAAAATCCCACTATTGCCACCCAAAGTGGGCTCTGTGGTGAGAATAAAGTGAAAAATCCCACTATTGCCACCCAAAGTGGGCTCTGTGAGGAAATTAAAGTGAAAAATCCCACTATTGCCGCCCAAAGTGGGCTCTGTGGTGAGAATAAAGTGAAAAATCCCACTATAGCCGCCCAAAGTGGGCTCTGTGGTGAGAATAAAGTGAAAAATCCCACTATTGCCGCCCAAAGTGGGCTCTATGGTGAGAATAAAGTGAAAAATCCCACTATAGCCGCCCAAAGTGGGCTCTGTGGTGAGAATAAAGTGAAAAATCCCACTATTGCCGCCCCTTTGGATCACCGCCCTTTTGTTGTGATAAGCTCTCTGTGAGATAATTACTCTACTGCAATGCAGCCTACTATTGAACCGGGAAGGACAGAGCGATGATATTCGGACGATGGCGCGGATTCATGAAAGCCTGGAGAGATTATCCTTATCCGGCAGGGGCAGTAATCGGTAACCGGTATAG
This sequence comes from Paenibacillus sp. MMS20-IR301, assembly GCF_032302195.1. NCBI lineage: Bacteria > Bacillati > Bacillota > Bacilli > Caryophanales > Paenibacillaceae > Paenibacillus > Paenibacillus sp. MMS20-IR301. Next base: position 429,013 of record NZ_CP135275.1, read on the forward strand.
GATTGAAATGCTGCTGGGTGAGGGGAGCTACGGGCTTACTTACCGCTGCCGGGATACCCGGGACGGGGCGGTGCTGGCGCTGAAGCAGTCCAGACCAAGCAAGGGAGAGGCCGGACGGAGGATGCTTGGCAGGGAGAGCAGTATTTTGCAGGCGATGGATCACCCTAATATCCCGGGCAGCCGCGATTATTTCCGGTATAAGGGGGAGAACTGGCTGGCCAGTGATTATATTGCCGGAAAAACGCTGGAGGATCTGATCTTCGATGAGCAGGTTGTCTACGGTGAACGGGAATGTCTTGCCGTCACGCTCCGGCTGATGGAGCTGGTGAAGCATGTTCATGCGCGCGGATATGTTCATCTGGATCTGCGGATTCCCAACGTGATTCTCCGGGAGGAGGAGCTGTATCTGATAGATTTCGGCTTGGCCAGAGAAATTGGGGAGACGGACATCCTCCCTCCTGATCCTGAACGGAACCGGGCGTGGAAGTGGAAGTGGCCACCCAAACCGAAGGAAGAGGAACCCCCTTCACCGCCCCTGCCGGAGATTGCCTCTGATCTGTATGATGCCGGGCAGCTGATGCTGTTCATGCTATATTCCGGCTTTAAGCCGGAGCGGGGAGCCGCAGAGCGGCACTGGCGTGAAGAGCTGAGCCTGTCGCCGGGTATGCTGCAGCTGCTGGAGAAGCTGCTCGGAGAGCAGGGGACTTTGGTGTATACGGATACCGGGGATTTTGTCCGGGAGGCGGAAGAATTATATAAGTGTTTAATGTAGCTGCCGCAAGTATCTTTCATTCACAGAGAAGGCGCCTTTACCCATGGGGGTAAGGCGCCTTCTCTGTGAATGTCCCGGGCAATCAGCTGGAGCTGCCGTAACGGTTCTTGTAGTATTTATGCCCGCCGCTTCTCCGGCGGGCGTCGGAAGAAGAATGTCCTTTGTATTTGCGGCTGCTGCTGCTGGAGTGCCTGCTGTATACCGGCCTCCCCTTATGGCTGCTGGAGTATCTGCGGTGCCCGCCTGACTTGGAATGCTCGAGGGAATGCATCACTTTTCCGAGTAGTTTCTTTAGCATCGTATTACCTCCTCATAGTGTTGAGTTCTTAAGCCTGCTGTGGTAATAATCTATATTTACCCGTTAGTACGGCGGTATTCCCTCGGGGTTTCGAAATCATCAATTTAAATTAAAATTCGTGGAAGTTTCTCCCGCTGCTCAATCCAAGGTGTATACCTGTGTACCATCCGATGGCAGTTTGAACAGAGTAAGGCGATATCCTCGACTTTGGTAACCTCATTGTCCTGCAGCTTGGAGACGGGCTTTAGATGATGGGCTTCTATGAAATCTTCGCCTAATTTGCCGTACTTTTCATGGAAGCTGAAGCCGCAGGCCTCGCAGCAGAGTTTACCGTGTTTACTTTTAGCCAGCTCTTTTGCTTTTGCTGTAAGCCGGGGATTTCTTTCCCTGACGATATGAGTGCGCAGAAGCTTTTTCCCTTCAGGGAATCCGATATCATCCTCCGTCAGATCTACAGTCTTGTCTGTCGCTTCATAATCCCGTAGTCCCCAATGACCATTCCCTATTCCATCTACGCTGTAAAAAATATCTCTCCTAACCTCACTATCTTTTCTATGTACCTTTGAATCACTGGAGTAGTACTCGATTGTAGCTCTAATTCTGGCTTTATGCTGCCTCACTGCTTCGGAGTCAGTTTCGCTAGGATCCATCAGCTGTGCATAAAGGTCTCTGTACCGGACATGTCCGCCGAATTCATTCATAACAGCAATAATTTGATCAAGTAACTCGTTGTCTGTCATTTAACAGTCTCCTTACTTATGTATTGTCTTATCAATACCATTGTAAATGGGGCACTAGGGCTGTGGCTACTTTAGAATTGACGGGGAAAAAGACTCAGGTTTATAATATTTTTATAAATGTTAATTAATTAATAAAAATATTAATCTAAATTTGCATTGCAAGGGAGAATAGTGATGAATGAACCTTTGTACCGGGACCCGGTCTATGATGGAGCGACAGATCCGGCAGTAATCTACAACAGGCAGGCGGGGGAATGGTGGATGATCTACACGAGCCGCCGGGCGACAGCTGAAGGCCCCGGTGTCGCCTGGGTGCATGGCAGCGATCTGGGGGTGGCCGCTTCGGGAGACGGAGGTGCAACCTGGACATACCGCGGAGTATTGACGGGACTTGAAATCGAATGGGGCCGCAACACCTTCTGGGCTCCGGAAATTATCTGGCATGACGGCTTATACCACATGTACGTCAGTTACATTCAGGGTGTGCCGGTCGTTTGGGCAGGGCATAAGCGTCATCTGCTGCACTATACCAGTCCGGATCTGCTGAACTGGAGCTACCAGTCCCGTGTGCAGCTCAGCACCGAGTATGTTATTGATGCGTGTGTGCATCAGCTGCCGGACGGCCGTTTCCGGATGTGGTACAAGGATGAAGAGAGCGGCTCCTATACTTATGCTGCTGACAGCGAGGATCTGTACACCTGGAAGAATGCCAGACCTGTATTGACCCATCAGGCCCATGAAGGTCCGAATGTATTCCGGTTCAAGCAGTATTATTGGATGATTATTGATGAGTGGCGGGGACAAGCCGTATACCGCTCAGAGGATTTGGAACATTGGGAGCGGAACGGTCTCATCCTCGGGGAATCCGGCAGCCGGACCGATGATCAGGGATATGGCTTTCATGCGGATGTCGTTGTGCAGAACGGGCAGGCGTATATCTTTTACTTCACTCATCCAGGCCGGTACAGCGGCAGTGAAATCTTATCCACACATGAGAATCAGCGCTCTTCCATTCAGGCTGCGCGGCTCGGGGTGGCTGATGGCGTGCTGATCTGTGACCGGAATGAAAGCTTTGAATTAAAGCTGCTTCCCGAGGAGTAAGCGGCGGAGGGCAACAGGTTCTGCAGGGAACAGATAAGCTGACGGCTGCCAGAAGCACTATATATACAAAATATTAGTCAATGTTCAAGTAGTCTGCGAGACGATATTCAATAGTGTACACAGAGGAGACTGATGATATGGAAGCATCCAATAATCTGAAGATCTATACCCGGCGTAAAGGGGCCGCGCTTGGGGATTTGTACGGGATTTTCTTCGAGGATCTGAACCACGCCGCTGACGGGGGATTATATGCAGAGCTGGTGCAGAACCGTTCGTTTGAATTTGATCCGGTGGACAAGGAGGAATACCATGCCTTGACCGCCTGGGAGAAGGTGGAGCGGGGGGACGGCCGGGCGCAGCTGACGGTAGAGACCGGCAGCCCGCTGCATCCGAACAATCCGCATTATGCGGTAATTACGATTGAGCAGGCCGGTGAAGGTGTCGGACTGAGCAATGCCGGCTTCAACACCGGGATTCCCGTCCGCGAAGGAGAGGCCTACCGGTTCGCGGTGTATGCCCGGCGGAATGCAAGCTTCGACGAGCCGGTTGTCCTGAGCATTGAAGACAGCGCCGGAAAGACTGCCTGCCGTGCGGAAATTACGGTTGCCGGCAGCGAATGGCAGCTGTATCAGGCTGAGCTGACAGCTGAGTTCACGGCCTTTGACTGCCGGCTGGTGCTGCTTACCGGAGGAACAGGCCGGCTTGAGCTGGATCTGGTCTCGCTGTTTCCGGCGGAGACCTTCAACTCCCGCCCGAACGGGCTGCGCCGGGATATCGCCGGGATGCTGGCCGGGCTGAAGCCGAAATTCATGCGTTTCCCCGGAGGCTGCCTCGTCCATGACGGCTCCCTGAATCCGGATGACCGGGATTCGATGTACCGCTGGAAGAATACCCTCGGGGATATCTCCGCACGGCCCCCTAGACGCAATAACTGGCGGTATAATCAGACGCTGGGCCTCGGCTACTATGAATACTTCCAGTTCTGCGAGGATATCGGCGCCAAGCCGATTCCGGTGCTGCCCGGCGGTTATGACCCGCATCATCAGCGGATGGTTCCACTGGACGAGCTGGGTCCCTGGATTCAGGATGCGCTGGATCTGATCGAGTTCGCGCGCGGCGATGCGTCCACGCCGTGGGGCGCGGTCCGGGCCGGGATGGGTCATCCGGAGCCGTTCGGGCTGGAGTATGTGGGCATCGGGAATGAAGAGGTGGGAGAGCCGTTCTTCGAGCGTTATCCGTATTTCCACCGGGCAATCAAAGCGCAGTACCCGGATATCAAGGTGATCAACAGCAGCGGGCCGTTCGCGGCAGGCGGTGAATATGAGCGGGGCTGGGCCTCGGCGCGGGAGCATCAGTCGGATCTTGTTGATGAGCATTTCTACCAGTCACCGGAATGGTTCCTGGCCAATGTGCGGCGTTATGCCGGATTTGATGCTGATGGACCCAAGGTATTCTTGGGGGAATACGCGACCTGGGGGAATACGTACTATAATGCACTGGCCGAAGCGGCCTTCATGACCGGGATGGAGAGAAGTGCCCATGCCGTCGGCCTGGCCTGCTATGCGCCGATGTTATGCAATGTGGATTATGTGAACTGGAAGCCGAATCTGATCTGGTTCAACAATCATGAGGTCTACGGGACGGCCAATTATTATGTCCAGCAGCTGTTCATGCATCACCAGGGCGATTATCTGCTGGAGATGGAAGCCAGCGGCTTCAAGCCCGTAGCGGGCAGAGAGCCGGAACCAATCACCGGAACCCTAATGCTGCAGGCTGACGGGAACCGGGTCTGCTACCGGGACATTGTACTGACTAACCGGGAGACCGGTGAGGTAACGGAGCTGGCGGGTGAAGTCCGCTTAACCGATATGCCGGAAGACCGGGAGAACGGCACGGCCGTGAAGGAGCAGATTATCGGGTTATGCGCTGCCGGCAGTTATACTCTGAAGCTGAAAGCCGTGAAGCTTGCAGGCAGCCGCGGCTTCGGCATCGTATTCGGCCTGCAGGATGAACAGAATAAGCTGCTGTGGGAAATCGGCGGCTGGCAGAATCAGGACACCATCCTCCAGTCGGTAATCAACGGCCGTGGCTCCTGCCTGACGCAAAGCTTGTTCAGCGTCGAAACAGGCAGGGAGTATGAGCTGGTGCTTGAAGTGGACGGCCGGGAGATCAAGGCTTATATCGATGGTACAGAGGTTAATCAGGCTGAAGATAAACAGCCGGCAGCTGAAACGCTCTACTATTCTTCCAGCATAGAAGAAGCTACCGGAGATGTCATTGTCAAAGCGGTCAACGTGCAGGAGACTCCTGTAGTCTCCCGGCTGGAGCTGCCTGATCTGCCGGAAGGTTCCTTGAGCATTGAAGTGCACAGCCTGTCCGGCCATCAGCTGGAAGATGAGAACGGGTTCGCTGAGCCGCAGAAGATCTATCCGCAGGTGAGCGGATTCACGGCCGGAGAGAATGCCTTCACCTATGAATTCCCGCAGCATTCCGTAACGGTATTCCTTATCAGGGCGGAATAATACCTGAAGCATCATACGCAGATCAAACCTAAGCCGGCGGTGTCCTGAACAGGATACCGCCTTTTGTGACTTTAAAAAATTCATAAGATTTGTGTGGCTGCATGGCGCGCTACTCCGCGGCCCTCTTCCGGAACCCGCTCGGCGTGACGTTCAATGCCTGTTTGAAGATTTTGCAGAAATACATGGATGAGTTGAAGCCGCAGGCATTCCCGATCTCCAGAACGGACAGCCTGGAATTCACGAGCAGGCTGCAGGCATGCTGGATCTTGATATTGTTCAGGTATTGAATCAGGGTCATGCCGGTCGCCTCTTTGAAGATATGGCAGAGATAATATTTCGAGATGAAGAACTGCTCGGCGATCTCCTCAATCTTGCTGATCCGGTTATAGTTCTGGTTGATGTACGACAGAATCGGCGCGAAATTAGCGTAAGCCGCCGGCACATGCCCGGCGCTTGGCGTCTGCTTATGCTCATTCATGAGATTCAGAATATCTGCCAGATAGATGAAAATGCGGTTGTCAGGATCACTGACATTCTCCTTGTCCAGCAGCAGGAGCAGCTTCTTCATTCGCGGAAAGGCCTCTTTGCTGATGGAGATCACGCTCTGGTCAAAGCAGCTCAGCAGCTGCCCGATCGACCGTTCTGTAAAATGCAGCCGCAGAAACCGTTCCGTGAAATAAAGGCAGGTCCGGGCACAGGAGTGGTTGCCCCGGCTTTTGTGGAAGGAATTCGGCCTGAATAAGGCGACATCATACATCTTAATGTCATGCAGCGAGTCATTGACCATGAAATGGTGATGGCCCTCCTCCAGAATATACAGCTCATAGGAATTATGGTAATGGAAATTAGGCATCTCGTAGTTGGAGTCATGTTTCCCGTATTCAATGGAGAACAGGGGATGGGACTGGTATAAATCTGCACTCATCGGCACAGCCTCCTTCAATCTATAGCAATATAATATAACAAAATACGAATTAAACAATATAATAAAAGATTATTGCTGTGGAATGCTGTATATTCGAGTTGTTAAATTAAAGATTTATATAAGATGAACTCAAAATGAAAACTTAAAGCTCAGGTGTCACTGCGGTGAACATTCGGACTTCCGGCCGCTGTTGTCCCCAGATTCCTTGATTTAAACCGCTGTTAGCGGTAGAAATCCGGTGACAAAGGCGGTCGCTACCGCTCCTACAGTTCCGAATTTCCCCTCCGATCCTTATTGCTTTGCGTTAGTTAATTTAAGTAAATCTTATATACAGGAGGGGAAGCAGTTGGAGGAACATACATTATTTAAGCGGGGCAGCACAGTACGCATCTACTTGGCGGAAACGGAGAACAGCGCGGTACTTATAGCGGTTAACAATCTGATCCGGGATATTGCTGCGGTATGCGGCTCTGCGGCAGAGATTTCACGGGAGATCGGTCTGTGCAGCGTTGTGATCGGGACTGTGGACAATGACAATGCCGGGCTGGCAGATGTGCTGAACAGCAGGAATGTGCCGCTCGACAGGCTGCAGGCTGAAGGCGCTTACCGCTGGGAGGGGTATCTCCATCAGCTGGCGGACGGTGTACTGTATATAGCCGGGACGGACAGAAGGGGAACGATTTACGGAATCTATGATTTATGCGGACAGCTCGGCGTCTCCCCCTGGTATTACTGGGGCGATGTTCCGGTTAAGCTGAAGGATTCCTTCAGCCTTCCGGCGGATTATGCCAAGGCAGACTGGCCGTCTGTGAAATACCGGGGGATCTTCATTAATGATGAAGAGGAGCTGAATGACTGGGCCAGACTGCATACGGCTGACGGTACAATCGGACCTGAGGCTTATGAGCGGATATTCGAGCTGCTGCTCCGCCTGAAGGGCAACTATATCTGGCCGGCGATGCATGTGAATTTCTTCAACGGCAATCTCCGGAACGGGGCACTCGCTGAACAGATGGGGGTTGTCGTCGGGACTTCCCACTGTGATATGCTGCTGCGGAGCAATCAGAATGAATGGGAGCCGTGGATTAAGAGCAAGGGATATACGGATGCAGTTTACGATTACTCCATTGAAGGACGGAACCGCGAAATTCTGCGTGAGTACTGGCAGGAAAGCGTGGAGTTGAACAAAGACTATGAGGTTAGCTATACGATGGGCATGCGCGGAATTCACGACTCCGGCTTCCACACACAGGCGATTGATGCCGACGAAGCCTTGAGTGCGGAGGAGAAGACCGCAGCCAAGGTCCGGCTGCTTGGTGAGATTATTCAGGACCAGCGGAAGATTCTTCAGGATGTGCTCGGCGAGGTCCGGGCCGGTGAAGTGCTGCAGACATTTGTTCCTTACAAAGAAGTACTGGACCTGTACAATCTCGGCCTTGAAGTGCCGGAGGATGTTACCTTAATCTGGGCGAATGACAACTTCGGGCATATGCGCCGTTATCCCGATGCGGCAGAGCGGGAGCGCAGCGGCGGCAACGGGCTGTATTATCACTCCTCTTACTGGGCGCACGGGGGAACAGCGATGAGTTATCTGTTCATCAATTCGATCCCGCTCGCGCACACGGGCAATGAATTGAAGAAGTCGTATGAATCCGGGATACAGAAGATTTGGGTACAAAATATCGGCGGACTCAAGCCGCTGGAGCAGGATATGGAATTCTTCCTGCGTTACGGGTGGGAGGCCGGCCAAGCGGAAGGCCTCACTAAAGACACACGGAAATTCAGCGAGCACTGGATCAACATGAATTTCTCCGGCAATCACGGCGCCGAAGCGGCTGAATTATATGAAACCTTCGCCCAGGTTACGAATGTGCGGAAGATTGAGCATATGAACTCGGATGTATTCTCGCAGACGGTGCTCGGCGATGAGGCCGGACGCAGGCTGATGCTGCTTGAGGATATTTTCCGCCGGGGCAATGCCATCCTGTACAGCCTGCCGGAAGCGGAGCGGGCGGCCTTCTTCCAGCTGTTCCTGATGAAGATTCATGCCTCTTACTATACCAATCATGAATTCTACTATGCTGACAGAAGCACACTCTCTTATGCGCGGGGGAACATGCAGGCGGCAGACAAGTATGCGGAGCTGTCTGCCGCCATGCTGGACTACAAGCGGAGCATGCTGCATTTCTATAACCGCATCATGAGCGGCGGCAAATGGGAGGGCATGCTTACGCCGGAGAGCTTCCCGCCGCCGCCGACCGCGATGTATCCGGCCAGCAAGCCGGCACTCAGCATCACCGGAAGCGGCGCCCGGGTAGATCTGTGGAACAATGCCGATAGCCTCAGCTTCTCGGCATACGGCCGGTCGCAGAAGTGGATGGAGCTGGGGAATCAAGGCGCAGGCAGCTTCCCGTATTTCATTGAAGTCAGGGAAGGCGCGGACTGGATTACCGTATCTGAAACTGAAGGCATCATTCAAGAGGAGCAGCGGATACTGGTCTCGGTAGCAGACCCGGTGCAGCAGGCCGGCCGGCAGGGGCTTATCGTCGTCCATGACCGGCGGGACGGCAGTGAATATCCTGTGAAGGTGCAGGTGGAGCAGGCTGCAGAACTTCCCGCAGGAAATCCCGGCTACCTCGAAGCCGACGGGTATATTTCCATCCCGGCTGACGGGTATGACCGCAGCGTCTTCCATGAAGCCGGGCAGTACGGCTGGGTAACGGTGCCGGGCATAGGCCGGCATGAGGGAGCAGCGGTAATGGCCTGGCATTCCGGGCTTAAGCCGCTTGAGACTGTGCCGGGGGAGAATCCATATCTGGAATACGGGCTGTATTTACAGCATAGCGGCAGCTTCAAGCTGGAGATCCACCGCTTCCTTACCTTGAATTCCACCGGCCGGATCCGTTTCGCTATCGGCATGGATGAGGCGGAGCCGGTGCTTGTAGAATCGGATACCCGGGATGAATGGACCGGCAGCTGGCAGGAAGCCGTCTTTAGTAACGGCGAGACCTTGACCGTGCAGCTGCCGTTCCTGTCCGCAGGCCGGCATGTCCTGAGGCTCTACATGGTTGACCCTTATGTGACCTTAACGAAGTTCGTACTGTATACAACTGCAGAGAGCGGCGGAAATCTGGGACCGGTGTACAGCAGACGGAATTATACCTCCGCTGCCGGATACGGGCTTGAGGCTCCGGATGTGCAGTGGGACAGGCTTGAACAGCTGTGCAGCAGCTGGTATACGGCCAGCCCCGGCGAGGCTCCGCTTCCGGATGTGCTGTATGCAGACGAGGAGTTCTTCAAGACGACGGATCAGATCTTCAATAAGGTCCGGAGCATGCCGCAAGCGGCCCTTGGAGAACGCCGTTATGCAAGTCTCCGGGCAGCAGACGGGACCAAGAATTGGCTTGCAGCCTTCGGCTCCGGCAGCTTTACAGAAGAGAGCGGCGTACTGGCGATTGAGGCGGAATATGCCCTGGAGAATTCAGCCGATGCGTATCTTACGCCAGGCGCGGACGGCAGCGGCCTTAGCTGGAGCCATCTGCAGGCGCAAACGAACGGCAGGACAGGGCTGGCTATGCATGTAGCCCCGCCGGGGATACAGTGGGATGATCCGCAGCAGGCTCCGGCGATGCATTACGGGCTGAATATCAGTACACCGGGAGTCTACCGGGTCTGGATGCTGCTCCGGCATTATAACGATAAGTCGGACTCCTGCTATCTGGCACTTGACGGTCAAGTGCAGCTGTTAGCAGAGCAGCTCGGTAAGGGCACGCTGCATACGTACAATACTGCGTATGTATATTACTGGTGCCTGATCTCCGAGCTGGAGATCACTGCAGGCAGGCATATCTTCTCTGTGCTCGCGAGGAAGTCGCAGCTGCGGATCGACCGCATCTACCTGACCACCGGCGGGGAGCTGCCGCCGGCGGATGCCCAGTGGAAGGATTCACTTAGAGCATAGTTAAGAATGAATAAAGTAAGCTTAGGCACAATGGAATAAGGTATCTGCAAGAGGCCCTCTGCGAATTTCCGGCAGAGGGCCTCTTCAGCATTTCAATATGGAAATTCTATCCTTACCGGAGGAATTCAAAGAAAACAATAGCTTTCTGCGGTACATTAGAAAGCGCTTACCACTTAAAATGAACAGGAATCTTAATTTAAAGAGGAGGCAGATGAATGTTTCAATTTTTAAGGAGGACTACGGCGAAAATTTTAGCGGCATCGCTGCTTATGTCCATCATTTGCGGGCAGCTGCAGCCCGGTCCGGCGGTTCAGGCGGCGAATGTTCCGGGCTCCGGCCTGCAGCTCAGCGACAGCACTTATTATTTTGCGAGCGATTACTTTTCTGCAATGCCTACAGGAGCTGCACCTGTGAAGCAACTGACTGTTACGGATCTTCCTGCAGGTGTTACGAATGAAGAGGTGGCCTGGTCGTCAAGCGATTCAAGTGTAGCCACAGTGGATCAGTCCGGACTGGTTACGGCTGCCGGCAAAGGCACAGCGCTCATCACTGCGTCAGCTGCGGGCAGCTTATATAGGTCATCCTGTGCTGTATATGTGCCGTCCATAAGTGAGAGCTTCGACAATCTTGCCGCAGGCGATGCTTGGGGAATCACTACAGGTAACGCAGCTGCCATAATGGGAGCTTCAGCCAGTACCATCACAGGCATACCGGGGCAAGTATTTAAAGCAGCGTACAGTGCCTCAGGTACCAGAGGCTTCTATAAGACATTCGCGGCACCGGTGGCCAACGAAAAAGTGCTGCTGAATTTTGATTGGAACGTAGGCACATTAACGAATGGTGCAGGATCACTCAGTATACAGGACAGCATGCACCGAAGTTATATTACCTTTGCCCTTCCGTTAACCGGAACTGCGACTGGTTCACGTACGATTATATATGATACAACGCCTACCACAACAAGAGGCACACCTTATACGCTGCCAGAGGAGAGCTGGGGAACCCAGAAGGGGAAGCCGGTGGCAGGCTCAGGCTTTGACACCGCAAATGCAACCTATAACGTAACCGTAGCTATTGATTTTTTGAATAAAAAAATTGATTTTACACTTACGAACAAGACTGATGCCGCGAAGACGGCTTCAGTCCGCAATATTCCATTCTCCACTGCGGTTACGTACAGCAACAATTTCGGTGCCATTGAAATGCTGGGAATCAGAACGTCAAGTACGGCTACCTGGAATCCATGGCTGGATAATTTCAATGTGTATACAGCGGTTCCTGATATTACTTCTGTATCCCTGAATACAAGCGAGTTGAAGCTGAGCAACATCACAGCTGCTTCCTCCAGTACCGCACAATTGACTGCTACAGTTAATCCGGCAGTTCCTGATGTTAATCAGAATGTGACATGGTCATCCAGCGACACCGCTGTTGCTACAGTCAGTGCTACGGGGGTTGTCAATGCGGTATATGACGGCATAGCAACCATTACGGCAGTTTCAGTCAAAAATCCTGCGGTCAGCAGTACAGCTATAGTAACCGTACGTCCGCCTATTGAGATCTCAGAGCTGCATATTACAGATGCCGGGGTTAACGTCGAAGGAACGGCAATCGGGAAAACGACAGGCACGAACTTCAAGCTTGACTACACTATTCATCCGGCTGACGCGGATTATCAAAGTGTCAGATGGAGCTCAAGCGACCCTGCCGTTGTCAATGTAGGCGCTACTTCAGGAATGGCTTATGTTCTGGCACCGGGAGATGCAGAAATCATGTTAACGGCGGATGCGTTCGCAGAATATGGCGGACCCGTGATCACCCGCACTTTTACAGTACATGCAACGGGAGAGGCGACAGCCTGGGTGCCTGTAGAAGAAGTAACGCTTGATCATGCGGTCCTTACATTGAATGCCCGGGGTGCAAATGGAGTATTGAACGCAAGCATCGGGCCGGTGAATGCGACGAATCAGAATCTCATATGGACGACCAGCGATGCAGCCGTCGCAAGGGTGTCCAGCGGTGTGATTACACCTGTAAGCTCAGGTATAGCAGTCATTACGGTTGCTACAGATGACGGAAACTTCACCGCATCATGCACTGTGACGGTCAACGTAGGTGTAACAGGATTAGCGCTCGACAGATCAAGCCTGTCTCTGACTACGCCTGGCGGAGCCGGGACCGGCCTGCCGGGAACATTGACCCCGGTGATCTATCCTGCTGATGCAAGCATCAAAGATGTAATCTGGACGACAAGCAATCCGGCAGTGGCAACAGTCGATAACGGTATCGTTACACCCGCAGGGGGAGGGACAGCTATCATTACCGCCACTTCGGCTGATGGAGGCTATACGGCGTCGTCAACTGTGACGGTTGCCATTTCAGTAAATGGCATTTCGCTTGCAGCCACCGCTTTAGAACTGTCCATGGGCGGACTGAGCGGCGATCTCACAACGATTATCCAGCCTCTGGATGCCGCCAACAAAAATGTAATCTGGACGACCAGCGATGCGGCAGTTGCAACCGTGTCCGGCAATGGCATTGTAACCCCTGTAAATACCGGTACAGCCCGGATAACGGTTAAGACAGCGGATGGCAGCTTCAGTGCAACCTGTGAGGTAACGGTATCCCCCGCTGTTGCATTAACCGCGCTTACACTTGATCAGTCCAGCCTGCTGCTGCCAAGCGGCGGTGTGACTCGGGCCCTGACTCCCGGGTTCTCACCGGCAGAGGCATCAAATACAAGTTTGACCTGGACGACGAGCGATGCATCCGTTGCTACCGTATTGAACGGGGTCGTCACTTCTGTTGCTCCCGGAACGGCAACAATTACAGCAGCCTCAGCGGAAGGCGGGCTGACGGCTGACAGTACTGTAACGGTGATCCCGCCAAACGGGGCAACAATTACGAATGATACCTTTTATAAGGATACCGACGGGAACCCTATCTATTCGCAAGGGGGAGGGATCTTCAAGTTCGGAGATACCTATTATTGGTACGGGGTGCATTATAAAGAGGCAGAGACCTATGCGCAGACGCTGGTAAGAGTAGCGGACCGCACCACCTTCATGGGCTTCTCCTGCTATTCATCCAAGGATCTGGTTCATTGGAAGAATGAAGGAGACGTCATGACGCGGAATACCCCCGGGGCTGAGAATGCTACCTGGGTAGGACGCATGGGGGTGGCGTACAATCAGAATACGCAAAAATACGTTCTGCTCTCGCAGTTCTATTATGATGGCAGCGACGGCGGTGAAGGCGGCGGCGGTTTGCTGTTTGCAGTCAGTAACAGTCCGGCCGGCCCGTTCACCATTGATCATATCCAAAGTCATATACCTGGCATATCGGATACCGGGCCGGGTACAGGAGACCAATCGTTGTTCATTGATGATGACGGCCTGCCGTATCTCATTGCATCAAGTCCTAACGGCCGGAGCAGGCAGTATGTGGTGCCGCTTGAGCCGGCGGACTTTCTGAGCCTTGGACCTGCAGTTCAGATCAGCCGCGGTCAAGGACTGGAAGGCAACGCTATGTTCAAGTATGACGGCAATTACTATTTCGCTTCGTCAGATCTGCATGGCTGGAATGCATCGCATAGTTATGTATTCCAGGCGTCTAACATACTGGGGCCTTATTCGCCTGTCTATGTTATGGAAGGAACAGATGCCAGCTTCAGCCATGTGTCACAGACGGGATTTTTCTTAACGGTTAAGGGTACAGAGGGTTCGACTGTAATCTATGCAGGCGACCGGTGGAGTAATTTCGCCGGCAACGGGCTTGGCTATAACCAGTGGGTTCCGCTGTCGTTCGACGGAAGCAAGCCGGTATTCAATGATTTAAGCCAATGGACGATTGATGCTGAAGCAGGAACATGGGCCTCCGCACCCGGTAACAACTATGTCAGCAATCCAACCTTTGAAGCGGACCGGGTCGTCACCTCAGCCGTTGCGGGCTGGACGGTTACGGACAATGTATCCGGCGCAGCGAACTCCAATCTGAAGGGCAGCCAATACAGCGGGAATTTTGTCTATCAGCAAAAGGCAGCCACACCGTATATCGCTGCCTTGAGTCAAGTGGTCAGTGATCTGCCGGACGGATCCTATACCTTAAAAGCATGGGTGAAGAGCAGCGGAGGACAGAATGCTGCTAACCTGTATGCCAAGAATTATGGAGGAGAGGCTAAGGCGGTTTCAGTCAAAACTGCAGTTCCGGATTGGACGGAGGTGGTTATCAAGAACATCGTTGTGACTGACGGGGAGATGGAGATCGGGTTATATTCGGATGCGCTCGGCGGACAATGGGTTCAAATCGACAATCTCTCCTTGACCAAGGACGCAGTCTCCGTATCAGGAGTAGAGCTTGATCATGCAGCCCTGCAGTTAACCCTTAACGGGGAACAAGGGGTGTTGACTCCGCTGATGGCTCCTCATGATGCCACGATTACAGGGATTATATGGTCCACAAGCAATCCCGAAGTGGTAACCGTTGAAGCGGGTGTGGTTACTGCTGCGGGACTTGGAACAGCAACTGTAACTGCAACAACCGTGGATGGCGGCTACAAGGCAGCAAGCAGAATAAAGGTTGTTCCCAGCGCTGACGCAAGCCTGAGCGGTATTTCAGTAGGAGGCGTCCCGCTGGCAGATTTCAGTCCCGGTACGCTTGACTACCGGTTCCAGCTAGCAGCAGGCACGCTGACAGCCCCCCAAGTATCCGCAACTGCGGCGAATAGCGGGGCATCCATCGCATATACACAGGCAGCTGCCCCGCAAGGGCAAGCGGTCATTCTCGTCACGGCAGCTGACGGCTCTGCACAGACTTATACTGTACAGTTCATTGTACCGGGTACAGCAGTCACCGGAGTGAAGCTGTCACAGAATTCAGCAGACATCAAGGCTGGAGAGAGCCGCAAGCTGTCAGCAACAGTTATGCCGGCGGATGCAACAAATGCGGCAGTACTGTGGAGCTCGGATAACGAGAGTGTCGCGGCGGTTGAAGGAGATGGGACAGTGACAGGAATCGCAGCAGGCATGGCAATCATTAAGGTAACAACAGCCGATGGCGGATTTAGCGATACAGCAGCAGTGACAGTAACGGCCGCGGCAACAGCGGCAGTACCAGCGGACGGTCTGGCCAGCAGCAGCGGAAGCAAGGCCGGAGCGGGATCAGTTAGCGGGCCAGCAGCGGGGCCTGCTAACTCCGGCCAATCTGCGGAGCCGGCGGGTCTGGGGCAGCCGGCCTCAACTCAGCCGGGATTCAATGATAAAGTTAATCCGGACACCGTCCGCCTGATTGCTGAACGGGGAAAGAAGGCTCCGCCTGTAACATTCACCGATGTGAATCCGGATTCATGGAGTGCACAGCTTATTGAGCGCGCCTCCCGGATGGGCATGGTGTCGGGCTTTGCGGATGGCTTATTCAAGCCGGCCGGCAAGGTGACGCGAGCGGAGTTTGCCGTAATGGTGGTTAGAGCCTTCGGACTCTCTTCTGCAGGCGGCTCACAATTTACAGACACTCAAGCGCATTGGGCGGTGAATGAAATTGCCGTACTCCGGGCTTTGGGCATAAGCTCAGGCTATAGCGACGGCAGCTTTCATCCCAATCAGCAAATTACCCGGGCTGAGATCGTAGGCATGCTTGCCCGTCTGGTAGATTATGCACCTGCGGCGAAGCCTGCGTTCTCCGATACCGCTTCCAGCTGGGCAGCCGGTCCGATCGAAGCCTTCGCTGCATACGGAATCGTCTCAGGTGCAGGCGAAGGGAAGTTCATGCCTAATGCCAGTGCTTCAAGGGCAGAGGCGGTAGCCATTATAGTCCGTATGATAGACCGGTTGGTAGGTTAATCACGGCAGATAACAACAAAAGCGGCAGCCGGGATACCCAACCGGCTGCCGCTTTTTTAACGGATAAGCTTTCAATGCTTCGGGGGTATTTCATTTATTTTATCAGCTTAAGTTTTCGAAGATTATCGTAGGTTTGACCCGTATTTCCGCCTGAAGCGCTCCTCTATAATAACTGTGGAGAGACAAACAGAAACTAGTTGGAAGGTGATGAATGTGAATATGAACTCCCAGCCAAGGGCCGGGGCAAGGAAAGGATCGGGGGGGAAGCTTAGCCGCCGGGCAAAAACAGGCTGGCTGCTGGACTTCCGGACTCATTGGGTGCTGTACCTGATGTTTGCTCCCATAGCTGTCTATTTTATTATCTTTGCTTACATTCCGATGGCCGGTATTGTCATGGCTTTTCAGTCTTACAGCGTGAAGGGCGGCATCTTCGGCAGTGAGTGGGTAGGCTTGGACAATTTCAGTTATTTCTTTCAGTCTGGCAAAGCCTGGCTGGTTACCCGTAACACTATCCTGTACAATGTTGCTTTTTTGGCCTGTTATACCTTCTTTTCCATTGTGGCAGCTATCGTTATCTCCGAAATCCGCCTCAAATGGTTTAAGAAATTGTCCCAGACCCTGATGTTCCTGCCTTATTTCATATCCTGGGTAACGGTATCCGCCTTTGTCTACAACTTCCTCAATTATGAATACGGGATTGTGAACCGGATGTTAGCCTATTTCAATGTGGAAGCGCTTGATATCTATTCGACGACCTGGTACTGGTACCTCATCCTGCCGTTTCTGTATGTGTGGAAGTGGGTGGGATACGGGAGCGTGCTGTACCTGGCGGCTATCGTCGGCATCGATCAGGAAATTTATGAAGCAGCCACCATTGACGGGGCGTCTAAATTCCAGAAGATAACGAAAATTACGCTCCCGCTGCTGAAGCCGACGATGATTATCCTGCTGCTGCTCGGACTGGGACGGATTATGCGCGGTGAATTCGATATGTTCTATCAGCTGATCGGCAACAACGGGCTGCTTATGGACACGACAGATATTATCGATACGCTGGCCTTCCGGTCACTGATGGGCACAGCGGATTTCGGAATGGCTTCCTCGGTCGGTTTCTATCAATCCGTACTAACGCTGATTATTATTCTTGGTGCTAACTGGCTGGTGCGCAGATACGACAAAGACCAGGCTTTATTTTAAACCCCTATTTTACTAAAGAAGCAGGTGATTTATATGAGCAGCAAAACCGCTGATCACAAACTGGATTCAGCCCCAATATACACGGCTATCGCTTATACACTGGTTGCCGTCATTGCCTTAATCTGTGTCTTGCCCTTTATCGTGCTTGTATCAGGCGCCTTTTCTTCAGAAAGCGCCATTCTCAAACATGGCTACTGGTTCTGGCCGCGTGACTTCTCACTGGAGGCCTTCGCCTTCATCTTCCGCTACCCGGAGGATCTGTTCGCCGGATACAAGGTTTCGATTATTGTCACTGTGGCCGGGACCACACTATCGTTGTTCATTTCGATGATGGCTGCTTACGTCCTGTCCCGTAAAGATTTGAAGCACCGTAACGCGTTATCGTTCTTCCTGTTCTTTACGACGCTGTTCAATGGCGGGCTGGCTCCGTATTACATCTGGCTCAGCCGTAATCTCCATTTATCCAATACCTATGCGGTGCTGATTCTGGCCCCGATGTTCAATGTAATGTACATCCTGATTCTCCGGAGCTTTATCCGGGAATCTGTACCGGAGCCGCTGATCGAATCGGCCAAAATTGACGGTGCAGGGGACTTCCGGATTTTCCTGAAAATTGTCCTGCCGCTTACGAAGCCTGCGATTGCCTCGATTGGTGTATTCACGGCGCTCGCTTACTGGAATGATTGGTGGACCGCCATGATGTTCACGAATAAAGATACGCTGATTCCGCTCCAGTACCTGCTCTATAAGATGTTGTCTTCCATTAATCTGTCGGCGGCTATGTCCCAGCATGTCTCCAACCTGGATATGCCAAAGGAGACGTTCAAGCTGGCGATGACGGTGATTGCCACCGGTCCGATCGTGCTGGTCTTTCCGTTTGTGCAGAAGTATTTTGTCAGCGGGATCACGATTGGTGCAGTGAAGGGATGATATAGATTCCGGCCGGGCCGGGGTTTATATAGATGCTTATCAGAATATAAGGAGGCATTAGCATGAAAGGGTTCAAAAGAAAGGGTCTTACGTTATTAAGCGGGGTATTGTTACTGTCAATGGCTCTTACAGCCTGCGGGGGAAATAATAATTCAGAGAGCGCGGCAACGAACGCACCTGCTGATCCGGCCGCTGCTACACCAGCCGCCACGGAAGCGGGCGGTACACCTGATCATTCCAAAGAAGTGAAGCTTGTAGGTTATCTGTTGGGTGAAGCCCCTAAGGGAATGCCGGAGGTTATGGCAGCGGTCAATGAGAAGCTGAAGAAGGATATCAATGCCACGCTGGAAATCAATTATATCGGCTGGGGAGATGTAGCATCCAAATACCCCCTGATTCTGGCTTCCGGACAGGATGTTGATTTCGTGTTTGCTGCGGACTGGAACTTCTATGTCTCAGAGTCCAACAAGGGCTCATTCCTTGAGCTGAACGAAGATATGATTAAGAGCAACATGCCCAAATATTATGCCAATCAGGATCCGGCGGCTTACCAGGCGGCACAGGTCAACGGCAAG
Organism: Paenibacillus sp. MMS20-IR301; assembly: GCF_032302195.1. Taxonomy (NCBI): domain Bacteria; kingdom Bacillati; phylum Bacillota; class Bacilli; order Caryophanales; family Paenibacillaceae; genus Paenibacillus; species Paenibacillus sp. MMS20-IR301. The sequence goes on from NZ_CP135275.1 coordinate 447,871, forward strand.
CAGTATATGATTCCAACGACCACCCCGGACCGGAAGGTCAATGTTATCGTGCTCCGCAAGGATATTATGGACCAGGCGGGACTGGTGAATCCGACGAAAATCTCCGAGCTGGAACCCTATCTGGCTGCTGTCAAACAAAGCCATCCCGATATGATTCCGCTGAATCTGGATTCACAGTATGATCTCCCGACCCCGTTCGGCGCGCTGGCCAGCGAGAAATTTGCTTACCCCGGGGCGCCAATGGACTCCGGTGATCCGTCTTCTGTAGGTGTGTTTACGGATAACGAAGATCCTGCAGGCAAAGTGTTAAGCATCACGGATGAGCCTGTGCAGGGCGCATTCAAATATGCGGCAGATACGATGAAGCGATGGTACGATGCCGGTTATATCAACAAGAACCCGTATTCTAACAAGGTCCGCTCCAAGGATAATTTCGTGGAAGGAAAAGCAGGCATTGCCTTCGGCAATTCCATAGATATTCAAGCTACTCTGGCCGCTTGTGCGCAAAAAGGCATTGAAACGTATGTGATGCCGGTGCTCTCCCCGACGGGACATGCTCCCACCAGCAGCTGGTTGAACAATGGCGTTGCCATTGCTGCGAATACACCGAATGCGGAACGTGCGCTGCAGGCCCTGGACCTGATTATGCAGGATGAATCCTATGTATATTTAACCTACTACGGCATCGAAGGCAAGAATTACGCAGTGACTGCAGACGGTAAGCTGACGCTTCCAGAAGGGGTTACGGCTGAGACCAATACGTATCCTGCTGATGCCGCCGGTTTCTGGTTCGTCAATAAGGATTACTTCAAACCAAGCGTTTCCTGGACTGACTCCTACATCGAATTGAACAGCCGGATTAAAGACTTCCTGGCTCCGGTGCCTTATCTGGGCTTCTCCTTTAACTCAGAAAAAGTAAAATCGGAAATCGCCAATCTCAAAAATGTGTCATCGCAATACTTCCTTCCGATTACCATCGGAGCCGTAAAGGATGTTGATAAAGCATTCGCCACGCTGAATGACAAGCTCAAGGCTGCAGGCATTGACAAAGTGAAAGCGGAGGTTGAGGCTCAGACAAGCGCATTCCTGTCAGCGAAGTAATCTGCTAATCTTTTATCCCAGTTCACTCTGTGAATAATTCAGCTTGTATTCCTTGGGGCTCATGCCTGTATATTTGGAGAATACATGGGTGAAATAGGCGGGCGTTTCGATCCCTACAGCCTCCGCAACCTCGAACACTTTGCTTGCCGGATTGCGGAGCAGCTTCTTGGCCATTTCGATCCGGTACTTATTGATGACGTCGATGATTGACTCACCGGTAACTTTTTTGTACAGGCGGCTGAGGTAGCTGCTGTTGATATGGATATGATCGGCAATGATCTGCAGGCTCAGATCCTGGTTGTAATGCTCCCTGATGAATTTCTGGCATTCAATAACGATGTAATTCGGCTGCTGGTCATTAAAGGCTGCGGCTCTGGAGCAGCTATGAATCAGGCGCTTCAGAATGCCGGCCAGCAGCTGAATGCTCTTGCTCTCCTGGATTTGCTTATACACCGCAGACTGGCTCTCCTCCAGCTCAGCGGCGAAGGGCTGGCTGGCACTCAGCAGGCGGAAGCAGTAGGAGCTGATCAGCAGGCAGGCTACCTTTACATTCTCAATCGGCTCTTTCGTACGCTTGTAGTTCTCCAGCAGCTGCTCCAGCTGATAGACAGCCTGGCTGCTGTGCCCCTGCTGCAGATGCTCGGCAATTTGCTCTGCCGCATGGTGCGGGGGAGCGCCGGGCGTGAGCGTCCGGCTGGTATGAGGCATATAGACCGCGACATAATTATCATTATAAAAGCTGCCCTGCAGCGCCTCTCTGGCCTCCAGATAAGCTGTTGACAATGTCAGCAAATCCCGGTGGAGCAGGCTGATGCCAATATTGACATGGTACTGCCTGAAGTTCTCAGCCATGGCGAGAATTTCGCTGCTGATTGTGAGCAGTGTCTGTGTCATAACTGCGGCACTGCCGCTGCCCATGGAGACCAGGGCTAGCAGGGTGTTTTTCTCCATAGCCATAATATAGGAAGGATGTTCCCCTATGGCCAGGGTAAGGAACTGGCGGATGGCGGCCAGGAACCGGTGATAATCACCCGCGGGTGCTCCGGCAGGGCCCTGGGGTCCCGGAATATCCCTGACCTCCATATATACGGCGAAGTAATTGTCCAGCTGCAGTCCAAGCTCGCTTGAGCGGGTGACCAGGCTTCCTTCATCACTGATCAGGCCATAGACAGCTTCCTTCAGGAATTTCTCACTGATTTCAGACAGATTATCACTGATCTTGCTCTCGAGCTGCTTGACCTTCTGCTGTTGCTCCCGTTCCTTATCGAGCAGGAGGGTTGCTTTTTCAATAGCCCGGGGTATCTGTTCGGTAGGGTTGGTCTTGACTACAAAGTCGACTACTTCGTATTGAATCGCCGTTTGGGCATAGGAGAAGTCCGCGAAGGCCGTAAGGATAATTACCTTGATCTGCGGATAATGGTGATGCACATATTCCGACAGCGCAAGTCCATCCATCCCCGGCATACGGATATCCGTTACAATAATATCGATATCATGATAATCAAGCAGTTCTACAGCTTCCATACCATTGGATGCCTCGCAAATCACCTCACACCGGAGAACACTCCAGTCAATGAAGCACTGCAGTCCTTTTTTGATTACAGGCTCATCGTCCACAATCATGATGTTATACATATGTTAAATCCCCCTGATCTTTCGGTATATGCAGGGTAACCTTGGCCCCCGCCCCTGATGCACTCTCAATCTCGATCCCGTATGGCTCACCGTATATCAGCTTCGCCCGTTTATGCGTATTGATCAGGCCGATATTGTTATGGCCCTGCTTGCGCATGGTGCTGCTCTCGAAGGTGCTCCAGTTCCGCGGAACCTCCTCGAAGCCGATGCCGTTGTCCGTAATCTCGAAGTATACGGAATCATCCCGGCTGTAGATGCGGATGTGGATTACACCCTTGCCCAGCTTCTTCTCCACGCCGTGAACTACGGCATTCTCCACCAGCGGCTCAACGCTCAGCTTAGGTAGCAGCAGATCCAGCAGCGCTTCATCTTCAATCTGAATCGTGTACTCAATTTTGTCCTCGAACCGTTCCTTCTGCAGATAGAGATAGAATTTGATGAAATCCAGCTCCTGGCGGATCGGAATCTTCGCCAGGCTGTTTGAATAGATGCTCGCCTGCAGCAGCTCCGTAAGCGAGGTTACCATTTTGTAAACGGTCTCATCTCTGGATAATTTCGCCTTGTAGCCGATGGTAATCAAGGTATTGAACAGGAAATGGGGATTCATCTGGGCCTGCAGAAATTTGATCTCCGAATCCTTGACCAGCAGATGCTTCTCATACACTTCCTTAATCAGATAGTTGATTTCGTCCGTCATATTGTTGAAGGTGGTGCTCAGCAGATTCAGCTCCGCATCTCTATAGGTCGGCATCCTTGCGCTGTAATCCCCCTTCTTCACCTTGCGGATGCTCCGCAGCAGATCACGGACAATCCGGGTAAAGCGGACGGATAACAGGACACCTGCGGCAAGTGACACGACAGCAATCAGCGTGATAATCCAGATGTAATTGTGCATGCTCCCGGATAATTTAGCCAGCACCTGCTTCTTCGGAATGCCGGCAATGAAGGTCAGGCCGGTTGTACCGATGCTGCGGGAAGCAGCCAGATAGGTCTCATGATTCAGCCTCAGCTCCCTGACGCCTGTCGTGTCTTTCAGCGCAAGCACAGCCGGGTCAACTGTAGCGCCGAGCGTCTGCTTATCGGCACTGGAGTAAATGACACCCTGATTATCTACGATGTACGCCACCGCGCCCGGGAAGGCGAGCACCCCGGAATATTGTTCGGCTAAGTCGGCCTCATCCGTGCCGAAGATCAGCACCAGACGCTGCTCGGGCTGATTGATATTGGACATCACCCGGGTGAAGTAGATTGTGGGATCCTTAAGGCTTGGGGTGAGAATCTCCTTGCCGCGGACCATGGTGCCGTTAAGCGACTGATAGACAGCCAGATTGTTCTTATTTGTCTGTTCGATATTGGGCGGCGCCTTTACAACCGATACATAGTTGTCATCATCAAAAAAAACATAGGCCGTTGACAATAGGCTGATATTCCAAGCATTGTTGAACATGAGGCTGTACTTCAGGTCCTCTTCCATTTCTGTTTTATTGACGAACTTCTTATAGAAGTCATTGCTCAGGGACACATTGTCAATCAGCCAGTTGCGGATCATTTTGGTGGAGAGGAAGTGCAGGGAGGTATTCTCGACAATCTGAAAGGACTTCTCAATATTGTCGTTAGTCTGGCGGATCAGCAGGGACAGGTTATCATTGGCATTCTTCGTCAGCATCTGCGAGATGTTCCAGTAGAAGTAACAGCCGGCGAACGTCATGGGCAGCAGAATCAGCAGAAAGATGATCATTACAATTTTGTTCCTGACCGGAATACGGGTGAAGAATCCTGATAGCAGGCGGGGGTTAAGCTGCCGTAGAATCTGTTCTTTGAACATGCGGGTGGCTCCTTGTTGATGATTCTGTTGATGATTCTATAGTACAGCCATTATATAATCATTTCCCGGTTGCGAATAGCGCAGAGGCGTGAAATACAGCGGTTTTAGGAGAGATGGTAAAGAAAACGATACAGAGTTAAAGAAATCTGAAACCCCTTACATCCGTTTCGCTGCCGCGGCCGATTTACACAAGATATTATAAAAGATCATGCGGAAAAACGAATTCATTACCAATTTTCTTTGTTCTACAATGAGAGCTGTAAACAACCATTAGCAGCATAAGGGGGATTTAGTTTGAAGAAACCAATGTACAAGAAGGGCATTACCCTGGCAAGTACTCTGATTCTGGCACTGTCCATTTCGGCATGCGGGTCAGACAATACAGCGAAGAATGGCGGGGCAGCCGCTGACTCCGGTTCCGGAAATAACGCACCTGCGGCCAAGGCACCCGTGAAAATTTCTTATCTGACCTTCCGGGTCGGTACGCACGCCTCAGCCAAGATGGAAGAAGAGCAGATCAAGCAGTTCAATGCCAAGTACGGTGACGAAGTAGAGGTTGTGGTGGAAGAAATTCCAAGTGACGCCGCCTATGTTGACAAGATCAAAATCCTGGCCGCCTCCGGTGATGTTCCGGATGTCGTTATGGGCAAGGACGGCGTGAATGATGTACTGATCAAAGGCAATCTTGCAACCCCTTTCAATGAGTATCTGGATAAGGATGCGGAATGGAAGGCTGCGATTGGCGAAGATGCCCTGGCCTCCAATACGCGGGACGGCAAGATCTGGTCGATCAGCGACCAGAAGCAGAACATCGGCTACTTCTACAATAAAGAAATGTTTGAGAAAGCGGGAGTTAAGCCTGCGGAGACCTGGGATGAGTTCATGAGCAACAATGAGAAGCTCAAGGCGGCAGGCTTCGTTCCGCTCGCACTGATGACCGGGGAGAATGCCTGGACGTCCAATCTGATTCTGGCGGCCATGATCGGCACGAACGGGGAGAACGGCAAAGCGTTCATGAACACCCTGCACCCGACAGACTTCAATACACCGGAAATGATTCAGGCGCTTAACATGATGAAGGAACTGCTGGAGAAGTATACGACGAAGGATGCGCTGGGTGCGGGCTATGCCAATGCAGCGAATGCTTTCAGCCAGGGTAAGGCGGCGATGATTGCCAACGGCCCTTGGATGATCGGGGATTTCAGCGATCCGGCGAAGAGCAGTGAAGGCTTTGATGCCAAAGTAGGGGTTGCCGCGTATCCGGACAACAGCCTGATTTCCACTTATGAAGTCGGCTACATGATTGGAGCCAAAACGCCGGAAACCCGCGAAGCTGCCGAGAAATTCATCAAGTTCAAAACCGGGCTTGAAGGGCAGGCGATCGCGCTTGAATACGGTAATGTAATGCCGGTATCCAGCGAAGTCCAGCCGTCAGATGCACTGAAAGAGAAATATCCGATCCTGGTCGAATCGATTACAGTCGCGCAAAAGACGCAGCTGCATTACCGGACACTGGATTCCATCGTCTATCCAAACGTAACGGATGCCTGGAAAAACCTGTATCCGAAGCTGGCTGCCGGCCGGGCGACCGCAGAAGAAATTGCCCAGGAACTAACGGATATTGCTGCTAAGAATAAATAATAGATAGTCTGAGGATTGGGGAGGACCATATGGATGGTTAGGAAAAATAGAGGATATATCGCGCTTTTTCTGTTGCCGACTGTATTATTATTCATTCTTGTCTATGCCGTTTCACTTGTCATTCTGTTCGGCACCTCCTTTACGGAGTGGTCGGCCGGGCGCAGTCCGGTGTTTACCGGGCTCGCTAACTATATTCAGCTGTTCACGGACGATTCTGATTTCCGCCAAAGCGCTCTGAATACGGGCATCTGGGTCCTGCTTCAGTCGACGATCCACGTGGCCATCGGTACCCTGTTTGCGGTCATTCTCAGCATGAAGGAATTCTACTGGAAGTTCGCACGCACGGTCTACATGTTTCCGAATATTATCTCGGGTGCGGCCGTAGGTATGCTGTTCCTGTGTATGCTCAATCCTGATTTCGGTGCGGTGAACAGTATTGCCCGCTTATTCGGCAATGCGGATTTCTCCCACAACTGGTTTATGGATTACGGTACAGCCTTTCTCTCGGTCACCATGACCTGGCTGCCTTATGCAGCGGTGGTTACAATCCTGATTCTGGCTGAGATTGCCGCCATTCCGGAGAGTCTGTTCGAGTCGGCGAAGATTGACGGAGCGAGCAACTTCAAGATCAACCTGTATATCATCATCCCTATGCTGCGCAATATTATCGGGACCTGCGTCATTCTGTCCGGAACAAGCATGCTGCAGAAGATGGATATTATCCTGATGACTACAGGGGGCGGACCCGGCAATGCAACGATGAACTTGCCTATATATATTTACAAGACCGCACTTATGGACAATAACTTCGGTTACTCCAACTCAGTGGGTGTTTTCCTAATCGGCTTTGGCTTGATCTTTGTCCTGCTGTGCCGAAATCTGTTCAGAATAGGCAGCTCCCAAAACTGAATGGAGCGGATGGGGTGAGAATATGAAAAAAAGTTTGGGTGTACTTAAGTATGGTTTTGTGCTGCTGATTGTCTTCTTGTCACTGGGGCCGTTTCTGTGGGTGCTGCTGGCTTCGTTCAAGACGAATGCCGAGATTCTGAGCAATTCACTCGGCTGGCCGAGCAGCTTCCAGTTCTCCAACTACACGAAGGCCTTCCAGATCGCGCCGATCTCCCGGTTCTACATCAACAGTGTGATCGTCGGGATCTTCGGGACGCTGCTGAATCTGCTGCTGCTGGGAATGTCCGGCTATGTTCTGGCACGTTTTCAATTCCGCGGCAAAAAGCTGCTGATGGCCGCGTTCTCCCTGTCTCTGCTGATACCCGGTGCGGCGATGCTGCAGCCGCTGTATCTGACCGTAAATACGCTTGGTCTGTATGACAAGCTGATCGGCCTGATTATCGTATACACCGGCTTCGGCCTGCCGGTCTCGCTCTATATCCTGTCCAGCTACTTCCTGACCGTTCCGAAGGAAATGGAAGAATCGGCTTACCTGGACGGCGCGAGCTTCATCCAGACGTTCTTCCGGATTATTCTGCCGATCTCGAAGCCGGGCTTCGGTACGGCGGGTGTCATGCAGTTCCTGCTCTGCTGGAATGAATTCCAGTTCGCAATCATTCTGACAACAGGCAATCAGAGCCGGACCCTGCCGCTGGCCCTTTATTATTTCAAAAGCCAGTTTGCCAGTGACTACGGCGTCATGTTCGCCGCTACGATGGTTGTCATCATCCCGAGTATCGTGGTCTATATCCTGCTGCAGGAGCAGGTGGTATCCGGACTTGCTGCGGGAGCGGTGAAGGGATGATGAACCGGAGGATGACAGCAAAGGAAGATACCGGGGAAGCGGGGGGTTACCGATGAATGAGAATAACTTGTGGTGCCTGAAGGAAGATGGCTATCAGGCCTCACTGCATAAGCATTACGAGGGGTTGTTCACCCAGGGAAACGGCTACATGCATATCCGCGGAAGCTTTGAGGAGGGATGCAGCGATGCGCCCCAGGATGAGGAATACCTGCGTTTCCCGGATAATGTCACGCTGGAGAAGCCGCGGCATCTGAAGTCCAAGCAGGGAACCTATATTCCGGGCATTGTAGCGCAGCATCCGCTGCTGAAGGAGGAGATTGTCAATCTCCCTTATATTCTCGGATTTGAGTTCCAGGCTGCGGGCGGGCGGCTGGATATGGACCGCTCGCGGATCAGCGGCTATTCACGCTGGCTGGATCTGCGGGACGGCAGTCTTCACCGCTCCTTCATCTGGGAGACGGCAGAGGGAATGCAGCTGAAGTGTACCTTCGGGCGCTACTTGAGCATGGCGGATACGCATCTGTGCATCCAGGAGGTGCAGCTTGAGGTGCTGGCCGGCGGAGGAAGGCTTGAGGTGGCCGCCGCCCTCCGGGCGGATGTGCGGACTAACGGGATGAATCACTTCGCGCAGATTATTCCTGCAGCGCAAGCGGAGGGCAGCCTGTCACTTGAGACGCTGACGGCAGGGGGCAATCAGATCATCATGCTTTCTGCGCTGGAAGCCTCCCGTGCGGTAGTATGGCATGAAGAGAATACCCCTGAGAGAGCTGCGCTTCGCGGGGAGTTCGTGCTTGCGGCCGGGGACCGGCTGACGCTCAGCAAGCTGACTGCGGTGACAACAGACCGCGATATGGAGGAAGGCGGAGCCGGCAGCCGGGCGCAGGCGCAGCTGAAGCTGGCGCGCGAATTAGGCCGGGAGCAGCTGTATGAGCGGCATGCGGCGGGCTGGAAACGCAAGTGGCAGGCGGCGGATATGGTCATCAAGGGTGATGACCACGCCCAGCTCAGCGTCCGCGCTTCACTCTATCATCTGATCCGCGCGAATGCGGAGCAGGACGCCCGGGTTGCGATCTGTGCCAAGGGTTATGCCGGCGAGGCTTATTTCGGCAGATATTTCTGGGATACAGAGATTAACCTGCTGCCGTTCTTCCTGCATACCAATCCGCAGGCTGCGCGGAATCTCGTGCTGTTCCGCTACCATACGCTGGACGGAGCACGGCGCAATGCGCAGCAATATGGATACCGGGGAGCACGGTATGCCTGGGAATCCTCATTAGGCGGCGAAGAGCAATGTGCCAACTGGCAGTATGCCGATCATGAAGTTCATATAACAGCGGATGTAGTGTATGCACTGTATCATTACGTGCGGGCTACAGGGGATGAGGAATTCCTTGGGCAATACGGCATTGATATTCTGGTGGAGACCGCCCGCTACTGGTGTGACCGGGTGGACTGGAATAAGGAAGGGTTCTGCGAGCTGCTTGGCGTCATGGGGCCGGATGAATATTTGCCGCTCACCCGGAACAATGCCTTCACGAACCGGATGGTCAAATTCAGCCTGGAGCAGACTGCCAGCTGTCTGGACAGCCTGCAGGAGAATCAGCCGGAGCGTTATGCGGCTGCGGCTGAGCGGCTGAATATCGGTACTGAGGAGCGGGAGCTCTTCTTACACACGGCAGAGAAGCTAAGGCTGCCTTATGACAGCGGGACGGACATTGTTCCGCAATCCGATGATTTTGCCCAGTATGCGGATCTGGATTTCGACCGCATCTGGACCGACAGATCCAGACCCTTCGGCCATTTCATCTCCCAGGAGCGCAATTACCGCTCCAAGGCGCTGAAGCAGGCCGATGTCCTGGAACTCATGCTGCTGTTCCCGCAGGAATTCTCCGGGGAGCAGCTGAAGGCGGCTTATGAGTATTACGAGCCGCTCACAACGCATGATTCTTCCCTGTCCGTTGCCGTGCACGGCATTATCGCCTCCTGGCTGGACCGGAAGGAGACTGCGGCAGCGTTCCTGCAGCGGGTGATGGCGATTGATCTCTCGGCGGAGAAGAAAGGCGCTGCTGAAGGAATTCATATCGCCAATTGCGGCGGCCTGTGGCAGCTAATCGTATACGGATTCGCCGGTCTTGGCAGTGCAATGTGGACCGGGGAGATTCAGCTGGCGCCCCGGCTGCCTGCGGGCTGGGAGGAGCTGAGCTTCCCGCTGGCCTGGCGGGGGGAACGTTACCGGATTACGGTTCATCCGGATTCTTATGAGGTGTGTAAGCTGAATGGAGGGGACGATGCTGCGAACACAACCCTTTGAGGCGGCTATCTTCGATCTGGATGGCGTCATTGTCGATACCGCGAAATATCATTATCAAGCCTGGAGGCGTCTTGCCGGAGAGCTCGGCTTCGGGTTCAGCGAAAGCGCCAATGAGCAGCTGAAGGGTGTCAGCCGGATGGACTCGCTTGAGCTTCTGCTGCGCTCCGGCGGAGTAACCGGTTTGACTCCGGAACAGAAGGAGGAGCTGGCTTCCCGCAAAAACGAATGGTACAAGGAGCTGCTTGAGACGCTTACACCGGGCGACGTCTTGCCCGGTGTAAGCAGCTTTCTAAGTCATCTGCGCTCAAAGGGAATCCGGACAGCAATTGCCTCTGCCAGCAGGAACGCTCCGCTCATTCTGGAGAAGGTGAAGATCCGGGCGATGTTCGATGCCGTGGTGGACGGGAACAGCATTGCGAAGGCGAAGCCGGACCCGGAGGTCTTCCTGCAGGCCGCCCGGCTGCTCGGCGCTGCTCCGGAGAACTGTTATGTCTTTGAAGATGCGGAAGCCGGTGTAGAAGGCGCGATCCGGGCCGGCATGCGTGTTGCCGGCATCGGAGACGGGCAGCTGCTTGCCCGGGCCCATCTTACCGTCACCAGCTTTGAACAGCTGGAGCCCGTATTCCTGCTGGGGCAGATCGGTGCAGCCGGCCGGAGAGAAGAGGGGAGCGGGCGGGATGAGTGATGAGCGGGCTGACAAGGAGCGGACAAGCGGAGAAGGGATAAGCGAATTGACGCTGGCGCAGCTGCAGCCGGATGTTCCGCAGCCGCTGCCGGAAGGCGGCTATGTTACATTGACGCTGCTTACAGATCCCTTCGGCTTGCAACTGCACCAGCTGACTGTATCAGGTGGCCGGCTGGTCATTACCGTGATTCTGGAGCGGGGGATGGACATCGGGGAAATCCGGCTGGACGGCGAGAAGATCAGTTGGGAGCGTGATGAGCGTTATCTGCTGCATCCGGAGCAGGTGGATTTGGCCGACAACGAGCATTCCGGCTGGGATTCAGGCTTCTATGCGGCGGTAGCGGCCATAGGCCCTGAAATCTTCGGCACCCCGGATGAGCTCAGAACCGTCCACGGGACCGGGTCTTACTCCCCGGCCTTGCCGGAGTCGGTGCGGCTGAGCTGGGATGACCGGCAGATTTGCCTGGAGGGCAATGTTCCGGTCAGAGGTTACGGGCCGCAGCCTGTGTACGACAAAATCATCCGGATCGTAACCCGTCCCGGGGCAGCCACGCTGCTCCGGGAGGATACGGTGCGGAATTTGACGGATAGCGCCCAGCCGGTGGATGACGGATACCATATCCAGCTGGCAGGGCCTTTCATGTCGGAGGGCGGAAGCTATGTCCTGCCGGTCTTGCCGGAGACTATGCTGCTCCGTGATTCGGCTCCGCCGGAGGCAGACCCGCTAGCCGTCTATGATACGGGCACGAAGCTGGACCCGATCCGCTGCTATCAGTATGTTCCTGAACGGGTAGAAGGACTTGCGGATCTGCCGCAGGTCCGTGATTACCACGTTGCTATTGGCGGGGAGCATGAGCTGACGGCCGAAATGCTGGTGAACACAGGCCAAGACGCCGCTGCCTATGTCATTCGCTCGCTGCAGGATTATCCCCGGTCCCTGATCGCCAAGCGGGCCATCACGGACCGGATGTATGCGCTGGAGCCTTGTAAGACAAGGCCCAATTCCCTGAAGCAAAAGACGATCGACGGCGAAACTGTCTATCTCGCACCCCATGGCCAAAGTACAGGCTGGATCATCATCGGGGCATCGCGTGATCCGCAGGAAATAGCCGCCCTTACGCAGATGATCCGCAGTGCGGCTAAGTAATTGATACCATGAGGCTGTAGCGCAGGCTTCAGCCAAGAATAGATGAAATTAGTCATACCCAGCGCCGGCAGATTTCCGGCGGCTGGGTATTTTTTTGGGCTATTGCCGGGTTTGCTCAAAGGTTGCCCGCTTTGACAATCACCGAGCTGCGATATTATGCAACAGGTGTGCAGCAGCGGGGGTCAACGAGCCCAATGTATGTGAAAAACCGAATACAATGAGCTACTGCGGAGGTAAATGTCCAAATGTGTGTGAAAAACCGAATACAATGTGCAGCAGCGGGGGGTAATGGTCCAAATGTATGTGAAAAACCATATACAATGAGCTGCTGCGGAGGTAAATAGTCCAAATGTATGTGGAAAACCGAATATAAAAAGCTCCCCCCGGACAATGTTCCGGGGGGAGCTTTTTACCTTATAGAACTACTACTAACACTGTCTACGTTACAACTTACCGCAAATAGTTCATCAGAATCTGTGCAGCTTCTGCGCGGGTGGCGGAAGCCTGCGGAGCGAAGGAGCCATCGGCCCGTCCGTTCACGAAGCCGAGCGCTGCCGCTGCTGCTACATCTTCTGCTGCCCAGCTAGAAATGTCTGAAGCATCCTTCATGTCCAGGCTGGCCGGTGCTTCCGGCGCTGAACCCTGCTGCAGACGGTAAGCCCGCATCAGAATGACGGTCATCTCTTCCCGGCTGATCGGAGCAGCCGGCTGGAAGGAGCCGGAGGAACGGCCGGTAATCAGGCCGGCTTCCACCATGCCGGACACGGCGCCGGCGTACCAGGCCTCCGCCGGAACATCGGCGAAGGCGGTCTGTCCGCTGCCGCTTAACTGCAGTGCGCCTGCGATCAGCTGCACGAATTCTGCTCTGGTAATATTCCGGCCCGGCTGATAAGCCTGCTCGGAAATGCCTTTGATCAGGTGCTTCGCTGACAGCGCGCGCAAGGCGTCGAAGGCCCAGTGCGCGGCTGGCACGTCGCTGAATTGCTTGGAGTACTCAAGCAGCGCGTATGTGCCGCTGCCGTCAAGCTTCGCATTCAGCTTGCCCGCTTCAGCTGCTCCGCCCAGGTAAGTGAGCGTGCCGTCACTGCCTACCCGGTACAGGCCGAGCAGTCGCTGGTTAAGCCCTTCATCGGCCAGCCAGCTTAAGGCCACTGGTGCAGCAGTCTTCTCTGCACGGTGGACGGTTCCGTCCGCCAGGATCAGGCTGAGATCATAATCCAGCAGCTTGCCCTTCAGGGCTACACCGGCTTCGGTCTTCAGTGCAGCTTGCGCCAGCGCTTTGAACTCTGCCCTGAGTACAATTTTTGCACCGCCGGATGCTGCAGCAGTAACGCTTCCGGCCAGTTGCTTCAGCATATCCGGTGCCAGTACAAGTGAGATTCCGTCTCCCTGTACAGACAGGGAATGGGTGCCGAGCAGCTCCCCGGCATTCACCGGAAGCTCAACTGCAGCTGCTTGCCCTACCTGCACGGTAACGACTCCATTTACCGCAGGACCGCTCAGCTGAGCCGCTGTAATAGCTGCCACCGCAGGCTTGGCAGTCGCATTTGGCACTGGCGTTGCACTTGGCACTGGTGTTGCTGCCGGACGCGGTGTTGCCGGCGGATCAGTCGGTGTCACCGGCGGGTTCGTAGGTACAACCGGCTGGCGGTTCACGGTAAGCTCAAGCGGCTCCGTATTAACCGTATCCTTGTATGCAAGGCCGCCGATCAGACGGGTGTTGCTTACTTCTGCCTTATAGGCACCCGCATCAGCCAGCGCGGCCTTCTCCAAAATCAGGCTGCTGCCGGTGGCGCCGTCCAGGACAAGACCGTCCTTCAGCCAGCGGTAGCTGAGTTCTCCATACACGGAGCTTGCTACCACATTAAAGGTTACTGGAGCACCTTCTGTTACCGGATGGGCCGTCACCGTGAACGACTGGACAGCCGGAAGCTCATGGGCCGGATAGACCTTGAGCAGCAGCTCCGTTCCGGTAATGACTTCCGGGCTCGCCTCAGCTTTGCCGGTCAGTACAACGCGGTAGGCGGTCCCGTTATCTTCAATTAGCGGTGTGAACCGGTATACGGCACCAGTAACACTGGCTACCGGCTGCCAGGTGCTGCCGCCGGCTTGTTTCATTTCCCAGTTGATGGACGCAATGTCCCCTGTCGTATCAACCAGAAGGGTTACGGGTTCGCCTTCCACAGTCTCAAGTGCAGACGGCAGATCTGCCGTGAAGGCAGGCGTGATCCATTCGGCTTCAGCCGGAATGACTTGCAGCGTATATTCCTGTTCGCCGGTTACGCCGCTTTCGTCAGTAACGACGGCCTTATAACGGTAGCCGCTCATTGCTGTGGCCAGCTCCGGCAGGATTAGCGTGTCGCCCGAACCCACCGGTTCGCCGTAGCCTGCTCCCTTATCCGCATACCAGGTGTAGGACAAGATACCTTCACCCTGAGCAGCAGCGCGGAGCACGCCTTCGGTTCCTTCACGCAGCGAGCCTTCACTGACGATCTGTACTGCCAGTGTCTTAAGTGTCCATTTCGCAGTCAGTGTTAATGCGCCGGGCACGGTCTGGGCGGCAAAATCCCATTTTGCTGCACCATTGTACCAGCCCTCCAGCGTATAACCTTTCTTGGCTACCTCCGGAGCGGTCAGCTTCTGGCCGTATACAGCCTGGATGACCGTCTGCGCCGGGCTTCCGCCATCGGCCTCGAAAGTGATGTTATAGTGCGTCAATGCGCTGATCTCGCTGTTGCTGAGATTGCGGATTTCGATTTTCATGCGCTGATTATCCAGTCCCTGGTCATCAGCCAGTCTCACCGTGGCCCCATCGTTTTTGGATGCGCCTTCTACAGTGATGACCTTATTATTGCTTTTGTTAACAATCGTATAGTAACTGCCGTCCTGCTCCAGCTTCCACTGCTGAGTATCCGGTATAGTTCCGGTAGCCTGCTTGTTCTGGCAAAGCTGCTGTATGGCTGAACCAGGGAGAATGTCGAGCACATGCCCGCTCTGAACGGACTGAATCTGGTAATAGCCTGTGCCCAGATCCAGGAACCGCCACAGCTGATTATTGCCGTCGCCGTTCGACCACTGGTTAATGACCGCCAGCGGACTGCTTGATACCTTGTCTACGTCCAAGGCCTTTCCGCTGTGCTTCGGCTGGATTTTGAGCATTTTCTCCGGAGTGATCTTCCCGGCAATCGAGCTCATGAAGCCGCCGCTGGCCTGATCAATGGTGAGGCTGTCGATATTGAATCTTCCGGTATCCCCTTGCTCACGGACGAATTCAATGACATTATTTCCGGCATTCAGGTTCACCAGCTCGGTACTGTTGTTCCATGTATCCCAGTCCTTTGTCGGCAGCAGGGATACTTGCTTCACCCTCTGGCCGTTGATGTACATTGACATGGTTATATTGGCGCTCTGCTGGCCGGAATACCGCAGGGTTGAGGTATAGGCAGCGGTATTCGGAACGTTAACCTTGAACTTCAGCGAATCGCCAGTTTTCTCAAATCCGCCTACAAAGCCGTTGCCTTCATACCATAAATGATCTTTCCCGATTTGCAGACTGCCTGCCCGGGCGGAATCCTCTGCCTGATATCTCCAAGGTGTCCGTTTGTTCAAATGAATGCTGTCGATATTTATGATGCCGGAATGACCGGTTTCATTTTTATAAGTAATCGTATTGTTGCCTGCCTGCAGGCTTAATGTCTCCAGTTGCTCCTTCCAGACCGTAAGCCCGCCGGTAGCAGGGAGGGTTATGCTTTTAACATAGGTACCGTTCAAATACAGGCCAAAGATTGAGCCGGCAGCTTCCTTGGCATATCTCAGCTTTACATCATAAGATGCTGCATTCTCCACGTTAACAGCGAACTCTACGGAGGAGTCTGCTGCCGACAGCCCGCTTACATAACCTGTGCCCAGGTTGCCGGCGTCTTTGGTATACTCAACCGCAGTATCACCTGCGCCGGACAGCTTTGCGTCCTCGGCCCCGTAATGCCAGGTGGTGGCTTCGGTCACGGTGATATAGTCCAGATTGACATTACCGGTGTTGCCGGCGTCGTATTTATACGTGATCGTATTTTCCCCTTCCTGCAGGAAAACATTATCATACCGGTCAGCCCAGCTGTCCCAGCTTTTCAGGCTGAAGAAGTCGACCTGCTTAATCTTTTGCCCGTTTACATACATGCTCAGGGTCCGGTCATCATCGAATCCGAGGCTGTAGCCCAGATTCACCGAATAGCTGCCTGCAGCCGGAGCATTTACCTTGAAGCTGACCGCAGAACCCGAAGTCCACAGCCCGCCGGCAAATCCGGTTCCGCTGTAACCCGGGTGGTCGTTGTCGGCCTTGGCATTTCCCGTCAGCACGGCATTTTCTGCTTCGTACAGAGTGCTTCGCTTGATAATCATGGCATCCAGCGCCAATGCGCTCTTGCCGGACAGGCGGATCGTATTGCTGCCTGCGTTAAGCTTGATGTTATAAGCGGACTTCAGATCAAAGTTTGCTTCGAAGCCTGCATTGGAGGCGAAGATCAGCTCCCGGTCAGCCTCCTGGTTAACGCCTAATTTCATAGCCACTGCATCCGTTGTATTGTTGTTGTATCTGAAATCCAGGGAATAGGTGCCCTCAGTGCCGGTATTAACCGTAAACTCAATATAGTCATTTTCGCTGCTGTTATTGAATTTCTCATATATGCTGCCTGAGGCATAAGCGCTTTTTCCGGTAATTCTGGAAACGCCGGATACCTTTGCGTCCTCGGCTTCATAGATTTCGCTTTTTTCCTCTCCGGATGGTCTGTTCAGGACCGTACCGGGGTTAGAAGGGATGCCGAGATTGATGAAATCATTATCATCCCAATGGATCCGCTGCGCCCGGATGCCTCTGTTGCCGCCGCCTTGTCCATGGGTCGGTATACCGTGATAGAGAATCCAATCCTCGGTGTTGTCCTCAGACTTCAGGAACAGCGGTGAGCCCGGTCCATACGAGCTGTTCTCATCGGATCTGGTCATCGCCGGCTCCGGATGCTTGACCCATGACTTGGCATCCATCACATCAGAAGCGGCATCCGCTACGGATACGCCTACTGAATAGTTATCATTCATGAAGCTGCTTGCCGAGTACGCGAAATAGATTTTGCCGTTCCGCTCAACCACCGCAGCGCCTTCGTTGATATTGTCGCCGTGCTTTTCCCAGTCGTATACCGGCGTAGCCACCATACCTTCAGGACCTTCCAGGGTCCACGGGTTCTTCATTTTGACAATCGTCGGGCTCTCATCAAATTTCGTAGCCCCCGGATTCTTGGGGTCCTCGAAATAATAGTATTTCGTGTAGGTGAAGTAGGTTTCTCCTTTGATGGACACAATCCCGCAGGCTAAACCGAAGCCCTCCGTATTCAGCAGCCCCTGCTTGGCAGTAACCTGTCCGTCGCTGTCCTCATTAGAGGATTCCCCCTTCAGCGTCCACGTGCCTTCAAAAGGATCGGGCGAGGGATTCTCCAGAACGTAGGAGCTTGGATGCCCGTAACCGAAGCTGTCCTCCGGGCCGGAGGCGAAATACAGGTACCATTTGCCTTCCAGCCTGTAAATATAAGGGCCCCACACATAGCCGAAATTAGCAGGCTTCTTCCAGACGACTTTGCTCTTGGCTGTGGATACTCCGAGAATCGTCTCGTGCCGCTTCAAGGTAATGTTATTATCTCCGGAAGAAGCAGAATAGTAGTAGCCGTCCGCAGCCCTGGCAATCGTAGGGTCGGCCCCGCCCATAAGCGGGTTGACGTAGTTAGAGGTGACCTCTGCAAAAGAGATGCCTGACATCAATAATGAAAGTATTAATACCAGGGGGAGCAACTTTAAGCTTTTTTTCCTCATAATAGTCTCCTTATCTAATCCGTGGTGATGTGGTGATGCTTACATGCTCTGATTGCTAAACGGCAGCTGACTTTATCCCCTCCTCCAAGAACTGCGACTGTTATTGAAACCGCTTTCTATTGTTTGTACCGCTACGCATTCATTATAAAATAAGAGCGGAACTGTTTTTCCGCATCATGTTTTACGTTATTTTGAGTGTTTCTGCCTGCAGGCGGGGGAACGTGGACAGGAGAGCGGTAATCTTGCATTTTTTTTAGTTTTCTTATGATATTTTTACTCTGTACAATCACGCAACAAATGTTTACATTCTTTGTATAATTATAGTGAGACTGGAATCCGGATCTGATAAAAAAGATAAATGACAGTCTAAGAAAAAGGCTATAAACAGGGGGGACCATGTTGACGGAAATAAATTATCCAATTAAAAATCCATCACGAATTGAAACCATCATAGGCATGATTATTATTATATCTTGCCATTCAATTCTTCTATCGAGATTATGGGATCAGAGGGGAATATTCTACGTTTTGTCAATAACGGTTCTTTTGTGTTTAGTTTTACTGTTCCTGGCATTCTACATAACATTTTTTAAGAAACCAACCGGGTTAAGCCTGTCCAATGAGCAGATTTTCTTAAATGGCAATATTATTAATCCAAAGGATATTAAAGTGATAATGATCAGGGGGTACTTTAAGCCTGTTATTGGAATATTACCTCACAAGAGGAGGATCGTCCCACTCAATATGGCATTCAGGTATTCAGAGGATGAAGATAAAGGTATCTCAAATTTAAAAAGCTGGGCAACAATGAATAATGTAAAGATGGTCAACAGATCGTTTCAAACGTGGATATAAGATTAGTAGAAGAACAATAGGGAGGAATCATAGACAGGGAATCACTCATTTTTACTTAGAGCAAGTTACGGGTGGCCTGACATGGGACTACCGCTCATGTTATAACTGTAATTTGTACAACTATAACGCTTCATTATTGCGAAGAAACATTTTTAATTGCACTTTGTACACTTATAAATTATTTCTTTGCTGTAAAAGAACAAATTCCCTATTTTTAATTGTACGGAATACAGTTATCCCTAGATATGCGGGTTTTCGCCGGCTTTTAATTGCACAAAATACATTTATTATCCGCTATTGGCTCCACGCTGCTAATGAAACCCCTCTTCATGCCTTAATCTTAGTTCCATAAAAAAGTACAGCTGAATCAGATCGATTCAACTGTACACATTTTTGAATTATGCAGTTAAATTACGCCTTCTCCGCCAATAGCCGTTGCTGTGAATGCTATCGGCCCAAATAAGTTTAAAGGCAGGCTGCTGTCATTTTGTATGATTAATTCATAGTTGTGGATTCCAAGATAAGGACCGTCAACCCACAGAACATTGATTTGAGTATCAGTAATTGTAGTATAACGGAAAACAGATCTATAAATATCGGTCCCAGCCCGCCGGATCAAAACGAAAAATGGACCATCCGCAGGTGCGGTAAGACTAAAACTGCCTTTTAATTCGACTCTGCTGGAGAAAGAGGCAGGATTAGCCGGACTAATATTTACCTGTGCTGTAGCCAGACTTGCCCCGGCTCCGGGAATCCCTGCAACGGTTACAACCGTAGTAAACGGGTCTAACGGCATTTTTGCCTGCGAACCATAGCTTATTATTGTTGCCATCTATCATCACTCCATTTCAAAGGTATACGTTATTATATTGTGAACCGCAATGATAGAGTGGACTAAGCTCCTGATGATTATATACATTTAGCCGGCTGTTACAGCGCTCGCAGGCGGAAATATTTATTCGGAGAGTTGATTTCTTCGATGATATTATTCTACTATGAACGAATAACATCTAAGAGGTGAACGAATGAAGTATCATGAATTTAGTATCGGACAGGTCTTTAAGACCAAATCTCTAAGGATAACCCATGAGAATATTAAGAGCTTTGCGGCTGAGTATGACCCGCAGTATATGCATCTGGATGAAGAGAAGGCCGGACAGGGCAGATTCAACGGCATTATTGCCTCCGGGATTCAGACGCTGGCGGTCTCGTTCAAGCTCTGGGTAGAGACTGGGAGTTATGGCGAGGATGTTATTGCCGGCACAGCGATGAATCATATTAAATTTATTAAGCCCGTATTTCCGGGAGATGAGCTGCATTGTGTTATCGAAGTCATCGGTCTGAGCAGCAAGAAGAATGAGACGGGACTGGTTACCGTGTCGCTCTCAACCTTCAACCAGGCGGATGAGAAAGTGTTTGCCGGGGAATTAACGGTGCTAGTTAACAAACAGCAGCAAGTTTAGCTGCCATCTTATGGATATGATACTGCTGCGGTTTAAACCTCCTGTCAGGCGGGTAAATGAGGACAAACACTCCTATAGGAGAAAGGCGGTAATCGTATGCTGTGGGGATTAATCGGACTCGTTGTTGTGGCTTGGCTGCTCGGATTTATCTTTGATGTGATGGGCAATTTAATTCATTTGTTGCTGTTTGTCGCCGCGGTCCTGTTCGTGGTCAATCTGTTCCGGGGACGTTCCCGGGGTTAGCTGAGTTAACTAAACGGCAAAGCACGCGGCTCCTGCTTACGGGGCGCGTGCTTTTTTGTCTGTTCCTGATGTTCATGGGCGGCAGCTGCTTGATCCCGGTCCAGTCTGGACACGTCCCCTTGTGAAATTTATAATGTAATGACTATCATCACACAATACGCAGCTATTCTATTGCAGAACATGCAGCCTGAAGGAGGAGAATCAATGAGTAAACCAATTATCGCTGTCGATATGGACGATACAATCTGCCATCTCGTCAAACGTGCGATCTACCACAACAACATTGAGTTTCCTACGCATCCGCTTCGTTACGAAGATATGATCGACTGGAATACGGATCATCTGCGCCACCCGGACAGTACCATGGACCTGTTCTTTGGCCGGCCCGGCCTGTACGAGGAGCTTGAGCTGTTCGATGAATATGTCGTTGAAGAGATGGAGAAGCTTCATAACGCCTATGATGTCATTATTGTAACGGCTGCTGTACCCAAAACGGTGCTGGAGAAATGGAACTGGCTGCAAAAGCATATGCCGTACATCCCGGCAGAGAATTTCTTCACCGCGAAGCGGAAGCAGCTGCTCGGCTTCGATCTGCTGATCGATGACGGCCCGCATAATCTGCTGCCCGCCGTCCAGGCGGGGCGGAAGGTGCTCTGTATTCCGCATCCCTGGAACCTGAGAGCCAGGGAGGAATATGCGTTTCCGCTGATGACCTCCTGGCAGGGTGCGAAGGAGCGGGTGGATGAGATTTTGCAGGGCCGGCGTAGCCGCTTGGCCTTCTAGGCGCACGGATGGGGATGAGGGGCGGAAATGCCCCTGAATTCCCTGAAAGTAGCCCTGGGTGGGGAAACTAGGGGGACTTATGGATCTCAGTCCATACAGTAAACGGTCACACACCGGTTAATAAGTACATAGTGTAGCGTTACGGACATGAGAGGCGTTAAGAGGCGGAAAAGCGGCTGAATGCAGGCCTAACGGACATCAGCGCCGTTATTTCACCAGAAAAGTGAAGATATCACACGAAAAGTGGCGAATAAAGGCCGTGGTGTCCGCAAACCCGTCAAATGGAGCAAAAACGGGCTGATAAGGGCTGTGGTGTCCGTAGTGACCGAAGTGCTCGAAGTGACCCGAAGTACCCGAAGTGACTAAAGTATGCAATGTGACTATAGTGACCAAAGTAACAGAAGCACGCAAACAACCAAAGTACCCAAAGTGTCCAAGGTATGTAAAGTGACCCAATTACCCAAAGTACCTGATGTGTCCGCCAGATGGTGTTCGTATTGACCTGGGGAGTTGGTGTTTTGTCCTCTATATTCCACTCTGAAGCCCCTAATTACAGCAAAAGTGAGCAATGAGAGGGGAATAGGGGCACTAATGCCCCCGAATCCTCCAAGTGCCCCTCGTTCCTCCAGAGCCGGCAATTCCAAAGTAAACGACAAAAAGGCTGTCTACGCAAGTAGAGTTCCTACTTCCGGAGACAGCCTTTTGTCATATCGATTTAGGAGGCCTGCTCAAACTGGCTGTTATACAGCTCGGCGTAGAAGCCGTTCTTCGCCAGCAGTTCCGCATGGCTGCCGCTCTCCAGGATGTCGCCGTCCTTCAGGACAAGAATGACATCGGCGTTCTTGATGGTGGAGAGCCGGTGGGCGATGACGAAGGAGGTTCTGCCCTCCATCAGCTGGTCCATTGCCTGCTGAATCAGCAGCTCTGTCCGGGTATCGACCGAGCTGGTCGCTTCGTCAAGGATGAGCATCGGCGCATTCTTCAGCATGGCGCGGGCGATGGTCAGCTGCTGCTTTTGTCCGGCGGATAAGTTGACCTTGTCGTTCAGGACTGTATTATATCCGTCACTGAGCGACTGGATGAACCGGTGCAGGCCGACGGCTTTGCAGGCTTCCATCAGCTGATTCTCTGAAATTCCCTGCTGATTGTAGATCAGGTTCTCTTTGATCGTGCCCTCGAACAGCCAGGTATCCTGCAGGACCATGCAGAATTGATCATGGATATTCTCCCGTGTTAAGCTGCTGATCGGCGTGTCATCAATGTAGATTTCGCCGCCGGTCAGCTCATTGAAGCGGATCAGCAGATTGACGAGCGTGGTTTTGCCTGCACCGGTCGGGCCGACGATGGCGACCTTTTGCCCGGGCTTCACATCTGCCGAGAAGTTCTTGATCACGAGCTTCTCCGTGCCTTCATACGCAAATTGCACCTGTTCAAACTTCACTTTCCCCTTAGCTGTAGCCAGGGTACGCTCCTTCGCACTCTCGTCCTCCATTTCCTCAGCTTCAAGGAATTCAAACACGCGTCCTCCGGCTGCGGTGGCCGACTGCATATTCTGTGCAGCCTGGGCTACCTGGGCCAGCGGCTGGGTGAAGAAGCGGACGTACATAATGAAGGCGACAATGACCCCGAAGGAGATTGTCCCGTTCAGCGCCATTACAGCCCCGACGACACAGACGGCGACAAAGCCGAGGTTACCGATAAAGCCCATCAGCGGCGGCATCAGCCCGGAGAGGAACTGCGCCTTGAAGGCACTGTCCTTCAGCTCCTTATTGAGCGACTGGAAGGTGCTGCGCATCTGCGCCTCGCCGTTATAGGCTTTGACTACGTTATGGCCGGTGTATACTTCCTCAACATGGCCGTTGATTTTACCCAAATATTCCTGCTGGCGGGCAAAATACTTCTGCGAGGCTTTCATAATTACCGCCATCAAGCCGAAGCCGATAACAGTAGCAACGATGGCGGTAACGGTCATGATTACATTGGTCTTCAGCATCATGATAATCGAACCGACGAACATTGCGGCTGCGGTCACGAGACTGCCGATGCTCTGATTCAGTGCCTGCCCGATCGTGTCTACATCATTGGTCACCCGGGAGAGGATATCACCGGTAGTCGACTTGTTGTAGTAGGAGATCGGCAGGCGGTTCATTTTGTGAGCCAGATCGGTTCTCAGCTTCTTCGAGACCTTCTGGGTAATGTTCGACATGATCAGGCCTTGGGAAAGTGACAGCACAGCACTGATGCTGTAGATCAGGACCAGTGTGAGGCCAATTGTCTTGATTCCTTCCAGATCGATACCACCGGCAAGCCCGGCTGTAATCTTGTCCGTCATTTCGGAGAGCTTATCCGGACCGAATAGAGTGAGCACCGTTCCGGCAGCTGCACAGATCAGCGCAATCACAATTACAGGGACATAGTTTCGGCAATAGCGGAGCAGCTTGCTCCAGGTGTTAGGTTCTTTGGTCTTCGTGCTCTTCGTACTCATTAGGCAAGCTCCTCCTTGGACAGCTGGGAATAGGCAATTTCCTGATATACGCTGCAGGTCTGCATTAATTCATCATGGGTTCCCTTTCCGGCAATCCGTCCGGCTTCCAGCACGATGATGGTATCCGCATCCTTGATGGTACCGATCCGCTGGGCGACGATCAGCTTGGTGGTGCCCTGGGCATCCTTCTTCAGCTCACTGCGCAGCTTGCGGTCGGTCTTATAGTCCAGCGCGGAGAACGAATCATCGAAGATCAGAATTTCCGGCCGCCGGGCAATCGCTCTGGCAATCGACAGGCGCTGCTTCTGCCCGCCGGAGAGGTTGGTGCCGCCCTGGGCGATATGGGCATCGTAATTGCCTTCAAGCTTCTCAACAAATTCCGAGGACTGGGAGGTATAGACCGCATCGACGATATCAGAGGTCATAAGCGATCCGGAGCCATTTTCGCCAAAAGCAATATTGGAGGTTACGGTTCCGCCGAACAGAACGGCCTTCTGGGAGACATAGCCCATTTTATTCCGCAGCACCTGCTGGTCGTATTCCCTGACATTGATGCCGCCTATCAGCACTTCACCTGCCGTAGCATCATAGAACCGGGGGATGAGGTTAACCAGAGTACTTTTGCCGCAGCCCGTTGATCCGATAAAAGCGACCGTTTCCCCCTTCTTCGCTGTAAAGCTGATATCCTCAAGGACATATTCCTCTGCATCGGGATATTTGAAGCTGACCCCTCTGAATTCCAGCTCATTCTCACGCTTCACAGGCAATTGGGTGACTGAGCCATTCTTCAGGCTAGGTGCGGTTTCCAGCACTTCGTTAATACGTTTGGCGGATACCTGAGCCCGCGGGAGCAGGATGAAGATCATAATCAGCATCATAAAAGCCATCACCACCTGCATGGCGTAAGAGGAGAACACAATCATATCGGATAACAGGCCCATCTTGGCGGTGCCTTCGGCTGCCTGAATAACTATAGCACCAATCCAGTAAATAGAGAGGCTGAGCCCGCTCATGATCAGGGTGATACTCGGCATAAGCATGGTCATCACATTGTTGGCGAACAGGTTGGTACGGGTCAGCTCATTGTTGGCGGCTGCGAATTTCTCTTCCTGATATTGCTCGGCATTGTACGCACGGATTACCCGCAGGCCGTTCAGATTCTCGCGGGAGACCCGGTTCAGGTTGTCAGTCAGCAGCTGCAGCTTTTTGAACTTGGGCAGGACAAGAAGGATACAGACGGCGACGATCAGCACGAGAATCCCTACAGAGGCCCCGGTTGCAAGTGACCACTGCCAGCTCTTGCCTGTAATCTTAAGGATCGCCCAGACCGCAAGAATCGGTGCCTTCACCAGCAGCTGCAAGCCGATCACAATCAGCATCTGCACCTGCGTAATATCATTGGTGGAGCGGGTAATCAGACTGGCTGTCGAGAAGCTGTTGATTTCCTCCATCGAGAAGGACTGTACCTTGTCGAACAAGGTGGAGCGGAGTCTCGCGGAGAAGTCGGCCGCAATTCTGGCGGCAATTCCCGCCACAACAACCGAGGTGGCCAGACTGCCCAGTGCACAGAGCAGCATCCAGCCGCCGGCGGCCATAATTTCGCTCATCTCACTGCCCGGGGTTTGAATCAGCTGGGTGATGTCCCTCATGTAATCAGGCAGCTCCAGATCGAGCCAGACCTGAACAACAATAAACATCAGGCTGACAGCGAACAGGAACCATTCTTTGGGTTCCAGTTTCTTAAGTAATTTCAGCATAAGAATGACTCCTCTACGTAATGAATAAGATGTGTAACTGATGATGCAATCGTACAGGAGGTTCATAAACTGAAAATTAACTTTTCGCTGAAAAAGCAGCAGCGGCTAATAAAATAACCCCACAAAGTGGGGCTATCTGGCTACAATGGAGGGGGCCTTTTTGGCCGCAGGGAGCAGTACCGTGAAGGTGGTGCCTTGCAGCGGAACGCTGTCACAAGTGACTGTACCGTCATGCAGAGCGATGATCCGCCGGACAATGGTCAGACCGAGGCCGTTGCCGGAGGCGGCATGAGAGGTGTCCTGCTGATAGAATTTGTCGAAAATTCTGGGCAGTGCAGCCGGGCTGATGCCCGCTCCGTTGTCATGGAATGTAATCTCGACTGCATCGCCGGCCTGCTTCATCGCCACTTCAATTTCCCCGCCTTCGGGAGTGAACTTGATCGCATTATCCAGCAGATTCAGCCAGACCTGGTTCAGCAGCTCCTTATTGCCGGGGATCTCATAATCCTGGACGTTGGCATTAAAAGAGATCCGCTTCTTCATAAGCTTTCCGTGCAGGAGCAGCACACATTGGCGGATTTGCTCACCGGCATTGAAGGTTTCGCGTCCGGTCAGGATAGTCTGTGCTTCCACCTTGGACAGGTTCAGCACATTCGAGGCCAGGGTAGTCAGCCGGGCGGATTCCTCAATGACAATATCCAGATATTCATGCCGCTCTTCATTGCTCAGCCCGTCATCCTTGAGAATTTCTGCGAAGCCTTTGATCGACACAATGGGGGTGCGGAATTCATGGGAGAAGTTGTTGACAAAATCCGTACGCAGAATTTCAATGCCGCCCAGCTCGTCGGCCATCCGGTTGAAATTCTCAGAAAGAATCTTGAATTCCGGCGGATGCTTGAGCTGCAGCCGGGTGGAGAAATCTCCTCCGGCCAGCTGCTCGGTGGCATTGATGAACATGCGGATCGATTGCAGCATCCTCCGGCTGGCCAGGATCGAGGTGACGGTGCCAATGATAATACAGGCGATTAATATAACGAAGGTAAGCACCTTAATATCCTGAATGACCCGCTCATTGAGCACGCCGATTACCGACAGCAGATAGATCAGAACTCCGGTAATAAGCACGGTAATCAGGAAGATGAAGAATACCGCGAATGAGAAGTAGAGGGAGAGACCGATTTTACCCGTGAGCTTCCTGATCATGTTCTCACCGCCTTGTATCCGAGACCGCGTACGGACACGAGCTCGAATTCAGGATAGGCCTCGAATCTTTTGCGCAGACGGTTGATGTGCACATTCACTGTAGTATCTGTAGATTCACTTTCCATTCCCCAGATTTCATCCATCAGCTGGATGCGGGTGAAGATTCGCTCCGGATAGGACAGCAGCTTGTAGAGCAGGTAGAATTCCTTCTGCGGCAGCGTCTGTTTATCATCGTCCCGGGTAACAGTCAGCGTATCATAATCAAGCTGGACCCTGCCGAGCGTTAGCCTCCTGGCGCTGGCAATCTGCGAGCGGCGGAGCAGAGCCTGGATACGCAGCAGCATTTCTTCGGTATCCACCGGCTTGGTCATATAATCATCCGTTCCGAGCCGGAACCCTTTCTTCTTATCCTCAGGCAGCTGTTTGGCTGTTGCCATGAGGATCGGAATATTGTTGTCAGCATTCCGCAGCTCCGCAGCGAATTCGTAGCCGTCCATCCCGGGCATCATAATATCGAGAATAATCAGATCAATGTGCTGCACCTCAAGAACCTCAAGCGCCTCAATTCCGTTCTCGGCCGTTAACACCTCATAGCCTTCCCGTTTCAGCACCGCCTGCATCAGCTTGCGGACATGCTTATCGTCTTCCACAACCAGGATTTTAATCATAGATTTCACTCCAATTAGATCTTGAATTGAGTGCAGTTCCTCATTAGTGTAATGGAAAAGAGGGCAGATGACAAAAGATGAAGTTAGTCTTCAGGATCGGTTAGTATGAATGACTTAAGGAGTGGTGAGAGACAACCTGCTGAATTTACTAAACCTTCTTATCATACAAATAAATTATTAGAACTTATCATAACTGAACGTGAACTGCTTGATAAAGAATACGGAGATGCTTATGGTGAGCATTTAAAGTACCTCAAAGATAGAGAGGCCTAAACTTTAGCAAATTGGAAAAGGGGGTTTAAGATAAGGCTTGAATGGTGAGGAGCCGCCCGATGTTGCTTGGAGGAACTGTTTCAATTCAAACAGCAGCCCGGGATATATCCCGGGCCGCTTTGATTAAGTAGAAAAAGTACATTTATTTAGCAAAAAAAAGTATGATTTCGAAGTGACAGTTGGAAAAAATACACTTAATTGACCGGTACCCGCCATTTAGAGAGCGATCCGGTCCCAGCAGATGCTGTTTATCCACTTAAATTATCTTTGTGAGCAAAAACGGTTTAAATAAGTGCTGAATTTCCACTTGTTATACATCCACCACAAACGCCAAACCGCCGTACTATTTATCCTGATTCAAGAACATCCGTGTCCGCTCCAGCCGCGGATTGCCGAACAGCGCCTCCGGGGTGCCCGATTCGGCGATCTCCCCGTTATCCATGAAGAATACGCGGTCAGCCACATCGCGGGCGAAGCTCATCTCATGCGTAACGATGATCATCGTCATGTTCTCCTCAGCCAGCTGGCGGATGACGCGCAGCACCTCGCCGGTCAGCTCCGGATCAAGCGCCGAGGTCGGCTCGTCAAACAGCAGAATGTCCGGGCTGAGCATCAGCGCCCTGGCGATCGCCACCCGCTGCTTCTGTCCGCCTGACAGCATGGAGGGATAGACATCCGCCTTATCGGCAAGGCCGACCTTGGCGAGCAGCGCCTGGCTTTTGGCCTCGATCTCCTGCAGGCTCTCCCGTTTCAGCGTCCGCGGGGCCAGCTCCAGATTGCCCTTTACCGTAAGATGCGGGAACAGGTTGAAGTGTTGAAACACCATGCCCATCGTTGCTGTAATCTCCCGGATTTCCGTACTGCCGGCATATTTGCCATTCTCGACAAGTGCTTTGCCGTGAATTTTGATGCCGCCGCCGGTGACCTCCTCCAGATGCACAAGGCTGCGCAGCATGGTGCTT
The DNA here is from genome assembly GCF_032302195.1 of Paenibacillus sp. MMS20-IR301. Classification (NCBI taxonomy): domain Bacteria; kingdom Bacillati; phylum Bacillota; class Bacilli; order Caryophanales; family Paenibacillaceae; genus Paenibacillus; species Paenibacillus sp. MMS20-IR301. The sequence continues at coordinate 476,514 of NZ_CP135275.1, forward strand.
TTGCCGGAGCCGGAGGGCCCGATTACCGCAACAACCTCTCCCGGATTCACATCAAAGGTAATCTGCTTCAGCACATCGAGGCTGCCGAAGGACTTTTGCAATTGCCGAACTTCAATCATGCTACTCATAGCTATACAGCCCTTCTACTCAAATTTGAATCGTTTCTCCAGCGCCTTGAAGAACAGTGTAAGCACTAGTGTCATCAGCAGATATATTACACCTGCGACAACAAAAGGAGTTACGGTGAAGTCCCGGTTAACCGCCGTCTTGGCAAAGTTCAGCAGCTCAGGCACAGCTACGGCATACAGCAGAGCGGTGTCTTTCACCAGGGTGATGGACTCGTTGGCTACCGCAGGCAGGGCCACCCGGAACATCTGGGCGAGAATGACCTTGCGCAGCGTCTGCCACCGGCTAAGCCCAAGCACCTGGGCGGCTTCATGCTGGCCTTTATCAATCGAGAGCAGCCCGCCGCGGAAGATCTCGGCAAAGTAAGCCCCGTAATTCAGAATGAAGCCAAGGCTGGCGGCAACGAACCGGTCCATGACCAGGTATTGCCCGATCACCGGAATCTGCGGCAGACCGAAGCAGAAGAATAACAGCTGCAGCAGCAGCGGGGTTCCGCGCATCACATAAATATAAGTATGGGCGATCCAGGCCAGCGGCTTGATCCGGCTTTTGGCCAGCAGGGTGACCGCCATTCCGAGCGGAATGGACAGCACAATAACGATCAGAAACAGCAATACTGTGGTTCGCGCACCCTCCAGCATCGGCCCGGAAATTTTAATAATATAGTCGATATCCATGTCTTCCTCCGCCACTCTACCCTTAACTTGAATTTTGTAAGTTCAATCTATCTAGTTCAATACTTTGTCTTCGCCGAACCATTTCGTTGAGATCTCGGCGGCTGTCCCGTCACTGCTCAGCTCGTCAAGCGCCTTCTGCAGGGTCTTCAGCAGCTCCGCATTACCTTTCTTAATTCCGACGCCGTACTCTTCAGGAGCAAGCGACTCTTCCATCAGCTTATAAGTATCCGGCTCTTTAGATATGTAATATCTGGCCACTACTTCATCAATAACAACGCCATCCAGACGGCCCGATTTGAGGTCTGTCAGAGCAAGCACATTATCGGTAAATTCAGAGACACCCTTCAGCTCTGCCTTAATCGGATTCGCATCCAGGGCATCGGCAGCAGATGAAAGGCTCTGCAGTCCGACTTCCTTGCCGGCCAGATCACCAAGCGCAGACAGCGCCGAATCCGCAAGCACCACTACGACCTGGCTGTTCTTCAAGTAAGGTCTGGTGAATAATACCTTTTCCTTGCGCTCATCCGTGATGGTGTAACCGTTCCATATCATATCAATACGTCCGCTGCTTAGCTCCGATTCTTTGGCAGACCAGTCAATCGGCTGGAAGGTAACCTCTTTGCCCATTTTCTCAGCTGCTGCCCGCGCATAATCAATATCGAAGCCGACAATCTCATTGTTATCATCCCGGAAGCCCATCGGGGCAAATTTATCATCAATCCCGATCACCAGCTTACCGTCATTGCCTCCTGAACTGGAGCAGCCTGCTATTACAGCAATAGCCATAACTATTAATAGAACGAATATGCCTTGTCTCTTCATCACTTGAATCCCCCTAGTAAATTAAACGCAACAACACGCGCTTTAGTTCGTTAACACGTTATCAGGGTATCATAATAACATATCATGTGAATTACGTCGATAGAGAAGCGGAACATATCTGTGCACCTTTGCCAAGGGGAAGGCAGATGAAGCATAATAAAGCGTATACATATTTTTTTGGAGGCGATGATATTGGCTCAAAATGCGGAAGAGATCATCAATGCGTTCATGCAGGAGCATTCGCTCAATGAGAAAGCGGAGAAGGTGAAGAAATACAGCATCCTTAATTCTCTGGCAGTAAAAGGGCAAACCGTGATGGCGGGCTCCTCACTGATGGAATTTTTCCCGGTGAATGAATTGCAGCAGAGTCTCGCACGGCAGACGGTAATCTATAACCGTGGAATTGCAGGCTATGTAACAAGAGAGCTGTTATCCACTATGGAAGAATGCATTTTTGAGCTGGAGCCGTCGAAGCTGTTCATCAATATCGGCACTAACGACATTGCTTCGGCGGACGGTGAATACCAGCCCTTGCGGCTGCTGGAGAACTATAATGAGATTTTGACCCGGATAGGGGCCAGGCTGCCCGGATGCAAGGTGTATGTGATGGCGTATTACCCGGTAAATGCCAAAGCGGATTTCAGCGGGATCGATCAGGCGATGAAGGCAGGCATGTTCAGCACAAGAACGAATGCAGCACTCCTTGCGGCGAATGCCGAGGTGGAGAAGCTGGCGGAGCGGCATGGATATCCTTTCATTAATGTGAATGAGGGGTTAACCGACGGGGAAGGGAATCTGAAAGAAGCGTATACGATGGACGGGGTTCACATGTATGCTAGCGGTTATGCGGTGGTGCTGAATAATCTTAAGGCTTATTTGTGAACAGCTGCCGGACGCATCAGGAAAAAAGCAGCGGTTCTCCCGGGAGGGCGAACCGCTGCTTTTTACTGTAACCTTCATATTCATGCTCCGTGAATTATGGCTTGCTTGCCAGGAATTCATCCAGCTGCTTCTGCTTCTCGGCCAGAATATCACCAAGGCCGTTCTTCTTCTCTTTGTCGTACCATTCCTGTGCTTTGGCCGGATCGATGGCTCCGGTCTCCAGGGCAGCGGCATATTGCTTTGAAATATTGATCAGGATGGCCGCCTGTGATTTGACCGGCTCTACATTGAAGATGAATCCAAGGGCCGGAGACTGATGGGCACTTTCGTTGAACACCTTGGTCTGCTCCCACTTGTTCGGATCTTCCGATTCAAAGGTATAGTTCAGGAACTGGTTCCCGAGCTCCCAGGCTACGCCCGGAGTATAGTCCGCCGCTTTGGGGCCGGAGGTAATGACGTTATCGGATACCTTCGTGTAGTGCTCGCCCTCAATCCCGAAGTTGATCAGGTTGATCAGGTACTTGTCGGAGTGCAGCAGATTGATGACCATCATGGCCCGGGCAGGGTCTTTGGAAGTCGAGGAGACGGCCAGCATCGCGCCTGCCGTTTCACTGGTGGATACGGTTGCCGGGCCCAGCTCCAGCTGCTTGATTTTGCCCTCCATCCCTACGGAGATGGCATATTCCTTGTCCCAGCCCGGTTTGAGTGAAGCAATCGCCATGAAGACATTGCCGCTGCTCAGCGGGTCGCCGACGGATGTGGTCGCTGCATCTTTATTAATAAGGCCTTCTTCGAAAAATTTGCGTGTCAGTTCAATCTGGGCCATATAATCCGGGTCCTCGAAACGGCTGATTACGGTGGTGTTCTCACCGTCCTTGCGAACAGCGCCGTCGATGGTATCATCGCCCAGGAAATCGAGCTGGGCCATGTAATGGGTGTTGAAGTTGGAGCTCTTGGACATGAACAGCGGGGTGAAGCCGGCGCCTTTATTCTCCTTGACGGCCTGCAGGATCGGCTCCAGGTCGGCAACAGTCTTGACATTATTCAGTGCCTCGGTCAAGCCCAGCTCTTCAGCGATATCACTGCGGTATAAGACCCCGCCCTGGGCTGCCATCTCTTTGTTCGTAGGAATGCCATAGATCTTGCCCCCGACTGAGGAGCCTTTCAGGAAGGCGGAATCGAGTGAGCTTGAGATGTCTTTGCCGTATTGCTCCAGCAGATCGCCGGTTGCTGCGCCGGTATCATTCAGCGGCAGGAAAGCGCCTTTGGAGACGTTGTTGGCATAGCCGTTCCACTGCGCAGTGAACACGATATCCATAGGCTCACGGCTGGCGATGAGCAGCGGCATCTTCTCGTCATACTGTCCCCAGTCCAGCGTGCTGATCTTGACAGTGGCATTGATCTTGGGCTGCAGATATTCATTGATTTTCGCTTCAACGGCCAGTACATCCTTTTGTGCCGGGCCTTCCCACAGCAGCTTTACCTCATAAGGCTTCAGCTCAGCGGCTGCAGAATTACCGGCTGAATCCGGGGAAGCAGTGCCGGTGCCGGCTGCGCTGTTATTCTGTGTGCCGCCGCATGCGGCGAGCAGCAGGGACATCGCGAGTAGGGCAGTTGATGGCGCAATCTTGCCTTTAGCATTCTTCAGGCTTGTTCTAAACATCGGGGTTGGCCTCCCTTTTCAATATAGATGCAGCTATATTCAACCGGCTGAATACCGGGTGGAGCTCTGTGTGGAGATGCTTATCTGCTCCCGGAATCAGCCCTTAACGGCTCCGACCGTCAGTCCTTCAATGAAGAAACGCTGGAAGAAAGGATAAGCGAAGATAATCGGTCCGATGCCGACGACGGCCATCGCCATGCGCACCGTTTCACTCGGGAGCTGATAGCTGGGATTCTGGCGCATAATCGCCGCATAAGCGGTGGAGTTGGAGCTCAGGAACTGCATATCCTGCAGCGCCTTATACATCCGGTACTGGATATTGATGTGTGTATCATCGTTAATGAACAGCATGCTCAAATACCAGTCATTCCAGTAATTTAAGGTGCACAGCAGACCTACACTGGCGAGCACGGGCAGGGAGAGCGGGAGGACGATTTGGGCGAAGATACGCCATTCGCCGGCCCCGTCGATTTTGCCGGATTCAATCAGCTCGGTGGGTACGGAATTGGTGAAGAATGTCCGCATCACGAGTACGAAGAAGCCTTGAACCAGGTAGGGGAGGATGAGCACGGCCAGTGTATTTTGCAGATGCAGATACTGGGTATACATCATGTAGAACGGGACAAGACCGGCATTGAACAGAATGGTGAACACCATGATGAAGGAGAATAGCCCGCGCTGCCTGAAATCTCTTCTGGAGATTGGATAGGCGAACAGGGCCATGATCACAATGGACAGGACGGTGCCGATGATGGTGACGAATATGGAGATTCCATAAGAGCGGACGATGCTGCTCCAGTCATTCAGCAGGAAATCGTAAGCGGACAAGCTCAGCTTCTCCGGGAAGAGGCTGTAACCGTTTAGCAGCACGGTTTTCTCATCTGTGAAGGAGACGACAAGCACCAGCACGAACGGTATGATGCAGAGCGCGGAATAGATCCAGAAGAAAATATTGATTAAGGTATTGGCGGGCTTGGAAATATCGGTTACTGAGCGCGGCTTCCCGCCTGCCTTCAGCTTGCCGTTGGTATTCTTCATTGAGAGTGTTGCCATAATGTGCCGACCTCCTATAATGGATGATTGCGGGCCTTCCGGCTAGTATAACGCATCCTCACGGCTGATTCTCCGGATGATCAGATTGCTGACGAAGACGAGGATGAAGCCGACAACCGCCTGATACAAGCCTGCCGCCGAGGACATCCCGAAATCACCGGTAACGATCAGCCCCTGATACACATAAGTATCAATTACGAGTGTCGTATCGTATAGAGCGCCGGCATTGCGGGTCACCTGATAGAAGAGTCCGAAGTCCGAATAGAAAATGCGGCCGACCTGGAGCATCGTGAGCACTATGACTACAGGGCGGATCAGCGGCAGCGTAATGGACTGGATCTGGCGCCATTTGGATGCACCGTCAATCGTAGCCGCTTCGTAATACTCCTTGTCGATTCCGATGATCGCTGCCAGGTAGAATACGGCGTAATAACCGATGCCCTTCCAGGTGTTAACAATTGGCAGAATGTACGGCCAGTACTTGGGATCGGAATACCAGTCGAAGCTTTGCTGAATGCCGAGGGAAGGGAGCAGGGATTTGTTAATCAGGCCGATCTCCGGGTTGAGGAAGCCATAGACGAGATAGGTGACGATAATCCAGGAGAGGAAATACGGCAGGAACATCATTGTCTGGTGGAATTTGGCGAGCCGGCGGCTGCGCATTGCATTGAATAACAGGGCAAGCGCGACACCGATAATCAGATTCAGAATAATAAATACGGCGTTGTAGATAATGGTATTCTTCGTAATATTCCACGCGTCACTGGTGCTGAACAGGAAGCTGAAGTTCTTCCAGCCGATCCACGGGCTCTGAAACACCCCGGTCTGATAATTCACGTTCTTGAAGGCAATGACAGATCCGATCATAGGAAGGTAGTTGTTAATGAGCAGGAAGAGCAGCGCGGGGGTCATCATCAGGTAAAACGCCCCGTACTTCCGCCAATATCCGATGTTCTGCCTGCGGCTGTTGCCGGCGGCGGGCAGAGGCATCTGGACAGCCTCGACAGGTTGGTTCATTCTTCTCACGTTCCTTTCGGCTCTGTGGTTCTTTCTACTGGCTTCAGTATAGATAGATTGTGTCAGCGATTCTATCTACTCAAATGACATGAATAGCAAATATGTGACTTTCGCGGAAAAATATCTAACATATAAAGTTATTACTATGATAGAAATGAAAATAATCGTGATGATATTTCAATAAATCATGAAAAAATATCAAATAAACACATAAAAACCGCAGGCCCTATCGAAGGGAGTGCGGTTTTTATATGGGCTGCAGCAGATGATACAGAATTATGACGAACGGTGTATTCTCCGGTAATCTTGCGGGGTGAAGCCGGTCAGCTTGCGGAACAGCTTGGCGAAGTAGGAAAAGTGTACATAACCCAGTCCTTCAGCGATGCTGCTGATTTTGTCACCCGTCTCCACCAGCAGCTTTTTCGCCCGCTCAATCCGCTGAAGTGTAATGTATTCTGACAGGGACATGCCTGTTTCCTTGCGGAACAGGCGGGACAGGTATGCCGGATTACGGCCGACCAGGGCGGCGATATCATCACGGGTCAAATCCTGATGCAGATGCTCCTGGATATACTGGTACGCCTTGGTAATGACCGGCGAGGAATTCCGCTGCCGGCTCTCGAAGGCTTCAGCGGTTTTGCAGGCCAGACGCCTTGCCCACTGCAGCAAATGCTGCGGCGAGCGGACGGCCTGGGTGTCATTCAGCTCTTGAACGCTGAGCAACTCATAGATGGACAGGCCTTTGCGGTAAGCAGCCTGATAGAACATGTGCAACAGCCCGTAATAGAGCTGCTCCAGCAGCTCACGGCTGGCCGTCTCCCTCTGCAGCCGCTTCACGGTGAGCTCCAGCTGGCGGATCAGCTCCTCCTGCTGTCCCTGTTCCAGCAGCTCTGCCCATTCGCCTAAAGAGGGAAGCAGCCCGGCCTCACCGGGAATTCCGGTATCTGCAACCGCACCGGCATCGATAACCGATTCCGGCGAAGTCGTGTTCGTCCGTTCCGCCTGAACCAGGCTGGCGATTACCTCCGTCAGCTCTACAAGCGGCGTTTCGCTTCCGACATAACAGGAAATCCGGCAGTGGAGGCCTGAAGACGCAGACACGAACTGGCGGCAGCGCTTAAGCAACGCCTCCCGGTCCAGCGCCTCATCCTCCTTGCCGTAGAGCAGAATCAGATTCAGCTCGTGACTGTCCTGAATGACTACCCCGCTTAGCTTGCCGATAATAATCTCTGTAGCCTCCTTGCGGAGGGCATACTCCATAATCGTCTCATCCCGGGCACTCATGTCTGTATTCCAGTGCTCAATACTAAGCAGTATAGGCAATACATGACCGTCAGCCCGCAGCGGAATGTGATACAGGCCGAATTGCCGGTCCAGCCGTTTGGGCTGAAGGGGGAGCCTTCCGGCCAGCAGGTCCTGCCAGAAGCGCTCGACCAGCACCGGCAGCTGCATGCTCCACTGCTGCTGATGCTGTTCCAGCAGCTCATGGAAGGAACGCTGCTGCTGCTGTGCTTCAAGCTCCGTCAAAGCCCGGCCGACAATGCCCTTCAGCAGGTCATGATCAATCGGCTTGAGCGCATAATCGAAGCAGCCCAGCTGCAGCGCCTCATGGGCGTATTCAAAGCGGGCATGGCCGGTCAGGAAGATGACCAGCGTATGCGGGTAATTCCCGTGTATCCAGCGGAGCAGCTCAAGTCCGCTGGCCTGCTGCATCTCAATGTCAGAGATGACAAGCTGGACTGGCTGCTGCTGCATAAGCTGTTTGGCGGACTGCACGCTGCCGGCTTCAAGTATCTTCGAGATGGGCAGGCTGCTCCAGTCAATGCCCTGCGTAATCCCTTTAAGTGCGTATATTTCATCATCTACCACCAGCATCGTAACCATCGGTATCCTCCTTCATTTCCTGCTGCGGCCCGGCGCCTTCACGGCTCCCGGGTAAGCTGCTTAACTGCGGCAGCCGTACTTCAACCACGGCGCCGCCGTCAGCGCAGTTGCTGAAGCGGATCCCGTCCCGGATTCCGTCTCCGTACAGCAGCTTGTACCTGCGGAGCACATTCCAGATGCCCAGATGCTTGTCACCTGTGCCGTCTGCATACCTGCCGCTGACCAGCCCGCTAAGCATATCCTCCGGAAAGCCCGGGCCGTTATCCGTAATGGTGATGACGGCATACCGGCCGGCAGGATCGCTATCGTCTGCCGAGCTAATGATGATCCGGAACGGTGTGCCGTCCTGCTGGCGCGCGGTCAGGCCGTGGAGAATAGCATTCTCCACGAAAGGCTGCAGCAGCAGCGGGGAGACGGTCAGCTTCAGGTGCTCTTGCAGCACTTGAAACTCATAGTCCAGCATATCCATGTAACGCAGCTTCTGGATTTCCAGGTAATGCCGGATATGCCCGAGCTCATTCTCAAGCGGGATGGAAGAGCGGTCGCCATGCATCAGGAAGCGGAAATAATCTGCCAGATGAAGGCTCATCTTCTGAACCGATTTGTACTCCTTGAGCGCTGCCATGTTATAGATAATATTGAGGCTGTTCATATAAAAATGCGGGTTGATCTGCATCTGCAAATGCTTGTATTCGGCCCGCTGCACCCGCAGCTGCTCTTCGTACACATCAATCTTGAGCTGCTCAATATGCCGGGCCATCTCATTAAATGTGGTTGTCATGAGGGAGAATTCCTTGGTGTCCCTCTGGTCCGGGAGCCGCACATCCAGCATTCCGTAGCCGAGCTTGCGCATCCCGCCGGTGAGCCGGGCCAGTGGGCGGAATAAGAAGCGCTGCAGATAGAGGATATAACCGCTGAGTGCCATAACGGAGAGCAGCGGAACCCAGTAATAGAGCAGCTTTTGCAGGTAAGGCAGGTTCTTCAGGATATAGGACTCCGGCGTCACGATGACGTAACGGATATCGGAGTACTGTGAGCTCTGCGTCAGCACCAGGTACTTCTTATTCTTCCACTGGAGTGTGCCGGATGGAGCCTCCATCTGCAGGACAGAGGTACGGAAGGCGTTGTCTTGTCCGTCAGGGAGCATGCCCGAGGAGAGCAGGCGGCCCCCGCCGTCCATAATGAAAACAGAGCCCTCCGGTCCGACATCAAGCGCCGCGAGTGTCTGATTCAGCGTATCCAGCTGAACGAGGGCCCCGTCCAGCATGCCGAAGCCGATATCGACAGCCTTGATCAGGTAATTGCCGCCTCCCGGCATCCGGATGATCTCCCAGCGGTCGCTGATTCCTTGGCCGCGCGAAGCGAAGCCGGCAGAATAGGATTTGAGCAGCATATTCATTGCATAGGCCGTGTTAACGTTCTGGGTAGCGAAGAGGGGATAATTGCTCTCCTTGTCCAGATAGACGAAGAAGGTATCAATCATTTTATAGTAATTGGTATCCAGCAGGAAGCGGTTGTACAGCCGGACCTTGGCCAGCGTGTAGTCGGGATCGCTTACGGGCAAGGTTTTGAGGGACAGGATTTCCGAATCATTCGCGGTATCAAGCTGGATCAGGAAGTTGTAGGTGTTTTTCAGAAGCGAATCATTGGCGTTAACCTGTATACCGGACAGCTTGCCGTAATTGGCGGAGATTTGCTCACGGACGATCCGGGCGGCGTACAGATTGTTGTAAATGAGGAAGAGGACCAGCGGAGTGACGATGAGGAGGAAGCCGAACACAATGCGAAAGCGCATCGACAGCCAGTATCGCATCTGAATTCCCTCCTGTCCGCTTGGCATATTTTCATAATAGAATAACCCAATCTATGAAAATATGCCAATACAACTATACACATGCCACAGAGCTAAGGCTTGAGCTTCCTCCATTTACCGACAATCAGTAACAATAGCGGCAGGCCCAGCATGTTCACAGGCAAAGCAACAGGCACCCAGTAGCGCAGCAGATAATTTGTGGTAGCCTCCGTTACATTTTGCGGAATCAGTGCAAAAGCAAACATGACCGGAGCAATGAACCAGATCAGCAGCTTCCAGTTGCCGATCTTCAGGAATTGGGCCGTTCCATAGCTGACCACGAAGAAATAGACAGCCAGCTTAATGAACACGCTGGACATCCAGATTACAACCGGAATGGCGTCGAAGTTATCTATGAAGCCAAACAGCGATATTTTCTGCGTCATCTCGAAGAAGGGGTACCACATGTTGGGACTAAGATTGACGCCAAGGATCGCAATGATCATTATGGTGGTTAGGAGTACCAGTAAGTTAGCGAACAATACAGCCCAAATGGCATATGGAGCGCCTTTGCGGGGCTGTTTCAAGAAGGAAGCAAACATCAGGTATTCTACGGAATGGCCAAGATAGGAGGCAGGAGCAAACGAACCTTGCACAATATGTTTGGCTCCGCTGTCCACGTAGACCGGCAGGATATTCTTCCAGTGAATATGATTACTGTTCGCCAGCAGGACTAGCAGCACTGTAATCATGATGATGGGGCCGAGAAATTCGCTGCATCGGCCGATTCCTTCAATTCCTCCTACATACGTTGCATAAGTAAGAAGTAAGACCATGAGCAGAATTATTAATTCTTTTGGCGTCTCGGGAAGCAGCATGATATTCACCAGGTCGGTGAACTGGCGGAGCACAATCGGAATAATCGTATACCATTGAACCAGATAAATCATAATTACCAGCTTACCAAGCCATTTGCCGAGAATGAGCGGACTGTATTCAATGAGGCTCTGACCCGGAGCCAGCCGGGCAACCTGTGTGACCAGCACAGCGATCAGCAGGGCGATGCAGCCCGCTATAATAATCGAGATCCAGGCATCCTGCCTGGCGGCCTGAAGGCTGGAGGTAAGTGTCATGACCAGGGTCATGCCAAGATTCATGCTGAAGATGAGCCAGAAGATCTGCATGCCCGAGATTTTCAGATTCATTGTGATTATCCTCTTCAATTTTAGGATTTGTTATTTTTTAATTTCAGAGTGGCCTTGTGTTTTGCCGATTTGTTCAATTTGAACCTTGACCTCAATAGACACCGGTATTTCCGGGAAAAGCTCGGACCACGAGTCCTTTATTTTTTTCCAGACATAAGGATGCTCTATATGGAGATCTTCTCCTATCCCAAAGATATCCGTCTTGAGGTCTTTTTGCACAAGGTTTAACATTTGAATAAATTTGGTGTGCAAGTGCACAGCAAACTTCTTCTCTACAAAAGTTCTGTCTTTGACGTTGTTTAGATCCAGTTTTGTATTGTTAGAGACCGCTTTGACCACTATGCGGAAATTGACTTTAGCCTCGGGCCTTCCGTCTATAATCTTCGAATGAATTTTTACACTGCTCTTCGAGGATTTGATGCTTACGGTTCCCTTATAGTTTTTATCTTCCGGTTCAATTTGCATGGTGAAGCCCAGACGGTAAGGATCATCTATCCACCATCGCAGTAGTTCTAGTTCATCCGGCGGAATAAATCCTTTGAGTGTATTGCCCTGGTAAACGGCTGCGCGGTCGATGACAATGGACTCTTTATCAGTGCCCTTATGGATAATCCGTATGGCTGCCGTCACCGGGGAGATTCCGGGTGTTGAGAAGGCTTCAAGAAATTTATCAAGCTTTACGGAGAAGCTGAGTCTGCTATTCTGGATTTTGCTGATGGCAAGGGCCGGAATAAGCTCCATGGGATAAGGGGCATTCAGAATTTCTTTGGCAGTCCCCCCATACGTTGTCAAGACATAGCTGTTAAAGCGGGTCTCTGGATACCGGGTGAAAAGATCCTGTATCTGATTCAGGCCATGCCGTGCACAATTCTCACCAATCAGCATGATTTCCCGGTGACCAAAATAAATGAATCTGGACATCTGTGCCTGTATCCGGCCAAGGGCCTCCTGCAGATCATTCCCCTTTGCTGAGATGACGACGACCTGTTTCTGGCTTCCGCCCGACTTCACAGCACTGGGAATTCCTGTAGGCAGCGCAATCTGATAAGATACCTCAATCAGCCCGTCTTCTGTAAGGTCGATTCCACTACCCATAATTAAAGCGAGGTCATCCATCTCCCTGCGGTCCCAGCAGGCGGTTATCATGCTAAGAATGAGCAGGAGAATTACAGCCCTGCTTGCTATTGTCACTCTGTTCATGTGGCCTCCCGCTTTAGTTAATAGCTGTCAATCTCTTGAATGCTTATGGCGCCTGCGCATCAGTTGCCACGGGGCTCTGATCAATGTATCGGCCAGGCCGCTGGTGCTGACAGGAGCTACCGGATTCATGTAAGGCACACCAAAGGAACGCAGATTCACCAGATGCACCAGTATTGCCAGCAAGCCGATGCCGAGCCCGTATAGGCCGAAGGTTGCAGCAAGCAGCATGAGCGGGAAGCGAATTATGCTTATCGCCTGGCTCATCCCCGGATTGGGAATCAGGAACGAAGAGATGCCTGTGATAGAGACGACAATGATGATTGTAGCGGAAATAATTCCTGCCTGTACTGCGGCTTGTCCAATAACAAGCGCACCTACAATACTGATCGTCTGGCCTACCGGCCGGGGGAGGCGGATACCAGCCTCACGCAGGGCTTCGAACGTGATTTCCATGATCAGTGCCTCGACAATCGCCGGAAAAGGGACAACTTCACGGGCTGCCGCGAGACTCAGCGTTAAGCTTGTAGGAATCATTTCCTGGTGGAATGTTGTGATTGCAATGAAGATAGAAGGCAGCGCCATCGCGAAGAAGGCGAACAGGTATCTCAGCCAGCGCAGCATGGTAGCGAACATGAATTTCATATAATAATCCTCGGCAGACTGAAAGCCGAACCAGAAGGTAACAGGCAGAATCAGCACCATAGGCGAGCCGTCAGTAATCACTGCAACCTTGCCTTCAATAAGCGAGCCTGTTGTCATATCCGGACGCTGGGTGGCCTGAATAACCGGAAAGGGGGAGTAAGGATGATCACAGATCAATTCTTCGATATAACCGGATTCGAGCACGCTGTCCATGTCGATGCCGGCAATCCGCCTTTTTACTTCCTCAACCACACTATGCTCTGCGATGCCTTCAATGTAGACAATGGCAATTCCGGTACGTGAGAGGCTGCCTGCGCAGACCTTCTCGATCTTCAGCCGGGGGGTGCGGAGCCGGTGGCGGATCAGCGCCAGATTAATATCCATCTTCTCGATGAATCCGTAGCGCGGTCCGCGGATTACAGCTTCTGTTGAAGGCTCTTCCAGCGCCCGGTTCAGCTTATCTTTGACTGCAAAAGTAAACGCCCGCGCGGAGGATTCCACGAATAAGACGCTTTCCCCGCTGACCATCCTTAGGGCGATGTCCTTCATGCCCGTGACCACCGAGGGCTGCACAATGGCTGACAGTCTGTATTGGAGCACCTCATATAACTCGGAGGAAGAAACATCCTTAATGGCCTCCTGCTGCATTAAGGGCTCCAGAAATCCGTCATCCCACAGCTGCTTATCAATCAGAACATCAAGATAGACGATCATGGCGGGTATAGTGCCGAAGATAAGGAGTCTGCGTACAACGAGATCGGAGCAGTTCGCGAACACTCCGGTAATGGCTGCTTCATTGTCACTCAATTGCTCATGGACGCCTTGGTCGTGCTCAGGCTCCAGGGCTTTTATTTGTGCGGCAAAAGGATCTGCCGCCCGTTGCTTCCGTTTCATCAGTCTGCCCCCTCTCTTCCTGATAACATTCTCCATCTATTACCGGATTATCCAAATGGACAAGAAAAAAGCTATCCGCGAAGGTTCGAATCACCTTGGGGATAGCCGGTTTCGTGAGGCAGCTGGAGCTGAGTGGGTATATTTGTCCGGTTGCAGTACATACTGCATGCCATAAGAACTGTAAGCTGCTAGAAAGGGAGGGTAAGGAGTGAAGGTTATCGGAAAAGCAGCGGCCTTTCTGCTGATCATTGCCTTGTCGGGGTTAGTGTTGTATTTCTCCACTGTGCTTGGAGGTTAGCTGAAGTATTTGGTTACGATCTTCTCCGCTGTCCGTGTAGCCAGCGCCTGGGTCGTGAGGGTCGGATTCGGTCCGCCGATTCCGTTGAAGTGCACGCTGTTATCGGCGATGAACAAGCGCTTGACCTGCAGCGCCTCACAATTCGTATCTGTAACATATCCCATCCGCATCGTGCTCTCCAGATGAAGCATGAAGCCGAACGGGGTGTCTGAACGGATAATCTGCCGGGCACCGGCCTGCCGCATTGTATCCGAGGCGTATCTTGCCAGCTGATCACGCCGCTTCAGTGTCTTCGCGCTCGGGGTGTAATGAATGACCGGGACAGGACCGTGTTCATCCTTCACCAGCGGGTCCACCTCAACCCTGTTGCGGTAGAGTGTCTCATCATCGGTCAGCAGCAGCATCGTCATGGTCCGGCTATAATTGCGCATCAGTTCCTTCAGCTGCGGTCCGACTACCCTGCCGCGGATATCCCAGGGGGCTCCGGGTTCCGGCGGATTCAGCGAGTTATACCCTGCTTCACTGAAGCCGTACGTCAGAAAGGACATCAGCCCCGGGCTGAGGCAGGACACCTGGAAGATTCCCGTTCCCGGAATATCCACCCGCGCTCCCGATGTCTGGCCCATGTACGGATAGACGGACGGAAGGCCCATTATACTCATCAGATCCTTCTCGTCAAAGACACCGCCCACCCAGTCAAAGCAGTGATTGGTTAACCCTCTGCCTACCCATTCGTTACGGGGAAGATCTGAATTCAGCCAGAGGCGCGGAGATTCAATACAGCCGGCAGCCATAATGACGGTCCTGGCCGTCAGCTCGCCGATTTCACCGCTCCATGTATCCCGGAACTGTACGCCGCTCGCACGAATGCCTCCCCCGGAATCATGCGCCGTAAGAATTTTAATGACGAAGGAATTGGGCCGGATCGACACATTGCCGGTCTTCAGGGCAAGCGGAACATAACTGACCAGTGTGCTGCGTTTGGCTATCCGTTCCACAGACGGGCCGGTAGCACAGCCATTCACACAGTTCCCCCGCAGGGTACAGCCTTCCATATGCGACAATTCCTCAAGCGAATACCGCTCATCCATCAGCTTCTCATTAGGCGGCAGGATGGCATTGGGATTCGGCCTGTATCCTGCTGTCGTTACATTCAGGGTAGGGTTCAGCTGCCAGCCGGCCTTCTTGGCACCGTAATAGAACAGCTCCTCCTTGGGCGTTGCTGCCGCAAACTGAACGGGCAGCGTGGCTTCGGCTTTCTCGTAATAAGGAATCAGCTCCCGGTAACTTAGCGGCCAGATGCCGTCGATCGCGTCTGGAAAAGCCCGCGGCGACTGTGACCAGTAATGCTGGGTGGTCCCGCCGACCCCGGAAGCCTGCCAGATATCGCCTTTCTGCTTCATGATCCGGTGCCAGGGTGTGCGGCGCCGGTCCGCAGGCCCAAAGCGGAAGACCCCTGACACTACATCATTCATATTGTTCTCATATGCATTGAAGATTCTTTTGTAGATTCCGATATCCAAATCCCTGGAGTCATTACTCCATTCCCCGCCGCGCTCACTGTTCGGATTCTCCCACTGCTTGTTTCCGTACCAGGCCCCGGCTTCCAGCACCAGCACCTTCAGCCCGGCTTCACCAAGCTCCTTGGCCGCAACGGCACCGCCGCCGCCGGACCCGATAACAATGACATCAGCGTCGAACACGGCTTCAGCTGCACACAATGGAAGAGCCCCCTTCTTGTCGCACAATAGTCAATACATTGCCGCACAAAGCCCGGTAACCCGGGGCTACTCCCGGGTATTCCGCCTGTATCCAGCCGGCCGGGAATCCTTCGAGCCTGCGTCTCACCGGCGTCTGCAGCCGGGTACTTCCATAGGCAGACCATTCCGAATAGTTTCCGAACAGGATTTGCCTGTTAAGGAAATCTATAATAAACCGTACCAGGCCGCCATCCCTCTGATAGGGCGGGGGCAGGACACCAAGATCGAGATCCGTTTGCTCCAGCATGGCGAGTACCCGGATCCGGTCCACCGGATGCAGGGAAGCGAAAGGACTTACAGGCCAGAATGAATAATCAATTCCGCTTCGGTTCTGACCCGATGCCACGAATTGAACGGCGCCGCAATTGAGCAGGCCGACGGTAGGGCCGGATAACGGGACAACGCTCAAATATAGACCTTGCATAAGCGAAAGACTGTGATCCAGCTCCCAGATCATATACTCGTGAACACACAAAGCAACAGCACCTGCAGCTTCCACATCCCCATATACGGAACTTGCTGTACCGTCCGGGATGAGTGCTTCTGCAAGTGCGCGGAATGTGGCACAAATATAGTCAGAGGCGGTTGCGGCATAGGCTGCAGCCGGATGCATAATAGAGCCCCCCTTTGCTGTAACGGGACCCGGTGATCCTCAGGTTCCCTCATACCTATACTTATTCTCCGGGGCGCCTTTTCAGACGCTGCAGAAGGGAGGTTATTTGTACGACATTAATAATTCGTCCTTAATTCATCAGATCAGTTCCTGCCTCCGCTTCAAGTACACATAGAGCACTACTCCCGACACGGAGCAGATTGCCGCACATAAGCCGATGAAGCCGTAGCCCGCCTGCAGACCGCGGAGCAGACCAAGCTCAGTGGTGCTGCCGTAGATGCCTTTGACGAGTTCAATCACCCAGCCGATCAGATAATTGCCGATGACACTGCCAAGGCCCATCAGCGTAACGACAAAGGTGATGGCGGTATCGCTTCCGTTCGGATAGCGGCGGGCGATGAAGGCCATCACGGTAGGGTAGATGATTGCGATCCCTGCGCCGGATACGGCGAACAGGAAGGCCAGGCTCTCCCCGCCGGCCAGGGCAATGAAGGTGCAAATCGCCGAGAGCAGGGAGAAAATAATCAGCGAGAGCACGAAGCCGATCTTGTCAGTCAGCGGACCGATCAGCAGCCGGCCCAGGGAGAACAGCAGGAAGAAGGCAGACAGCATGCCGGAAGCCTTGACGGTATCCCAGGCGTAGGCTTTCTCCAGGAAATTAACTAGCCAGCCGCCCACTGCAAGCTCGGAAACGACGCCGAACGACAGGATCATGACCATCATCCAGAGCGCCGGATCAGACATCAGCGTCTTGAAGGAAGTTCGTTCCTCATGCGGCAGTTCGTCACCGGGGAAGGTGCTGCGCAGGGCAGTCAGAATTGGCAGCAGACAAAGTGAGAGCATCACCAGATACATTCCCCGCCAGTCCAGCATGTGGCCGAATACACTCAGCGACATTACCCCGGTTGCGAGAAGAGGAGCTACGGTGGAGCTTAGCCCATAGAAAAAGTGGGAGAGATTCATCATCATCCCCGTGTTTTTGACAAAAATACGGGCACCCAGAATCGCCAGCCCGATCTCCAGCATCCCGTTGCCGATATACATCAGGAAATAGGAGGAGGCGAACAGCGGATAGCTGTGCGACAAGTAAATCAGCACGCCCGAGAGCACCATCGAGCCGAAGGAGATGATGCTGACCGCCTTGATGCCCCATTTGCGGACGAGAATGGCCGTGAAGGAACAGGCAATGAGATAACCCAGTGCGTTCAGGGAGAGCAGGGTTCCAAGCTGCCCTTCATTCAGGTTGAAGTCGAACTGAATCCGCGGAATCGCGGGTCCTTTAATATTTTCCGAGAAGCCGAATACAATAAAGCCGAGAAAAATAGTAACGAGCTGCATAATATAAATATTGTTGCGTTTGCCGGATTGGACTGTAGTATTGTCTGCTTGAGCCTTCACAGTAAAATAGCCTCCTGAGTTGTTTGGATTACTTGTGGTATTGTGCCGGTTATTTCCGTTCTACCAGCTGGAACCTGTAGTTCAGGCTTTCCAGGGTTGTGGTAATGAGTCCTGCCATGTACTCCTGCCGCGTATCGCTCCGGATAATCAGCTCAGGCATATGCTCCGGCGGAATGATGTCCAGGCAGCCGGCACGCAGGGCGTCCAGCATGTCCTCCGGCATATTGTCTCCCGTCAGCACGAACGTGGCAGGGTTGATAATAGTAATAATGGATACCAGCGCATGGACAGCCAGCGGGCGGAGATCGCCGTCACCCTGAACCACCCGGAGCTGCTCCTCTCTGGAGATGCCGTAAGGCAGGTAAGAGACCTCTCCGCTGAAAAAGCTGTTCCCGTTAAGCAGCTGCCCGTTCACCATGAACCCGGCCCCCGGATAATGATTCTTAGGGAAAGTCAGCACGGCAAACTGGTGCTCTTCATCCAGCTGCAGCTTCTGATAGAGCCCGTATACTGTCAGATTCATATCATTCTCAATGATAATCTGGACCTCCTCATAGCGGTCCTTAAGTACAGCGCCGAGCGGCTGGCCGGCCAGCTCCGGCACATCACATATGCCGATTACATCCTTCTGGACCACCCCGGGGATGCCGATTCCTACCGCCTGCACATTAGGATGAGCCATGATAATCTGATCCAGACAGTCCGTGAGGGTATCTGCGGTAATCACGTCATGCACCTGATCTCTTTGCTCGATCACTTCCCCGTTCAGATTGGCCAGCGCATAACTGACTGACTGCACACCGCCCTCCGAACGTACAATCATACAGATAATGCGGGAGTAATCGGCATTGAACTGGTACTTCCGCGCAGGCCTGCCGCCGCTGGATTCTTCCCAGCCCAGCTCCAGAATCTCGCCGCTATGGACCAGTTCATTCAGAATGGTGCCGCAGGTGGCTACGCTTAGCCTTGTTTGGCCGGCGATGGACGCTTTGGTGCCGGTTCCGGCGGTGCGGAGGATGTTTTTGACCAGTTCAACATTTATTTTTTTGACCAGCTGGGTGTTATGTGCGGGTCTGACCATGTATAGAGCCTCCTTGGGGTCATCATTATTTATTTATTATTAAAAGAGTTTTAATAAGTGTAGTGTAGTTATTTTCCGGGAAATAAGCAATAGCGTCCGGATAAAAAAATCGAGCATACTTTGATGGCAGTGCTCTGCCGGCTTAACGCAGCTCGCTGGGAGTCCGCAGCTTCACCTGCTTGAATACGCGGTTGAAGGTACGGATGTTGGAGAAGCCGCATTCAAGCGCGATATCAAGAATGCTTTTGTCTGTGTTAAGCAGCAGGTATTCCGCCTGATTGACCCGGATACTGTTCAGATAGGCGATGTAGCTCATGCCGGAGATGCTTTTGAAGAAGCGGGAGAAATAGAACAGGCTCATATTGGCATGCTTAGCTGCGTCAGCGAGTGTAACAGGATGCATATAATTGCTGTCGAGGAACTGGAGCACCCCCTGCATAATCTTCATGTTGGTCATCCGCCGCTTATCCCTGTGGGGATTCACCGTATCCAAAGGCATATGCCGCAGCAGCAGGGCACACAGCTCATGCAGCAGCCCCATCACCAGCTGTTCATGCTGCGGGAGCTTCAAGGTATATTCCTGCAGCAGCTCCTGCATTACGGCGGACAGGCGGAGGTGGATGGGCCCATTCTCCGGCGAATCGGGCTGTTCCTTGAACGGAGAGCTTAACCGCATATTCTGCGGCCAGCCTGCCGGGAAGCCGATCAGCGACGGATTGAAAATAATAAGCAGGAGCGTGGAGGAGCTGTCCTTGCTGTCATAGTAGTGGATATCCCCGCTGCTGCAGACGGCCAGATCTCCTGCCTGGAGCAGCCGTGTATCCGAGTTGATCCCCATCCGGATCGAACCCTCCAGAACAAGGACAAGCTCCAGATCATTATGCCAGTGAGCCAGATATTCGATATTGCGGGTGGTGAAGGCAGTGAAGGGAAAGGCTGATCCGTAGGATCTGTTCTCGTGAAAAGCGCGCATAGAGTCTCCTCTTCTAATTGGCTTGACCGCTAAACGGTAAGCGATTTCAATGTGGATACGGTCTTATCCGTGGTTATACATAAACTTAGCAAAAAATGACCATTCCTACAAGCAAAATGGCGAGCAGAGCGCACCGGTATGCATTACAATTTCATCAGGGTAAGCAGTAATGAATGAATTCACGGAAATCACAGAAATCACGGAAATCAGGGAAAGAAGGAGAATATGAGATGGCGAAGAAGGCATTGATTGTAAAAGGCGGCTGGGATGGTCATGAGCCGAATGAGGTAGCGGCAATTTTCGGCGGGATACTGGAAGCGGAAGGATTCGAGGTTGAAATTTCGGACACGCTGGACAGCTTCAATGATACGGAGGCCCTTAAGGAGCTCAGCCTGATTGTTCCGGTATGGACCATGGGCGAGATCAAGAATGAACAGGTGGCTTCGGTGCTGGCTGCAGTGTCCTCCGGCGTAGGCATTGCCGGCTGTCACGGCGGGATGTGCGACTCCTTCCGTAACAATACAGAATGGCAATTTTTGACCGGATCACAATGGGTGGCGCACCCGTTCAATGACGGTGTCGATTATGAAGTGAATATCGTGAGATCCGGCTCCAGCCCGATTGTGGAGGGCATCGCGGATTTCATGGTGAAGTCCGAGCAGTATTATCTCCATGTTGATCCGGCTGTTGATGTACTCGCTACGACTACCTTTGTACTCAGCGAAGGCGACCATTCGGCGAACGGGGTAATCACGATGCCTGTTGTGTATACGAAGCGCTGGGGCAAAGGCAAAGTATTCTACAATTCACTTGGCCATCATGCGGATGTATTCGATATTCCGGAGGCCAAGGAACTGATGCGTAAGGGCTTCCTGTGGGCCGCCAACTAAACAGTGAGAGGAGGGGAACAATGTGCGTAAAGTAAAAGTGGGTATTGTCGGCTGCGGAAATATCAGCAGCATATATTTCGAGAATCTGACCGGCTTGTTCGTGAACACGGAAGTATACGCCTGCTCTGATCTGGACCCTGCGCGGGCGCAGCAGGCAGCGGAGAAATTTGGCGTGCCGCATGTCTGGACAACGGAAGAGCTGCTGGCTTCCGAAGAGATTGAGATTGTCGTCAATCTGACGACGCCGAATCATCATTTCAATGTGTGCAAGCAAGCCCTGCTGGCCGGCAAGCATGTGTATGTGGAGAAGCCGCTGTCGCTAACCCTGGAGAATGGTACGGAGCTTGTGGAGCTGGCCCGGGACAAAAACCTGTTCGTCGGCTGCGCGCCGGACACCTTCCTCGGCGGCGGTCTGCAGACCTGTGCGAAGCTGATTGCAGACGGGTATATCGGAACGCCGGTTGCAGCCACGGCATTCATGCTCTGCCATGGCCATGAGAGCTGGCATCCGGACCCGGAATTCTATTATCAGGCCGGTGGCGGCCCGATGTTCGATATGGGTCCGTATTATTTAACGGCTCTGGTCTCCCTGCTCGGCCCGGCGAAGACCGTCTGCGGCATCACGAAAACATCGTTTGCCACACGGACGATTACCAGCGAGAAGAAATTCGGCAAGGTGGTGGAGGTTGAGGTTCCTACCCATGTAGCCGGGACGATTGAGTTCGCGGGCGGCGCGGTGGCTACGATGATTACCAGCTTCGACGTCTGGCACAGCACCTTGCCGCGGATTGAAATCTACGGCTCACTCGGCACGCTGATCGTGCCCGACCCGAACACCTTCGGCGGTCCGGTTCTGCTGCGTCCGGCAGGCAGCAGCGAATTCCAGGAAATCCCGGTTATCTACAACTATGCCGGGAACAGCCGCGGGATTGGTGTGGCCGATATGGCCCGCTGCATAGAGTCCGGCGGCGTCCCGCGGGCAAACGGGGAGCTGGCCAACCATGTCCTTGAAATTATGCACGCCTTCCATACCAGCTCTGATACCAAACGTTATGCTGAGCTGGCCACCAGCTGCGAGCAGCCTGAGCTGCTTCCGCTCGGACTGGTTAAGGGATATCTGGAGTAATATTGGTGTTGTGAGCAGCGGCCGTTCCCGGTTTTCCGGGGACGGCCGCTGCTTTGGTGTGTTGCTGCACCGTACGCAATCGGGAAGATATGACGGGGGAATGAGCAAGCGGGGGAATGACCAAGTGAGAATGAGCAAACAGGGGAATGACCAAGCGGGAGAATGGCCAAACAGGGGAATGATAAACCTGGCTTGTTGCTGTGCAGCATCAACGGATGGGATAACCCGTCTAGCTGCCCGCCGCGCCAGCGGATTGGAGAACCTGGCTTGTTGCTGCGCTGCGCCAGCGTAAAGGAGAACCTGATTCGGCAGCCCGCCGCACTACCGTATTGTGAAACCCGGCACGTACCTCATCTGCTCAGCATTTGGCAAATCTGCATTGCACCCTGCTCCACAGTCATCCACGCTGCCAACTGATCGAAATAAGTGGAAAAATAGCACTTAATATTAAATAAAAACCTAATGTTGGGAAAATAAGTGGAAAAAGTACATTTAATTCTACCGATTATGCCTTCTGGCTGAGATAAGAAGGGGATTAAATGCTGTTTATCCACTTATTTTCAGCTCAAGGTTTAGTTTGTGGAATTTAAGTGTACTTTTTCCACTTAAAATGCATGGATCAGGATGACAGCTGCTGTAAGAACCTCTTGTGGAGCAAGGGACTAAAGCAATAAGTTACTGTTACAAATGCTGAAGGAGCAGCGTTACAATGAGTGGCGGTCAGTTGGCGGCTAAAGCTACTATTACATTTACTATTCTGAAATCCCGCTAAGCAAGGTGATTGCACGATTCCGTCAGCCCTATTCCTGCTACTCAGCAATTCCGCTAACCTGTAATCGTATAGTACTACACCTGCCCCCCTAGCCTGCAATCACTAAACGGTGATCTCGCAATCCTGCTTATTACTTTTCCGCAATTCTTCCACTCCAATGCTTACAATCCGCACTCCGCAGCTCTTCTGTCCCATCATTCCGTGCTCATCGCTTAATTTTCTCCCGAAACGGATTATTGCTGCCCTTTTTCAATCCTCTGCCCTTTCTCAATCCTCCGCCCTGCACAAGCACCATTGACAACCTGTATATACAGGTTTAAACTGTGTGAAGTGTTTGATCTTGTATATACAAGTTTAATGATTGTCATAAAGTAGATCCTAATGGAGGTGCTCCTATTGAGCCAGTCCCGGTATTCGGAATGGTGGCGCCGGTCCACCGTGTATCAGGTATATCCGAAAAGCTTCAACGATACGACAGGCAGCGGAACAGGCGATATCCGCGGGCTTACCGCGAAACTACATTACCTGCAGGAGCTGGGCATTGATATTGTCTGGCTGCAGCCGGTATATGTCTCGCCGCAGCATGATAACGGTTACGATGTGGCGGATTATGAGAATATTAACCCGGATTTCGGCACGATGGAGGATTTTGATGAGCTGGTCGGGGAGCTGCACAAGCGGGGAATGAAGCTGATGACCGACATCGTTGTCAATCATACCTCGACGGAGCATGAATGGTTCAAGCAGGCGGTGTCCGGCAGAGATAATCCGTACCGTGATTATTATATCTGGAGGGACCCGGCACCGGGCGGCGGCTTGCCGAATAACTGGCAGTCGAAGTTCGGCGGCCCGGCCTGGCAGCTCGATGATGCATCAGGACAATATTACCTTACCTTGTTCGACAAGACACAGGCAGATCTGAACTGGGAGAACCCGCAGGTCCGCCAGGCAGTGAATGAGATGATGCTGTTCTGGGCCCGCAAAGGGGTGGACGGCTTCCGGATGGATGTCATCAATCTGATCTCCAAAGATCAGCGCTTCCCGGATGATGACGGCAGCGTACCGCCGGGGGACGGGCGGAAGTTCTACACGGACGGGCCGCGAGTTCATGAATATATCCGCGGGATGTATGAAGAGGTGTTCGGCCGCTATGAGATGGTGACGGTCGGCGAGATGTCCTCTACGACCCTTGAACATTGCATCCGCTACTCGAACCCGGAGGAGCGGGAGTTCTCCATGACCTTCAACTTCCATCATCTGAAGGTCGATTACAAGGGCGGGCAGAAATGGGAGCTGATGCCTTATGATTTCGAGGCATTAAAACGGTTGTTTACACAGTGGCAGACCGGGATGCAGCATGGCGGAGGATGGAACGCTCTATTCTTCAACAATCATGATCAGCCGCGGGCCCTTTCCCGGTTCACAGACGACGATCTGTACCGTGCGGAGAGCGCTAAGCTGCTGGCCACAACGCTGCACGGAATGCAGGGAACGCCTTATGTCTATCAGGGCGAAGAGATCGGCATGCCGAATCCGAAGTGGAACAATATAGATGAATTCCGCGATATCGAATCGCTGAACATGTACCGGATTCTGCAGGCGCAGGGCAAGAGCCCGGAAACGGCGCTCAGCATCCTTCAGGAGCGCTCGCGTGACAATTCACGCACGCCGATGCAGTGGGATGAAAGTCCCAATGCCGGATTCACAACGGGCACCCCATGGCTTAAAGTCGATGAACGGTATCCCGACATTAATGTGCAGAAGGAGCTGGAGCAGCCGGATTCCATCCTGCACCATTACCGTAAGCTGATCGCACTGCGCAAGGAGCATGCGGTATTCACCGAAGGCGTATTCAGCAGGCTGGATGAAGCTCATCCGGAGGTGTTTGCTTATTCCCGGACCGGGGAGGGGGAGACGCTTATTGTGGTCTCGAACTTCAGCAGCAAGGACATTACGTTCCGGTTCCGGGATGCGGAGTGGACAGGCCTGAACTCAGCGGGCAAGAGCAAGCTTCTCGTCAGCAATACCGCTGCTGATCCTGTATTAACGCAAGAGCTGCAGCTTAGTCCCTATGCTTCCTATATGTGGTTAATCGGCAACTAATATCTGACTAAGCAAGGAGTGAATAACATGGCTATAGACCGCAAAAATGTAGAGGATATCGTCCGGGCGGTGGGGGGCAAGGAGAATATAGAGGTTGCGACGCATTGTGTAACACGGTTAAGATTCTCGCTCTATGACGAGAGCAAGGTGGACGCGGCAGCACTGGACCGCAATGATCTGGTCAAAGGGCAATTCTCATCCCAGGGGCAATTCCAGATTGTTATTGGTCCGGGAACGGTTGATAAAGTATATGAACAAATGATCGAGCTGACCGGCGGTGCCCGTGCTTCCAAGGATGAGGTGAAATCAGCAGCTGCACGCAAACAGAATCCGCTGCAGCGGGCCGTCAAGACACTGGCCGATATCTTTATCCCGATTCTTCCGGCAATCGTAACCGCAGGTTTGCTGCTAGGGATTAATAATATCCTGACCGGTATGGGCATCTTCTTCGATGAGCAGTCACTGGTCCAGGTCTATCCGGCCTGGAGTGACATTGCCTCCATTATCAACACCATTGCGAGCACGGCCTTTACCTTCCTGCCGGCACTGATCGGCTGGTCGGCCGTTACCCGGTTCGGGGGCAGCCCGCTGCTCGGGATTGTGTTAGGTCTCATTCTGGTACATCCGGACTTATTAAGTGCCTACGGTTATGCCAATGCTTCGCTTGAAGGCACTGTGCCGACCTGGAATCTGTTCGGCTGGCATGTGGAGAAGATCGGTTATCAGGGGCAGGTGCTGCCGGTGCTGGTATCAGCTTATATTCTGGCCGGCATTGAGAAGTTCCTGAACAAGCGGGTGCATGATTCTATCAAGCTGCTGGTCATTGCACCAGTGACGCTCCTGATTACCGGATTCCTGGCCTTTACGATTATCGGGCCGGTTACCTTTGCCATCGGTAATGCGATTACCGACGGTCTGGTCTATATTTTTGATCATTTTGCACTCCTCGGAGGGCTTATCTATGGCGGCTTCTACTCCGCGCTCGTCATTACCGGGATGCATCATACGTTCCTGGCCGTCGATGTCCAGCTGATCGGCAGTGAAGGCGGAACCTTCCTGTGGCCGATGCTGGCGCTCTCCAACATTGCCCAGGGTGCTGCGGCACTGGCGATGATCTTCGTCATCAAGGAGCAGAAGACCAAAGGTCTTGCCGTAACATCTTCAGTATCCGCATTCCTCGGGGTCACGGAACCGGCGATCTTCGGAGTCAATATCCGCTACCGGTATCCATTCATCTTCGGGTTGATCGGCTCAGGCTTAGCCGGTATGCTGCTGACGCTCAATGATGTCCGCGCTTCTTCGATCGGTGTAGGCGGGATTCCCGGCTTTCTGTCGATCTTCCCGAACCAGTGGGGCGTATTCTTCCTCGGCATGGCGATTGTACTCGTAGTACCTTTTGTGGCTACTGTACTCTATGGGCGTGCTGTAGTGAACCGTGCCCGGAACAATCCGGCAACCGCCGGAGCCGGAACCACGGGAACCACCGTCAAAAGCGGGGAGCTCACCAGCCGCAGTTCCGTCCAAGGCTCACAGGAGCCGGTGAACATACTGGAGCTGGCTGCACCGCTTAGCGGAACGGCAGTGCCGCTTGCGCAGGTGCCTGATCCTGCTTTTGCCGAAGGGCAGATGGGTCAGGGGATTGCGATTGAACCTTCGGAAGGCAAGGTATATGCGCCGTTTGATGCTACCGTAGCCCATGTGATTAAGAGCAAGCACGCGATCATACTGGAGCATGCCAGCGGTGTGCAGGTGCTCATTCATGTCGGGATTAATACGGTGGCGCTCAAGGGCAGCGGATACACCTCCCTGAAGAACATCGGAGATAAGGTCCACGCCGGCGAGCTGCTGCTGGAATTCGATATGGAGGCCATCCGCAGCGCCGGATATCCGCTGATTACACCCATTATCGTTCCTGCAGGACAGGATATGGTGGACAGCATTGAGGAGAAAAGCGGACCGGTGGCGGCGAAGCGGACAAGTATACTGACCATTCACCTTAAGGGCTGAATATCCTTTCACATACCAAGAATAATGATTATAGACAGGCAGCCCTCCGGGGCTGTTTTTCTATAACAACCGGATGAAGCCGTATCCGGAACGGGAGCGATGCGTCCTAGCGCATGGCATGATACAATAGAGGGCGGTGATTAATGATGAGAGAAAATATATATTTGCAAATCTATAATGATTACAGCGGCCGCATCCATTCCGGCCAGCTGCTTCCGGGAGCCAAGCTGCCGTCCGAAAGTGAACTGGCCGAAGCCTACGGCACATCCCGGGAGACGGTGCGCAAAGCGCTGAACCTGCTGTTCCGCGAAGGTTATATTCACAAGATTAAAGGCAGGGGCTCCTTCGTGCTGGACATGACCCGGATGGATTTTCCCGTGAGCGGCCTGATTTCATTCAAGGAAATGGCGGATACGCTGGGCGTTCCCTCACGGACCCTGGTGGAGGAGACCTTGAAGGAAGCTGCCGGCCCCGTGCTGTCCAGGCAGCTGCAGATTCCGCAGGAGGACCTGATCTGGAAAGTGATCCGGACCAGAGAGATAGAGGGCGAGCGGATTATTCTGGATAAGGACTATTTCCGCGCGGATATGGTCCCTTTCCTGAGCGCAGAGCTTGCCGCAGGCTCCATTTATGAATATTTGGAGGGGGAGCTTGGCCTGAAGATCAGTTATGCCAAAAAGCTGATCTCCGTCGAGCCGTCGGCCGCAGAGGATCACCGGCTGCTCGATTTGAAACAGCATACGCATATTGTCGTTGTGCGGAACTACGTTTATCTGGAGAACACAGTGCTGTTCCAGTATACGGAGTCCAGACACCGGCTGGATAAGTTCCAGTTCGTGGAGTTCGCCAGACGGGTGCGGCGGTAACAGGCACTCCAGGCACTCAGGACAGGAGCGGCAGGTTAAAGTAAAACACATTCCCGGCACCCGGGGAGGAGCGGACCCCGATTTCCCCGCCGTGTGCTTCAATAATGTATTTGCAGATGGCAAGTCCAAGACCTGCTCCCCCTAAATGGCTGGAGCGCGATTTATCCCCGCGGTAGAACCGCTCGAAGAGGCGGGGTAAGTGTTCCGGGGCAATTTCCGGGCCGTTGTCCCTCACACTCACTTCCAGCCGCCCCCCGGCAGGGGAAGCGCTGATAGTGATCTGCGCCGCTTCTCCTGCGTACTTCGTAGCATTGCCGACCAGGTTATTGAATACCTGCGTGAGGCGGACCGGGTCTGCCCGGACTGCTCCGGCCGGAAAGGGACGGACCACAGTGAGTGTGGCCCTTCCCTCTGCCAGTTCATATTCCAGCGGACGCACGATGGATTCCAGCAGCGCTGCACATTCAGTCTCTTCGTAGTTCATTTGCAGTTGCCCAGTCTCCAGCTCCGAGAACCGGAACAGATCCTCAATCAGATCATTTAGCTTATCTGCCTTGTCCCGGATGATTGACAAATAACGCTTGAATTTGATTTCATCGTGGGCCACCCCGTCCTGTAAGCCTTCCACATAGCCTCTTATAGATGAGAGCGGTGTTCTAAGATCATGGGATATGCTCGCAATCAGTTCATTGCGTGCTTGTTCATATGCGTCCTGGTTCGCCTTAGATTCCAGCAGACGGGTTCTCATCAGCTCGAACACGGCGCTGAACCTGCCCATCTCATCATCAGCCTGATAAGTGATCGGGCAATCCATGTTGCCCTGCACAATCTGTTCAGCCACAAGCGTAAGCTCCCGGAGAGGCAGTAACACTTGTCTCGTAATGATCCGGGTCATCCAGACCGTGCAGAAGATCAGCGGGAATGAAACTATAATGACCACAGGAATAATCCCATAATACGCATCGCCTGCAGAGGAATCGCCATTGATTCCGGTACCGATAGCTACAGAGGACAGGAGCAGCAGGGGAAGCAGGATAATGATATACATCGAAGTAATCATTTTAAAGCGGAGGCCTGGTTTTTTCATTTATATCCCCCCGTGAAATTTATAGCCGATGCCTCGGATGGTAAGAATGTACCGGGGGTTTGCAGGATCTGTTTCGATTTTTTCCCGTATCTTTTTGATATGCACCGTTACCGTATTCAGATCGCCGTATTCATGTCCCCCCCAGGCATTACCGAATATCTGCTCCCGGGTAAACACCTGATTGGGATGGGCCGCGAGGAAGCGGAGCACCTCGAATTCCCTCGCCGGGAAATGGACAATCTCATTGCGGACCCGGACCTCGTAGGCTTTGAGATCCAGCTCCAGGCCCGGATATACGACTGTATCCTGCTGCCGTGAAGGCAGATTTAGCCCGTTAAACCGCCTAAGCTGTGCTTTTACCCGGGCAACAATTTCACTTGGACTGAAGGGTTTCACCACATAGTCATCCGCTCCAAGGCCAAGGCCCAGGATTTTGTCGGAATCCCGTTTTTTTGCGCTGAGCATGATGATGGGAATGTCGGATTCCGTGCGTATTCTGCGGCATACCTCCATGCCATCGAGCAGCGGCAGCATAATATCAAGGAGAATGAGCTGCGGCCGGAACCGGGAGAAAGACCGGAGCGCTTCTTCACCGTCAGGGCAGATGAGCACCTCATAACGTTCAATCTCCAGGTAATCCTTGATCAGTTCGGCGATCTCCGGCTCATCTTCGACAATCATAATCCGTTCGCTTGCCATAGTAGGGACACATCCGTTTTCATATGATTATTGTTCTATATAAGACTTACTTATGAAGATTTAAACTTGAAGCTTAGTCGGCACTGCGGTGAACATTTGGACTTCCGGCCGCTGTTGTCCCCAGATTTCTTGATTAGAACCGCTGGTCGCGGTAGAAATCCGGTGACTGCTTATGCTTCCGAAGTAGCTTTCCTGGGGAAAGCTTTTAGGCGGACGCTATCGCTCCTACAGTTCCAAATATCCCCTCCGCTTCTTTCGCTTTTGTTAATGTCTATAGTGTGTCTTATATAGAAACCATCATATCTGATTTGGATATATCCGTAAATCAGCCTGTTTTAAAGCTGACCAATGACAGCAGCAGCAGCAACGCCCCGGCAATAATAAGCACAAATGTGAGAATTCGTTTTTTCATAGTCAAGTCTCCTTCATATCTGTTATTTGATTTCCATCTTTCTGAAGCTCATGATCCCGGCCCAGGCAAACAGGAGGATAGTGGCAATGGGAATAAGAATCAGGAGGGCAAGCTCATGCGCGGTCAGCTGGAAGTTGCCGATCTCCAGAAACAGCTTAAATACGGTATGCTCGTAAAATGTTTTGTACATTGCCGATTTTGAGCTCAGCCATTCGGAGATGGTGTCGAAGAACAGGAGTACCAGAAGCACCGCGCCAATGGTTACTCCGCTTATGGTCGTTGTAACTGCGAACACAGCAACAATCGAAGCAAAGGCGGCTGAATAAAGTATCGTAAAGGCAAGCGTACGCAGAAAATAAAGGGCCGCATGCAAGTCCGGGAGGCTGCCAAAGCCATTCAGCACACTGCCCGCTGCCGTGCATATTACAGGAATGGTCAGCATCAAAATAATAATGCCGGCTGCATAAGCTGCCAGCTTGGCAGTATAAATCTGCCTCCGGCTATACCCTGAAGCCGCCGAAATTTTCATAATTCCGAGGCCGTGCTCACCTGAGAGGAAGAAGCCCCCCACTACGGCTAACGAGATTTTCAGCACAAGCACATTAACCTGTATCCCGTAGCCAAGCCCTGCGATGCCGCTGAATACCTTCTGGCTTGAACCCATATAATTAATCACTGCGGACAAGAGAACCGCCAGGATGATAAAAGTGAAGATCAGCATCCGGAACGAGGGCTCTTTGTATAATTTGTACAGCTCAGACCGCAACAGATTTACCATTGTCCGCGCCTCCGATCAGCTTGGTGTAATACCGCTCCAGCTTATCGCCCTCCGGCATGAACTGCTGGACCTCCAGGCCTGCCGCAAACAGCTTCGCAGAGAGTTCGCCGGGACGGCCAAAAGGTTCATACAGGCGGATAATTCCGTTCGCATCCAGTACACATTCACTTGACCCGTATTCTCCTTGGATAATTCCGACAGCGGTTTCCGGAGAGTCCACCTTGATGTGCAGGTACTGCCTGCACTTGGCCTGAAGCTCATTTGCGGTCAATTGCTCCAGCATCCGTCCGTTATGAATTATTCCGTAATCCGTTGCGAGCAAATGCAGCTCACTCAGAATGTGGCTGGACATAAGGATGCTGATGTTCCTTTCCCGGTGCAGGCGAAGGAGTAATTCCCTTAATTCAACAACTCCCACAGGATCGAGTCCATTGGTAGGCTCGTCAAGAATGAGCAGCTCCGGGTTGCCGAGCAGCGCGACCGCCAGACCCAGCCGCTGCTTCATACCCAGAGAGAAGTTACCGGCTGTTTTATTGCCGGCCTCCGCCAGCCCTACCAGCGACAGGGTTTGGCGGATCCTCGTCTTGTCGCGGATTCCCTGCTGCAGCCGGAATACCTCCAGGTTCTCTGCTGCTGACATATGAGGGAAAAGGGCCGGAGTCTCAATCGTTGTGCCGATCCTTTTCCGTGCCTGAACAAGCTTGGCACCTTCTCCTGCTCCGAATAATTCGATCCGGCCTGAGCTTGGTCTGGATAGCCCAGCCGCTATGCGCATAAATGTTGATTTTCCGGCACCGTTCTGGCCGATGAAGCCGTAGATGCTGCCCCTGCGTATGGACAGGTCGACCACCTCCAGTGCGGGATGTTTCTTGTAATATTTGGATAACTGGTGTGCCTGAAGCACATATTCGCTCATGCCTTGTCCCACCTCACTATTATTGTATGTATTGACTCGTCCGCCGGCTGTCTCTTATTATAGCGGGCTGTTATGAACATTCACTCCGTCTAAGATAAACAGGCTATAAAGGGTTCATTAACATTTGATAAACATTCCGCAAAAAATGACCAGTCCCCCGGCTGAAATGACGAGCAGCGGCCCGTTGTTTGCCTTAAAATGATAGTAGAGCGGCAACTCTCATAATTTTCGGGGTAAATGCTTTATTCTGCGTATGGGAAACAAGAAAGCCGGCTTGTACAATGACTCTAATCATTGTAAACGCTTGCGTTACACCCAAGGAGGAAACTATGCAATCACTAGATAAGCTGAATCCCGTGATTTCCGGGTATTATCCTGATCCGAGCGTGGTCCGCGTAGAGGAGGATTATTATTTAGTCAACAGCTCGTTTGAGTACTTTCCGGGCGTGCCGATCTTTCACAGCAGGGACCTGTTACACTGGACACCGCTCGGGCATGTGCTGACCCGGCAATCGCAGGCTGATCTGCGGACAAGCAGCAGCTCTGACGGCATTTATGCCGCTACATTGCGTTATCATGCCGGCCGCTTTTACATGATTACCACCGATGTGCGGGGAATCGGCAATTTCTACGTAACGGCTGAGCAGCCCGGCGGTCCCTGGTCGGACCCGGTCCTGCTGCCGCATGGAGGCATTGATCCGTCCCTGTTCTTCGATGAGGACGGGCGGGCTTATGTGACAGTACAGAACGGAGCCGGGCTGGAATCGCATATTATCCAGTATGAGATCGATCCGGCTACCGGTAAGGTGCTGACAGAACCTGTCCGTATCTGGAACGGCGATGAAGGCCCGTGGGTTGAAGGCCCCCATTTGTACAAAATCAAAGGACTCTACTACCTGATGACGGCATCGGGCGGCACCGGCAGCCGGCACCGGGAGATTATTGCCCGCAGCAGCACGCCTTACGGGCCATTTGAAGATAAGCCCGAGCCGATATTAACCCACAACGGACTGCAGGAGCATCCGGTACAATGCCTGGGTCATGCCGATCTTGTGGAGGATGTGTCCGGCAACTGGTGGGCTGTCTTCCTCGGCACACGCCCGATAGACGGTAAATATGCGCCGCTCGGCAGGGAAACCTTCCTTGCCCCGGTAACCTGGACGGAAGACGGCTGGCCGGTGATCGACAATAATGAGGGGACAGTGGTTTCGGCGCCAGATGCCAATGCTGCTTGCGCTGAGAGCAGGCAGGGGGCCGGGCTGCAGGGCGGATTCGGGCCGGAATGGGCCTTTCTCCGCTCGTATGAAGAAGAGCGTTATTCCTGGACGGAAAGGGCGGGCTGGCTCGCAGTCCGGGGAAACCGTTACACGCTGGAGGATGAGGCGCCGGCTGTATTCGCCTGTATCCGCCAGAAGCATCACCGGATGGAGATGGCGGTAAGCCTGGATTTCATCCCGGCCAAGGATGGGGAGTACGCCGGCCTGGCCGCCCGGCTGAACAACCGGGGATATCTCTTCTGGGGGCTGGGCCGCGCAGAGGGCAAGCGGATTGCACAACTCCTTGTGCGGGACGGCGATCAGCAGCAGGTTCATACTTACGGGTTAAGCAGCCAGGAAGCGGTAGCCCTGCGGCTGCGTTGTGACGGTGAGTATTACAGCTGCGCATATTCCGCGGACGGGGTACTCTGGCATGAAGCAGAGCACCGGGTGCATGTCAGAAGCCTGTCGCCTGAGGTAAACGGCGGGTTCACGGGGGTCTGCCTTGGACTGCATGCCACAGGCACGGGAGCAGACAGTACAGCTGTGGCTTACTATGAAGGCTTCTGCTATAGACCGCTGTAACTGGCTAATTTCAATCAATCTACCGCCAAAGGAGAATTATAATGAACTCATTGCCAAAAGCTAACGAACCGCTAGTCACCCATATATACACCGCTGATCCGTCCGCACATGTATTTGAAGGCAGAATTTATATTTACCCTTCCCATGATCTTGATCATGACGGGCCGGATAATGATAACGGAGACCAGTACGCGATGGAAGACTATCACATTCTGTCGATGGAGAACTTCGATTCACCTGTGACGGATCACGGTCTGGCGCTGCATCTGGATGATATTCCGTGGGCGTCGAAGCAGCTCTGGGCGCCGGATGCGGCGTACAAGAATGATACTTACTACCTGTTCTTCCCGGCACGGGATCATGCCGGCATCTTCCGGATCGGTGTAGCCGTTTCGGCTTCTCCGGCAGGCCCGTTCATCCCGCAGCCTGATTATATTGCAGGCAGTTATAGTATCGATCCGGCGGTTCTGGTAGATGAAGACGAGCAGGCGTATATATATTTCGGCGGCCTCTGGGGCGGCCAGCTGGAGAAGTGGCAGACGGGAGTATTTGAGCCTGAAGGCGAAGGGCCTGCACCGGATCAGCCGGCATTAGGGCCGCGTGCAGCCTTGCTCAGTGAGGATATGCTGTCCTTCCGGCAGGAAGCGTTGGAGATTTCGATTACCGATGCGGAAGGCCGGCCGATTCTTGCCGGTGACGAGGAGCGGCGGTATTTCGAGGGGCCGTGGGTCCACAAATACAACGGCTTGTATTATCTCTCCTACTCCACCGGAACGAAACACACGCTGGTGTATGCGGTCAGCACGAATCCGCTGGGTCCGTTCACCTTCAAGGGAGAGATTCTCTCCCCGGTCATTGGCTGGACTACGCATCATTCCATCGTCCAGTTTGCGGACAAGTGGTATCTGTTCTATCATGACTGTTCGCTGTCAGGTGGTGTAAACCATAAGCGTTCTGTCAAATATACGGAGCTAAAGCATAATCCGGACGGAACGATACAGAAGATAGATCCATATCCATTCTCAGGCTAAGCGGGTGGAAGTGAATATACGGCAGCTCCCGGCGGGGGCTGCTTATTTTGTTATGTACTGCCCCCCTCCCCCGCGCAAGCCGAATGTGTTCGGTTTTTCATATACACTACGCCAGAGTGCTGCTAATTGAGCTCCGCCGTACAATTTCCTTTAATTTGACCAGCGTATCTTTAATTTCGCTTCTACTTGGACCGGCAGCTCCTGCTATATATTAAATTTGGAACAAGAATAAAAGGGGGGTACAGGAAAATTATTTATGAATGCGTTTCCAATAATGCACCGTTTGAACTGGCAGAACAGAAGATCATCCCCATGAATGAGGAGAGTGGACAATGGTAACTCATACCCGAACACGCAAACTTCGTAAGCTGACTTCAACTGTAATCAGTGCGGCGCTTCTGGCAGGCTTGCTGCCGCAGACTGTCCTGGCCGGAGACACCTGGCCGTTCAAAGGGGACAGCGCGCATGGAGCGAACCAGCCGAATGTGCATGGCTACACCAGCAATCAGATCGCGGACTGGAGTCCGCAGACCGATCCGGATGCGGAGCTGCTGCGATCCCGCGTGCCTTTGCAGAGCCGGATTGCCTCCTTCAAGGCTACACAGGCCAATCCTAAGCTGAGCCCGGATGTACAGATGATGAATGTCGCGGGCGATTATGGAAATGCTTTCATTGAGAACGCTCCGTACACCAACAAGTTTGCCCAGTATCATTTCAACTTTTGGCAGTATGTCGACTATTATTCGTATTGGCACGGCACAGCAACGGCATACACACCGCCGGAATACTACGATGATCTGGCCCAGTCCGACTGGCAGCAGAAGTGGTTTGAGTTCGGCATGCTGAACATACCGAACCCGACCTATACGGATGCCGCACATAAGAACGGGGTCATGTCGCTGGCCGGCGTGTTTTTCTCCAACAATGACCGCGGGCAGCAGACGTACAAACAAATGATTGTGAAGGATGAGAACGGGAACTTCCCGGTAGCGGAGAAAATGATTGAAATGGCCCAATACTTCGGCTATGACGGCTATTTCCTGAATCAGGAGGAAGTGAGCCCGAACGTCGCAACTGCCGACATTCCTGATTACATCGCATTCATGAAGGTGCTGCAAAAGGGCGGACTGTATGTCCAGTGGTATGATTCTTTAACTACGAATAACGGTTCCAATACGTTTACAAGAACCTTTAGTAATAATAATATTTCGATGCTGTATGACAAGACGGCAAAAGAGCCGGTCTCCAATTCCTTCTTCTTCGATTACGGAGTGAATAGCACTCATATTAATACAGCTATTGGCTATCTGGCCGGAATGAATGAGGATGAAGGAACGAATTACAATCTGTTTGATATCGGCTTTGCCGGACTTGAAGCAGGCCGTGACCGTTTCAAGAGTGTACAGGGAACAGCGCTCAAGGACAAATTGACAGCAGCCGGAGCTCCGCGTCTGAGTATCGCCACTCTCGGTGCCGATTTCGTCCATGCCGGTCTTGACGAGGATATGGGGCAATCATGGCCTGTCTCGAAGCGGACAGAGAATGGATACCAGTGGATGACTAATCTGCGCGAGCAGCTCTGGTGGTCAGGTCCCAATGTGAATCCGGGCAATACAACCGTTTCGGCCACGAATACGGCGGCGGATGTCTACGCAGATAACCGCTACTGGCCGGGCATCTCTTCGGTCATTGCGGAGCGCTCAGTGGTTCAGGATTCCAATTTCTATACGAATTTCAATACCGGACACGGAATCTCTTATTATGTTAACGGGGTCAAGTCTAATGAGGAAGAATGGTCCAACATGAGCCTGCAGGATATTCCTGTAACCTGGCAATGGTGGCAGGATACCCAGGGCAACCGCTTGACGGTTGACTACGACTACGGTCCGGAATATGAGATGACAGGCAATACGCGTATGAATTATGAGCAGATCGGCGGCTTCAACGGAGGCAGCTCACTGGTGGTGAACGGGGCGCTGGACAAGGAGAATTTCCTCCGCTTGTACAAGAGCGACCTGTCTGTAAAAGCGACTTCCAAGCTGTCGCTTACTTATAACAAGACTTCGGAAGGCGATGCTTCGGTTATAAGCGCAGGCCTGATCTTCAAGGATAATCCGGCCAAGGTAGTCAAGGTCCCTGTGGAGAACAGCGGGGAACAAACCAGCGGCTGGGTGACGGCGGATGTAAATCTGGGAGCTTACGCAGGCAAAGAAATCGCGGCCTTTGGCCTGGTGTTTACACCGGGTGCTGACACAATCTCAGACTATCAGGTGAATATCGGCCAAATCCGTATCGCTGACGGTTCAGCCGTGAAGCCGGCTGCGCCAACTAATCTGGCGGTTACACAGGCTATTGCGAATACGGATGAAATGATCCTGAAATGGGATCTGAACAGCGATTATTCCAAGGTGAAGCAATACAATGTATATGTGAATGACATCTTTATGGGCGGCAAATATGATGAGACATTCTACATCAAACAGCTGCCGGCCAAATCCGGTATAATAAAAGTCGTTCCTGTCGGAGCAGACGGATTAGAAGGGGATGCAGCTACCGTATCCTACAATCTGGACTCGGCGGTATCGGGTATTGAAGTGGAATCAAGCGCTAACGGTGATTTCCTGGTCAAGTGGTCCGGCTCAGGCGCGGCCGGAAATGTTAAGGTGACGGTGAAATCAGTGAACTGGATTTCAACCGCAGCACCGGTTTCCAGACAATTGAGCCTGCCGCAAGGGACAACCTCAGCCTTGTTCAGCGATATGCCGGTTAATGGAGACGAATATACTGTAACCATTCAGGCAGGCAACTCGGATATTGTGACCCATAATGGCACGTTCATTGACAAGCAGGCTCAGCCATATGCCGAAGCGTGGTCCTGGAATGGAAATACGCTGAACCTGCCAATGCCGACTACGCGGGACTGGCGGTACATGTATGTCTATGAAGACGGAGCCCCTAAATCTTTTGCTGTAACTTATTTTTCAGGGACAGCAGCGCAAAGACCGATGATTATCCGCGGCCGCACCACCAAGGCAAGCCTTAGCTTTACATCGACCAAAGCAGTAACTGTGGTCATGGAGGATTACAGCGGGAACAAATCCCAGCCGCTGCAGCTTGATAAGCGGTACAATGTAACCTTTAACAGCAACGGCGGCCAGCCGAAAGCAAACGTGGTCCAGGTGATGAACGGTGCGCTTGTGACTGCACCGAATGTAGCAAGAGAAGGCTATGTGCTGGAAGGCTGGTATAACGGCAATGTGAGATGGCATTTTGCCACGGACACGGTAGGTGGCCCGCTTACACTGCAGGCGAAATGGACAGCGCTGCCGCCGGCCGTACAGGTGGTCAGTGAAGGCTCGTTCCGGGCAGGACAGAGCGGAGTGCTTCAAGCTGTAGGTAAAGGTGCGGGTACCTTAACCTATGCCTGGTATGCCGATAGAGGAGAAGGTTACGGCGAAGCCATTGACATTAGTGATAAGCTGATGCTTACAGAGCTGACAGAAGAAATGAGCGGATACCGCTATAAGGTGATTGTAACCGGCGAAGGCGGCTTAACCGCGGAGCAGGAATATGTTCTGCAGGTGCTTCCTGCGGAGACCAACTGGGTTACCCCGGCCTTTGTGATGGATCTGCCACCGCTGATGGAGACCGTTGCCGGCGAGCCGGTTGTGCTTGCCGTCGATACCACAGGAGACATTGCCTCCATCGGATGGGAAATGAAGCGTGCTGCCGATGAGGAATGGCAGTCCCTTCCGAATGTAACGGGTGCGGTATATCATATGAATCCCGGTTATGAAGAGGATGGAACGAGTTACCGGGTGGTGCTGACCGGCAAAGAGGCAGCTGAACCGGCACGTATCGTGAGCTCTCCGCTGGAACTGAAGGTCTATCCGCTGCATGACGCTCCAGCGATTGCTTCATTCACAGCGACAAGTCAATCGGTAACCGAAGGGAACGACGTGACCTTTACAGTTGTGGCCGATTCCGTATACGGTGAACTGGGCTACAGCTGGTTCAAGGATGATCTGGCGATAGAAGGCGCTCTCGGCAGCAGCCTGACCATTGCGGGTGCAGCGTTGACCGATACGGGTATCTATAAGGCGCGTGTGGAGAATACCCGCATTGTCGGAGGCCGTCCTTATGTGGATGCAGCGGATACAGAGGGGATTCAGCTGACCGTTAACGCTCAGCCGGTGTCACCAACGAATCCTCCGGCAGCACCAACGAATCCTCCGGCGGCCGCACAGCCGGCGGCAACGCCAGTACCAGTGCCGGCGGCAACACCGGCGGCCGGGGCTGCAGTGATCACAGCCGCACAGCTGGGCAGCCCTGCTGTGAACGGTGTGGTTACCGTACAGACAGGGAATGCGGTTACTATGGAGCTTCCGGTTAACGCCGGTGAGCTGCTGGGCACAAATACACTCGGCCTGCAGGGAGACGGAGCAGTCTTTGAACTGGCGCCGGAGCTGCTGAAGCAGCTGGCTGAGGCTGTACCTGCAGCCCAGGGCAGCGGTGCGAAGATCGTCCTGAAAGCGGAGTTCAAAGCGCTGGCGCAGGCTGCACTGAAGACGGAAGCCGGGGTATCGCTTAAGGGACGGCTTCTCGACTATGATCTGAACCTGACCTTAGCAGATGGAACGGTTAAGCGTCCTGGCAGTAGCGCTGCCCCTGTGAAGATCAGCTGGCCGGCGGGTGAAGGACTTGATCCGAAGCTGCTGGGCCTGTATCTTGCAGGCAGTGACGGTACGCTCAATTATCTGGGCGGAACAACTGCAGCAGGCAATCTTACAGCCGGACTTGCCGGCACCGGTACGTACGCATTGCTGGAATACAACAAGCAGTTCAGCGATGTTCCGGCTGCCCACTGGGCATTCGATGCCTTACGCGTGCTGTCGGCGAAGCATCTGATCAAGGGAGTCACGGAGCAGGCTTATCAGCCGGGCCGGAATATTACCCGGGCTGAATTCGTCCAGCTGATGGCCGGCGCACTGCAGCTTAAGGGCAGCGGTACAGTCAGCTTCGCGGATGTCCCGGCAGGCGCCTGGTATCAGGACGCACTCTCGGGCATGGTGCAGGCCGGACTGATTACCGGACGGACTCCGGAGTCGTTCCAGCCGGGTGCGGAGATCAGCCGCGAAGAGATGACCGTCATTCTGATGCGGGCTTACCGCCTGCAGCATGACACCATCCAGGCTGCTCCGGCCGGCCCGTCCATGACAGATGCGGCCAGCATCTCTGACTGGGCAGCAGAGCATGTAGCAGCGGCAGCTTCCCTCGGTCTGGTCAAGGGCCGGGCGGATGGAACATTCGCTCCTAAGGCTCCGGCTACCCGGGCTGAAGCGGCACAGATTCTGCTGAATTATTTAAATTAGGATCACTGAAAGGTTAGCTTAGCCCGTTCTGCGGATCATAACCAAGGCGCTCACCCTCTGAAGAAATGCAGGGGGGAGCGCTTCTTGTCTATTCTTTTCACGCCAATAAACTTAAAGGAGGTGGACCATGCGGAGAAATACCCTGTACCGCAAGTACTTCAAAGATAATCTGTTTATGCGCTTTACCCTGATTGTATCCTGCGTCTTCATTGCGACCATTATCGCTTTCTCTTATCTTGTCCTCATGCTGATTTCGGATTCCGCCGTGCAGCGGCAGATGGACAACCAGCGCAATACGATGGAGGGCATCAGCAAGTATGTAGAGAACAAATACCAGTCTGTACAGGATATGATTCGCGATGTATACCGTGACGGGAGCCTGGCGAGCAATACCACATTTCTGCTGGAGCATCCGTTCAGCGAGTATGTAGAGCACCGGCTGGACCGCTATTTCGCGGCTGATCAGCCTACATCTGATGCTGTGCAGTTTTTTCAGAACAAAATTGACGACGATCCGGATATCCGCAGCCTGATGCTGTACAGTGCCAATCAGCAGGTGATGTACTATTACAAGGCCCGCCGGCAGTTTGATATGGTGTCCACCAATGCCGCCCATTCCTTTGTCCCGGATTCTATGTATCTGGATGAGGAGAGTCTGGTGTCTGTGCCGAACATCTGGGTTCTGCAGAGTATCGGAATGCAGCGCTCACCCATGTTCTCGGTGAAAATTCCGATCAACAATAAAACGTCGCTGCTGAATATCGGCCAAATCCTAGTCTACTTCGATTCCACCGCCATCCGGCAGGCCATGAGCAACTACAAAGAGGAATTTAAAGGTGAAATCCTTGTGCTTTCCGCGCAGAATGAAGTGATTTTTGATAGCTCGGGTAAGGGCTACGGTACCAAATACCGGGGCCTTGCAGGAATGAATTCGGGCGAGGAGGTTACGGTGGACGGTATGGTGGTGACCAGCCTGACCCAAAGCCAGGCCGGCTACTCCGTAGTCAGCATGATTTCCAAGAAAGAGCTGGCAGAGACCTACCGCAGTGCGCGGAACACAATCATTTCTATAGCCCTCGTCTGCATTCTGTTCGCTGTATTGCTGCCGGCGATGTTTATTTCTAATTTTGCCAAGAGAACACACCGCATTATCCGCTTTACCCGCAAGGTGAAGAACGGGGATCTCAATACCCGGATTATCGACAGTAAGGAAGACGAGCTGGGCCAGATTGCCAAAAGCTTCAATAGTATGCTCGATGAGCTTAACCAGTATATTGATCAGGTATATAAAGCTGAAATCAAACAGAAGCATACGGAGATCGCCACCCTTGAGGCCCGCGTGAATCCGCATTTTCTGTATAATACTTTGGAAGTCATACGGATGCGGGCTATTTCCAGCGGGGCGAAGGATGTCGGGGAGATGATCTACAGCCTGTCGGTGCTCTTCAAATCCTATGTCCGTCCCAAAGCAAGATATACGTTCAAGGATGAGCTGGAGGCGTGCCGCATGTATCTGGAGTTATTCCGCATCCGCTATAAGGACCGGTTCGCCTATACGATTGAATGCAGTAAAGAGCTGGAGGATTTGCCTATACCCAAAATGTCGCTTCAGCCGGTAATCGAAAACTATATTCTGCATGGCATGCGGACCGGACAGGCGGACAATAAGGTCAGCATCAGGGCGTATCCGGATCAGCAGGGTATCCAGGTTGTCATTGCCGATAACGGGCTGGGCATTCCCGCTGAGCGTCTGGATGAACTCCGGCTGGGGCTGGAGGATAACGGGACAATGTCCGGGTCAGAGTCGTTCGGGCTGCGGAGTATCCATGAGCGGTTAAGGCTGATGTACGGGAAACCGTATGGCGTAGGCCTGATTAGTGAAGCAGGGGCAGGAACCGAAGTGACTATTACTTTCCCATATCCCGCCAAGGAGGATACAGAGCATGTAT
Organism: Paenibacillus sp. MMS20-IR301; assembly: GCF_032302195.1. NCBI lineage: Bacteria > Bacillati > Bacillota > Bacilli > Caryophanales > Paenibacillaceae > Paenibacillus > Paenibacillus sp. MMS20-IR301. The sequence continues at coordinate 518,343 of NZ_CP135275.1, forward strand.
AAGGTATTTATTGTAGATGATGAGCCGTTCATTCTCAGCGGCCTGCAGGATATTCTGGACTGGGAGCTTCTGGGTCTTACGATTACAGGGCAGGCGGAGAACGGGCAGGAAGCCCTTGAGCAGCTGCGCGAGGCGCCTGCTGATATTCTGATTACCGATATTTCTATGCCTGTAATGACAGGGCTTGAGCTGATCCGTGCGGCACAGGAATTCAATCCGGAGATGAAGGCCGTTGTGCTGAGCGGGTACGATGAGTTCAAGTATGTAAAAGAGGGCCTGTCGCTCGGGATTGAGAATTATCTGCTCAAGCCGATCAACCTGGAGGAATTCCACAGCACGCTTGAGACCATTGTGGAGAAGCTGGATGTCTCAAGGCTTGATACGGAATGGTCCCAGTATACGAACTCCGTGCTTAAGGATAATGTGCTGCTGCGCTGGCTGCGGGGCCAGATCGATGCCGGGGAGCTGTCAGAACGGCTGGGCCTGCTCGGCTTATCGGTCAGCAAGCGTTATGTCCAGGTGGCGCTGATTCAGGCAGAACCGGCGACGGAAGCCTTCAGGACTAACGCGGCCGCACTGGTTGGCACCCATCCTTCGTTCTTCATGTTCTGGGATTCGGATAATGATCTGGTGCTCATACATAATTTCGGGGATGAGCTGGCCGGGGCGGAGGGGATGGCCTCTATGCTGCAGGAAATCACCAGCCTTAGCATATCCGGCCAGCGTCTGCGCATTGCAGTCGGTGCGGTTGCCGAGGCGGAGCAGGATGCTCCTTCCAGCTATGAGCAGGCGAAGCAGGCGCAGGAATTCCTGGAGATCCATCCGGAGCGCAGCATGATTTATTATGAGCAGCTGAAGGACCGCAAAGGAAATCTGGAAGCGGCCTTGCCGGAGGACTGGAGTGAATATTCCAAATTAATGATGTCCAAGAATTATGAGGCGCTGGCAGAGAAGCTGGATGCCTATACTGCTGATGCAAGCATGGAGGGCTTGACCCCCGAGCTGCTCCGGGAGATCTCCCTGGAGTGGATTCTGTACTTCCGGATGCTGATCAAGGATATCCGCAGCGAAATGGAGCGGGAGCTGATTGCCGAGGGGCTGACCGCTATCCGCAGGGTGCATTCCCTGCCCGGCCTGTCGGCTGCGCTGAAGCAGACAGCCGGCAGCATCATCGGGCTGCTGGACCGGGAGATGAAGAGTCCGGTGGTGAATCAGGTGCTGAATTATATTGAGAAATCCTACAGCGAGGACCTGTCGCTGAAGAAGCTGGGCTTCATGTTCAATATTCATCCAGTGTATCTCGGGCAGCTCTTCCACAAAGCAACCGGCGAATCCTTCGCGGAGTATATGAACCGTTACCGGATCGAGCGGGCCAAGGAGCTGCTGCGCTCGACCAACCAGAAGGTGCATGAGATCGCCAGGAATGTGGGCTACTGGGAGATGGGGTATTTCTACAAGCAGTTCAAGAAATATGTAGGCGTCTCACCGACTGAATTCAAGGGGCTGCTCTAGGGCAGCTCTTTTTGTAGTGTCTCCCCAAGTACCTGGGGGACAAGTCTGACCCTTACGGACACCACAGCCCTCAAAAGTTCATTATCGGCCCAATTGCCGGGCTTGCGGACATCAGCGCTCTTATTCGTCACTTTTCTTGTGATAACTCCACTTTCAAAGTCTTCACCAGGACAATTAAGCAGGCAGTTAAGTTCGTCCGGGAGATAAGCTGTTAGCTTCCCGGGCTTGTTATGTTCATGTGAGAGCGCTTTATATTTAACTTTAATCTGTACCATTGTTTATTTACTTTGTTAACTATTTGCTCAAAAACCCCTTTGATATAATTTAACTATGTTAAACGGAGGTAATAAAGGGCCCGGCATTCTGTTCTTTTGGTAGCGCTATCTTTGCGCTCTAATGCTTAGAAAATCATTATGAATACATTTACAGCAGAAAGGAACGTCAACATGAACACTAAGAAGACAAAGGGAATGAAGAGAAAAAAATCCCGCTGGACAAAGGATGATACAGAGCTTGCGTTACTTGCCTTGCCGACCACGGTATGGTACATCCTCTTCAGTTTCTTGCCTATGTTCGGCATCATTATTGCATTTAAGGACTTTAGGATCAAAGGCGGCTTTCTATCGAGTATTGTGAACAGCTCCTGGGCTGGAGGCAATGGCCTTAAAAACTTTGAATCCTTGTTCAATTTTGGAGATATCGGGATTATCATCCGCAACACGCTTCTGTATAATATCGTTTTTATCATTCTCGGTATTGTTATTCCGGTTATATTAGCGCTTATGATTTACCAGCTGCACAGCCGGAAGGCGACCAAGGTCTATCAGACGGCACTGTTTATGCCTTATTTCCTTTCCTATGTAGTAGTGGCCGCAGTGGTCTTTGGTTTCCTTAGTTATGACAAAGGACTGTTGAACAGTTTCGTAGAGCAGGCAGGCGGCGAGCGGATCCAGTGGTATATGCAGCCGAGTTACTGGCCGTATCTGCTGACCTTTATGAACCTGTGGAAATCCCTGGGTTACGGAATGGTGGTATATCTGGCCTCCATCGTAGGCATGGATGGCACTTACTATGAAGCCGCTGTGATCGACGGGGCAAGCAAATGGAATCAAATGAGATATATAACCTTGCCGCTTATGAAGCCCGTCATTATCATCATGTTCATTCTCAACGTAGGGCGAATCTTCTATTCGGACTTCGGACTGTTCTATCAGGTTCCGCAGGCGTCCAATTCATTATTTGATGTGACTTATACCATTGATGTCTATGTATATTCCATGATGAAATCCGGAACCACCGGTATGGCTTCAGCTGCTGCGTTCGTTCAGTCTGCAGTGGGGTGCCTCACGATTCTTGCGGCCAATGCTATTGTGAAGAAAATCGATAAAGACAGCGCAATGATTTGAGGCTCGAAATTAGGAGAGGTGAACTATGAAAGACGTTGCAAATGTACAAAGCGGCTTGGATAGACACAACCGTATCAAGCCATTCACGAATATTCTGTTCAACCTGGTGTTTATCATTCTCGGAATCATAGCTGTATTCCCGGTGTTATTCGTTGTCATGATTTCTTTGACCGCTGAATCCTCTATTCAGGAGCATGGCTATCAGATCATTCCTGCAGCTTTCTCGCTGGATGGTTACAGATTTCTGTATCAGCAAAGCGATATGATTCTCAGGGCTTTAGGAATTTCACTTTTTGTAACAGGTGTAGGGACCGTGCTGGGCGTAATGCTCACGACAAGCATGGGGTATGTAATGTCCCGGCCGCAGTTCCGCCTGAAAAAGTTTGTAACCTGGCTGGTATTCATTCCAATGATCTTTAACGGGGGACTGGTCTCGTCTTACTTTGTCACGGCGAACCTGCTGCATCTGAAGGATTCGATCTGGGCGCTCATCCTGCCGCTGGCAGTGAGTTCATTCAATGTAATTATCTGTAAAACATTCTTCCGCTCAACCATTCCGGATGCCTTAGTGGAATCGGCCAAAATCGACGGAGCCTCACAGCTGCGTATCTTCTTACGCATTGTGCTGCCGATATCGCTTCCGGTTCTGGCTACGATCGGATTGTTCCTGAGCTTCTCCTATTGGAACGACTGGTTCCAATCCATGCTCTATATTGATAACCAGAATATGTATTCCCTTCAAGCCCTGCTCAACAAAATCATGGGCCAAGCCGATTATTTAGCCAAAAATGCTTCTTCACTGGGCGTCAGTATCGCAGAGGCGGCAGCCAAAATGCCAAAAGAGTCCGCCCGTATGGCGATTACAGTGTTGATCGTTCTACCTATAGCCTGTGCCTATCCGTTCTTCCAGAAGTATTACACCTCAGGCTTAACTATTGGAGCTGTAAAGGAATAAGCGGCTGGCGTACAGGAATCCCAAGGGTTTCACTTGATTTATCATCATATAAAATTCCAATTGTAGGGGGAAAGTGTGTATGAACAAGAAATTCAAGATTTCTACATTAGCATGTTGTCTTGCAGTGACCACGACACTGATTGCCGGCTGTAACTCGGGAGGGAATAATGCCTCGCCTTCACCGACTGCTGCAGGAACAGAATCCACACAGCCAGCCGCAACTGCAGGTGATTCGGGAACTAAGCAAGCATCGCCTGAAGATGCGCCTACCATCGTATGGTGGCAGATTGGTACACAGCCTACGAATCTTGCAGAAGGCGTAGCCAAGATCAATGAATACACGGCAGAGAAGATTGGCGTGAAGGTTGATATTAAAGTGGCCGGCTGGGGTGATTATGACACGAAAATGAACACGATCATCAATACAGGCGAAGATTTTGATATTATGTTTGTAAACAATACTAACTATAACCGCTTCATCAACCTGGGCGCACTCGCTGACATCACCGATTCCGTCCAGAAGGATACTCCTTCCCTGTATAGTTTCATTCCTGAAACGGTATGGAACGGTACGAAGATGAACGGCAAAATTTATTCAGTTCCTACCTATAAGGATTCTTCAATGACGCAATATTTCGTCTGGGATGACAGTATTGTGCAGAAATACAATATTGATTATGCTAATATCAAAACACTGCAGGACCTCGACAAACCGTTCCGCGACATTAAAGCCGGTGAAGGAAAATCTTATTATCCGCTGCAGCTGTCCAAAGGCGACGGCTTCGCCGGTCTGCTGAATGATTATGATGACATGACACTCGGTTTGAAAGCGCTTGGTGTTAAGGTTGATGATACCTCCCGCAAAGTAGTTTCCGTATTCGAGCAGCCGGAAATTATGGAGAAGCTGAAGCTTGTCCACAGCTGGTATAAAGATGGTATTATCAATCCGGATGCCCCTACCTTGAGCGAGCCGCCTAAAAATCTTCCGTTCTTCAGCGCACAGGGCTTCCCGGGTGCCGAAGCAGGCTGGCAGGTTAACAACGGTGTTGATAAGTATGTGATGACCCAAATCTTTGGTCCGCTGTATACAACCAGCACGATTCAGGGATCACTTAACGCCATTTCCCAAAACTCGAAATACAAAGTGGAAGCTCTGAAATTCCTGGAGCTTGTGAACACGGATGCGCAGCTCAGAAATATGCTTGCATACGGAATTGAAGGACAAGACTGGAAAACGGTTGGAGACAACGTAATCGAGCGGCTGAATGATACCTGGAGCTTGCCGGGATATTCACAGGGAACCTTCTTCAATATGGCAGCGGTTTCACCTAACAGCGGCGACCAGTGGGATGCGGTGAAGAAGTTGAACGAAGAAGCGGATGCTTCTGCCCTCCTCGGATTTGCTCTGGATATTAACGATCTGGCTACAGAAGTAGCAAACAGCAAAGCAGTAATGGATAAATATCAATATGAGCTGTTAACAGGTGCTTCTGATCCTGAAGTGGTCGTTCCTAAGCTAGTCAAGGAATTGAAGGCTGCCGGGATGGATAAGATCATGGAAGAAGCCCAGAAACAGATTACAGAATATTTCAAATAAAGTTGTGAATCCGAACGATGGCGTATAAGCCATCGTTCGGATGTTTTTCAAATATAGCTTAAGGAGAAGCTGAAGCTGGTTTTAACAGGGAGTCAGAACTCCCGGGTACTTATATAAGGGGGAACGGCAATATGAGCATGAAAAAGAAACGCGTCTCCTTGTTATTAACCGCGCTTGTGACCTTGTCAATGGCACTCAGCGCATGCACGGGGAATGACAATACTGCTAATACCAACTCTTCAGATGATCCGGTAGAGCTGATCTGGTACACCATCGGTACACCCCAAAAGGATCTGAACAGGGTGCTCGAGGAAATTAATAAATATACGCTGGATAAAATCGGTGCCACCCTTGATGTGAAATTGATTGATTTCGGCGATTATACGCAAAAAATGCAGGTCATGGTCGCTTCCGGTGAGCCGATGGACATTCTGTTTACCAGTTCCTGGGCATTCGATTATGTACAGAACTCCCGCAAAGGCGCGTTCCTGCAGCTGGATGATCTGCTGAAGAACCAGGGCAAGGGGATCGTCGATGCCATTAATCCGGCTTTCATGGAAGGCTCCAAGGTTGACGGCCACAACTACGCCATTCCGGCGAATAAAGAGCTTCCGGCCCAGGAGGTCTTCCGTTTCAATAAGGAGCTGCTGGACAAGTACAATCTGGATCTTAGCTCTGTGAAAACGATGGCTGACCTTGAGCCGCTGCTCAAAACCATTAAGGAAAATGAGCCTGAAGTGACACCATACGCCATGGTGAAAGACTTCATGCCGGTTATGCCGTTTGACTATGTAATTGAGAAGATGCCAATGGCGGTTTATATGGACACTTCAGACTATAAAGTTGTGAATATCTTTGAAACGCCGGAAATGAAGGAAGCCCTTCAGACCGTCCGTAAGTTCTATCTGGCAGGCTACATCTCCCCTGAAGTAGCTACTTCCACATCAGTGGATGATCTGTACAAAGCCGGTAAATGGTTCACTGACCGTGCGGCAACCCAGCCGCTGGCCGACAATCTGTGGAGCGTAAGCTATGGTTATCCGGTTATCTCCACACCAGCCAGTCAGCCTTATATATATAACTGGTCTGTGATGGGCTCCATGCAGGCGATCTCTGCCAACTCCGAGCATCCGGAGCAGGCGATGGAGTTCCTGAATCTGCTGAATACAGATCCCGTGCTGCGCAACATGATGGATTCGGGTATCGAAGGTGTGCATTACGAGAAGATCAGCAGCAACATGATCCGGAACCTCCCGGAGGCCAAGAACTATGACATGGCTACCTTTTCCCTGGGTAATATCATGATTAACTATCTGAATGAAGGCGACCCGGAGAACAAATGGGAACAGTTCAAGCAATTCAATGATTCCGGTATCCCTGCGCCGCTGCTTGGCTTCAACTTCGATACATCCAAAATTACGAATGAAATTGCTGCCGTTCAGAACGTCAAGGAAGAATTCTGGGCACCGCTGATGACAGGATCTGTAGATCCGGATCAATATCTGGACAAAGCTAATGAGAAATTCAAAGCAGCCGGTCTGGATACTATCATTGCCGAAGCACAAACACAGCTTGACGCCTGGAAAGCAGCTAACGATAAGTAATAACTTATTGAAGACCGGGCAGGTGAACAGACCGGCCTGGTCTTTGTGTATCCGGGCATGAATTGTCCGGCATAGGAGGAGCTGGGGGCGTGGGGAAGATAGGAAAGTCCGCCAAAGAGATTGTCAGAAATAAAGCACTGCTGCTCATGGTTCTCCCGGGCACCCTTTGGTTTTTATTTTTCTCTTATCTGCCTATGGTGGGGACAGTGATTGCCTTCAAGGAATACCGGTTCAGCCGGGACGGCTTCTGGGCCAGTATGATGAATAGCCGCTGGGCCGGCTGGGATAACTTCAAATTTCTGTTCAGCACGAATGATGCCCTCCTGATCACACGCAATACGCTTCTATATAATATGGCCTTCATTATTCTCGGCCTGCTGTTCTCCGTGCTGCTGGCGGTTGTGCTGTCAGAGCTTGCGGGCAAGAAGCTGGCCAAGCTGTACCAGACGGGAATGTTCCTGCCCTATTTCCTGTCATGGGTCGTTGTCGGATATTTCACCTTCAGCTTGCTCAGCTCGGAGCGGGGGCTGCTGAATGGACTGCTGGGTACAGAGATTTCCTGGTATTCGGAAGCGCAGTACTGGCCGTTCATTATTGTGCTTGTCTATTTGTGGAAGGCTGCCGGGTATAGCAGCGTAGTCTATCTGGCGGCCATCATGGGCATCGACAAGTCCCTGTACGAAGCGGCGATGATCGACGGGGCCGGCAAGCTCCAGCAGATCCGCAATATTACGCTGCCGATGCTGAAGCCGGTCATTGTTATTATGACCTTACTTGCGGTCGGGAGGATTTTTTATGCAGACTTCGGGCTGTTCTATCAGGTGCCGAGGAATTCGGGGACGCTCTACAGCGTGACGAGCGTCATTGATACGTATGTGTACCGCGGGCTTAAGGCGACCGGTGAGATTGGAATGAGCACGGCAGCCGGCTTGTATCAGTCCGTGGTGGGCTTCGTACTGGTCATCACCGCGAACTATATGGTGCGTAAATTCGATAAGGATAGTGCATTATTCTAGGGGAAATGAAGGAAAGAGAGGTCACGCGATGTCTGGTAGGCCCGTGAAACCGCGCGACTTCCATCAGCTGCCGCTCTGGTGGAATATCATCTTCAACTGTATTGCCGGAGGCTTTGCCCTGCTGTGCATTCTCCCGTTTCTGTTTGTGGTGCTCATCTCCTTCACGGACGAAGGGGTGCTGGCACGGGACGGCTATCAATTCATTCCGGCCAAGTGGAGTACGCTGGCGTATCAATATATTTTTGACTCGGGAGACACGCTGCTCCGCGCTTACGGGGTGAGCCTTACCGTAACCCTGACCGGTACGCTGGTCAGCCTGCTGCTTATTTCACTCTATGCTTATGCCATTTCACGTAAAAGCTTTAAGTACCGTCATTTTTTCACGTTCTTTGCCTTCTTCACCATGCTGTTCAACGGCGGGCTGGTTCCCACCTATATGATCGTGACTCAGCTGCTTGGCCTGAAGGACAGCATCTGGGCACTGGTGCTGCCGCTGGCGGTTAACGCCTTTTACATTATGATTCTGCGTACCTTCTATATAACCAGCGTACCGGATGCCCTGATGGAGTCGGCCAAAATCGACGGAGCCGGGGAATTCCGCATCTTCCTGAGCATCGTTCTGCCGCTGTCGCTGCCCGGTCTGGCTACCATTGGGCTGTTCAGCACGCTCGGATACTGGAACGACTGGTTTAATGCCCTGCTCTATATAGATAATCCGGATCTGGTGCCGCTGCAGTCGCTGCTGATGCGGATTGAGACCAGTATGCAGTTCATTCTGCAGAATTCACAGAACAGCTCACTTAGTCTGGAAGCGCTGCGCTCCATGCCTCAGGATACCTCGCGGATGGCAATGGTTGTGCTGGCTACAGGGCCGGCGATCTTCGCCTACCCGTTCTTCCAGCGTTACTTCATCCAGGGGCTTACCGTGGGAGCCGTCAAAGAATAGCAATATAAACAAAGAAAGGTGTGGAGTACATGTTATACAGAGACCGTACAAAGCCTGCTGAGGAGCGGACCGCGCATCTGCTGGGGCTGATGACGACAGAAGAGAAGGTTGGCCAGCTGATCCAGCTGTTCGGGTGGCAGACCTATGAATATATACAAGACAGCGAGGAAGCGGCCGGAGGCCATGTGCAGCTGACCGAAGAATTCAAACGCAGAATCCGTGAAGGCGGTATCGGCTCCCTGTATGGAACCCTGCGGGCAGATCCGTGGACGGGAGTTACGCTGGACAACGGCCTTGGACCGCGCGCCGGGGCGGAAGCGGTGAATGCCATTCAGCGCTATGCCCTGGAGCATTCCAGGCTGGGCATCCCCCTGCTGATCGGGGAAGAATGCTCGCACGGGCATATGGCGATCGGGGCGACGGTATTCCCCGTGCCGCTGCTGATCGGCAGCACCTGGAATGTGGACCTGTACCGCGAGATGTGCCGGGCCGTGGCTCTGGAGACCCGGAGCCAGGGCGGGGCCGTAACCTATTCGCCGGTGCTGGATGTGGTGCGCGATCCCCGCTGGGGCCGCACCGAGGAGTGCTTCGGCGAAGACCCGTATCTCATCGGTGAATTCGCCGCCGCTTCGGTGGAAGGGCTACAGGGGGAGGATCTCAGCAGCGCGTCCAGTGTAGGCGCGACGCTGAAGCATTTCGTCGCTTACGGCAGCTCCGAGGGCGGCCGGAATGCCGGCCCTGCGCATATCGGCAAGCGGGAGCTGCTGGAGGTTGATCTGTATCCTTTCCGCAAAGCGGTGGAGGCCGGCGCTGCATCGGTTATGCCTGCCTACAACGAAATTGACGGCGTACCCTGCACAACCAATAAGGAGCTGCTGCAGGATGTACTGCGGGATGAATGGGGCTTCCGCGGCATGATTATTACCGATTGCGGAGCCATTGATATGCTGGCCTCGGGCCATGATACGGCAGAGAGCGGTGAAGATGCGGCTGTGCAGGCGCTTCAGGCGGGAATTGACATGGAGATGTCCGGGGAGATGTTCGGCCGGCATCTGCTTGCGGCGCTCCGCTCCGGCCGGCTTGCGGAGTCGTTCGTTGATGAAGCCGCCTCCCGGGTGCTTGACCTGAAGTTCAGGCTGGGGCTGTTTGAACAGCCGTTTGCTGACCCGGACCTGGCGGAGGCGGTTATCGGCAGCGAAGACCATGCGGAGCTGGCCCGGAGCATCGCCGCTGAAGGCATTGTGCTGCTGAAGAATGACGGGGTGCTGCCGCTGTCTAAGCACAGCGGCAGGATCGCTGTCATCGGGCCGAATGCCGATGCCGGCTATAACCAGCTCGGGGATTATACCTCCCCGCAGCCGCCCGGCAAGGTGGCGACGGTGCTCGGCGGAATCCGCAGCAAGCTAGCCGCAGAGCCGGAGCGGGTCATCTATGCGCCGGGCTGCCGGATTAAGGACCAGTCCGCTGAGGGCCTGGAGCCGGCCATGCAGGCAGCAGCCGGGGCGGACACGGTCGTTCTGGTACTGGGCGGGTCCAGCGCGCGGGACTTCGGTGAAGGCAGCATTGACCTGCGGACCGGAGCCTCGAAGGTTACGGAGAATGAGCTGAGCGACATGGACTGCGGGGAAGGGATCGACCGGATGTCACTGCACCTGTCCGGCATCCAGCTGGAGCTGATGCAGCAGCTGAAAGCACTGGGCAAGCCGGTGGTCGTTGTCTATATCAACGGTCGTCCTGTTGCCGAGCCTTGGATTGATGAGCATGCGGATGCCATTCTGGAAGCCTGGTATCCCGGCCAGGAAGGCGGACATGCCGTTGCCGACATCCTGTTCGGCGATGTCAATCCGTCCGGCCGGCTGACGGTTTCCCTGCCCGTGGATGCTGGGCAGCTGCCCGTGTATTACCTCGGCAAACGCTCGCGCGGTGCCCGTTATCTGGAAGGGGCGGCTCATCCCCGTTATCCCTTCGGATTCGGTTTAAGCTATACCGAATTCTGCTACAGCGGACTCAGGATTGAACCGGCGGAGATTCCGGCTGACGGGACTGCAGAAGTTACGGTTACCGTTGAGAATACCGGCTCCTGCCAAGGTGCAGAGGTTGTTCAGCTGTATATTTCCGACTCTGTCAGCAAGGTGACTAGACCGGCGAAAGAGCTCAAGGGGTTCCGTAAAATCGTTCTGGAGCCTGGAGCGAAGCAGAACGTCTCCTTCACAATCGGCGCAGAACAGCTGAGCTACATCGGACCGGAATATAAGCCGGTGGTCGAGCCGGGAGATTTCCGGGTCAGGGTCGGCCGGAATGTCAATGATACGCTTGATATTGCACTAGTTGTTATGGAGGAATAGACATGGAACTTATGGATATGGAACGAATTAACCGGTTTATCCGTGAATTAGCGCAGCAGCAATGGCTGGAGTACCGGGCGATTGAGGACTGGAAGGTCTTCTCCACCGAATACAGGCTGCCGGGCGATTACGCTGAGCTGCAGCCGTATCACGGCAGTGAGGCCTTCAGCCTGTTTCCGAGTGTTCAGGGAACCACCTATTTCTTCCGCACGAGACTGGACATTCCTGCCGGCTGGACCGGGGCGGACACCGGCATCCTCTTCCGCTCCGGCGGAGAAGGGCTGCTGCGGGTTAACGGGGCCTCACGCCAGGGGCTGGACCGCAATCATACCTTTGCCGCCCTCGACCCGGAAGCCGACAGCCGGGTACCGGAGCTGGAGATCGAGCTCTATGATCCCATCCCGGAACCGGATGACCCGCTGAATAAGCAGGCGGTCATCCAGCCGCCGGTCCGCTCGGTTACCGCTGCCCTGGTACGGGCGAACCTGCCGGTGCAATCGCTGATGTATACAGCGACTGTTATCCGTGATTCGGCGCTGCTGCTGCCGGAGCAGGATTTCCGCCGGGAACGTATCCTTGAGGCGCTGATCCGGGCGATGGATGCCTTTGTGTTCATGGGGCCGGAGGCTGCAATGAACGGCGGCAGCATCGCCGGTATTGAACAGGAGCTGGCATCAGCAGTACGGAGTATAGGCGGCAACAGCGAAGGCTTCATTCATATGATCGGCCAGTCGCATATCGATCTCGCCTGGCTGTGGCCGGCACGGGAAACGGTGCGTAAGACGAGCCGGACATTCTCCACGGTGAATGCACTCATGGAGCAGTACCCGGATTACCGTTATGCCCAGAGTCAGCCGCAGCTGTTCGCTTACCTGAAGGAGAATGATCCGGAGCTGTACGGGAAGGTCAAGGAACGGATCCGCGAAGGCCGCTGGGAGCTGGTCGGCGGCATGTGGGTGGAGCCGGATCTTAATATTCCAAGCGGTGAATCGCTGATGCGGCAGATGCTCTACGGACAGGGCTTCTACCAGGAGGAGTTCGGGCTGCGCTCAGAGATTGAGTGGCTGCCGGATACCTTCGGGTATTGTGCATCCCTGCCGCAGATCCTGAAGCACGGCAAGATCCGCTACTTCATGACTACCAAGCTAGGCTGGAATGATACAAATCTGTTCCCTTATGATCTGTTCCGCTGGGTGGGCATCGACGGCACCGCACTCTTGTCCTTCATGAATCACGGGGTGAACGAGAATACGCTGCCGAAGGATGTCCATGACCACTGGCAGTCCTACCGTGAGAAAGCTGTCCACAGCGAGCAGATGCTGCTGTACGGACATGGTGACGGCGGCGGCGGAGTTACGCGGGAGATGCTGGAATACATCAACCGTTCGGAGCTGATGGTGGGCCAGCCATCCTCAGGCTACAGCACGGCGGCTGACTTCTTCGCAGGCATTGAACAGGCGAAGCCGCAGCTGCCACTCTGGCAGGGTGACCTGTATCTGGAGCTGCACCGGGGAACATATACAACGCATGCGCGCAATAAGCGCAATAACCGCAAGGCCGAAATCCTGTACCGCGAGGCCGAGCTGTGGCAGACGCTGGCCGGAGGCCGGCTGCAGCCGGAGGGGCGGGAAGCGGTGAACCAGGCGCTGCATGACGGCTGGAAGCTGCTTCTGTTCAACCAGTTCCATGACATCATCCCCGGCTCTTCGATTCCCGAGGTCTATCAGACCTCAGAGAAGGAGTACAAGGATGTCTTCTCCCTGGGGGAGCAGAGCCTGAAGACGGTCACGGAGGCCGTTGTTTCCGGCATCCATGCGGAAGGTGAAGGCCGGCCGTATGTTGTACTGAACAGCCTGGGCTGGGCCCGGGATATGGTTGTTGAGCTTCAGGTTGACAACGAAGCTGAGGATGCTGCGTTGATGGTATATGACCAGAACGAAGGACGCCTGGCGGCAGAGTCTGTTGCTGCCGGAGAGCAGAGTCTTCTGCGTGTCCGGGTGCCGGAGGTTCCGGCCTTCGGGTATAAGACTGTATGGGTGAGAGCGGAGAAACAGACGGCGGTTGAAGGCGGTCAGCGTGCGGCTTCGGGTTCAGCGCCGGTGTTTGAAGACCGCTGGGAGACAGATTATTACCGGCTCAGCTTCAATGAACGGGGTGAAATCATCAGCCTGTACGACAAGGAAGCCCGGCGGGAGATTGTGAAGCCCGGGGAACGCGCGAACCGGCTGTATTTCTTCCATGACCGTCCGGTACTCTGGGATGCCTGGGATATCGACAGCCGCTACGAAGCGCAGCCTGCCGGAGATGCGGTGCTTCTGGAGCGCAGGCTGCTGTCGTCCGGTCCGGTCTGTGATGTGCTGTTCTTCCGCTGGAGCATCGGCCAGTCTGAGATCCGGCAGGAGCTGATCCTGTATCATGCCGACCGGAGAATCGATTTCAAGACAACGGCCGACTGGCATGAAGCCCACAAGCTGCTGAAGGTCGGCTTCCCAGTAGATGTAATAACCAGCAAGGCGACCTATGAAATTCCGTTCGGTGCGCTGGAGCGGGTTACCCACCGCAATACCAGCTGGGAGCAGGCGCAGTATGAGGTATGCGGGCATCGGTTCGCCGATGTGTCCGAGCATGACTATGGCGTCAGCCTGCTGAATGACTGCAAGTACGGCTATGACATTCAGGGCAGCACGATCCGGCTGTCGCTGCTGCGCGCACCGCGCTGGCCGGATCATTCGGCCGATCAGGGCACACATGAATTTACGTATTCCCTTTATCCGCACCGCGGAGACTGGCGCACGGCGCATACGCTGCGCAAAGCAGCGGAGCTGAATCATCCGGCCTATGCCGTTGCTGCTGCCATTGCTTCAAGTGCAGGTGCAAGGGCAGGCACAGCTTCAGCTGCCGGCATGCTGCCGGCGGCAGGCTCCTTTATTCCCTTTGACGGGAAGCAGGTTATCCTCGACACGGTCAAACCGGCCGAAGACGGCAGCGGCAGCATTCTGCGGCTGTACGAATCGGCAGGCGGGCGTGAAACGGTGAAGCTCAGCTGGCCACAGCCGTATTCCAGGCTGTACTTATCGAATGCGCTGGAGGAAGAGGAAGAGCTGCTGCAGGCTGAAGACGGAGTGCTGACTCTGGAATTCCGCCCGTTCGAGATCAAGACGGTCAAAATCATTCACGATTAAGTTTGAACCTGTGATCTCGGACTTCGATAGAGGGAGTAAGTGGGTAAATAAGTGAGCTCCAGCATGCCGCACAGATAAATGGGCTGAAAGGGCCCTCTGTTAAGAAAGTAGCCAGTCATTTACGCTTATGCAAGTGACTGGCTAAGCGTTGCGGACATGAGAGACGTTAAGCCCGCGGAAAGGCACCCGAGTGCCGGGCCTTAAGGACACCAGCGCCGTTATTTCACCGGAAAAGTGAAGTTAGCCCATGAAAAGCGGCGGATAAGGGCCGTGGAGTCCGTAAGACCGCCCCAAAGGCCTATTTTGAGCGAATAAGGGCAGTCATGTCCGTAAGGGTCAGCATTGGGTTGGATTTGACCGGAGAGATGGCATTCGTCCTCTATAACCTGATCTAACGCCGTATTTGATTTGGCTTAGCGGTGAATGTCCGTATAATAAGCTGCCGCGCGGGTAAGCGGTGAATTCAATAGAATCATAGAGCCTGAAATTACGATGACAGGATTAAGGATATTGTTATAAACACTTAAGGGCCGCGATAGAGCGGCATGTATATCATCAACAGAATAAAGCTAAGGAGACTACCACATTGGAACAATTCAGACTACCCCAGATTGAGATGCCTGAGCTGGCGCTGCCGTCAGCCATTCAGAACGTGCTTGCCGAAGCCGATATGAAGCTGGCCCGCCGCCCCAAGCTGCAGCGGCTGTTCAAGAACTGTTTCCCGAACACGCTGGAGACCACAACCAAGCTGCTTGAGGACGGGACGACGTTTGTGATTACGGGCGATATTCCCGCCTGCTGGCTGCGTGATTCGGTAGAGCAGGTCATTCATTATGTGCCTTTTGCCAAGAATGACCCGGATTTGCAGCGTATTATCGGCGGGCTGATCAAACGGCATACAGAGTATGTGCTGATAGATCCTTATGCCAACGCGTTCAACGAAACGGCCAACGACTGGCACTGGAATGCCGGGGATGTAACGGAGATGTCGCCCTGGGTCTGGGAGCGTAAGTTCGAGATTGACTCGCTCTGCTTCGTGATCCGGCTGGCTCATGCCTACTGGGAGGAGACGAAGCAGACAGATTTCTTCACGGCTGATTTCAAAAAAATGCTCCGGATCATTACGGATCTGTTCAAGCGGGAGCAGCATCACGGCGAACAATCCCCGTACCGCTTCACCCGGAATAACGGGATTATGGAGGATTCCATCCGTAACAGCGGCTTGGGCATGCCGGTCAACTATACAGGGATGATCTGGTCGGGCTTCCGTTCCAGTGACGATGCCTGCGATTTCCATTACAACATCCCGGGGAATATGTTCGCTGTGGTGGCGCTGCGGCAGATGCAGGATTTCGCCGAATGGGTCTTCCGCGATCTCAACTTCCTGGCTGAGCTGAAGGAGCTGGAGCAGGAGGTGGAGCACGGCATCAAGTTGTACGGCATCTACCGTCATCCGCAGTTCGGACCCATTTACGCTTATGAGACGGACGGCTTCGGCAATTACTGCCTGATGGACGACGCAGGAACGCCGGGCCTGATCTCCATTCCTTACCTGGGTTACCTGAAGAATGATGATCCTATCTATCAGAATACGAGACGGTTTGCACTAAGCAAGGAGAATCCGTTCTATTATGAGGGCAAGGCCGCGAAAGGCATCGGCAGTCCGCATACCCCGCCGGGCTACATCTGGCATATGGCGCTGTCCATGCAGGGGATTACAGCGGACAGCCGGGAAGAGAAGCTGGCGGTGATCGCCATGCTTGAAGCGACTGACGCCGATACCGGTTATATGCATGAAGGCTTCCTGGCGGATGATCCGTCTGTGTTCACCCGCAAATGGTTCGCCTGGTCGAACAGCCTGTTCTCCCAGCTGATCTGGCGGGCGCTGCAGGAAGGCATTCTGTAACTCTTTTATATACACAAATTCAATACACAAAGCTATATACACAAAGGAGACTTGAATATGAGCAAAATTATCGGAGAAAACTTACCCAACATTCCTTGGCAAGAGAAGCCTGAAGCAGCCGGCGGCCCGGTCTGGAGATATTCCGCCAACCCGATCATCAACCGCAATGCGATTCCGAACTCCAACAGTGTCTTTAATTCGGCGGTTGTTCCATTCGGGGACGGCTTCGCCGGGGTGTTCCGCTGTGACTCGAAATCAGTCAGTATGGATATCTTTGCCGGATTCAGCGAGGATGGCGTGAACTGGAAGATCAATCATGATCCGATTGTCTTTGAGGGCGATGAAGAGATCATCAAGCGGGAATACCGTTACGACCCCCGGGTATGCAAAATCGGTGACCGCTACTATATTTCCTGGTGCAACGGGTATCACGGGCCGACGATCGGGCTGGCGTATACGTTTGATTTTCAGACCTTCCATCAATTAGAGAACGCCTTCCTGCCGTATAACCGCAACGGTGTGCTGTTCCCGCGCAAAATCGGTGAATATTATGCTATGCTCAGCCGTCCAAGCGATACCGGACATACGCCGTTTGGCGATATCTTTTACAGCGTAAGCCCTGATCTGACCTTCTGGGGCAAACACCGTTATGTGATGGGGACAGTCAATGGCGATGCCTCCGCCTGGCAGTCGAAGAAAATTGGCCCTGGACCTATCCCTATTGAAACCGACAAGGGCTGGCTGCTGATCTACCATGGCGTAATCAACACCTGCAACGGGTTTGTCTACCGGATTGGCTGTGCGCTCCTGGATCTGGATCAGCCGTGGAAGGTGATCGGCCGCTCGCGCAATTATATCCTCGGGCCGGAAACGCTGTATGAATGTGTCGGCGATGTGCCGAATGTAACGTTCCCGTGCGCTGCGCTGACCGATGCGGCTACCGGACGGATTGCTATCTATTACGGCTGTGCCGATACGGTTACAGGTCTTGCCTTCACAACCGTGGATGAGCTGCTGCAATATATGGAGGAGTTCCCGCTGGAGACTGAGGTATAACGGCTATGAACCAATCACTGACTGCGCATATTATCTCGCATACACACTGGGACCGGGAATGGTATCTGCCCTATGAGCGCCATCATCTCCGTCTCATCCGGCTGGTGGACAGCCTGCTGGAAAAGCTTGAGCAGGAGCCGGACTTCCGCAGCTTCTTCTTCGACGGGCAGACGATTATTATTGAGGATTACCTGCAGGTGCGCCCGGAGAACCGGTCACGCCTGGAGCGCCATATCCGTGAGGGACGGATTCATATCGGTCCGTGGTACATTCTGCAGGATGCGTTCCTGACCAGCCCGGAAGCCAATGTGCGGAATCTGCAGCTCGGGCACCAGGACGCAGGAGCTTACGGGACCGTCTCCAAAATCGGTTATTTCCCGGACACCTTCGGCCTGACCGGGCAGATTCCGCAGCTGATGGTGCAGGCGGGCATTACTAATGCCTTCTTCGGGCGCGGGGTGAAGCCGACCGGCTTCAATAATACCGTCTCCGGTGACGGCTATGAATCCTCCTTCTCCGAGCTGGTCTGGGAAGGGCCGGACGGCTCTAAGGTGCTGGGCATCCTGTTCGCCAACTGGTATTCGAACGGCAATGAGATTCCGGCGGGGGCGGAGGAGGCGAAGAGCTTCTGGGAGGGCAAGCTGGCCGATGCCCGGCAGTATGCAGCCACGGACCAGCTGCTGTTCATGAACGGCTGCGACCATCAGCCGCTGCAGCTTGATCTGCCGGAGGCGATCCGTACAGCGGAGCAGCTGTACCCGGACATCGCCTTCGTCCACTCGAACTTCCCGGACTATATTCAGGCGGTGCAGGCCTCGCTCGCCGGCCGCAGCCTGTCGTCCGTGAAGGGCGAGCTGCGCAGCCAGCGCACTGACGGCTGGGGAACGCTGGTCAATACCGCTTCTGCCCGGGTCTACCTGAAGCAGCTGAACCAGCGGGGCCAGGCTCTGCTGGAGAAGGTAGCTGAGCCGCTGGCCGCAATTGCCAGGCTGCATGGCGGGGAGTATCCGCAGCATTTGCTGACCTATGCGTGGAAGACGCTGCTGCAGAACCATCCGCATGATTCCATCTGCGGCTGCAGCGTGGACGAGGTGCACCGTGAGATGGTGACGCGGTTCGATAAGAGCCGCCATATGGCAGAAGGCATCGTGGCGGACAGCATGCAGGCGATCACCGGGGCGGTGGATACGTCAGTATTTGCCGGTTATGGCGATGAGGCGATTCCGCTCGTTGTGGCGAATACCAGCGGCTGGAGCCGCACGGGCACTGTCAGCGTGGAGCTGGACGCCGCCCGCCTGTACCTGCGCGACGGCCTGCCGCTGGACGAGAACGCCCGGCGGATGCAGGCAGTGGAGCTGGACGGGCGGGTGCTCGTGGATGAACAAGGGCGGGAAATTCCTTGTTCAGTGGAGGATCTGGGGCTGAGCTTCGGCTATGATCTGCCGGAGGACAGATTCCGGCAGGCGTACAGCTGCCGCAAGGTCAAGCTGACCTTCGAAGCAGCGGATGTGCCTGCGCTGGGGCTGCGTGCCTATGCCTGGGTACACCCGGCGGCAGGAGCGGTGTCCGTGACCGCAGGATCACTTGTCCGGGATGGGCGTATCCTGGAGAACGATACGCTGCGTGCGGAGATTAAGGCAGACGGCTCCTTCTCGCTGGAGCATAAGCCGAGCGGCAGAGTATACCGTGATCTTGGCGTGTACGAGAATACCGGAGATATCGGCAACGAGTATATGTACAGACAGCCAGCAGGCGAAACTGCGCTGACAACCAAAGGGTTACCGGCAGCGGTCCGGATCATTGAAGATACTTCATACCGGGCCTCTGTGGAGATCATCCATGAATGGGAGATCCCGGCCTCGGCTGATGCTCTGCTGGAGGAAGAACAGCGGGCGCTGGTCTATTATCCGGAGCGGCAGGCGCAGCGCTCCGCAGCTACAGTGCTGCTCAAGCTGCGCACTGTGCTTAAGCTTGAGCGCAGCGGCAAGGGGCTGGAAGTGAAGAGCTACATCAGCAATACCGCCAAAGACCACCGTCTGCGGATGCTGTTCCCTACGGATCTTACCGCAGCCTCCCACCGTGTGGACTCCATGTTCGAACTGGCGGAGCGCCCGAATGAGCCGGCGCCTGAATGGCTGAATCCGAGCAATGCGCAGCATCAGCAGGCTTTTGTGGATGTGGCCGACGGGCATGCCGGTCTGACCGTTGCCAATCTTGGACTGCATGAATATGAAATTCTGCGGGACGGCCGCAGCACGGTTGCCGTTACCCTGCTGCGCTCTGTCGGCGAGATGGGCGACTGGGGCTGGTTCCCGACACCGGAAGCCCAGTGCCTTGGCGATTATTCAGCGGAGATGCTGCTTATCCCGCATAGCGGGGATACAGTGGCCTCCGGTGCCGCCGCTGCGGCGTACCAGTTCCAGATTCCGTGGACCTGCTCCCAGGCGGAGCTGCACGGCGGAAGTATTCCTGCCGTATATTCAGCGGTCCGCTGGACCGCCGATACGGCAGCCTTCTCCTCGCTCAAGATGAATGCGGACAGCGGGGACCTGCTGCTGCGCTGGTTCAATCTGAGCGCTAAGCCTTGTGAGCTGAAGCTGGAGACGGATATTGCGGCGGCTGGCTTCTATAAATCCGATGTGCTGGAGACAGGGCGGGAAGTGCTGCAGCCTGAAGGCACAGGAGCACTGAAGCTTCAGCTTGGCGGACATGAAATTGCAACGGCCGGCATCCGGCTGAGCTGATCTCAAGATGAAGATAGGGGGGGCCATGAGGATGGATATGCTAAGAAATCAGGAACAGCCTGTTCCCGGAGTACAAGAGTACAAGTCAACCTCCGGGGAGCAATGGAGACTGTCAAGACAGTCCCGGATTGTGATTGCAGCGAATGCCCGGTCCGCCGGCAATGCAGTGCTGAGGGATACCGTTGGCATTGTTCAGGAGGAGTTCGCCGGGTGTAAGCTTCCGTCCGCGAATCTTCTGCCGGTGCTGCATGCTGAGGCAGATGCGGCATTACCCGGAGATCTGGTCATCGAACTGAACGGCACAGGAGACACCGGTGAAGATGACAGCAGCGAAGGTTATGTCATTCAAACCGGAAGTTATGTGCAGATCATTTCTTCCGGTGAAAGCGGCATTATGTATGGCCTGCGGACGGTTCTGCAGCTGCTGTTGGCCCAAGGCTCCATCCAATATGGAACCATAACGGATTATCCCGTGATGCCCGAGCGGGCGCTGCATATCGATATCGGGCGGAAATTCTATTCCGCAGAGTGGATTACAGACAGAATCCGTGAGATGTCCCGGCTCAGGCTGAACACGCTGCAACTGCATTTCTCCGAGAATGAAGGCTTCCGGCTGATGAGCACGAGTCATCCGGAGGTCACCTCCGGAGAACATTTAACGAAGGAGCAGGTGAAGGAGATCCTTCATACGGCGGCAAGGTATCATATTGCCGTCATTCCTTCCCTGGATTCACCGGGCCACCTCGGATATGCACTCCGGTCTCATCCGGAATGGCTGCTGCGGGATGCCGAAGGAAACGCCGCCCTTGGTGCACTGGATATTACGAATGCAGCCGCCCGCAAGTTTGTCCTGGAGCTGATTGACGAATACGCGGAGCTATTCGCCGGCAGCACGCACTTCCATATCGGCGGCGATGAATTCATTGATTTCGGGCAGTTCGGCAAGTATCCCCAGCTGGCGGAATATGCGGAGAACGTGCTGAATATCAGCGGCGGCACCGGGGTGGACACTTATATTGATTACCTTAACGGCATCGCTGAACATCTGGAAGCCAAGGGCTGGACCGTCCGGGCCTGGAATGACGGGCTGTACCGGGGCGATCTGATTCAGCGGGTCCAGCCTAAATCTTCCATTCAAATCACGTACTGGACGAAGTGGCATGAGCAGATGGCTCCGGTGGAGACATTTATCGCGAAGGGGCATCAGGTGCTTAATTTCAATGATGCGTATTTCTATTACGTGCTGGGTGAGAACGCGGGCTACAAATACCCGACAGCTGAGAAAATCAGCAGCGCCTGGCATCCCGGCCTCTTCCCGCAGCGGAGCGGGGAAGTCAAGCAGGAGTATGCCGGGGGATATCCGCCTGAGCTGATCGGCTGCTCCTTCTCCATCTGGAGCGATAAGCCTGACGCGCAGAGTCAAGCCGAGGTGGCAGACGGAATCCGCGGGCCGCTGTGGGCGATGGCTGAGAAGGCATGGCTGGGGAACTCCAGTCACACCGGTTAAGGATAGCAGCAATTTGCAGTGGTAAATATACAGAAAAAGCTGTTCCAGCAGCCCGGACGGGCTGCTTGGAGCAGCTTTTTTTGCTAGGGCCACTGCAGCATAGCCTCTCCAGGAAAAACATCCTCGAACTGCTCCCCGTTCTCATATTGTTTATACCAGGCAGCGGCAATGATATCCGGATCACCTGCTGTCCCGGCCTCGATTGCCGCTCCGATCGACAGATGCCCGACGTAGATTCCCTTGTCCTTCAGCACATTATAGAGATTGGTGGCGTAATTGCGGATGCCTGACATGATGATGCCGGCATTGCCGACAAACGGCAGCGGATGCATGGCAGAGATGCCGGTGGTGAAGAGAATAGCACCCGCTTGGCTGTTCAGCATATCGGGTAATACCTCATTGACCGATTGTACAGCCGGCAGCAGATAACTGTTGATCTGTTCGGATACGCTTTGCGGTGTCGTCTCCAGCACGGAGGTGAATGAACTCCAGCCGGCATAAGGGCTGAACTCCAGAACATCGATGGAACCGAATGCCTGCTTCGCAGCCTGCAGAGCCCGGCGCAATGCATCCAGGTCCGTGATATCTGCCACGAAAGCCTGGGCTTCAATTTGAAGCTCAGCCAGCTCATTTACGATTACTTCCAGCTTCTGCGGATTCCGGGCGATCGCAGCTACCCTGAAGCCGTTCTGCCCGAATATTTTAGCGATAGAAAGACCGAGTCCGGGACCTGCACCGACGATTGCAATAGTTTTCATGGGTTATTAACTCCTTTGATGTGATATATTAAGTTAACGCGTGTTGCTTTAATGTGAATATACACCTGAAGCTGCAGCGTAACAATCAACAAACGGCAGGCAGATGTTGCTATAGCAACAGGCATGCGGAATTGTCGTGCAGGAGGAAGCTATGGCGAATAAAGTGATGAATGTACGGGTCACCCAGACGAAGCAGTCGCTGGTGAATGCGTTTCTCGGACTGGTGCCGGTGAAGGATTTTGCCAAAATAACCATCGCAGACATTACGGACAAGGCGAAAGTGAACCGGGCCACCTTCTACGCCCACTTCAATGACAAATATGAATTGCTCGACTACATGATGGGTGATTCTGCTTCGGCGGCCATCGGCCAGCGTATAGCGGAGATTGAGCAGCTTGACTGTACCGCTATCAGGCAGCTTGTGCTGGCCGTGTGCGATTATTACTCCCAGCCGGAGGTACAGTGCCGCAGCAGCTATATCGCCCTGGTTGTCCCGCAGCTGAAGGTGAAGATGCTGGCAGAGCTGAAGAACTATCTGCTGGAATGTCTGGGCCGCCCCGGGCCCGGTTCCAAGGAGGAAGAGGAGTTGAAGCTCCAGGTAGCTTTTGCTGCCCACGCGATTCATGAAGGAGCAGTTCAATGGGTCAGCGGTGAGCTGCAGATGGATAAAGAGCAGGCTGCGGACAAGGTGGCCTTACTCGTTGCAGGCGGACTCCGGGCTGCCGGAAGGGAGATTTGAGATGGAAGTTGCAAGTCTGACCACCCTGATTATCTCACTCATTACCTTCATCAACATCCTGCTGGCTCTCGGGTTTCTGTTTATTGAGCGGCGGGAGGCGGGGTATACATGGGCTTGGCTGATGGTTTTATTTTTCATTCCCATTCTGGGGTTTATCCTGTATATCTTCTTCGGGCGCAATCTGAAAAAGAAAAATTTCTACAAGCTGTTCGTCGAGGAACAGGAATACGTCCAGGCTGAAACCGACCGGCAGCTGGCATCGCTAACAGAGGAGGCAGCGAACCTGCCTTCCTGGATGCAGAAATATACGGAGCTGATCGCCATGAATATCAGATCGTCGCATGGCCTGCTGTCCAGCGATAATGAGCTGCAGATTTTCAGTGACGGCCATGATAAATTCGCCGCCCTGTTTGCGGACATCCGCGCTGCCCGGACAGAGATCAATATCCAGTACTACATCATTCAGCGGGACCAGCTCGGCAGGAGGCTCAGGGACGAATTGACGGCCAAAGCGCGCGAAGGCGTAAAGGTCAGGCTGCTCTACGACGAGGTCGGCTCCAAACGGATTTCACCCGCGTTCTTCAGGGAGCTGCGCCAGGCCGGGGGCGAGGTGGAGGTGTTCTTCCCGTCGCTGCTCCGGCCGCTGAATTTCCGTATCAACAACAGGAATCACCGCAAGCTCTGTATTATTGACGGGAGAATTGCCTATATCGGCGGCTTCAATGTAGGGGATGAGTACCTGGGGCTGAACGCGAAATTCGGCTATTGGCGGGACACCCACCTTAGAATCAGCGGCAATGCGGTCAATCAGATTCAAGGACGGTTCATTCTGGACTGGCATCAGGCCGGGAAGCATGAGCGCGGGGATTACGGGGAGTTTTCCTTTTACACAGAGCAGCATACGGGGACCAGCCCGGTTCAGATTATTACCAGCGGTCCCAATTCTGCAACGGAGCATCTGAAGAATATGTATATCAAGCTCATACTGTCGGCCAAAGAGCGTGTGTACATCCAGACCCCATACTTCATTCCGGATACGAGCTTTATGGATGCCTGCAAAATCGCCCTGCTCTCCGGAGTGGATCTGCGGATCATGATCCCTGACAAGCCTGACCACCCGTTCGTGTACTGGGCCACCTGGGCTTATGCCGGAGATCTGCTCGATTACGGGGCGAAAATTCTGCTCTACGAAAACGGCTTCCTGCATGCCAAGACGATTGTTGTGGACGGTGAAGCAGCGTCTGTCGGGACGATGAATATCGATTCGCGGAGCTTCAGGCTGAACTTCGAGGTCAATGCAATTGTGTATGACCTGAAGATTACCGCGCAGCTGGAGGACTTGTTCCTGAAGGACAGCCTGCTCAGCTCGGAGCTGACCCTTGAGCGCTACAGGGAGCGTTCCCTGCTTATTAAGCTGAAGGAGGGGATATCCCGGCTTCTGTCGCCGATCCTGTAATGAACAGAGGGAGCGAGCAAAGGGTTATTTAGTACTACGAGGAGGGGAAGCACATGGGGATGAGAGGTCAATATGTAATGGTAAATGAGGATACGCTGGAGCGGATGATGGAGATGGACGGGGCGGAGCTGCTGGATACGCTGGAGAGACTCGTTGAGGGCGGGAATGCATACTATGATATTGATAAAATATGGGATGCCCTCCATCTGGCGCTAACCGGAGTCTCAGCCAGTGAACCGGTTGAAGGGGACCCGCTAAGCGAAGCGGTTGTTGGGGTTCACGTGTTTGAGGTGGAGGAGGACGACGGATTTTTTGCCTGTACGGAGCATGATGAACTGGACGGGATTATCCGGGCGATGAAGCAGCTGGACTTCGGCAGGCTGGAGCACCGCCCTGAAACAGAAGAGCTCCGGCTTGAGCTGAAGCGTGAATTCGGCTCACTGCTGGCCTTTTACGAGCAAGCCTTAGCCGCCGGGCAGCATGTCATATTCAGTGTGGTTTGAGCGTGACCAGGCGCTTTAAGCGTATACTGGCGGACAAGCTGCGGATTCCCGGCGGCGGGATGCCTGTTTAGAGGCTTTTCTGCAAATAATATTTACTCTGGCCTTCGTTCGGACAATCCTTAATCTCGCCAAAGATCTCGTAGCCCAGCTTCTGATAAAAGTGCGGAGCCTGCCAGCTCATCGTGGTCAACTCGCTCACCTTGCAGCCATGCTGCCGGGCTCTGGCTTCCAGCTCCGCAAGCAGGGTCCGGCCCAGTCCGCCGCCTCTGTACGCGGGATCAACGGCGAGCAGATGAACACTCAGAATATTCCAGACCATATCACCGGTAATGCCGCCGATGTAGGTACCTTCCTCGTAAGCTGCCAGCGAGATCACTTCACGGTTATAAGGCGGAATGCTGCTGTCCATGCGGCGGCTGTGTTCCTCCAGTAATCTTGAGATCTGCTGCGCGTTCTGTCCATGCTCCAGCTCGATGATGTTCATGGTATTCACTCCTTTTAGCTTAATAGTAACATAAGGGGGAGTATCGTTTAGGGTTTAGCACGGTGAACCGTATCGTAAGTAGGGGGAAGCTGCAAGAGTCACAAAGGAGAGATTGCCAAATGAACCGAGTAGAGGAGTCACCCGATACACTGGAGGAGCTTCGTTCTGAGCTTACGGGTTATTGTTACCGGATGATGGGGTCTATCTTCGAAGCGGAGGATGCGGTGCAGGATACCATGATTCAGGCCTGGCAGAACCGGGACCGGCTGAGGCAGCAGTCTGCCCGCAAAGCCTGGGTGTACCGGATTGCCACCAATATCTGTCTGGACCGGTTAAGGAGCGCCAAGCGCCGGGCACTGCCGATGGATCTCTCCGAACCAGCCGCTGGAATTACAGAGCCCAGGGACAACCTGTCCCGGGACTCCTGGATATGGCCGGCTCCTGGCTATGTGGACGACCCTGGCAACATCCTGATCGGCAGGGAGACGCTCCGGCTGTCCTTCATTGCGCTACTACAGCTGCTGCCGCCCCGGCAGCGTGCCGTACTGATTCTGCAGGAGGTCTTCCGGTGGTCGGCGGGTGAGACCGCGAATGCGCTGGAGATGAGCGTGGCGGCGGTCAACAGCGCAATGCAGCGGGCAAGGGCGACGATGGCAAGGGCACAGCTGCGGTCCGGGGAAATGCAGCCGGAGGATGGCGAGGTGGATGAGCAGCTGATTGCCCGGTACGTGGAGGCTTTTGAGCAATATGATATTGCCGGGCTGATAGCCCTGTTTCAGGAGAACGGCAGCCTGTCGATGCCGCCGTTTACGATGTGGGTTCAAGGCGGCTCAGCGCTCTCGGAATTCTACGATATCACACGCAGTCACTGCACGGGCTCCAGGCTGCTGCCGGTGCGGGCTAACGGGAACCGGACTGCTTTTGCCCAGTATGTCCCCGCCGGAGAAGCCGGCTTGCTTACCCCGTGGGCCATTCATGTGCTTGAGACGGGCCGGGGCAAAATCGCGCATGTTCATCATTTTATAGACGCTGAATTATTTATTCGCTTTGAATCGCCGGAATACCGATGATTTTGCCGGGCCCGGAACGTCTATACTAATGAATCACATCAGTGATTCCATTCCGGATTCAAGGAGGAACAAGCGATGACAGTCAAACTTACCCCCTATATCACTTTGGAGGGGCGCACGCAGGAGGCTATTCAGTTCTATGCACACATTATGGGTGCTAGAGTCCTCTCGATCATTACGTATGGCGAAATGCCGGGGATCCCGGATACATTCCCTGCTGAGGTGAAAAGCCTTGTGGCCCATGCCAAGGTACAGGTAGGCGGAGCTGAGCTGATGTTCTCGGACGCTCCCGGCAGTACGCCGATTGAGAACGGTAAGCGGGTAACCATCTGTATCACTACGAACAGCGTGGAAGAGTCCAGAAGGATTTTTGAAGCCCTCCAGCAGGACGGTCAAGTCAATATGCCGTTTAAGGAGGAGCCGTTCAGTCCCGGGTTCGGCGATGTAACGGACAAGTTCGGCGTAGGCTTCCAAATTTATACGGAGCTTGAGAACTAAACTGCTGCTAAAGAGTTGCACGGCTTATCCCGTGCAGCTCAGAACAGTAACTGCAGCACATTCATGCTTTAATTACACGTTGACGTAAACATAATGAGCTGCCGCGCAGATAAATGAACTGAAATGGGCCTCTGTTAAGAAAGTAGCTAGTCACGTAACGGTTGTTCAAGTGACTGGCTAAGTGTTACGGACATGAGTGGGCGTTAAGCCTGTGAAAAGGCACCTGAGTGCCGGACTTGCGGACACCAGCGCCGTTATTTCACCGGAAAAGCGGAGTTAGCCCATGAAAAGCGGCGAATAAGGGCCGTGGTGTCCGCAAGACCGCCCCAAAGGCCTAGTTTGAGCGAATAACGGCTGTGGTGTCCATAAGGGTCAGAATTGGGTTGTATCCCCGGTAAAGTTTGATTATATAAAAAGTCTTCCTTGAGCGTAAAAGACGCTTCTAAGTACAATTTAGGCGGGAACGGTTAAGCATATTCAGTATGAGTAAGCCGTTGACAACATGGTATGGAGGAGATTTTATAAACTATAACGAGGCTGTTGCAATCAGTGCTGCACATTTACTTCCATTAGTATCGGGGTTGTACGGGTTAAACGGATGTAACTTCCGGCAGATACCGCCGCATGCAGGAGGACGGAATCTCGTCTATGCCTGTGAGCAGGAAGGGGCGGATGTTACAATTCTCCGGATTACGTTCCTGCCTGACAGGAGCCGGGAAGACTGCCTGGCTGAAACGGAATATGTGCGCTATCTGTTTGAACACGGTGCCAGCGTCTCTAATGTCATCAGCTCCCGGCAGGGGAAGCTGGTGGAGGAGATCACGCATCATAATCACAAGTTCTATATCTGCCTGTTTGACAAGGCCAAGGGCCATCTGCTGGCGGACAATCACTATCAATACCGGGAGGGCGTGCCGCTTTCCGAGTATTTTTATAACTGCGGTAAAGTACTGGGGAAGATGCACCAATTGTCAAAAGAATACACTCCGGTTCATCCACGGTACAGTTTTTTTGATAAATACAATCCTGGTTATATCGATCAGCTGATCCCCGGCTCATTATCTCTGCTGAAGGAGAAGCTGGCAGAGCTCCTCAGAGCCTTGGAAGGGTTCGGCAGGAATCAGGAGTCTTTTGGTATGAACCATTTTGATTTCAATGACGGAAATTACTTTATAGATTTCGGGACCGGGCAAATAACCGTGTATGATTTCGATAATTCTTGTTACTGCCCGTATATGTTTGACCTGGCCAGTGTCTGGGGAAACGGAATGGGCTGGGTACAGCATGAACCGGACGCCGGTAAACGCAAGAAGTTTATGGAGGAGTATTTTGCAACAGTCCTTACGGGCTACAGGTCCGAGACCCTGCTCGATCCATCGCTGCTAGATGCATTACCGTTGTTTATTCAAGCAAACTTCCTGGAGAATATTATAGATGCGTTCGAGGTCATGCGGAACAACGGCGAAGTGCCGGAGTGTGATGAGGAGTTGGCGTATCGTATAAAATGCCTGGTGGACGATATCCCGTATTTCGGATTTTTCCATGAGATTTACTCGTCTGAGGCCCCTTTCGAACTTTAAACCTGTATTATGTGCAGTTAAAAGGAACGAACAGGTGTTGCCCGATCGGATAGCTGCACTCTGTACAACTAAATTCGCTTGAATCCGTTAAAACAAGCTACCTATGGCAGTTTAGTTGCACGAAATACAGTTAAACCGATAATGGGCAGACAATCTGATTATTTAGTTGTACGAAGTGCACTTAACATATCGTTTTGGGATAAAGCAGACCTGCTGCAAGCGAACTATAGCGATTGGGTCCGAAAGGCAGTCACCATACTTGAAGCTGATTGGCTGCTTTTGTTATGCTAAAGGACAGGATTGCGGGAGATACTGCCAAAGTATAATTATACAGGTGAGGGTGGTTCGTTTGGAGCAAGGAATGATAGTGTTGCTGAATGGAACTTCAAGCTCAGGCAAGACCAGTATTTCTAATGAGCTGATCAATCAAAAGGAGATTCTGTTTCATCATCTGTCGGTGGATGATTTTGTTAAGGGATTTTTTAATCACACATTTACTGATATTGAACCGGCGAGGGAATTAGGGCAGGAAGCGATTGCACAAATCATGTTCGGCCCGTTGATCACAACCTACTATTCAACCGTCAAGCTCTTCTCAGAAATGGGGTTGAATGTAATTGTAGATACCGTAATCGACAACGACAAGTGGTTCAATCAGTGTCTGGAGCTGTTTGCCGATCAGCCTGTATTATTCGTAGGCGTCATATGCTCGAAAGAAGAACTTATACGAAGAGAGCAATTAAGAGGGGACCGGAATATCGGTCTCGCAGCTGCACAGTTCAGCACCGTATATAGCATGGATGAATATGACCTCAAAGTACATACGGAAGAGATGAGTCCAAGCGAATGCGCCGGAATGATATTAGATTTTATCAGATCGGGTAAGGAATACACGGTATTTAAGCAATTGCATAAAAGAGATGTGAGTGTCTCTTAAGCAGAGTAAGAGCCAGCGGACTATGTCTGCGGGCTTTTTTTATTGAAAATTAATGCCGCACATAATAATCCCAATCTGTACGCTAATCCTCCCGATTCGGGTGTCGGTGCCGCGGGATTTATGTCATAGTTAATTGATAATGATTATCAATTAATGGCAGGGAGAGATTGGAACATGACCAAAGCAAAATATACAAGGCTTAATACCAAAGATTACATAATGATCCGTATCTGTGTCAGCGGTGCAGCCTCCGGGCTGCCGGACAAGCATGCTGGTAAAGCAGGTGTTATCCGATGAAGGCACGCTCCGAAGCGCTCGGGCTTCTGAAGATTGTATCCGGCAAAAAGGGGCTGCTGGCCACAGCAAGTATTTTCTCGACGTTGTCCAGTCTGCTGCAGATCGTCCCTTTTATCGCGGTATACCGGATTATTGAGGAGCTGCTGCTCCATGCCCGGGATATCAGCGGAGTGGATAAGGACCTCATTGTCCAGTGCGGCATCATTGCGCTGCTGTCGCTGCTAGGGTCATTAATCACCCTGTATATCGGGGGAATGTGCTCGCATATTGCCGCATTTAACATTCTCTATGAGCTGCGTGTGCAGCTGTCCGATCATGTGGCGAAGGTGCCGATGGGCTATCATACCCGGACCGCTACCGGTGAGCTGAAGAAGATCATCGAGACCAGTGTCGAGAAAATAGAGAAGTTTATCGCCCACCAGCTGCCCGATCTCGTAGTGGCGGTGGTTGTGCCGCTGCTGCTGCTGGGTTATTTATTCTGGCTGGACTGGGTGATGGCCCTGGTATTGCTGCTGCCGATCGGTGCAGGCTTCTGGCTGCAGGCCAGAGTATTCGGAAGCGAAGGCGGACAGAAGGCTTACCGGGAATTCCAGTATGCAATAGAAGAAATGAATGCAACAGGGGTGGAGTATGTACGGGGAATGCCTGCTGTGAAGGTGTTCGGCATTGCCGCGGATTCCTTCCTGACCTTCCGGGATGCGGTGACCCGCTACCGTGATATTTCCTTGAAAATTACGAATTTATGCAAAACCTCTTACAGCCTGTTCTTTGTCATTATCGGCTCGTTGTTCGTGTTCGCGGTACCGGCCGGTATCCTGCTTGCGAGCGGAGAAGCCGGCAATCAGTCGTTTGCCGTAACGATGATCTTGTTCCTGCTGATCAGTCCCAGCCTGTCTGCCCCGCTGCTGAAGCTGCTCTATCTGGGCGGGGGGATGCGGGAAATTGTGGAAGGCAACAAACGGATTGCTGCGGTATTCGCCGAACAGCCGGTATGCGAGCCGGAAGCGCCGAAGGTTCCCGCCGGCCATGATATTGTCTTCGACAATGTGTCCTTCGCCTACGAGCCTGAAGACAGTACGAACTACAAGCCGATCCTCTCAGGGATCAGCTTCACGGCCAGAGCCGGTGAGATGACTGCCCTGGTCGGACCTTCGGGCGGAGGCAAGTCCACCATCGCCAGTCTGCTGCTGCGCTTCTGGGATGTGCAGCAGGGTGTTATCAAGATTGGCGGTGTGCCTGTTCAGGAGATGGGTACGGAGAAGCTGATGGACACCGTCTCGTTTGTATTCCAGGATGTGCATCTGTTCTACGATACGATCGAGGAGAATATCCGCATGGGCAATACAAGCGCTACGAAGGAAGAGGTAATCGCCGCAGCCAAGACCGCCTGCTGCCATGAATTTATCGAGCGCCTGGAATCAGGCTATGAGACGAGAATCGGTGAAGGCGGCACCTATCTGTCGGGCGGTGAAGCCCAGCGGGTAGCGATCGCCCGTGCGCTGCTCAAGAATGCTCCGATTCTGGTACTGGATGAAGCCACCGCGTATGCCGATGCCGAGAATGAACGGAAGATCCAGCAGGGGCTGGCTGAGCTGGTCAAGGGCAAAACCGTGCTGATTATCGCCCACCGCCTCTCTACCATTCAAGGTGCTGAACAGATTCTGGTAGTGAAGCAAGGCCAAATTACGGAACGGGGAACCCATGAGGAGCTGCGGGCCAAGCAGGGCCTGTACGAAGTGATGTGGCAGTCGCATATCACGGCTGCAAGCTGGAGACTGGGGGAGGGAAGACAAGGATGAACAATTATTTCTATAATATCTCGGGAGGAAGTCCGCGCAGTCTGCTGCCTTCCGCACTGGCTGCGATTCTGGACGGGATCGCCAAGGTTGTTCCTGCTGCGCTGCTGGTGGATATTTTCAATACAATCTACCGTTCGTTCGCTGAACCGGAAGCGGGGCTGAATCTGGGCCGGATGTGGACGGTATGCATTATCCTGCTGGCCTGGCTGGTTGTAGAATATGCAGCCTATTCTTATCTGTACGACAAAACCTACAAAGCTGCTTACGGTCTGGCTGCTTCCGGACGGCTGAGCCTGGCCGAGCATGTCCGCCATCTGTCGCTGGGCTTCTTCGGCCGCCGCGATCCGGGAGATATCACTAATCTCCTGTTAAGCGATTACGGTCAGGTTGAACAGACCATCTCGCATAATGTACCGCAGCTGATCAGTGCGGTCGTGCTCCCTGTACTTGCCCTGGGCGGTCTGCTCCTGGTGGACTGGCGGATGGCGCTGGCCATGTTCGCCGCGATGCCGCTGGGTGTTCTGCTGCTCTGGCTGACGGATTCGCTGCAGGCGCGGCTCAGCGAGCGCCATGTGCGGGCCAAGAATGAAGCTGCAAGCCGTCTGCAGGAATATTTGTCAGGCATCCGTGAGATCAAGGCCCATAATATGGGCGGCAAGCGTTTTGAACGGCTGCGCCTGTCCTTTGATGAGCTGAAGCGGGCTTCGATCTCGCTTGAGGGGATTATGGGCCCGATGATCATGGGGGCCATGCTGCTTGCCCGTTCAGGCCTGACGCTGATGATTATTACCGGCAGTTATACACTGGCCGGAGGCAACCTGACGCTGCCGGTCTTCCTGCTCTTCCTGCTGGTCGGCACCAAGATCTTCGAGCCGCTTTCGGTAGTGCTGATGAATTACGGAGAGATGCGTTATTCCGCGTACAGTGCCAAGCGCATTATGGATGTCCGGCAGGAGCAGCCGCTGCCGGGAGAGGGAACAGTACCATGCGGAGCGCCGATTGTATTCGATCATGTGACCTTCGGGTACGATGCGGAGAAGCCGGTGCTGAAGAATCTTTCTTTTACCATTCAGCCTAAGACAATTACAGCGCTGGTAGGACCGTCAGGCAGCGGTAAAAGCACGGTGACCCGGCTGATTGCGAGATTCTGGGAAATCCAGGGCGGAACGATCTATATCGGGGAGCAGCCGCTGCATAGCGCCGATCCTGAACAGCTGTTGTCAGAGATATCGATGGTCTTCCAGGATGTGTACCTGTTCCAGGACACCATCGGCAACAATATCCGCATCGGCAATATGCAGGCGACCCAGGCGGAGATTGAAGCTGCAGCCAGACGGGCCTGCTGCCATGAATTTATCTCGGCATTGCCACTGGGCTATGATACTCCGGTAGGCGAGGGCGGATCGACCTTGTCAGGAGGAGAGAAGCAGCGGGTATCCATTGCCCGCGCTCTGCTGAAGGACGCCTCCATTGTTCTGCTCGATGAAGCTACAGCTTCGCTGGACCCGGAGAACGAGACAGCGGTGCAGCAGGCGATCAATGAGCTGGTAGCCGACAAGACGGTAATTCTTATTGCCCACCGGCTGAAGACCATCCGGAATGCAGACAAGATTATTGTGCTTGATCAGGGGGAGCTCGTGGAGGAGGGGACACATGATGAGCTGCTGGAGCTTAGCGGATTATACAAGCAGCTATGGGATACCCAGCAGGGGACCGAGGGCTGGAGAGTGAAGTAACGGATGCAAACAGACAACCCCACAAAGCGGGACCCCGGAAATCACCCCCACAAAGTGATGCCAATTCTTGGATGCTGATTCAAGTACTTTGCGGGGACCCCGGGATATTTAAATTCTTATATTTTAAAAAAGAGCGCCTGCGGACATGGTCTGCAGGCGTTCTTTTTTAATAAATGGACGGCAGTGACTCCGCCCGGAGTTGGCTAGTGCTTCTGCCCGCCCTCGGCGTTCAGCTTGGCAATCAGCTTGTCGCCTTCGACATCGAGGTTCGGCAGCAGGCGGTCAAGCCCTTTCGGCAGCCACCAGGCCTTGTCGCCGAAGACGGCCATTACAGCCGGAACGAGCGTCATGCGGATGATAAAGGCATCGATCAGAATACCGAAGGCCAGGGCGAAGCCGATCTGCTTAATCATGGCATCCGGCGCGAAGATGAAGCCGGCGAAGACGGAGACCATGATTACGCCGGCAGCCAGCACAACGCGGCTGGCCAGATCGTAGCCGTGTACGACGCTGTCATTGCCGTGGCGGCCATGAACATAAGCTTCACGCATGGAGCTGACCAGGAATACCTGATAATCCATAGCCAGCCCGTAGAGAATACCGGTGACGAGGATCGGCATGAAGCTGAGCAGCGGTCCGCCGGTATCGAAGCCGAACAGGGAATGCAGCCAGCCCCACTGGTAGACAGCGGTAGTTACGCCGAAGGTGGCGAGAATACTTAATACAAAGCCGACAGTCGCTTTGATTGGAACGATGATGGAACGGAAGACCAGCAGCAGGATGATCAGTGAGAGAATCACAATGATGCCGATGTACACAGGGAAGGCATCCGACAGCTTGGAGGACATATCAATATTGATTGCCGTGAAGCCGGTCACGCCCAGATAAATATTATTGCCTGAAGCAAGACTGGAAGCAGGATCACGGAGATCCTGCACGAGATCTCTGGTCGCAGTATCCGTAGGGCCGGTCTTAGGAATCAGGCTGATAATAGCGATATCGCCGGTGGCATTGACACCCATCGGGGATACCTGGGTAACATTATCATGCATCATCAGCTCTTGAACCAGCTTGCCGAGCGTCTCCATCGAGATTTTATCGGACGGGTTCTTCGGCTCTGCTACCAGCAGGAGCGGTCCGTTGAAGCCTTCGCCGAAGCCTTTGGAGATAATGTCATAGCTTTGACGCGCCGGAGTGTCCAGATTGGCGGAAGCGCCGGATGGAATACCCAGCTCCATCTTGGTTACCGGAATAGCCGCTGTTCCCAGAACCAGAACGACCAGAATAATGATGGCCCAGCGGTATTTCACTGTGGCATTGGCCCAGCGGTGCGAGAAGCCCTGGTGCTCTTTCTTGCCGGCCGCAGGTTTTTTGGCGCGGGCTTTGGCGGTCACGATCTTCTCGCCGACCAGTCCCAGCAGGGCAGGCAGCAGGGTCAGGGCCAGCAGAACATTGACCAGCACGCTTGCAGCAGCGACAAGTGCCATAGTCGACAAGAAGCCGATGCCGATGACGAGCATGCCGCAAAGGGCGATGATAACGGTCAGGCCGGCGAAGAATACGGCGCTGCCGGCGGTGCCCAGTGCCCGTCCGGCAGATTCCCCGGCGCTCAGCTTCTCATCGAGGATGAGCCGGCGCTGCCGGTTAACAATGAACAAGGAGTAGTCGATACCGACAGCCAGACCGATCATAACGGCCAGAACCGGCGTGATATCATTCATCTGGATAAGGCTGCCAAGGGCGAATGCGCCTCCGACACTGATGCCGACACCGAGCAGTGCGGTAATCAGCGGCAGACCGGCGGCTACGACTGAGCCTAGTGTCATGAACAGCACAACCGCGGCCACGACAACACCAATCGCCTCGGTTGAGCCGATGGCCGGGATGCTCTTCAGGGAATCACTTGGAATTGCGGTGATCCCGGAGCCGGCCTGCTCGACTTCGGTTACCGTGTCGATAATGTTATCCGGTACTTCCGAAGGCAGGGAGGTCTGCTGTTCCGTGAATTGGAACTGGAACAGGGCGATGTTCCCGTCAGCGGAGAGCATGACGCCGGGAACCGGAGCGCCGTCCACGATCAGCGCACCTTGCGCTGCAGCCTGTGCAGCAGCAGCGGCCTGTGCAGCAGCGGCGGCAGCCGGGTCAGCAGCGGCGCCAGCCTGGCCGGCGGCAGCAGAAGGATCGGCAGCAGCAGCCTGACCGGCGGCAGCAGCCGGATCAGCACCGGCAGCCTGTGCCGCAGCAGCAGCGGCCTGGGCAGCCAGCTCAACAGGGTTAATGACGTAGTCCATATTGTATACATCATTAACAGCCTTCAGCAGCAGCGCGGCACGCTCCGGCGTATCGAGACGTTCGCCTGCGGGTGCGGTGAAGGCGACACTCGCCTGGCCGCCGGCAGCAGCAGGAAGCTCCTGCGCCAGCTTATCCAGCACTTTCTGGGATTCGGTGCCTTCGATCTTCATTTCGGAGCTGGACTGGATGCCGTTGACACCAAGCAGGGCACCAATAACACCGAGTACGACGATCCAGGCCGCGATGAAATACCACGGCTTGGCATAAGCCGATTTGCCTAAGCGGTACAGAAATGTTGACATGTAGTGGTTTCTCCTCTTTATCTCTGATTTAGAAGCCGTTGCGTAAGTAAGCAAACATGGAATTCAAATACTGATCGAATGGAATGGCAGCGGAGCCTTCGGCCGGAATTTCACCGGGCAGCAGGACGTTAAGCCGTCCATCCATAATCGGCACGAATGCGCCATAGACAGCGCCGGCCAGCAGATGGGTATAACCGTCATCGTAACGACCGCGTGAGTACAGCTCAAGCACTTCCTGGGCAGCGATCTGCAGGCGGTGAAATACGCTGAGGATATAAGGCTCAAGCGACGGATACTGGTTCGAGAGCGAGACGAACTGCCGCAGTTTATGCAGGAACTCTGAAGTGAACTGCAGCTTGAGCAGGCTGTACAAGATGTCCAGCGGAGCGGCATCTGTGGGCAGGCCGTCGAGCACATCCTCATCCGCATGCGCAGCTCTGCCGATGATGTACGCGGCTACCGCCTCCTCCTTGCAGGAGAAGTAATTGGCGAAGGTGCGCCGGGAGTATCCGGCCTTCTGGACAATATCATCCACAATGAAGCCGTCCATGCCTTGCGCAAGGGCAAGCTCAAAAGCGGCTACGGCCAGTGCATAGGCTGTAGCTTCCTTTTTTTTGTCCCGCAAAGTCAGTTTGGGATTCAAATTTCATGCTTCCTCCTCTCTTATGTATGGATTGAACTGCTGATTTAAGATCTACAGTCTATATTATTGCTCAAAGAGCAAGATTGCACAATGAGCAATTAGTGTCGAGAGTGTGAATATTTAAAATTTTATTGATTGGGCGGAGATTCAGCAGCCGGATGGCGGGGGAGACGCAGCCTCCAGCTCCCGTGAACTGCACTGGCGGCGGTATTCGAGCGGGGTTTTGGAGGTCAGGCGCTTGAATATTTTGGAGAAATAAGCCAGATTCGTGTAGCCAGCCTGCAGAGAGACTTCACGGACGGGAAGATCGGTAGTCATTAGAAGCCGCTTGGCCTCGCGGATGCGTACATCCGTAATATAGTCGGAGAGCGAGCTCCCGGTCTTTTTCTTGAATATATGCGATAAATATTCCGGATTGAGATAGACATGCTCGGCCAGCGTGCTGCGGCTGATCTCCTGTTCCAGGTTCCGGTCAATGTATTGCTTGACCCGCTCGATGACCGAAGAGGTCTTCTCTACCAGGTAAGAGACATCAATGGACTTGATAATGATATGGGCAATCCACTGCTTCATGGCGCTGACCGATTGAAGTGACTGTGCCAGAAGCGCCCGCGATTCCGGGTCCGAGAATACGGAATGGGCCAGAATCCCTTTTCGTTTCAGAATAATGTACACGCCCTGCATAAAGTCATGATGGAATTGCAGCAGTACATTTGCATTCACTTTATTGGTGCGGACCAGCTCGTCCAGATAGCTGCCTACAGCCGAAATCGCCGGCTCCCGCTGATTCTCGAAAATCCAGTTGAACCAGGCGTCCATCTCAGGCGGGGAATAGGCAGGTGAACCAGCGGTTGTCTCCTGCAGCCGGAACACGCCGCCCTCCTGCAGGACATTGTTATTCTTCATTTCGATCAGCTGCCCGCAGAGGGAGTGCAGGTCGGCAGCCTCACAATCAATATCGCGAATATAGCAGGATAAGCGGCAAGGCAGATATTTGCTGCCGTAGCTGACAAAACGCTGGCAGCGTTCATACAGCTCGGCTGAGGCTCCCGGATTGTCTAAACTGCGGATATCCAGGGCGATGAATGTGTTTTTGTCGAGCATAACTATGACGGGCGAATCCTGCCCGGGGAGCAGAATTTCACTGGCAATGTTCTTGAAGGCATATTCGAACAAGCCGCGCCCCCATTCGTCGGCCCGTTCATTCATGAACGGGATATGGATGAGTACCGGGCGATAGCGGCTCGCTCCGGTATAGGGCACATGCCGTTTTGCGGCTTCCTGCCTAATGAGACTGCCCTCCGGAGGGACTTCACCGTGCACGACGGCCGACCAGAACTGTCCGGCAATCTGTGTCCTGTTCTCGCTCCAGTACCGGGCCTGCCGGGCATGCTCGGAGTAGACGAGCTGGGTGTTGACCTGATCAACGGCTTTAGCCAGCGCCTGCTCCAGCTCTTCGTATGGGGCGGGCTTCAGCAGATAGTCAAACCCGCCCAGCTTGATGGCCTGATTGGCATACACGAAGCTCGCATGGCTGGTCAGCAGGATATTGACGGTCTGCAGATTCTGCGCGTTCACCCAGGCCAGCAGCTCGAGCCCGCTCCCCTTGGGCATCTCAATATCACTGAGCAGAATTTGTATACTATTGGTGCTGAGCACCTGAATTGCCTCCTGCATACTGTGTGCAGTGAATACCTCAGTAATGCCTAATCTGGACCACTGGAGCGAATGCTTAATGTCCTGGACGATATAATACTCGTCATCAACAATTAACACATTAGTCATAAAGCCACCTCTTCTCTTTCCTGTGTGTATACCGGAAGCTCAATATCAATACGTGCGCCAGCCCCCGGCTCGTTGGTGAAAGCGAGTGCTGCCCGGGGGCCGTAGATCAGCGCCAGGCGCTGCCGGATGTTGTGGATGCCGATATGCCGCTCGTCAGCTCCGCCTATCCGGCTTCCCTTGCGCAGGGCCTCCAGCACATCTGTGCCGAAACCGTCCCCCGAATCTGTAATGGAAATCTGCATTACCTCAGAGAACGGCGCCACTGTGACATCAAGCGAGATGATCAGAAGCTTTCCGGGCACGGCCTCATGTTTGATGGCATTCTCTATGAAGGTCTGAATGATTAAAGGCGGAACGGGAATCTGCAGCACCGCATCGTCCACATGCAGCCGGAAGCTCAGATGATCCTGGAAACGCAGCCGCTGAATATCGAGATAATTGTTCACATGGGCAATCTCCTGCTCCAGCGGGACGAGGTGGTTACCGGCCAGGGCATACCGCCAATAGTTTCTGAGACGGACGGACATTTCCTGAATCAGCAGCGGTTTGTTTAGTCCGGCCAGACTGTGGATGGTACCCAGGCAGTTCATGAAGAAATGCGGGTTGAGCTGCAATTGTAAATATTGCAGCTCGGCCTTTTGCTTCTGCAGCTTTTCTTCATAGATGTTAATCTTCAGCCGCTGGATTTGTCCGGTCATATCATCAAAGGTATGGTTGACCAGATTAAATTCATCGCACAGCTTCTCGTTATGCAGCCTGACATTGAAATTGCCGGAGCGGAGCAGCTTCATTCCCTGCCGCAGCTTGTTGAGCGGAGAAATGACCAGCTTGCTTAAGGTCCAGGTCAGCAGGAGCAATATGACCAGCACGCACAGGGAAATTGTAATAATCAGGGACTGCAGGGAATCCAGGCCGTCCAGGATGCTGTTGTCCCGGATCATAGCGACCAGGCTGAAGCTGCCGCGTGCCGAGCTTTGCACAATAAGCATATATTTGTTGTTCCCGACATCCGTGAAATGATAGTTATTGAAATTAATGCCCAGATCCATCGGCAGTTTGCGGAAGTCGGGCTGCGGAATCAGCGGAGTGCCGTCATTCAGGCTCAGGAACAGCCGGTTCATGCCGCTGAAGCTTTTACCCTGCAGGGGTTCGACAAGATTCTTGACCTTGAGCCAGGCCCCGACATCGGTGCCCCAGACCTTTATCGTACGCAGGAGGTAGAACTCATGGTCGATCTCAGCGGTATACCAGCTGGAACGGCTCTCGAACAGGCCGGATTCCCTGACATAGTTTTTGAGCTTTTGCTGCTCCAGGAACGGCACGCCTTGCTGCGCAGAATCAAGATAGACATCGGCTTCCTTGGAGTAGATGAAGAAACCGTCGACCGACCGGTAGCCCCAGATTGATTTGTTTAACGACTGCTCGGCCCGGTACTGGGCCAAATAGCGGTCGATGTCCCGCGGCGGTTTCTCAATCGTGCGGATATCCACCTCAAGGGTGCTCATGCCTGCCAGGAAATTCTCAACATCCGCCAAGGCGTCGTCAATCTGCTCCATATAGATATCCAGTGTGTTTTTATGTGACTCGAAGACCTGGCCCCGCACGACCTGAATCGCATAGACATTGTTGAAGATCATTAACAGAAGCAGAATCAGCATGACTATGGAGATGCTTCCTATAATCCGGAACTTCAGCGAATTGGGTGAGATCATTTGCTTAAGTCTTCTGAGCATTGTTTTCACCATCCAGCGTATAGTTATTTCTGTTATAATAGCGCTTACATCTTAGGGTATCTTCAAAAATACTTAAGAATACTGCGGTTGTCAAGAAATGTTTGGCCATGCAAATACGTCCGGTGAAAAGCTCACATTAGTGATAATTCTGCAAATGATAATGATTTTTTTATCCTGAAGCACACCTTATACTCAAATCATCCAATTGAAAAAGGGGGATTCAAATGAGCAGAACCAAATTACCGCTGATTGCGGTGTTATGCCTGGTCATCATCATGGCAGGAGTTCTGAGTGCCTGCCAGCAGAAAGAGAACGGCGGGAATGCTGCCGAAGGGGCGGGGCAGGAGACGGTATCGCTGGTAATGACCATGCCGACCTTCAGCACGATACCTAAGGAAATAACGAAGGTGCAGGAGGCGATGAACGAAATTTCGCGTAAGGAGATTGGCGTAGAGGTGGAGCTCCAGATTATTGATTCCGCCGCCTATAACCAGCAGATGATTCTGATGCTGGCCAGCGGCGAGAAGCTGGACATTATGTCGGGCCTGTTCACGTACAGCTCGGCATATCAGAAGGGACAGCTGACCGAGCTGGACGGGCTGCTTGAAGAGCACGGGCAGGGCATTATCAAAGCGCTCGGTGAGGAATATATCAATGCCACCCGCATCAACGGCGTGCTGTACGGACTGCCGAACCTGCGTGATTTTGCAAGCGGATACGGGGCATTCTCGATGCGCAAGGATATTTTGGACAAATACAAGATTGATATCGCCACTATTAAGACCATAGAGGATGTAGGGAATGTATTCAAAATTGTCCATGAAAACGAACCGAATCTGACTACAGTAGCACCATCCGCCGAGTCTTTCCTGAATCAATACCGGAACTTCGACGGACTCGGCAACGACTTTGGCGTACTGCTTAATTACGGGGAAAAGCTGGAAGTCGTCAATTTGTTCAAATCAGAGGATTATAAAAATTATTTGAAGCTGGTCAGAGGCTGGTATCAGAACGGGTACATCAGCAAGGATGTGACTACGACTACGGAGGCAGTTACGCCGCGGGTGAAGGCCGGCTCGTTATTCGCCTATAACACCACCTGGAAGCCCGGCATTGAGCAGCAGGAATCCAATATGGCAGGTACCCCGATGTTTATTGTCCAGACGCTGGATTCATTCATGCCGGGCTCGAGCGTGTCGTCCATGCCGTGGACTATTCCGATTAACTCGGAGCATCCGGATAAGGCGATGGAATACCTGAACCTGCTTTATACCAACGAGGATATGATGAATCTGCTGGCTTACGGCATTGAAGGGGATCACTATGTGGACAAGACCGGTGGAACCATCGGGTTTCCGGACGGTATTGATTCCAAGAACTCCGGGTACAACCTGAACATGACCTGGCTGCTGCCCAATGAATTCATTACCAAGGTCTGGGAAGGGAATCAGCCGTCCATTTGGGAGGACACCCGCAAGTTCAATGAAACGGCCAAAAAATCCGCTGCGCTCGGCTTTACTTTTGATAATGCCAAGGTAGCGACCGAAATCACATCCGTGCAAAACGTATACGATGAATACAGAAAAGTGCTGGAGAATGGGGTTGTCGACCCGGATGAGTATTTGCCTGAGATGAACGCCAAGCTGGATGCCGCCGGTATTGACGTCATT
The DNA here is from genome assembly GCF_032302195.1 of Paenibacillus sp. MMS20-IR301. Classification (NCBI taxonomy): domain Bacteria; kingdom Bacillati; phylum Bacillota; class Bacilli; order Caryophanales; family Paenibacillaceae; genus Paenibacillus; species Paenibacillus sp. MMS20-IR301. The sequence continues at coordinate 560,401 of NZ_CP135275.1, forward strand.
ATTGAGGAGAAGCAGCGCCAGCTGGATGAGTGGGCTTCCAAGAAATAAACATTATACAACATGCGGTTCCTGCCTGACTTCAGGGGGGACCGCAATATCCCGTCATAGGAGGAGGGCATATGGAAAAGGCAGTGACAAAAAAGACCCTCGTCAGAAAATTAAGCGGCTTTGTCCCGCTGTACCTGATGATGATTCCAGGGCTGCTCTATCTGTTCATCAATAACTACCTGCCGATGACCGGCCTTGTGGTTGCATTCAAAAACTATAATGCCCGCAAGGGGATTTTCGGAAGCGACTTTGTCGGCTTCAAAAACTTTGAATACTTGTTCAAGACCTCGGACGGCTGGGTGATTACGCGGAATACGATTTTGTACAACTTTGCCTTCATTGTCATCAATACCGTGCTGGCTGTTATCGTCGCCATTCTGCTTAGCGAATTAACCTCAAAGGTGAGAACCCGGTTCTATCAGAGCATTATCCTGCTGCCTTTTCTGATCTCATCGGTTATTGTCAGCTATCTGGTATTTGCTTTTCTGAGCGCTGAAAACGGTTTCCTGAACAATACGATTCTGGCTGCTCTCGGTATTGAGCCTGTAGCCTGGTACAATGAGCCGAAATATTGGCCGTTTATTCTGATTATTGTAAGCGCCTGGAAGTCCGTCGGCTATAGCTGCATTATTTATCTTGCGACCATTATCGGGATAGACCGGGGGTATTATGAAGCGGCGGAGCTGGAAGGGGCGGGAAAGCTCAAACAAATCTGGTATATCACCCTTCCTTTGCTGAAGCCGGTCATTATCCTGCTTACGATGCTTGCGCTCGGCAGAATTTTTTATTCGGATTTCGGCTTATTCTATCAGGTGCCGCAGAATCAGGGGGCGCTTTATCCGACCACCAACACGATTGATACTTATGTGTACCGCGGTTTGCTGCAGCTCGGCAACATCAGCATGTCTGCGGCAGCGGGATTATACCAGTCCGTCGTCGGCTTCATTCTGGTTATGGGCTCCAATCTGCTGGTCCGCAGGCTGGATAAGGATAGCGCAATCTTCTAGGAGGCTACAGGAATGAGTAAAGAAACGAAAGTATTCCAGTTCACTGCACATTGTATCATGACTATTCTGTCTGTTCTGGCGCTGATTCCGATCGTTCTGCTGGCGGTCTCATCCTTTACGGATAATGATTATTTGCTGAAAAACGGCTACTCCTTCTTTCCCGGCAAGCTTAGTACAGGCGCATATACGTATCTGCTGCAGGAGGGGGAGGCCATTGCCCGCGCATACGGCATATCCTTTTTCGTGACAATTGCCGGAACCGTGCTGAGCATCATTATAACCACCCTGCTCTCTTATCCTCTGGCCCGGGCGGATCTGCCGGGAAGGAATGTGTTCTCCTTCTTTGTATTCTTCACCCTGCTGTTTAACGGGGGGCTCGTGCCTACCTATCTGATGTATACCGGAGTGTTCGGCATCAAAAACTCGATCTGGGCGCTGATTATCCCTGGTCTGCTGCTGAATGCCTATAATGTCCTGCTGGTCAGAAGCTACTTCGTTACAGGGGTGCCGACAGAGATACTGGAAGCCGCGCGGATTGACGGAGCCAGTGAATTCGCGACCTTCCGCCGCATCGCCCTGCCGATGGCCAAGCCGATTGTCGCTACGATTGCCTTGTTTGTCGGCATTGCCTACTGGAACGACTGGAATAACGGTTATATCTATCTGACCACCCGCACCGATCTGTTCAGTATTCAGAACCTGCTGAACCGGATGATCCAGAATATCCAGTTCCTTACATCCAATTCTGCGGCGAGCAACAACATTCAGGAAGGATTGGCGAAAATACCTTCAGCTACCGTCCGCATGGCGATAGCCGTGACCGGGATTCTGCCGATTGTCATTGTCTATCCGTTCATCCAGAGCAATTTCGTGAAGGGGATTACGCTTGGCGGAGTCAAGGGATAAGATGCTGCAGCACAAGCAAAAAATAAAAAAATGTTAATCTATGGAGGTTATCATATGAAAATGGTTGAAGTGAAGCTGAATGAAAGCGGACGTGTCAAGCTGACCGGCTATATCCAGGAGTCGTCGAAGGAAATGGGAACGGTGGCCGCGAAGCCTGCAGTGCTGATCTTCCCGGGCGGGGCGTATATGTTCCTCTCCGACCGGGAAGCTGAGCCGGTTGCACTGGCTTACGCGGCGGCAGGCTTCCAGGCGTTTGTCCTGCGTTATTCAGTAGGCAAGCATGCCGGCGGCTTCCAGCCACTGAAGGAAGCTTCCGAAGCGATTGCCATGATCCGGGAGCATGCGGCCGACTGGCATGTCCTGCCGGAGCAGATTGCCGTCTGCGGCTTCTCTGCCGGCGGGCACCTGGCCTGCGCAGCCGGGCTGCGTGCGGAGCACCGGCCGAACGCGATGATTCTCGGGTATCCCGCGATTGACCTCGGGGATGCGGAGGAGAACAAACAAAACGATCATAAGATGGTCGAGAATCTGATGGGTACACCGGATTATACGCAGGAGGAGCTGGACCTGCTCAACCTGCACAAGCAGGTCGGTGCAGATGCTCCCCCCGCATTTATCTGGACGACCTTTGAAGATGTTGTTGTCGGCGTTCAGCACACGCTGAAGCTGGTTACGGAATATGCCGCCCGCAATCTTCCCTTTGAATATCATGTGTTCCAGCGCGGAGAACACGGTTTATCCCTGTCTACGGCAGTCCTCGCGAACGGCCGCAAAAGCATGGTGGATGCCCATGCTGCCAAATGGTTTGAGCTGAGCACAGAATGGCTGCGCTCTTTGTTCGGTGAGCTTGAGGTTATCGATAAGCCGTTTGAATTCAATTTTGATGATTTCCAGGCGGAGCAGGACTGACATTTTTGCCATTAGAACAAAGGGGGCAAATGCCTGTGGGCACAGAGGTTAAAGCTGTTATTTTTGATCTGGATGGCGTCATAGTTTCGACGGATAATCTGCATTATGAGGCATGGAGCCGGATTTGCAAGGAGGAGAACATCCCGTTTGACCGGATAATCAATGACCGTTTGCGCGGGGTAAGCCGTATGGAGAGCCTGGACATTATTTTGGAGCGTACATCCCGGCTGTACACGGAACCGCAAAAGCAGGAATTGGCTGAACGCAAAAACGGCTATTATAAAGACTTGTTATCCGGTATATCTGAAGCGGATCTGCTGGACGGAGTGGAAGAGACACTTGATGCCTTACAGAACCGGGGAATCCGGACGGCGATCGGCTCCTCCAGCCGTAATGCCCGGGCCATCCTGGCGCAGCTGGGCATTGCCGGACGGTTCGACGTCATTGTTGACGGCAATGAGCTTGCCCGCAGTAAGCCGGACCCGGAAGTATTCACTACCGCTGCCAAGAAGCTGGAGCTCCTGCCGGTTAGCTGCCTGGTTGTTGAAGATGCTGAGGCAGGTGTCCGCGCAGCTGCCGCTGCCGGAATGGTGCCCGCAGCGGTTGGGACAGCTTGCGGCAGCCCGCTGGCTGTCCTGCACCTGGACCGGCTGCCTGATTTGCTGCCGTATTTGGAGAAGGCATCAGCTGCCTCTACTGATTCCGGGAGCAGCGATTCCATCATGCAAGGAGGACATTATTAATGCCATTTGATAAGGACACCAAGATCGGCCATATCTGGGCGAACGCCGCCGGCCGCGCTATTCTGAACCAATACGTGCCGGAGCTGGGGAATTCGCCGTTCCTTCCGTTCTCCAAGGCCAGAACCCTGCCTGAACTGGCGGTAGCCAATGAAGCCTGGACATGGCCGGATGAGCTGCTGGCTGCGGTCTTGTCCGAGCTGGCGCGCATTCCGGACGAAACAACTGCGCGGCAGGCTTCCGGATGCGTACCCGGTGCAATTGCAGAAGCGGACACCGGTGCGGAAGCAAGCGCTGCTAAGGTTATTTCCGCGCCGGATAGCGCTGAGCGCTGGGGGATTTTCGAGCTGGAGCTGGAAGCCGGGGGCTTGGGCTATGCCAATCCCTTCACAGATATTACGCTGCAGGCGGAATTTGTGCAGGACGGGCAGCGTGTGAACGTGCAGGGCTTCTATGACGGCAGCGGAATATACAAGGTCCGCTTTATGCCGGCCTCAGAAGGCGAATGGACCTACCGCACCGTCTGTAACGCCACTCCGCTTGCCGGGATTGCCGGGAAGTTCACCTGTACACCGCCGGTAGCAGGGAATCATGGCCCCGTCCGCGTGGCCCGGCAATTCCACTTCGCTTATGCAGACGAGACAGCTTATGCTCCTGTCGGCACGACCTGTTATGCCTGGATTCACCAGAGCGAAGCGCTGCAGCAGGAGACCTTGCAGACGCTGGCCGAGTCGCCGTTCAATAAACTGCGGATGACGGTTTTTCCGAAATTTTATCAGTTTAATCTGGAGGAGCCGGAGCTGTTCCCCTATGAAGGTTCGCTTGCGCAGGGCTGGGATTTCACCCGGTTTAACCCGGTGTTCTTCCGGCGTATGGAGGAGCGGCTGCTTGATTTGATGAAGCTTGGCATTGAAGCGGATTTAATTCTGTTTCATGCCTATGACCGGTGGAGCTTCTCGGAGATGGAACCGGCGGCGGACGATCTGTATTTGCGGTATTTAACCGCCCGGCTGTCCGCTTTCCGCAACCTCTGGTGGTCGCTTGCCAACGAATATGATCTGATGTGGGCCAAAGAGGCGGAAGACTGGGAACGCTTTGCCGGTATCATCACGGAGGGTGATCCTGCAGGGCATCTGATTTCAATTCACAATTGCTTCGATTTCTATGATTATTCGCGGCCTTGGGTGACACACTGCAGCACCCAGCGGGTTGATGTATACCGGACAGCGGAGAATACGACGGAATGGCGTGAACGCTGGGGCAAGCCGGTGGTTATTGACGAATGCGCCTATGAAGGGAATATCGATCTGGGCTGGGGCAATATTACCGGTCAGGAGATGGTGCGGCGCTTCTGGGAAGGGGCGGTGCGCGGCGGGTATGTGGGACATGGCGAAACCTACCTGCATCCGGAGGAAATACTATGGTGGTCCAAGGGCGGGAAGCTGTATGGAAGCAGCCCTGAGCGAATCGGCTTCCTGCGGACAATTCTGGAAACAGCCCCGGGAAACGGGCTTGAACCGCTGAAATCGGATTGGGATGTGCCCTGCGCCGGAATCAAAGATCAATATTATCTGTACTACTACGGATTCAATCAGCCTGCATACCGACAGTATGCCATGAAGCCGGGAGTCCGTTATAAGGCGGAAATTATCGACACCTGGAATATGAGCATTCAGGAGCAGCCGGGAGAATATGAGGGCCATTTCCGGCTTGAGCTTCCGGGGAGTCCCTATATTGCTGTGAGGCTTACTGCCGTTTAGGCAGCTATGCAAAATCCTCAATCACCGGGTATTCCCCGGCTATGGACGGGAAGCTTCATCACACTGCTGTGCATCAGCTCATTGACCAGCATAGCAATGAATATGCAGATGGTTACCCTGCCCCTCTACATCGTGCAAACCGGGGGCGGCCCGTCTTCCGCCGGGATGATGATGGGTGCCTTCACAATTGCAGCCCTGCTGTTCCGCCCTTACTTCGGGAGACTGGTGGACCGGCTCGGCGGGAAGCTTATGCTTGTGGCCGGTACCGCTGTCTTTGCTGTTATTTCTTTAGCTTATTCGGTACTGCCCTGGGTCTGGGCGCTGCTGCTGGTCCGGTTCATCCATGGAGTGGGCTTCAGTGCCAGCTCCACAGCCTCGGGAACGATGCTCGCCCAGGTGGTCCCGCCACGCAGGCTGATGGAGGGAATCGGCCTGGCCGGACTGGCCCATACACTGGCCGTTGCTGTGGGTCCGGGGATCGGCCTGTTTTTTGCCCGGCAGCTGAACAATTATACCTTGCTATATGTAATTACCGCTCTATTGGCTATGGCGGCGATAGCTGTTGCCTGGCGGCTGCGTGAGCCGGAGGGCAGCAGGCCAGCAGCGGCAGAGCCCATTGCTCCGCGCCGGAATAACCTGATTGAGCGAAGCGCCCTGCCGACCTCGGCGGTCATGTTCTTTATAGCGATGCCCCAGAGCAGCATTATTACCTTTCTGCCTGCTTACGGACTTGAGCAAGGGGTAGGCTTGATCGGCCTGTTTTTTACCTTTAGCGCTATTTCCATGGTGGCAGCAAGAGTATTTTGCGGCAAAATCTCGGATAAACACGGCCCGGGCATCGTAATCATCCCAGGGTTTTTACTTGCGGTGGCTGCTCTCGCGTGGCTGCCGTTCATTGCCTCACTGGACGGCTTTATAGCTGCCGGAGTGCTGCACGGGCTGGGATTCGGAACAGTGCAGCCGATATTAAATGCGCTTACGATGCGGCGTTGTCCGTCGGAACGCAGAGGAGCGGGGAATGCGACTTTCTTCCTGTTTATTGATGGAGGTTATGCCGCGGGCTCCATTCTGATCGGTTTGTTATTGAGCTACACAAGTTATGCCGTGATGTATATGTGCTGCGCAGGGCTGATCGTCCTGGCCTTAGGCCTGTACATATATTTATTAGGAAGCAAGCGGGAACGGATAAGAGAGCGGAACCTCTCTCAGGAATGGATTCAGAACAGTGAAGGAGCGGATTAACCAATGCAGCATTTAAAAGAAAAGCCGTTTTGTCTGAGCGATGAGGATATCTCGTGGGTGGCTGAAACGCTGGACAGTCTGACGGAAGAGGAAAAAATCGGACAATTATTCTGTCTGGTCAGCTACACAAGTGATGAGGATTACCTTGGCAGCCTGGCCCGGAAGTACAAAGCCGGCGGACTAATGTGCCGTCCGATGCCTGCAGCCGAGACGGTGGATACGGTGCGGATTTTACAGGAGAACTCCCGTATTCCTATGCTGATCGCGGCCAATCTGGAGCGTGGCGGAACAGGGATTGCCGCTGAAGGCACTACCATTGGTTCAGTTATGCAGGTGGCAGCTACGGATGAGGAGGAAATGGCCTACAAGCTGGGAAGCGTCTGCGGACAAGAGGGGGCAGCTGTAGGCTGTAACTGGGCTTTTGCCCCGATTATTGATATCGATTACAATTTCCGCAATCCGATTACCAATACCCGCACCTTCGGCTCAGACCCTGAGCGTGTCCGCCGGATGGGCGTCCAGTATATCAAGGGAGTGCAGGAGAATAATGTGGCCGCCTCGATCAAGCATTTTCCGGGGGATGGCATGGATGAGCGGGACCAGCATCTTGTAACCAGCATTAACTCCCTCACCTGCGAACAGTGGGATGCTACATATGGTGAGGTCTACAAATCCTGTATTGAAGCCGGAGCCATGACCGTCATGATCGGCCATATTATGCAGCCGGCCTACAGCCGCAGGCTGAATCCGGCGCTGAAGGATGAGGAGCTGCTGCCGGCGTCATTGTCGTACGAGCTGACGACTACTCTGCTTAAAGAGCGCCTCGGTTTCAACGGCCTGGTAGTTACAGATGCTTCCACCATGGCGGGGATGACCATTCCGATGAGCCGGGCACAGGCGGTTCCGCAGGCCATTGCGGCCGGCTGCGATATGTTTTTGTTCACGCGCAATCTGGAAGAAGACTATATGTATATGAAAAAAGGGATTGAGGACGGCATTATCACCCGTGAGCGTCTGGATGATGCGCTGGTCCGGATTCTTGGCCTGAAGGCTTCGCTCAGGCTGCACCGGAAGCAGGCTGCCGGTGAATTGGTGCCTTCACTTGAAGCGGCGAAGGAAGTGCTGGGTGCGCCCCTGCACAAGGTATGGGCGGCTGAGTGTGCGGACAAAGCGGTTACACTGGTTAAGGAAGAAGCCGGTGTCCTTCCGGTTACTCCGAATAGATACCGCAGAATTCTATATTACGATATTGAAGCTGCTGAGGGTGTTGCCTATTCGGTCCGGACCGGGGTGGCGGACATGTTCCGGAAGCTGCTGGCCGGGGAAGGCTTCGAAGTAACTCAGTATCTACCTCCCCAGGGCCGGGAAGGAATGCTGGCCAAGCAGGAGGATATTACCGGACAGTATGATCTGATCATCTATCTTGCCAACATGTCTACTAAGAGCAATCAGACCGCTGTGCGGATTGAGTGGGCCCAGCCGATGGGAGCCAACGTTCCGGTCTATATCAACACAGTGCCGACTATATTCATCTCCGTGGAGAATCCCTACCATCTGCTGGATGTGCCGAGAGTCAAAACATTCATTAACGCGTACAACTCAAATGATCATGTGCTAAAAGCGATAATCGACAAGCTGATGGGGCGTTCAGCCTTTACAGGAACGAGTCCGGTTGATCCTTTCTGCGGCATGTGGGATACCCGGCTGTAGAGGTTGCTGATGAGGATAAAAGGGGGCTGTCTCCAAAGTAGCCGAGAAATGGCCGAGAGGGACATCTTTTGATAATGCGCAGGATCAACTAGAGCACTTGGATGGACGCTGCGTGAACGGACCGTTGTTCCAATCGCTGTGCTCTCCAGATTTTTTTTCATTCCCCTTAGCGGTGAAAATCCGGAGACCAAGGCGAACGCTGCCGCTTTTCCACAATCGTTCCGTCCTCTCCGCTGTTTAAGCGGGATACGAAAATGAACAGAACCAGAATTGAAGCCGTCACGAAAAGACCCGAAACGCAAGAAGCGATCCTCCAATTTTGGAGAACCGCTTCTTTTTTTAGTTTGGAAAAGGTAATGCTTTAACGTTGAACAGCTCTCAGGCGGAAGGTGCAGCTGGCGTAGTCGCCGCGCAGGTCGGAGACGGTGAGGCCGATCGTCATCAGGCGGTCGCCGCCAAGCGGAGTGCCGCCGAATGCCGGCTGGAACGGTTCAGTGCTGTGATCAGCAGCAGCTGATTCGTCACTGCCGTGGCCCGCAGGCTGATCTGCTGCGCCGGTCTCGATGACGTAGTCGAGCGCAGGATCAAGCCCCTTGAGCGCAAGACGCGTAATCGGTGCATTAGGCGTGGCGAGTACACGGAAGTAAGCCACGAAGGCTTCCGTCCGGTCTTCGCTGACGAACATCCAGGCGGTATCGCCGCTGCCTTCAAACGGGCTCTGCAGGCGGTACATATCCCCCTGCTGCACCAGGGTGCGGATCTCCTTGTACTGGGCAACCTGCTTAGCCGCCAGTGTCTTCTCGGCATCCGTGAACTTAGTAAGATCCAGCTCATAGCCGAAATTGCCGCTCATGGCGACATCGCCGCGGGTTGCCAGGGAGGTAATCCGGTCGACCTGATGGTTCGGTACAGCAGAGACATGGGCGCCCATGCTGCTGGCCGGATAGACGATGCTTGTGCCGTACTGGATGGCCAAACGCTCAATGGCATCGGTATCATCGCTGGTCCAGGTCTGCGGCATGTAGAACAGCATGCCCGGATCGAAGCGGCCGCCGCCGCCGGAGCAGCTCTCGAACAGAATATCCGGGAAGCGCGAGGTCAGGCGCTCCAGCAGATCATACAGGCCGAGCATGTAGCGGTGGGCGGTTTCTTTTTGCCGCTCAGGGCTGGTGTTTGCCGAGGCGATCTCAGTCATATTGCGGTTCATATCCCATTTGACATAGGTAATCGGCGCGCTTGCGAAGACGGAGCTCAAGGTCTCATACAGGTAGTCGCATACTTCAGGGCGCGAGAGATCCAGAATGAGCTGGTTGCGGGCTTCGGTCCGGCGGCGTCCGGCGGCATGCAGACACCAGTCTGGATGGCTGCGGTACAGCTCGCTGTCCGGCGAGATCATCTCCGGCTCCACCCATAGCCCGAACTGCAGGCCCTCACGGTTCACGCGGGCGGCGAGATCATTAAGCCCTTCAGGCAGCTTGCGGCGGTCCTCGAACCAGTCGCCGAGCGAGCTGTTGTCGGAGTCACGCTTGCCGAACCAGCCGTCGTCGAGCACGAACAGCTCAATGCCGAGCGGTCCGGCTTCCTTGGCGATGGCGGCGATTTTGTCGGCATCGAAGTTGAAGTAGGTCGCTTCCCAGTTGTTGACCAGAATCGGCCGGGCCTGGTCGCGGTGCACGCCGCGGCACAGGCGGGTGCGGTACAGCCGGTGATAGGTACGGGACATGCCGCCGAGGCCTTCGCCGGAGTAGACGAGTACCGCCTCCGGGGTTTGGAAGGATTGGCCCGGCTCAAGCAGCCAGGAGAAGTCAAACGGGTTGATCCCGATGCTTACGCGGGTCTGGCCGAACTGCTCCACCTCTGCTGCAGCAGCGAAGCTGCCGCTATAGACAAGGCTGAAGCCATACACATCGCCTTGATGCTCATCTGCACCGTGGCGGAGCAGGGCAAGAAACGGATTGGTCTGATGGCTGCTGGAGCCGCGGCGGCTCTCCAGCGACAATGCGGCACCGGGGATGAGCGGACGGCGCTGGACATGGCGTTCTCTTGCCCAGGCTCCGCTGAGGTGCAGCGTATCATAAGCCGAGTCGGCGAAATCAACGGAGGCGCTGAGCGCCTGCTCAAGCCGCAGCGGGGCTTCGCCCTGATGCTCGAAGCGGACCGAACGGGCAATGGCGCTGTGATGTGCAAATACGGTATACAGCAGAGTGACGGTCAGACCGGCGTAATCGTCCTTCAGGGTCAGCTCCAGCGTCTGGGCTTCGTCTTCATTCTCCGCGTAGACGGCAGGCAGTCCTTCAAGCACCGGCTTGCCCGGTGTGATGACATAACCGGCATATTTCAGCTCGGTAAGCCGGGTGCCGTCAGCAAGCTGCGCCTGATAGGCCGGCCGGCGGAAATCACTGGTGCCGTACTGCGGATATTCCTGCGGCAGCGCATCCAGTGAGAGTGTAGTCTTCGACAACAGAGGGGTCGGGGAGAAGGAGGAGCGTTCGCGCAGCTCCAGTGCCCCGCTCAGGCTGCTGTCATGGCGGAGCTGGGCTCCCCAGTAGACATGGGCGGGATATCCGTCAGTCACCTGGATGATGTAGCTGGTCCCTTTGGATTGAAGATGGAACAGGCCTTGCGATTCGTCTGCAAAAATATTCATGTGCTTAACACTCCTTGTCAATGTCAGGTGGAATAGACTCCGGCAGTCCGGAGGGCGAACCTGTTGTGCTGTGTAATGCTTACACTTCGCATGCACTTCGATAATCTACTGCTGCGCCCGCCGCTTATTCCGGCGTTCCGCCGCTGGTCTCCCGGATAATCAGCTTCGTGCCGATGATCGTATGCGAAGGCGCCTCCCGGCCTTCGAACCGCTCGGCCAGGAGCTGGACAGCTGCCTTGCCCATCTGCTCGGGATAGGCCCGGACCGTTGTCAGCGGAGGCTGGACGTAGGCGGCCATCTCAATATCGTCGAAGCCGACGATGGCCATCTCTTCTGGCACCTGCACACCGTGGTCGTGCAGGGCTCGAAGGGCGCCGACAGCCAGCGGATCGCTGGCGGCGAAGCAGGCGGTCGGCCGTTTGGCCCCGGCCAGCAGCCCGTCCATCATCCGGTAGCCGTCTGCGCTGCCCCAGCCGCCGCCTGCCCGGATCAGCGCGTCGTCGTAACAGCCCTGTTCCTCCAGGACCCGCTTGAAATGATGGGCCCGGCGCTCGCCTTCGCCGCCCCCGCCGATGAAGGCGATATCCCGGTGGCCCAGCGCCAGCAGATGGCCGAGCGCCTGGTTAACAGCCTGGCGGAAATGCGTGCGGACGGAGTCATATTCCGGACGTTCCGTGTACTGGTCAACCAGTACGATGGTGCTGATGTCCGAATGCAGCCGCTCCCAGTCCCCGGGGGCGAAGCCGCCGACGACGATAAGGCCGTCACCGGCTGGCAGCTGGGGCAGGACACCGCGCCCGCGCAGCGTCTGGCCCAGCCGGATGCCCAGCTCCTCGCAGCGCAGCTCCACGCCGCGGCGGATCGAGCCGTAATACGGATCATCCCGCTCTTCCTCGGGAGAGCACCAGAGCAGCAGCGTAATGTTCTTGCCGCCGAGCACGGTGTCGCGCTTCATTTGCTTCAGGCGGGAAGGCTTGTAGCCCAGCTGTCCGGCGACTGCAAATATGCGGGTGCGCGTATCCTCGCTGACGGCCAGGGACAGGTCATTATTCAGCACCCGCGATACGGTTGCGGCGGATACGCCGGCCTCGCGGGCGATGTCTTTAATTGTTGCCAAGCTGCTCACGCCTTTTTTAGTTAATAAATTTACTAAAACTATAATTTAATCCTACCACCTTGCATTCGTACTTTCAAGCTTCATTTTAGATGCGCTTTCAGGGGCAGGCTGGCTGAAGCTGACAGCTTCTAAACCTGGGATGATTGTGTTAACATGTTGAATATTCATTAGAGGCCGGAGGAGAACAAGCTTGAAACAGACAACATTTGCCGGGAGATGGTTCGGCCGGCTGCGCTTCAAAAGCAAGGTAATTGCCATCTTTCTTCCCTTGCTGATCCTGTCACTGCTCATTCTGGGCGCATTATCCAGCCATTTATTCAGCCGTTCCTTAATCGACCGGACGACACGCAATGTGGCGGACGAATCCCAGCTGATTCTGTCGCGCACCGATTATATTCTCCGCAGTGCGGAGACAGCTGCCAATATTATGGTCACCAACATCAACCGCTTATACGAATCCTATCCGGGTGAACAGGCATTGCCGCTGGAACGGGTACGGTTTGCGAACCTTATGCAGAGCCGCTTATCCACGGACCTGTCGATTTTCCGGGAGGTGGATGCAGCGGTCTTCGTCGGCAAGGAAGGTGTAATCTACCCTTCTTACACGACCGGCGGTGATGAAGCAGGCCTTGCGGCAAGCGGAATGCTGGAACGGGTGCAGCAGGCCGGGAGCTACGGGGTATCACAGTGGTTCGGCATGGACAAGCGGGACTACCTGACTTCAGATCCGGCCGCTCCGGTGCTTACTCTCGGTAAAATGGTCATTAACATCGACACCGGTGAGACTCTGGGCACTTTGTTCCTGATGATTAAAGAGGAGCAGCTGTCAGCGTTTCTGCAGTCCAGTGACCCGGCTGCGCCCAAAGCCTATTATTTCATGGATGAACAGGGCCGGATCGCAGCGGCGGCGGACAAGGACAGTCTGCTGAAGCCGATTGAGCCGGCGATGGCTGCTGCCATCCGGGCGGGGAACAGCGGGAGTGAGCATGCCAGCTTTTCTTACAAGGATGACGGCAATCTGGTTACGGTCAGCCATTACGGGCGGATGGACTGGGAGCTGATTAACGTGGTCTCGCTGAAGCTCCTGACGGCGGATGTCCGGCAGAACGTACGGCTGACGGCGCTGGTCGGGGCGCTGTGCCTGATCTTTTCCCTCTTCGGCGCGAATATTCTGTCGCGGATGGTGGCCGGCCCGCTGGAACGGCTGACCCGGGCGATGCGGCAGGTGGTGAGCGGCGATCTGCGTCCTGTAGCTGCTGTACGGACAGAGGATGAGATCGGAACGATTGCCGAGGCCTTCAATTTCATGGTCGGCCGGGTCGGCGAGCTGCTGAGTGAAGTGACCGAGGAGCAGAGACGCAAGCGGGAATATGAGCTGGCGCTGATCAGCGCACAGATCAAACCGCATTTTTTATATAACACACTGGATACGATCTACGTCCTGAACGAGCTGGACCGTAATGAGGAAGCCCGGGATACGACCAAGGCGCTGGCGGATTTCTACCGGATGGTGCTCAACCAGGGCAGGGAGCTGATTATTCTGGAGAAGGAAGCGCGGATCACCGACGACTACCTCGCCATTATGCAGATCCGTTACCCGGATGTATTCCGCTATGAGCTGGATATCCCGGCTGAGCTGTCCGGAACGCCGATTCCGAAGCTGTCGCTGCAGCCGCTGGTGGAGAACGCGATTTATCACGGGCTGAAGAAGAAGGGCAGCAAGGGCTTCATCCGCATCGGGGCTTACAGGCTGGAGGGGCGGGTGATCGTTCAGGTGAGTGATAACGGCATCGGCATGGATGAAGAGCGGATTGCCGCCATTATGAGCGGAAGCCCGCAGGGGGATGAGACCCGGTCAATCGGCACATACAGTGTGCGGCAGCGGCTCAGCCTCTATTTCGGGGAGGAATACGGCCTGACGGTCCGGAGTGCTGCCGGTGAGGGAACGGTAATTGAGCTGTCATTGCCGGGTGCGGCGAATGAAAGGAGGGAGGAACAGGATGTATAAGGTGATGATTGTCGATGATGAGCCGCTGTTCCGCGATTATCTGCGGTTGAAAATGGACTGGCAAAGCCACGGCTTCGAGGTCTGCTGTGAAGCGCGGGATGGCCTTGAAGCGCTGCTTGAGGCGGAGAAGCATCAGCCGCATCTGGCGCTGATCGATATTAATATGCCGTTTATGGACGGGATCGAGCTGGCCGGGAAGCTGAAGGACCGGTTCGGGCGGATCGTAATCGTCTTCGTATCGGGCCATAATGAATTTGAGTATCTGCAAAAAGCAGTGCGGACCGGTGTGCAGGATTATCTGCTCAAGCCGTTCAACGCGGAAGAGATGCTGGACATGCTGGGCCGGGTCCGGCCGAAGCTGCCCCGGCTGTCCCGTGAGCAGGAGACGGCTGGGCAGGCGAAGGAAGGCGGCAGTGCTGCGGCTTCCGGGCAGTCCAGCCAAGCAGGCCAAGCAGGCCAGGCCCCGGCGGAGCTCAGCTCCATCCGTGATGCGATTGTGCTGGGGCTGCGCATGAAGGATGCCGATATTCTGGATGAGGTGCGCAAGGCGGTCCGCCAGCTCCGCGGCAGCAGATGGGGCGATGAATATGCGGATGCCATGATGATGGGGCTGCTCTCACTGGTGCTGACCTTTGCCGGTGAACGCGGGTTCTCCTTCAGCAGGGTCTGGGACAGCGGGGAGGACAAGGCGCCGTATGACAGGCTGAAGGCCTGCGCTTCCTGGGAGGAAGCCGAAGAATGGCTGATCGCCCTGTACCGCAGGGTGATTCAGCTGACGGAGGATGTGAAGCCGACGAAGGCTTCGAGCCTGTTCGCCGCAGCGATCAGCTATATCGGGCAGCATTATGCGGATGCGGAGCTGTCGGCAGAGCAGGTGGCCAGCGGCGTATATGTCGATTCCAGCTATCTGCGCCGGATCTTCCGCAAGGAGTCGGGGTATTCCATCGTCGACCACATTACCCATATCCGGATGAAAAAAGCGCGTATACTCCTCCTGGAGGGCAACCGCCGGCTCGCGGATATATCCGAGAGCGTCGGCTACGCGGACCCCAATTACTTCAGCAAAAGCTTCAAAAAGCGCTTCGGCGTAACGCCGACAGAATACGAGCAGCTGGTTAAGAAGTAGCCGGATACGGGGGGCCGGAGTGCAGCGCCAAGATCAGTCACCTAAGCGCCTGGAGTTTCCTACTGCGGTAAAGGCGGTTCCCGGCAGGGGACTGCTTTTTTAAATAGATAAGAATGTATTTGTTTCGGTCTGCCAGCAAAATACCCGAGTCCCGAGTCAACTTCGAAGCCAAGCCCCACTTTGTGGGGTTATTTTATGGGCTGCACCTATAAAATCCTGTATCAATTACAACATTTGCTGCAGGTTATGAGCCGTAATCAAAGACTGTTGTATAAAAGGCAGCAATTCCGCCAGGGCAGATGGATAAATGAGGGGATTGTTGTATTTCGTGCATGATTTCTTGCGAATCGCCCGATAATCAGTAGTCCAAGTTGCAGAACGTACAACATTAAGAGCGGGGCTATACAGGTGAAGTGTGCCCGCAGTGCTGCCGTAGCTCCACTCTACTTCGCTTCCCTTCTCCTTACGATTCTTGTTTTGTCCCGATTTTTACGGATAAGGCCCGTTTTGTGCCTTAAGATATGCAGCAGACTGAAGCTATAATGTGGGAGTAGCAAGCGGAGATTTATCTAAAGACACATACTTGCATAAGGGGGATTCACAATGAAAGCTCAGCACAAACGTTTAAGCGCACTAATGATAACGCTTTCCATGACACTGCTGCTGTCGGCCTGCGGCGGAGGCAATGCAGCTACCAATGACAGCGCGGAACCGGCTGCGGCACCTGAGGGCGGCGCGGTCAAGCTGAAGGTATATGCCCAGCATTTTGACGAAGATACAAAAGGCCCGTTCGACTACGCGGTGGAAGAGCTGAAGAAGGAAATGCCGGAGGTGGAGATTGAGCTGGATTCCGCTGTACAAGACGGCAACCAGAAGCTGAAGACTTACGCGGCTACAGGCAATATGCCGGATATTTATTTCACCGACTGGGCTACGCTGCAGACCTTTGCCAAATCGAAGAATGTAGAGATTCTGGATGATTATGCAGCCACAACGGAATACAAAGCGAGCCTGAACCCGGGCGTGGAATCCCGCCTGATTGCTCCGGACGGCCATGTGTATGCCTACCCGGATACAGGAATCGAGTTCCAGCTGATCTATTACAACAAAACCATCTTCGATAAAGCGGGCATTGCTACCCCGATTAAGACGATTGATGAGCTGGCGGCAGCAGCTGTGAAATTGAAGGAGGCCGGATATGTGCCGATGTCGATTTTTGCAAAAGAGAAATGGATCAGCGCCGCCTTCTATAACGGCCTTGTCACCCGTGAAGAAGCCGCAGGCTTCGGCGCACTGGATCAGCAGGGGCTGACGGAGCTGCCGCAGGCATTCGTTACAGCAGCGCAGCAGATCGAACAGCTGCAGCAAGCCGGCTTGTTCGATGCCAACGCCACCAATACAAACTATGACCAGGCTTCCTCACAGTTCTATCAGGGCAAATCGGCCATGTTCGTTAACGGACAGTGGGAGATTTACAGCTCGGCTGAGAAGCTTGGCGACCAGGTCGACTGGATGTACTGGCCTGCCAAGGATGAAGCTACCTACGAGGCATCCAAATACTATATCGACGGTGCCGGTTCACCACAGGGGTATGCTGTATCTCCGGCAAGCAGCAACAAAGAAACTGCAGTCAAGGTAGCCGCATTCCTGGCGGCGAAATCCGCTGAGTACAAATATACGCAGCTGGGCAGCCCGATCATCTCACCGAAGACCGACAAGCCGATTGCTTCCGACGTGCCGGTGATGATGCAGCGGGTAGCGGATGAGCTGCTGCCGAGCGCCAAGGAATACGCGAAGCTGCTGAGCAACACGCAGATTCAGAACGCGATTAATGACAATACGCAGAATCTGCTGGTGGACGGCTTCAAAGCGCAGAATTTCGTGGACAACCTTAACCGTACACTGGGCAAGGAAAATAAATAGCATTAAGCAGCCGGACCCTGAGGCCTTCGCCCCGGGGTCCGGCTGTAATGAAACAAGGAGGGGAAGAACGTCATGAACAAATACTTGGGAAATAAACCGGCGCTGGCGCTGTTTCTGCTCCCTGCTCTATTGCTTTACAGTGTCATCCTGATCTATCCTGTGCTGCAGACGGTGCTGCGGAGCTTCTATGACTGGGACGGGCTGAGCACGGCAAGCTTCTCGGGGCTGGCCAACTACCGCGAGCTGTTCAGTGATCCGCTGCTGGCTACCTCACTGAAGAACGGGCTGCTCTTCGCCGTTGTCCTCGCTGTATTTCAGATTGGCCTGGGCACCATTCTGGCGCTCGTCTGCGCGAATCCGAAGATCCGAGGACGCAAGCTGCTGAAGACGGCGTATTTCATTCCGGTAGTACTGTCAGTGACAGTAGTCTGCCAGCTGTGGATTGCCATGTATGATCCGACGAACGGTCTGGTCAACAAGCTGTTCGAGCTGCTGCATATCCCGTACCGCCAGAACTGGCTCACATCACCGACCCAGTCAATTATCGCAATTGCTTTTGTCAATGCATGGCAGTTCATGGGCTACCAGTTCTCCCTGCTGTATGCCGGAGTCAAGGCTGTGCCGGAGGATTACTTCGAGGCTGCAACCATTGACGGCTGCGGCAAATGGCGGGCTCACCTGCATGTAACACTGCCGCTGATGCGGGAGACATTCAAATTCTGCTTCACTATCGCCATCACGTCGGGGATCGGGGCTTTTGTGCAAATGCTCATTATGACAAACGGCGGACCCGGAACGACCAACTATACTTTAACCTTCATGATTTACCGCTATGCCTTTATGGAGAGCAACTATGGTTATGCCTGCGCCGTATCCGTGCTGCTCGTAATGATCTCACTGGCAGCAACGCTTGTAATCAACAAAGTATTCGACCGGGGACAGAACGTGTAATGGAAAGGAGAACGACATGAATTCAAAAACAACATTCCGGTCCATCGGGCAAATTCTGCTGCAAATACCGCTGTGGCTGTATTTTATCGTCTCGATTTATCCGCTGTTCTGGATGATCTCATATTCCCTCAAAAATAATGACGAAATCTTCGTGACCAACCCGTTCGGCCTGCCGACGCATTTCCGGTTCGAGAATTACGTCAATGCCTGGACGCAGTTCAACATTCCGCGTTACTTCCTGAACAGCTTCGTCGTATCCACGATCTCTACACTCTGTATTCTGCTGCTGGCACTAATGTTCGCCTTCGCTGTAGCCCGGATGCAGTGGAAGTTCCGCTCGGCAGTCAGAACGTATATGATTGTCGGAATGTTCATGCCGCTGCAGGTGATCATGATTCCGCTGGCGATTCTGGTCCGCGACTTCCATCTGACCAATACGTTCGGAGCGCTTATCATTCCTTACATCGCAATCGGGCTGCCGTTCTCTACAATGGTTTTCTACGGCTTCCTGGTCAGCATTCCCCGGGAAATTGAGGAGGCGGCCTGCATCGACGGAGCGAGCATCTACCGGCTGTTCGGCCAGGTGATTCTGCCGCTGGCCCTGCCGGCAATCGCTACGATTGCCATCTTCCAGTTCCTCAATAACTGGAACGAATTCACTCTGGCATATATCCTGATCTCGGATGAGAATATGAAGACACTGCCGCTCGGGCTGCTCTTCTTCCAGGGCTCCTACAGCACGGACTGGGGAGCGATGGGTGCAGTTATGACAATCGCTTCGATACCGATGGTGCTGGTCTATCTGCTGCTGAGCGAGCAGGTGGAGCGGGCCATGACCGTAGGCTCGGCGGTAAAGGGATAGGTTGTATTTTCTGCCGAAATTCAGATAATGCTACAAATGAAAAAGTGCCCCAAACCGCCATCTAATGGCTGCTTGGGGCACTTTGCGCATAAAGCAGATTCCTTGCGGACCGGAGCGCCGTTATTTGGATGAATCCCGCCAGTTGGCGGCCTATGCGGACACAGTGGACCTTAACTAACATGTTTTTCGTCATTTTGAGCTCGAAAGCGGCTAATAACGGCTCCTGTGTCCGCAAAGCTCTGCGCGTCCTCTTCAATTACTCCGCACCGTCTGCGTACCCGTCTCAATCTGCTGAATGTAATCCCGGGGCGAGATTCCGGTCACCTTTTTGAAGACCTTGCTGAAATAGAAGGCGCTTTCGTAACCGAGCTTCTGCGAGATCTCGTAGATCCGGCCTTCCCCGCGGACCATCATTTCCTTGGCGGCAGTGATTTTGATCTCTGTGATATACTCTACATAGTTCACTTTGGCGACCTTGGAGAACAGATGGCTCAGATAGTTGGGACTGAAGTTGAACACATCGGCCACCTGGTTAAGCGACAGCTTGCTGCCGAGATTTCTTTTGATGTACTCCTGGACATTCTTGACGACCTGCTCCTTGTAGCTCTGCCTGCGGCTGGAGAGGATATCCGAACAACCATCGCGGAACTGGATCAGCCAGCCGGCGATTTCTTCTATAGTATGCATCTGATAAATCGCCCGGTAGCCCTCCGGCTCCTGCTCGAAGATCTGCTCCACAATATTCTCCCCGTCCGCAAGCAGCGAGGTGGCCATATACAGGATATTGCAGGCGGCGTCAGTAGCAGGAACGAGCAGATCGGACCGGCCGTCGAAGATCTCAATCATCCTGGAGATGATGGTGGTTAAGGCATGGGTATCCATCTCTTCAAAAGCACGGCGGATCTCTGAGCGCGATTCGGAGAAGTCGAACAGCAGATGCGCCTGCTCCAGCTGCTCGCCCTCCGTGAAGAAGACGAAGGAATGCTCCTTAACGGCTGCCGGCAGTGCCTTCCGGGCGGCCAGATAGCTCTCGCGCAGCAGATAGGGGTCCTCCACGGCAAAGCCGATCGCGCCGATAATCGTGACATTGAAATAGTTGTGCAGCACGGAGGCCATATCCGCCAGCAGCTTCTGGATATCCGGCATCCAGGCCTGCGGGTCGGTTCCCGGCACAGGCAGAGTCAGGGCGAAATTGCGCAGGTCCAGACTCGTTACATAGCAGGGAGTAACTGAGGAGAGCGTATCCTTGGCCATTTGTACGGTGCTTGAGCACAGGGCGACCAGCTTATCACCGCGCGGCGGCACGGTGTCCGGCCCGAGAATCCGGCAGGTGCAGACCAGGTAGGCCGGTGCAGGCAGATCCAGATCGAGATCCTCCTTCTGTAGGAGGTACTGGTTCTTGTTCTCGAACAGGTTGTTGAACAGGCGGACGAAGAATTTGTCGCGCTGGGCCTGAAGATTGCCGCGGTGCATCAGCTTGGGGTAGCTCTCCATTGTCTGATAAGCCTCAAGCATCGTAATGGCTCTGCGGACCGATTCGGCAAGTGCATCCGGCGTCAGCTCCAGCTTCACCAGGTAGTCAGTTGCCTGCACTTCAATGGCGCCGCGCGCATACTGGAATTCCTCGTAGCTGGTCAGCATGATGAAGAGCGGCAGCCGGCCGTATTTCTTGCGGACGGAGGCGGCCACCTCGAGGCCGCTTTTGATCGGCATTTTGATATCGCTGATTACAATGTCGGGGCGGAGGGTGTCAATCATCTCTTCCTCCTGGGCGCCGTTATGGGCAATGCCGACAATTTCGATGTTGTATTGCTCCCATTTGAGCATGGATTGCAGGCCGATACAGACCAGTGCCTCGTCATCTGCAATTAATAATTTGATCATATTCATCACGTCCTTGCTTAGTTTGCTAAATGAAAAGGGGTCCCCGCAAAGTACCTGAGTCATCACCCGAAGCTATACTCTACTTTGTGGAGGTGTATTTAGCTATTCTCGCTGCAGAAAGGGCAGGAGCAGCTTCATTCTAGTATAGTGGCCGATGTTGCTCTCAATGGAGAGGCCGTAATTCTCGCCAAAAGCCAGCTGCAGACGCTCATTCACGCTGCGCAGCCCGACATTCTCCAGCATTCCCTTGGCTTCGTCCTCCGGAACAGACAGAATCGTGGAGATTTGCTCCTCCTTCATGCCGACACCGTTGTCTTCAACCGTGACCAGAAGATCGGCGAATCCGCTTTTGGCCACCTTGATGATAATATCACCGCGTCCTTTAGGCTCAATACCGTGGAAGATGGCATTCTCCACCAGCGGCTGAAGCGTGAAGCGGGGGATCAGGCCGGTAAGCAGCTCTTCGTGCTCAATCTCCTGAACCATGGTAACGGTGCTGCCATAGCGGTATTTCTGGATCAGGAAATAATCATCCAGCAGGCTCAGCTCATCCTTCAGCGGCATCAGCCGCCGGTTGTCCTTGGCAATGCTGCGGAGCAGCCTGGACAGGGAGGTCGTCATTTCCGCAATACCTGTAGCGTTCTGGATCGTCGCCATCCATTTAATGGAGTTCAGGGTGTTGTAGAGAAAATGCGGATTGATCTGGCTCTGGAGCATCCTGTATTCCAGCTCCTGCTTCTGCTTCTCATCCGCGAGCCGGCTGTCCATTAGAGCGACGATATCCTGGGACAGCCTGTTGATTCCCCGTCCTACATCGCCAAGCTCACTGTTCCATTCGATGTTGCGGTCGATCAGGAAGTTGCCCTGGGCGATTTTATCGATACGTTTCTTCAGCTTCTCTACCGGAAGACTGATCGTTCGGGTCAGATACAGCGTAATGATAGCGCTTAAGACGATGACCAGCAGGACAACGCCGAGCATGACCAGAATCCATATATTTGCCTTAGGCGCGAAGAGGTCACCCGATAAAGTCTGTGACAGAATGACCCCGCTGCGTACGGGATAAGATACCACAATATGGCGTTCTTCATCTTTTGCAAGCTTGACCATAGACAGCTGGGTTTGCGGACCGACAGGTTTTTCATTGGTATAGGCCACCGGTTCATACGGCTCTGTAATAGCGGTGACCTGGTCGCCGGTCAGCTGATAATGATGATTGCCGAGCGTCAGCAGCAGCCGGGAGTTCTTCGGCAGGGAGTACCCTTTCAGCTTGTCGGTAATCACAGAGGTATTCGCTAACAGGTACACCGTGCCCACCCGGGTTGCCCCTCTGCCGTATATCGGAAAAATAAAAGGAATTCCGTTCGTATTGGAGAGCGGGTCCTTGATCACCCGGTCCCACTTCTCCTCGGCATTGTCGCTAAGACCGGTAATTTGACTGATATTGTGTATCGTAAGCGGAACGGAGGTACCGGTCTTATCCACCTGCAGGAACTTTCCGTTGCTGTCCGTAACAATCAGGCGGCGGGCATAGCTGTTGGAGCGGTTGTTCAGGAAATCCTGCTGCATCGAGTTAAAGACATTAATGGCTTGCTTAGGGCTTGCCTGCGCTGATCCGAAATACTCTGTAATAAGGGTATTAGTAGAAGAGTTCGTACTGCAGGTCATCGCCAGCGCAGACAGATCAATTAAATCCTGTTCTATAATATGGGAAACCAGCTGCAGATTGAACTCGGTCGCCTGAATGGTAGTTTTGCGCTGATAATAAGTAATCAATTCGTAGCTGAAAAAAGACAGCAGCGCAGCGATCAGCAGTGCAAATACGGCCATGAGCAGAATGATGCGGCTTTTAATAGTAGATTTTCTAACCGTCTTGAACACTCCCTTGTAAATGGTGAAAATAGATTAAGCGTTTTCATCTACCTTATCATATTCTTGGGTTTCTATACAGTAGGAGGGAGATCAGCGGAGAATTTTACATGTTTTGAATAGGAAATTACAGGTTTGAACCCGGCAGAAGAGCGAAGAGCACAGAAAAGTGAATGATCTGTGTTTGAAATTGCATCCCAATCGGCTCTGAAAAGGCTTACACTTTGTACTGTAGCCGGATGAACCGGTCACGGATGACCATAAGAAGGAAAAGGGGATATTGAAATGAATATGAAAAGATTCTACGGCATGACGCTTGCCACTGCGCTCTCCGTGAGCATGCTGGCCGGGTGCTCCGGCAATAACAGCAATAATGAGGCTGCTGCAACTACCGCGCCTGCGGCGAACAACGCTGCAAACGCTTCCGCTGAACCGAGTCAAGAGCCTGTAACATTAAAATGGGCACTGTGGGACTGGGAAGCAACCGCTTACTACAAACCGCTGATCGATGCCTATAAAGCAGCACATCCGAATGTAACGATCGAGTATGTCGATCTGGGCTCCACAGACTACATGACGATGCTGAGCACACAGCTCTCCGGCGGTGCAGATCTGGACGTTCTTACCATTAAAGATATCCCGGGTTACTCGAACCTTGTAAAGCAGAACCACTTGGAGCCGCTAAAGGCTTACATGAGCGACAATTCGATTGATCCTTCTGTGTACGGCGGTACTGTGGAGCAGATTGAAGTGAATGACGATGTATACGCGCTTCCTTTCCGCAGTGACTTCTGGGTTGTGTATTACAACAAAGCTTTGTTCGACAAAGCCGGTGTGGAATATCCAAGCAATGATATGACCTTCGATCAATATGATGAGCTGGCCCGCAAGATGACCTCCGGCAGCGGCTCCGAAAAAGTATACGGTGCCCACTACCATACTTGGCGCAGCGCGGTTCAACTGTTCGGCATTCTTGACGGCAAGAACACTGTAGTCGGCGGCAACTATGATTTCCTGAAGCCTACCTACGAGCGGATCCTGAAAGAGCAGGAAGACGGAATTGTAATGGATTACGCTACACTGAAGACTTCCAGCACACACTACTCCGGCGTATTCTACAACAACTCCGTTGCCATGATGAACATGGGCAGCTGGTTCATTGCTACCCAGATCGAGAAAGTGAAGAGCGGCGAATCCCAGTCTACTGAATGGGGCATCGTGAAATACCCTCATCCGGATGGTGTGGAAGCAGGTACTACACTGGGTACAATTACTTCCCTGGCTGTAAACCAGAAGTCCAAGCACAAAGAAGCGGCACTTGATTTCATGAACTTCGTAACAGGTGCTGAAGGTGCGAAGGTTATCGCTTCCACCGGTACGATTCCGGCGATTAAGAACGATGAAGTTATCAACTCCATCACTTCCATCGACGGCTTCCCTGCAGACGAGAACAGCAAAGCTGCTCTGAGCACTGTTCAGACTTATCTGGAAATGCCTATGCATGAAAAGAGTGCAGACATCGAAGTAATCCTGAACGAAGCACACGACAACATTATGACCAAGAACGCTACCATTGATGAAGGCATCAAGGACATGAATGAGCGCGTAGGACAGCTTTTAAACAATTAACCTGAAGTAAGACTGTGAAGTCTGGGGCGGGCGAAGGCCCGCCCTTTATACAAACAAATATACTTCACACTGTACAGGAGTGCAGGAAGCCAAGAGTTGCCGGGAAGTTTTAGAAGGTTTGGAGGAGAAAGAATGCAGAACGAAACCATATTGCGTACAAATAAGAGCCCAAAAAGTCGTATGTCAAGAGGCCTCAAAGATAACCTGATTGCTTACAGCTTTATTGCGCCGAACTTTATCGGATTTGCCCTGTTTACACTGGTGCCTATGATATTTGCCTTTATCCTTGCTTTTGTGAAATGGGACGGGGCCAATCCGATGGAGTATATCGGACTGGATAACTTTGCACGGCTGATTAAAGATACAACCTTCCATAAAGCTTTATGGAACACTATTGTCTATACCATCGGAGTCGTACCGCTGACCATGATTGTGGCACTGGCGCTGGCGATTCTGCTTAACCAGAAGATTATGGGCCGTAACTTCATGAGAACGGTATTCTTCTTCCCGTATGTAGCCTCTCTGGTTGCTGTTGCGGCGGTGTGGAACTTTATCTTCAGTCCTACAATGGGGCCGATCAACAATGTTCTGCACTTGATTACCGGTATTCCGCTGGAGGATCTTCCGCGCTGGGCGGCAGATAAGCAGTGGGCGATGTTCACGGTAGTTCTGTTTACAGTGTGGAAAAACATGGGTTATTACATGGTTATCTACCTGGCAGGCCTGCAGGGCATTAACCCTGAGCTGTACGAGGCTGCCGAGCTGGATGGTGCCGGACCGTGGAGAAGATTCCGCAATGTGACTGTCCCTCAGCTGGCGCCGACCACCTTCTTTGTCCTGATGATCCTGGTCATTAACTCATTCAAGGTCTACGATATCTTTATCAACCTATTTGCCGGTGCTGATAATCAGCTGAACAACTCTACGAGAGTTATGGTCTATCAGATCTATAACACGGCCTTCCGTTCACTCGATTACGGCTACGCCAGTGCTATGGCAATTGTACTCTTTCTGCTGGTACTCGGCATCACCATCGTCCAGTTCCGCGGCGAGAAGAAATACGGACAATAGGAGGATTCAAAAGATATGGTTGGAAAAAGTAAAGGACTTAAAGTCACCGTCACCGTGTTTGTGTATATTCTATTATTTCTGACAGTACTGGCCATGCTGGTGCCGTATGTATGGATGTTATCCTCATCACTTAAGCTGAACAAGGATGTATTCTCCTTCCCGATGCAGTGGATTCCCCAGAGTCCGCGCTGGGAGAACTATGCGGATATCTGGACCCGGATTCCGCTGGGACGCTTCATTTTCAATACAGCGAAGTTATCGATTATCGTAACTATTCTGCAGCTGCTGACTTCGAGCTTCGCAGCCTATGCCTTCTCGAAGCTGCACTTCCGCGGCAAGAACTTCATCTTCCTTGGATATATCGCAACCATTGCGATTCCTTGGCAGGCGTACATGGTGCCGCAGTTTATCCTGATGCGTTACATGGGACTGAACAATACCCACCTGGCAATCATTCTGCTGCAGGCATTCTCCGCATTCGGTGTGTTCATGATGCGCCAGTTCTATCAGGGTGTTCCGGATGAATTATGTGAAGCCGCCCGGATTGACGGGCTCAGCGAATATGGTATCTGGGCGAGAATCATGCTGCCGCTGTCTAAGCCGGCACTCTCAACGCTCACGATCTTTACCTTCGTTGCCACCTGGAATGACTTCCTCGGGCCAATGATTTACCTGACCGATACGAAGCTCAAGACGATTCAGATCGGTCTGCGTATGTTCATCTCGCAGTACTCTGCGGAGTACGGCCTGATCATGGCAGCAAGCGTGGTATCCATTATTCCGGTAGTGGTTGTCTTCCTGGCCCTGCAGAAATACTTCGTACAAGGCGTTGCAGCATCAGGAATTAAAGGTTAACACTGTTCCAGGCCTGGCAGTTGCAGATTTCGCGGACTGCCGGGTTTTTTATAGAAGTTCAGATGGATGAAGGAAGGAATAATTAAGCATTATATTCTGCTAACAACGGATTAATGCGCTTATTCGATTACAGCAACGAAGGAGGAATTACAAGAATGAACAACAGGAAACAAGTCAAAAAAAGGCTGTTCTCTGTGCTGATGTCTACAGCACTGGTAGCCGGTATGTTCCCGGCACTGGGGATGCCGTCAGCCTCTGCTGCTGAAGCAAATACTGTATATGCAGCTGCCCATATGGGGGCAAAGACAACTGCAGGCACTACCCTGCCGGCAAGTATTACTATCGGGGGACAGACTGCCGCCGTTAAGTGGAATATCGCCGAAGACACCTTTGATGTGCCGTACGATACCGTCACTGTAAGCGGAACCGCGAATGGCGGGCCGGTGCTGGCGAATGTGGAAGTGATTCCGCCTGCCGCGAATCCGCTCGTTTATTTCGTAGACAGCGGAAGAGGCGGCGACTCTTATAATAATCCGCCTGCTTCCTCACCGCTCTATGAGGCAGTCAAGACCTTGTCCGGCGGCAGTCTGCTTAACGAACTGCCTGATCAGAGGTACGTCAGCGGCCAGACCGGCTGGGGATATGACGATACAAGCAATCCGGTGAAGAACTCCAAGGAAGGTAATCTTGTCGATCCGGCCACTGAACCGTCTGTATGGAAGGTCGGTCTGCGGGCAGATCCGAAAGGTGCTCATATCGTCTATAAATTGAAAGCGCTTCAAGCCGGGACCTATACACTGAGCAGCGGTTTCTATGAATGGTTCTCCCTTCCCCGCTACCGTGGAATAGAGCCGCGCCTGGAGTATAAGAATACCGCAGGGGAGAGCAAGACCATCACGTTCGCAGGGTTCGACACGAATACGACCAAGTTTATCTCCGGCGAATTCACCATTCCCGGCGATATTGATACCGGCAGCCCGATGACGCTGACTTATGCAGGCGTATCAGGTGAGAAGCCGATTCTGAGCTGGTTCGCAGTAGCTAAGGGCGCGGTCAAGAAGGTTATGGATGATGCCCGGCAGACTGCGGCGTCGGTTGTCCGGGTGAATCTGGACGGCAATGACATCAATCAGGAGAATGTCAACGGCCTGACGTTCAAGGGCTTCGGCGTACTGAGCGGCAACAGCACCAGCGCCCTGCTGATGGACTATAAGTCTGAGCAGCCTGAAGCTTATGCGCAGCTGCTGCAGATTCTGTTCGGCGGCGACCGCCCGCTGATTGACCATGTCAAAATTGAGATGGGGAATGACCGTAACAACTCTACAGGCCCGGACCCTTCGACGATGCGGACTGCGGATGAAGAGGCCAATGTGAAGCGGCATCCCGGCTTCCAGCTCGCTGCTGACGCCAAAGCCGTCAATCCGGCGGTGAAGGTAAGCTTCCTGCGCTGGAACGCTCCGGCCTGGGCGAATAATAATGACAAAATCTATACCTGGTACAAAAATACGATTCTGGCTGCTTATCGTGAATACGGTTACATGATTGATTACATCAATCCCGATGTCAATGAGCATGCCGCAGATTTGAACTGGATCAAGGAATACAGCAAGAAGGTTAAAACGGATACAACGGGCTTCGCAACTCCTCAGGAGGAGGCGCTGTATCACAGCATTAAGCTGATCATCTCCGACGAGGTCGGAATCGGCACCTTCGGTGATGCGATGGTCAGCGATCTGTCACTGCAGGAAGCCGTGTCTGTTGCCGGATATCATTACAACACGGATGATGACAGCAAAGGCAATTTCAAACGGCTCGCTGAGGAATTCGACAAGGAGATCTGGAACAGTGAAGCACAGGCGACCTTCAGCAATTCGGCCTTCCGCCCGAATAACAATGTGAAGGATCCCTCGAAGGCAGGCACAGGGATCGGCGGTGTCGGCGGTCCGCTGGAGATGGGCAACACCATCATTAAAGGTTTCGTGAATTCACGCCGGACCCACTTCATTTACCAGCCGGCAATCGGCTCCTTCTATGAAGGCGGGCAGTATTCCTTCAAGGAGCTGCTCAGTGCACGGGACCCGTGGTCAGGCTTCATTCATTATGATGCCGGGCTGGTCATTCTTCAGCATTTCAACAGCTTTGCAGAGACAGGCTGGGAGAATGAAGGGAATACTGCGGGAATCTGGCGGGCGGTGCCGAAGGCCAGCTACACCGGCGCTTCGGGCACAAATCCGGTCAGCGGACGCAACGGCACTCCGAGCTATATGACGCTTGCCGCTCCGGACAAGAAGGATTTCTCGACAGTAATCATCAATGACAGCGAATATGAGAAAATTTATAAGCTGCAGGCAGTAAATATGAAATATACAGGAACTCCGTCCCTTGAGGTATGGGAGACCCGTGCAGCTGAGCAAGGCCAGGCCTTCAACAGCAATTATATGAAATATCTCGGCGAAGCTGCAGCCGACAGCAGCGGTGTATATACGGTACGCATGAAGCCGTTCTCCATTGTAACCGTAACCACGCTGGATAATCACGGCACTGAAGATGCACCTGCAGTGCTCCCGGTTGAAGGAGAACGCACGGTGCTCGATACCGATGTCACCGGTTCCATGCAGAATACGGAAGACCGGTTCCTGTACGCAGACGACTTCAATTACGGCAGCAAGACCGTTGCTGTCATAGGCGATGGAGGCAAAATTACCGGCGAGCAGAGCTATGTCAGCTCCCGCGGCGGCGGCCAGAGCGTAATGCCGCGTTATACCCAGGATCTGAACGGTGCTTTCGAGGCATACCGTATCGGCGATACGGATAATTATGTCCTGCGGCAGCAGCTGGATCAGACGACTACAGGCGTAGGCGGTGCCTGGAACGGGGGAGACCCGGTTACTGCAATCGGGGATTACCGCTGGACCAACTATAAGGTAAGTACCGATGTATCCTTTGAGCAGAACAGCACGTTCAGCGGCAACAATTACGCTGCCGTCGGAGCCCGGTATCAGGGCGGCTCACAGACGCTAAGCGGTACGCCCTATGCCCTGAAGTTCTGGTTTGACGGCGGATGGCAGCTGCTCTCAAGCGGCAGCATTGTTGCCAGCGGTAATGTGGCCACAGGCGCGGGCGGCGTGAAGATTGACGGCTTCAACACTGCGTATGATGCATGGCATAACATTGCCGTTCAGGTGGCGGGGGATAAGGTTACTGCTTATCTGGATCATGTTGAGCTTAAAACATACACCGACCCGAATCCGAAATTGTCGGGACGCGTACAGCTGGCGAGCGGCTTCTATCATGTCCGCTTTGATAATCTGAAGGTGGAGAAGGTAGACGGCTATACTCCGTATTACTCAGAGCAGCTGGATAATCTGGAAATGTACGATCTGGCCGCAGCCCCGGCAGCGAAGCTGATATACGAGGGTGCATGGGCCCATGAGAATGGAAAAGGCATGTATGTGTATCAGCGTTCCCTGTCAACCAGCCAAGGTGCAGGTGCGGTGCTGAAATACACCTTCACCGGCACAGGCCTGGATATTCTGGGACCAAACGACGGCTCAGCAAAGCTGGAAGCAACAGTAGACGGCCGTACCGTGGTGCTCTCGGGCACGACCGCCGCAGCGAAGGAGCTGTACCAGGCCTTCACACTGCGCGGGCTGGAGTACGGTGAGCATACGGTTCAGATTAAAGTGCTGAGCGGTACACTTGCTGTGGATTCCGTAGGAGTAATCTCCGGCGGAGCTGCAGGAGCTCTGAATACTGCCGCGCTGGAGCAGGCGGTGAAGGACGCGCAGGAAATTGTCCGGCAGGATGAATTCCCGGAGAATGACTGGAATATGTTCGCAGCGGCGCTCGGTTCAGCGGAAGCCGCATTGCGGAATCCGGCCCAGTACAGATTGGATCAGGAAGGAGCTGCGCAGCTTGAAGCGCGCCTGACCTCTGCTTATATCGGGCTTGTTATCGGAGATGTACGGGAGCTCGCCGCTCCTAAGGATACGGCTGTTTATGCCGGGAAGAAGCCGAATCTGCCGGCCAAGCTGGAAGCAACCCGTGCTGACGGCAGCAAGGTGCAGGTGGCTGTGAAATGGAACCTGGATACCGTTAGCTTCGACACTCCATATGAGCGGGTGGCAGTAACCGGAACATTCGGAAATCTTAAAACCATAGCATATGTAGAAGTGGTGCCGGCCGGCCTTGTGTACTTCCTTGACCCTGGTGTCTTGGCGGACGGGGTATCCCAGCCGTATACAGCCATCAAGGAGTTCGTGGGTGAAAGCCTGCTGAACAATAAGGCAGATCAGCTGTCTACAGGGGATACAGTGTGGGGACATACCAATACGGGGGCGAATTACAACCTCAAAGGGTCAGTCTCACTTACGGATAAAGCTCAATCAGGCGTATACAGCTCGAATACGGTGAATACACCTCTGATCTACAAGCTGCCTCTAAGTGCAGGTAAATATACGATTACTTCGTATCACCTGGACTGGTGGACCAATAACAGCCGCACGATGGATATCAGGCTCAGCTATAATGATGCCGAAGGTAAAGCGGTGAGTGAAAAGGTCAAAACCGGCCTGATTGCAGGTTCCGCAGGCGCTGCGGTCAATTATGACTTCACGCTGCCGGCGAGCGGAACTGTAACTTATGCAGTGTACAATACGTACAGCCAGGCTGCACTGATAAGCTATCTGGCAGTAGCCAGAGATAAGGTCAGCGTGGCCAATGAGCAGGCTGTCAATGAAGCCAAGAGTATTATTGAAGGCGCAGCCTACAGTGTAGAGAAGGATACAGCGAATAGTGAAGCGGCTGTTCAGAACTGGCTGCAGCAGACGATTAACGGCTTGCCCGGCTTCAGTGCAACCGGGGCTGCTATGGGTGTTATCAGCCTGTCACCATTCCAGGCAGCCACAGATGATGCTGATGGCAGCTTCACCTTCACGGTGTCCCTGAGCAAGGGGGAAGCCTCGGTTAGCGGCTCGGCCAGCGGAGTAATTACGCTGCCGGTACCGGATAAGGTTCAGCCGGTAATCACTCTGTCAGGTGATGCAGTTGTGAACCTTAAGGTTGGTTCAGAGTATACCGACGCAGGAGCTACGGCTTACGATGAGCAGGACGGAGATTTAACGGACCGGATCATTACAACGGTCAGCAGTGAAGTATACGGTCTGACAGAGCTGGATACGGCAGTGGAGGATATCTATACCTTCCATTATAATGTCAGCGATGCTGCGGGGAATGTTGCGGAAGAAGTAACCAGAACCGTAGTAGTTGCAGCTGACCCGGATGTTATCAAGCCGGTCATTACACTGCTTGGTGAACCCTCCGTTCAACTGAAGAATGGCGCAGTTTACCATGATGCCGGAGCTACAGCGGCAGATGACCGTGACGGGGATATTACGGACCGCATTGTGACCGCGGTTACGAAGGACGGCAAGTCTGTGCTGACGCTGGATACCTCAGCAGCCGGTACTTACGTAATTCTCTATAACGTGAGTGATTCCGCAGGCAATGCAGCTGTTCAGGTGACAAGAGCGGTGACGGTGGACGAAGCGGAGCAGCCGGTTGTGACCCCTGAACCTACACCACAGCCGACACCGGCACCGACAGAAGCACCGGCGGCAACGTCACCAGCAGTGACGCCAACGCCAACACCGGTACCAACACCGGCACCGCAGACCGAAAAGGTGCTTGGTGTGAACGATATCGCGGGTCCGGTGCAAGGAACCATTACGGTTCAGCTGGCAGACGCTACTGAATCCGTATTGCTTCCGGCAGGTTTAACAGGAATCACAGGGGAGAACACTTTGCGTCTCGCCTGGAGCAGTGTTGCTGTTGAGCTGACTCCTGAAGTGCTGAAGAGCATTCAGGATAAGGTTAACGGAGGCCGGTCAGAGGAGGCGCGGATTAAGCTGTCAGCGGTGAAGACAGCGAAGACTGCTGTAGAACAGCTGCTGAATAATCCGGCTGTGAACGGTTCTGTCCAAATTTCGGCGGCAAGCGATGTGCTCAGCTTCGGTCTGGAGGTAGTGGCTGCAGACGGTACAACTGTACCGGTAACCGCATTTGATCAGCCGCTGCTGCTTACCTTCAATGTAGATCCGGAAGCTGATCCGAACCTGCTCGGTATTTACTATATCGGCACAGACGGCAAGCTGGAATTCATCGGCGGAACACTGGCTGGCGGCAAGCTCACCGCCGGTGTACATCATTTCAGCCAGTATGCAGTGCTCGAATATGACAAGAGCTTCTCGGATGTAAACAGTGACAGCTGGGCAAGTGCAGTCATTAAATCCATGGCTGCAAAGCATATCATTGAAGGTGTATCCGCTACAGCATTCAATCCGCAAGGTGAAGTAACGAGAGCACAATTTGCTTCCATGATTACACGTGCGCTGGGGCTTAAGGCGGGAAGCGGATCAGCCTTTGCGGATGTGAACTCCGGTGCCTGGTATGCTGAAGCTGTTGCGGCTGTCAATGAAGCGGGAATCGTGCTCGGACGCAATAAGGACATCTTTGCCCCGAATGAGAGCATCACCCGTGAGGAAATGGCGGTCATGATTGTCCGCGCTTATGAATATATGCTGGGAAGTCCGGCAGCTGCCGCTGCCGCAGGCTCATTCAGTGATTATTCCCGGATTCATGACTGGGCGAAGGATGCAGCCGGCAAGGCTGAACAGGCAGGACTAATCAAGGGGCGCGGCAATAAGCAATTCGCCCCGCTAGAGACGATGACCCGCGCGGAAAGTGCGCAAGTGATCGCTAATCTGCTGAAGCATCTGTAAGCAATAATGTAACCATAACCAGAGCAGCGATTCTTCCGTTTTTGGAGCATCGCTGCTCTGCGTTTATTAGGAACGCGAAAGCTATACGAGCGGGAAAAGAGGGGCACTAATGCCCCTAAAATGCTCCGAAGCGGCCTGAACGGGGAAAAGAGGCACTGCGCCCCTATCCCCGCAACTTGAAAGGAGGCTGCCCTCGTAAGTAAAATTCCTACTTACGGAACAGCCCCTACTCTGAAGCTAAGCACGTATCCCGCCAATACAACGGATTCTGCCTGTCAGGCATGTTTACCGTATTTGCCGGGCGGGATGCCTGTAATGTTCTTGAAGGTGCGGATGAAGTTGGCATAGTCGTTGAAGCCGGACAGGTAGCAGGTATCGGACACGGAGTTTCCGGCAGACAGGAGCTGCTTGGACAGGGCGATTTTTTTGAGCAGGACATAACGGTAGATCGTCCCGCCGGTCTGCTGCTTGAACAGATGGCTGAGATAATACTTATCCACATTCAATTCGCCGGCTATATGCTCAAGGGAGAGGTTCAAATGCAGGTGGTTGTCAATATAGCTCATGGCGGACTGGATATGTGCAGAGATTACGCTCGGCACAGCGGAACGGGTGCGGCTGTACAATTCGTTCATGAGCACCAGAATCTGAATCAGGTAGGTCAGGGCCAGTACCTCACTGCCATATTGTTCACTCGCGAGAGCGGACAGGAGAAGAGATGCCAGTTCGGTGTACTTTGTAAGCAGCGGTTCATCCATCCGCGCCAGATTATGCTCTCCGGGCTGGCGGTTCTGGAAGCAGGCGAGCAGATTGGTGGTAGCCGTGCAGAACGGATAGACCAGAGGTGCTTTAAAGTGAATCGTTAACCGTTCGTAAGGCTCCGGGGACAGATTGATTATTTTATGAATCTCATGGTTGTTGAACAGGAGCACATCGCCCCGGTGCAGCGGATAGCTGTACTGGTCGACGAATCCGTTCACGCTGCCCCCAAGAAACAGGAAGATTTCGTAGTGGTCATGGATATGAAAATCCTTTGTCGGCGAGATTGAGGTTTTGCCCATATTGGCCAGAAGATCGCCTTCGAAGGTTTGATGATACCGGGCATGCTTCATCCTAACGGCTCCTTTTTCAAATTGTTGATCACAATAAACGCAATAAAAATTCATTATTCGCAAAGACATTGCAATAATATCACACTAAACTATAGAAGAAGAAAGCGCAATCTTTATAACGTGCCTACACTGGCAACTATGCTTTAAGTTAACTCTTAAGCAACCGCCGGAGAGGCTGAAAGGGTTGAATTATAAATGAAGGATAACGAGCAGCGCAAATATTGGCTGGATACGATGCTGTTGATCGGAAAGCCGGTGCTGGAGGCGCTTGCTGAGCGGAAGCTGAAGCAAGCAATGCCGAATGAGTTTCATAGTGACCGCAGTGCGTTTGCCCATCTGGAGGCTTTTGCCAGACTGGCCTGCGGAATGGCCCCGTGGCTGGAGCTTGAGGGGCTGGAGGGGGACGAGGAGCAGCTGCGGGCACATTATGCAGGGCTAATGCTTGCGGCCATCGCTGCTGCGGTTGATCCGCAGTCGCCGGACTACATGGAGTTCAGGACGGAAGGGCAGCCGCTGGTCGATGCGGCCTTCCTGGCCCATGCGCTGGTGCGTGCACCGAAGGCACTGGCAGGCCGGCTGAGCGGAGAGGTCAAAGCCAATCTGATCACCGCGCTGAAGCAGACGCGGCGGACTGCGCCGAGCGGCAGCAACTGGCTGCTGTTCAGCGCCATGGTGGAGGCGGCGCTGTACCTGCTGGGCGATCACGATTACGACCGGATGCGGGTTGGCTATGCAGTCCATATGTTTATGGACTGGTATAAGGGCGATGGCGTATACGGTGACGGGAAGGATTTCCACTGGGATTATTACAACAGCTTTGTCATTCAGCCGATGCTGATCGATGTGGTAGCCCTGTTCGCTCAGGAGTCGGAGCAATATGCAGCCCTTAAGCCGCTGATCATGGAGCGGGCGCAGCGGTATGCTTCAGTGCTGGAGCGGAGCATTGCTCCGGACGGTACTTATCCGTTCCTCGGGCGCTCGATCGTATACCGTTTCGGCGCGTTCCAGCTGCTGTCACAGGCAGCGCTGCAGCATTTCCTGGAGGACAGTCTTCCTCCGGCACAGGTCCGCTGCGGGCTGACAGCTGTGATCGGGCGGATCATGAGCTTCCCTGGAACGATGGATGATGCCGGATGGCTGCGTCCGGGGGTGTACGGCTATCAGCCGGAGCTTGCGGAGAGCTATATCAATACAGGCAGCCTTTATTTATGCGCTGCTGTATTCCTGCCGCTCGGGCTGCTGCCAAGCGATCCGTTCTGGGCGGGGGAAGACGCCAAGTGGACTTCATTAAGAATTGTAAGCGGAGAGAATGTCCTGCGGGATCATGCCTTGGAATAGCGGGCGGTCGGCTCTTATGGGGCAGCTCCGCAGCCGCTGATGATAAAGACCCGGCTGGTGTGACTTGCATGCAGATAAGGAGGAGAAGGATTGAACTTACAGGAGCTGCTGGATATTGTGCAGCAGATGAAGCCGGCTGATCTAAGCTTATATTATCCGCAGGGTGACGGGGCCGGCTTTTGGGCGGCGGCGCGTTCAGCCGGAGCCCTAGCACAGGAGCTGGATGAAATCCGTGCGGAGGCAGTGAGACTGGACGGACAGGCTATACCGGAGCTCAGCTATACCCTGTTCTCGGTATTTGCTGAGACCGGTTCAAGACTGGAATATGAACGGGTCTACTTCGAGCGGAGAAGAAGGCTGAACACGTATGTCCTGCTGGCGCTGCTTGCGCCGGAGCAGGCGGGAATTCCTGAGCCGCTGGCTGATATCCTCTGGGCAGTCTGCGGGGAATACACCTGGTGCCTTCCGGCCCATGTTCCTGCACAGCATGACGCGGCTGATATTAACCGTTACATTGACCTGTTCTCCTCGGAGACAGGATTTACATTAACGGAGATTTCCCTGCTGCTCGGGGAACGGCTTCCGCCGCTGCTGCGGTCCCGGATCCGCCATGAGGTAGAGCTGCGAATCTTCCGGCCTTTTCTGGAAGAGGGCCCCTATGAATGGGAGACAGCACGCCATAACTGGGCGGCAGTCTGTGCGGGCTCCATCGGGGCAGCAGCACTGCTGGCAGTAGATGACCCGGACCGGCTGGCCGGGATTCTGCTGAAGACCGAGCGAGCAATGGGCTATTACCTTGAGGGCTTCGGTGATGACGGCGCCTGCCTGGAAGGGTTAGGGTACTGGAATTACGGGTTTGGTTATTTCACTTATTACAGCGATCTGCTCCGCTCCCGGAGCGGAGGCCGGCTGGACTGGTTCCGGCTGGAGAAGGTGGCGCGGATTGCCTGCTTCCAGCAGCACTGCTTCATCGACGGAAGCCTTGTCGCCAATTTCTCGGATTCGCTGCCGGAGGTGCGGGTGCACACGGGCCTGTCGCATTATCTGGCTGGTCTGCTTCCGGAAGTGGAGCGGCCGCCGTCTGCGCTGCGTGCTCCTTACACCGAGGATCACTGCAGCCGCTGGGCGCCGGCTGTCCGCAATCTGCTCTGGAGCGCCGGGGCTCCCCGGGCAGACGAAGCCTGGCGTCCGGCCAGCAGCTATCTGCCTGACGCCGCCTGGCTGGTATCGCGTCATGTGTCAGAGGCCGGAACCTTCGGCTTCGCAGCCAAGGGCGGCCACAATGCAGAGCCGCACAATCATAATGATCTCGGCCAGTTCATTCTGAGCGGCGGGGGAGAGGTCTATGCCGCCGATCTCGGCAGCGGAGAATACACCGCAGATTACTTCGGCGCCGGCCGCTACAGCTATGACTGCAATGGCTCGCAGGGCCATTCGGTGCCGGTCATTGACGGCCGGTATCAACAGGCCGGTCTTCAGTTCAGCGCCACGGTGCTGCACGCTGCGGCTTCAGCGGAGAAGGACGAGCTGACGCTGGAGCTGGCTCGCGCGTACGGGCTGGCCGGGCTGAAGGCCCTGGTCCGTTCGCTGGTCTGGCATAAAGCGGGGCAGCCCCGGCTGGAGCTGACAGACAGCTACCGGTATGAGGGAAGCCCTGCTAGCTGGACGGAACGGTTCGTCACCTGGCGCCGGCCGGAGCTGCTTGCGCCGGGAGCTGTACTCCTGCCGGGTAGCACGGGCGGCGGTGTGGAAGTCACTTATGATCCGCAGGTAGTGGAGCCGGAGATCACCGCGCACACGTACCGGGATCATTTTGGCCGGGAGACGCTCTGGCACAGCCTGGACTTCCAGGTGCTGCAGCCCGGGGCTGAGGGCGAGCTGAGGTTTATTTTTCAGTTTCTATAGGTGCTTAGTACATCAATTTCCAATAAATCATATAAAGGCGGGATTCAGATGAACAATACAGTACAGCTGGCATGGGTAAACGAGGCGTGGGACAAGGCGCTGGAGAAGACCAGAGTAAACAGCCTCAGAATCGGCGCGGAATTTCCCCACGCCAGCCAAGGCGGGAAATACGTGCTTGAAGGCGCAAGCTGGTGGACAGCCGGCTTCTGGCCGGGCATGCTCTGGCAGCTCTACGCCGGCAGCGGGGATGAGAGCCTGAAAGCCATTGCCGAGCAGTGCGAGGAACGGCTTGATGAGGTCCTCGACGGCTACCTGAAGCTGGATCATGACCTGGGCTTCATGTGGATTCTGACCAGCGTGGCGAATTACAAGCTTACGGGCAGCGAGCAGTCCCGGGTCCGGGCGCTTAAGGCGGCCAACTATCTGGCCGCACGCTTCAATCTCAAAGGCCGCTATATCCGGGCCTGGAATCCCTGGAGAGAAGGCGAAGACAACAGCGGTGTTGCCATCATTGACTGCAGCATGAATATGAGCCTGCTTTTCTGGGCTTCCGAAGTCACCGGGGACCCGCGCTACCGGCATATTGCCGAAGCACATATGGATACGGTGCTGGAGCATTTCATCCGGCCGGACGGCTCGGTCTATCATATTGTCAATTTCGATCCGGCCAGCGGCGAAGTGGCCGGGAAGCTCGGCGGTCAAGGCTATGCGCCGGAATCAGCCTGGTCACGCGGCACTGCGTGGGCGCTCTACGGCCTGTCACTGGCCTATCATCATACGGGTAAGCAGAGCTATCTGGATGGAGCCAAGCAAGTGGCCCATTTCTTCCTGACCCGCCTGCCGGAGGATCAGGTGCCTGCTTGGGACTTCCGTGCTCCAAGCGAGATCAGAGAACTGCGCGATACCTCTGCCGGTTCCTGTGCGGCGAGCGGCCTGCTGCTGCTGGCGGGCCAAGTGGAGCCTTCCGAGGCGGATGTGTACCGGAACGGAGCGTTGCGGATTACCGAATCCTTGTACCGGAATTACGGCACATGGGATAATGCTGATGAAGAAGGGCTGCTGCTGCACGGCACCAGCAATTACCCGGAGGACCGGAATATTGATGTTCCGCTGATCTATGGCGATTTCTTCTATGTCGAAACGCTGGCCCGGATCAAAGAAGCCGGCCCGTACTACTGGGAGTAGGAGGATTACGATGACTAACGTGAACACGGCGTCAGACAAGGTTGCCCCGCAGCCAATCAGCAGCAATCCGCTGCAGACGCGGGAGGATTTGCTGGCTGCCCTTGAACAGCTGACGGCTCCGCTTGAACCGTATTACAGCCCGGGCAGGGCAAGCCTTCAAATCGGCAGCACCGGAGCGGGTTATCCGGCAGCAACCGCCGGGATGGAGGGCTTCTCCCGGGTGCTGTGGGGGCTGGTGCCGCTGCTGATCGGCGGCGGGGAGAGCAGCATGTGGAGCCTGGTGCTGGACGGTATCCGTCACGGTACCGATCCTGACCATGCGGAATACTGGGGGGAAGTGAGGGATTATGACCAGCGGCTGGTCGAGATGGCGGTCTTCGGCTTTGCCCTGGCTGCGGTTCCCGGACAGCTCTGGGCACCGCTTGCCCCGCAGGAGCAGGAGCGGCTGTACAACTGGCTGAATCAGATTAACTCCCATCCCTGCCACGACTGCAACTGGCTGTTCTTCAATGTACTGGTGAATACAGGCTTCCGCATCATCGGCCGCCCGTATGATGCGGAGCAGCTGGAGAGGAATCTGGAGCGGATGGACGCCTTCTATCTGGGCGAAGGCTGGTACAGCGACGGGGTCGGCGGACACAGCGACTATTACGGGCCGTTTGCCATTCATTATTATTCGCTGCTGTATGCGAAGCTGATGGAGCAGGATGACCCGCAGCGGGCCCATAAGTTCAAAGAGCGTGCCCGGCTGTTCGCCGCCGGCTTCCTCGGCTGGTTCGCCCCGGACGGCTCTGCACTTCCCTACGGGCGCAGCATGACCTACCGTTTCGCCATGTCGGCATTCTGGAGCGCCCTCGCCTATGCCGGTGTGGACGGTCTGCCTGCCGGCGTGCTCAAAGGGCTGGTGCTGCGCAATCTGCGCTGGTGGTTCAGCCAGCCGATCTTCGATGCCGCCGGCATACTGACCATTGGCTATGCTTACCCGAATCTGGTCATGGCAGAGAGCTATAATGCCCCCGGCTCCCCCTATTGGGCGCTGAAGGCCTTCCTGCCGCTGGCACTGGGGCCAGAGCATCCGTTCTGGGCGGAGGAAGAGCTGCCGCTGCCGGAACTGCCGGCCGTGATGGTCCAGCAGCCGGCACATCTCGTGATGGTCCGCGAGCCGGCTTCCGGCCATGTGGCCGGCTTCAACAGCGGACACTTATCTTCGAATGAGCATACCCATACCTCGGCCAAATACGAGAAGTTTGTATACTCAACGGGCTTCGGCTTCAGCGTGCCCCGCGCCGAATGGGGACTGGGACAAGGCGCATACGATTCGATGCTTGCACTCAGTGAAGGCGGCGAGAACCTGTACCGCGTACGGCGCCGCAATCTCGAATCTGAGATTACGGATAATGTGCTGAGAGCGGTCTGGAAACCTTGGAGCGATGTTGAGGTCCGGAGCTGGATTGTGGCCGGCTTACCCTGGCATATCCGGATTCACCGGATTAAGACAGGCCGGGCGCTGGATGCTGCGGAAGGCGGGTTCGCGCTTGGACAGGAGACGGAGCTGGAGCAAGCGGCGGATAGCCTGGGGCTCGTTGCAGCAACACCTTGGGGAGTAAGCGGAATTAAGGGACTGCGCGGTTACGGGAAGGCAGAGCTGGTATGGCCGAATGCCAACACCAACCTGCTGCGTCCCCGGACGGTGCTGCCAACACTGACGGTGCCGCTCCAGCCGGGGGTTCACTGGCTGGCTTCAGCCGTCTACGGCGATCCGGCGGCGGGTACTGCGGAGGCTCAGCCGGTAGGCGGAGCGGGCAGTATTCTGCAGCAGTCTCCGGCAGCTCTGCTCCAGGTTACTCTTGGTGAAGAGGCAATTACTATATTCACTAATACCGGAACCAAAATTATCATTCCAGTGAATTAAAAATAAAGAGCGCATTACCTGGCGGCAGCTGGGGATGTGCTCTTTGTCTGCTTTTAGTGAAGCAATTATGACCATAATCCGGAATTTTACTGGCTTTTTTATAACTATATCTGTAAAATGGTAGCCGTCTGAAAAAAAGGTAAAGAAGGTCCTTAATTTTGAAAGAAAATCATACCCGTAAGTTGCTCGACACTTGGTTTAATTTTAAGTTCCGGCTGCTCACAGGCGGAATTGCGGTGGGGGTATTTTCCGGGAGTGTTGTTGTGCTGTTCCGATTTGTTCTGGAGTATGTACTGGAACTTGTGCTGGGCTTTTACCGCTATCAATTGGATCATGTTTGGGCCATCCCCCTGTGGCTGGTGGTTCTGGTGTCTGCCGGATGGATAACAGGAATCCTCGTGAAGAAGCAGCCGGCGATTTCCGGCAGCGGAATTCCGCAGGTCAAGGCAGTGCTGCAGAATAAATTAGAAATGAACTGGTGGCAGGCGGTCAGTGCCAAATTTATCGGCGGGACGCTTAGTATAGGCACCGGATTATCGCTCGGCAGAGAAGGCCCTTCGATTCAGATTGGAGCACTGATCGCCCAAGGCTTCAGCCGGATCATGCGTAAATCAAAAACAGAAGAAAATATACTGATTACCTGCGGGGCAAGCGCGGGCCTGGCTGCCGCATTTAATGCCCCCATTGCGGGGGTTATTTTCGCGCTTGAAGAAGTACATATGAATTTTTCGCCTCTTATTATGATAGCGGCCTTGGCCTCATCGCTTACAGCTGATTTTGTGTCCAAGGAGTTTTTTGGAATGAATCCGGTTTTTCACTTCACGAATATCGGA
Organism: Paenibacillus sp. MMS20-IR301; assembly: GCF_032302195.1. NCBI lineage: Bacteria > Bacillati > Bacillota > Bacilli > Caryophanales > Paenibacillaceae > Paenibacillus > Paenibacillus sp. MMS20-IR301. Next base: position 601,729 of record NZ_CP135275.1, read on the forward strand.
GCAACCCCGCTGAATCTATACTACCACCTGATTCTTCTTGGGATTATTGTCGGCATACTGGGGATCGGGTTTAACAGAGGCATCTATGCTTTTCAGGATATATACCGGAAAATGACCTGGCTGCCCGCCCATTTCAGACCTGTTCTTCCCTTTGTAATGGCCGGATTGCTGGGATTGTGTTTTCCTGTAGTGCTGGGGGGCGGCAATAAACTGATTAATGAGCTGGTAGAAGGGCCCTTTCAGCTGAAGCTGCTGTTTCTCATCCTCATTGTTAAATTTCTGTTTACACTATTCAGCTATGGCTCATCTGCTCCGGGCGGCATTTTCCTGCCTATGCTGGTAATTGGGGGCCTGGTCGGAGTAATCTACAGCAAAGTAATCAACGGGTTTACGGGTGCGCCTACGCTTAGCGAGAGCAGTTTTCTTATTCTGGCCATGGCCGGTTATCTCACCGCGAGCCTTAAAGCCCCCATAACCGGAATTATCTTAATTACCGAAATGACAGGCTCCTTCTCCAATCTGCTCTCTACCGGTATTGTCTGCCTGAGCGCATATATGACTGCGGAGCTGTTCCGCTCACATCCTATATACGAAGTCCTTCTGGAACGGTTCATGCATCAGGGAAAGACAAACATTCCGGCGGGTTCCTCCGGCAAAATCATTCTGGAAATCCCCGTACACCTGGGTTCAATGCTGGATGGAACCACGATCAGAGAGTATACCTGGCCGGCTGAATGTCTGATTGTCTCGGTAAAACGGGGCTCCAGCGAGCTGATCCCGCATGGTGGCCTAATAATGCTGGCTGGAGATTATTTAAACATCCTCACAGCAGCAGCCAACGCTCCCCTGGTTAAAGAAGCATTGGCTGCGGATACCGAGACGGTTCAATAGGATAGTCTCACAGCTGGGCGGCAACGGTGTGACTGATGCGGACTATGATATTTCCAGCAAAAAACTGTTTAATGTTGCATTTACAATCTGGGCACCGCTGCCTATCCAGATTAAATGTCCCCATGTTTCAAGCAGGCAAAGCTTGGATTGAAGAATATGTTCATGAGCAGTTATAGCGTGTCCGGGGACAACCGTATGATCATTTTTGCTGTGAATAATTAAGGTTGGACATAATACTGACTGTAAATCGGAATGAGACAGCGAAGCATTCTGTTCAAGATCCAGTATAAATCCATGACCGGAGCGCTGGCGCTGATTCATGGCAACGAATTGTTCAATGTCCTGCCGGGAAAACTGCTTTAATATCTCGGTTACGGGAAGCGTGCTGAAGGAGGGGAGCATTTGCTTCAGCATAACTTTCGGAAACCTGCTGCTAAGGAAAGAAATCAGTTTCCAGGTGTATTTTTCCGTTCGAGGGTGAAATAATATTCTGGCTGCCTTATAGGTTATGTCATTGTTATGCCATTCTTTGGTGACGGCAGACTGGAGGGTTAGACTGCTGACCCTGCCGGGATAGCGGGAGGCAAATTTTATCCCGCTTGGACCCCCGGCGGAAACGGCAATCACATGGACCTTGCTGAAGTTCAGATGGTCAATCAGGCGCAAGTAAATTTCACAGGCGGACTCCAGCGAACATCCCAGCTTTTTGCTGGTCTTCCCGTAGCCGGGTCTGGAAGGAGTGATGATGCAGTATCCTTGCTCCAGAAGATTCTTGTAGCCAAAGTCCTCCTGACAATTCGAGTGTCCTCCATGAAAAAGAAGAATTGGCTGTCCTGCTCCAGTTACTGTGTATTCCATTGCTGTACCGTGGTCCAATTGTAACATCTGGGTTATTTTTGGCATCACTTAAAGTCCTCTCTCCCTCCAGTTGCTAATGACATCTTATAGGACAGCAGCAGTTAAGGAAAGTGAAATCAATTTTCTTCTATAAATTCAGGGCTGCAAGCTCGTGGCACCTTTACATTGGCCTCCGGTGACGATATAATAACCCTAATTGTATATGGATTTAAACGGAGGAGCCTGCCAACAGCGGGCTCTTTTTGTGTTTTTTTGCTGGAATAAATTTGCTTTTCAGGGGGCTTGAATATGGAAATGAAGAGGGAAAGCATCATGGTGTGTGTACATTACGGTCCCCACGGGCAGCGGCTGATCCAGAGGGGGAGCCGGCTGGCAGAGCTTCTCCATGCACCATTGATCGTGCTAACTGTAGATGCATTAGGAGACAATGAGTATAACCGGGAGAAGCAGCAGTACCTTTCAGGCTGGGAAACTCTGACGAAGGCTGCCGGAGGGGAATTTGTAATCCGCAATAGTAACGGTAAAAAAACCTCCGAGGTGATATCAAAGACGGCACAGGAGCGGGGGATTACACAGATCGTGATCGGCCAATCGGGCCAGACACTCTGGCAGGAGATTACCAAAGGGAATTTTATCAATGAGCTGCTGGAGCGGATCGGTCCGGTTGATCTTCACATCGTTGCTGTACAGCGGTATCCTGAGCTGCTTGAACAAACTCATGAGCAGGGGATTACTGCTTATCTGCTCCGCAGGAAGGACCGTTATGTGCTCTCCGATGAAGCTTCCGGGGATGAGGCGATGAAGGGCATTTTCTTCCGTGAGCTTCATACCGATTTTAACACTGGCCTGTTCAAAATTGTAACCAACGGCGAGGCGCAATATTTGCGGGTCGTGCAAAATGAGTGGGTTAAGCCGCAATAAACCAAATTAAGAAAATGAAAAGGAGGGGTGCTGTGCCGTGCTTTACATTGTAATTTCACTTCCGTTCCTGCTGGCTCTGCTGCTGCTGCTGATCAGACAGAACCTGCGCTTTCATCTGGGCTGGATCGTTCTGCCCTTGCCGGTACTTCTATTCTTCTACTTCCTGACCAAGATTCCGGCTATTCAGGCGGGAGATAATCTAATCGTCAGTTTCCCATGGATGCCTTCCTTTGGGGTCGATTTCACACTGGTGCTGGACGGACTCAGTATGCTGTTCGTCCTGTTGATTACCGGGATGGGAATGCTTGTGTTACTTTATTCCATTTATTATCTCGATAAGCAGACTGAGGGAATCCGCCAGTTCTATATTTATCTGCTGATGTTCATGGGGGCTATGCTGGGTGTGGTGCTGTCAGATAATCTGATGGTGCTGTACGGGTTCTGGGAGCTGACCAGCATTTCCTCATTCCTGCTCATCGCCTTCTGGTACCGCCGGGAAAGATCCTCCTATGGGGCGCTGAAATCTATGCTGATTACGGTTTTTGGCGGTCTGGCCATGTTTGCCGGCTTTAATCTGCTGTATGTAATGAGCGGTACCTACAGTATCCGTGAAATTGTTGCACAGGCAGGGGCGCTGGCAGACCAGCCGATGCTTATCCCGGCCATGCTGCTTATTCTGCTGGGCGCGTTCACGAAATCGGCCCAATTCCCATTCCACATCTGGCTGCCGGATGCGATGGAAGCTCCGACACCTGTCAGCGCCTATCTTCATTCGGCCACGATGGTTAAAGCGGGACTCTACCTGGTGGCCAGACTGACTCCCTTGTTTGCAGGGCAAGCTGCATGGTTCTGGATTGTATCCGTTACCGGATTGTTCACCCTGCTCTATGGGGCATTTAAAGCCATCCGGCAAACCGATCTCAAGGCTTTGCTCGCCTACTCTACCATAAGCCAGCTTGGGCTGATTATGAGCCTGCTCGGGCTCGGCTCGGCAGCGGCCTTTGTTACAGGTGAACAAGAAGCGGTGTTCTATTCGATGGCTACGGCAGCAGCGCTTTTTCATCTCATTAATCATGCTGTCTTTAAAGGCAGCTTGTTTATGGTCGTGGGTATCATTGACCACGAGACAGGTACCCGTGAGCTCCGTAAGCTGGGCGGTCTCATGTCGCTCATGCCAATTACCTTTTCAGTGGCCCTGATCGGAGCCTTCTCCATGGCAGGGCTGCCGCCGTTCAGCGGATTCCTCAGTAAAGAAATGTTCTTTACTTCCGTTCTGAATATCCGGGAGTTTGACCTCCTAAGCTCAGGGTCGTGGCTGCAGCTCTTTCCTGTAATCGCCTGGATCGCCAGTGTGTTTACCTTTGTATACAGTATGATTCTCGTCTTCAAAACCTTCGGGGGCAGGCTCCAGCAGAACAAGCTGGATAAGATTCCGCATGAAGCGCCGCTGGGGCTTTTACTGCCGCCGGTGATTCTAATCTCACTTGCTGTCCTGTTCGCCTTCTTCCCGGGGCTGGTTTCGGGCACACTGATTGAACCGGCGATGGCCTCGATCCACACCGGTCTGCTTGCGGCAGACGAATCCTTCGGGGTATCTATTCATTTCTGGCATGGCTGGACACCGGAGATCTTCATGACGCTTGGCGTTGCGGCTGCAGGTATGCTGCTGTTCAAAGGCTATAGCCGGATGAAGGTGCTGGACCGTGAGGCCAGCGGAAGAAATACGCTTAACCGTATTTATAACGGCTCGCTGCAATGGCTGGAACGTGGTTCCCGGCGGCTGACAGATACGTACATGACAGGCTCTAACCGCCATTATCTACTTTATATCTTCAGCTTTTTCATTATCGCTCTGCTGACCGTTCTGCTGGGGCAAAGAGGAATAAGCTTCGGGATGAATCAGTATGCGCCTTTATCCTTTTATGAGATAGCTGTTGTAGCAGTGATGCTCCTGGCTGCATTTGCCGTGCCTTTTGCTAAATCGCGTGTTAATGCGATCCTGTTCACCGGTGGTGCAGGGTACATGGTGACCCTGCTCTTTGTTCTCTTCCGGGCGCCTGATCTTGCGCTTACCCAAATGATTATTGAGACGGTGTCCGTTATCCTGTTCCTGCTCTGCTTCCGCTATCTGCCGAAGCTGAAAGGGCAGAAGGAGCCGCTGCGCTTTAAGCTGCCAAATCTGGTCATCGCGCTTGGCGGCGGCATCACTATAACGCTGGTTGCGCTGGCAGCGATGGGCAGCAGTCCCTTTGAACCAATCTCCGAGTTCTTTTTGAAAGAAAGCTACAATTTGGCTGGAGGGAAGAATGTAGTCAACGTCATTCTGGTGGATTTCCGCGGATTTGATACCCTGTTCGAAATTATGGTGCTGGGGATTGCCTCACTGGCGATTTATGGTTTAATTCATTTGAGGATGGAGCCTGATCTGCCACAGCCGGGAAAAGCCCGCAAGAGCAGTTCACTCCGCAGTAATGATGTGATTCTGCAGACGATGTCGAAGGGGATCGTTCTAATTATTATCGTATTTTCCTTCTATTTGTTCTTCGCCGGACATAACCATCCGGGCGGCGGTTTTATCGGGGCCTTAATGACATCTGCCGCGCTTGTACTGATGGCGGTTGCCTTCGGCATGGACCAGGTCCGCAAGGCCTTTCCGGTCAATTTCCGTTTACTCACTGCAGTAGGATTGTTAATAGCCATCCTTACAGCGTCGGGCTCGTTTTTGTTCGGGGCCCCTTTTCTGAGCCATGCTTTCGGCCACTTTGATCTGCCTGTGCTCGGGGATACGGAGCTGGCGACTGCCGTCCTGTTTGATCTGGGCGTGTACCTGGCCGTAATTGGTGTCACCATGAACATCATCTTATCGATCGGAGGGGATAAGTCTTGGAACTCTTAATGGCGGTAGCAGTCGGAATCCTTTTTACTATAGGCATTTACCTCATTCTGTCGAAGAGCCTGCTGCGCATTGTATTGGGTACATCCCTGATGACACACGGTGTCCATCTGCTGCTTCTGACTATGGCCGGACTCAAAAAGGGTGCAGCGCCGGTCCTGGGTACAGGGGCGGATACTTATGTTGATCCGCTGCCGCAGGCGCTGATCCTGACCTCCATTGTCATCAGCTTTGGGGTCACGGCCTTCTTTTTCGTACTTGCATACCGATCCTATCAGGTGCTGGGGACGGATGAAATGGATAGTATCAAGGAGGAGAAGGAATGAGCAATTTATTAGTGCTGCCGATTCTGATTCCCCTGAGTACTGCGGTTATTCTGATTTTTTGTAAGGAGAAGATCCGGCTGCAGCGCGGAATCAGTGCTGTCAGCGGGTTACTGAATATACTCACTGCATTATTGCTGGTTTCACGCGTCCATACTGAGGGGATACAAACCTTACAGATGGGGGGCTGGATGCCGCCCTACGGCATCGTTTTTGTAGGAGATATGTTTGCTGTACTGCTGGTCATGATGGCTTCGCTTGTCAGCTTTGCAATACTGCTCTATTCATTCAGCAGTATAGGAGAGAAGCGGGAGCGGTATTATTACTATACATTCTTCCACTTTTTGCTCGTAGGGGTGTATGGCTCCTTCCTTACCGGGGATATATTTAATTTGTTTGTTTTCTTTGAAGTGATGCTGATTTCTTCCTATGCGCTCATTTCACTTGGAGGAACAAGGCTCCAGCTGCGGGAAACATCCAAATATCTGCTGATTAATATTGTATCCTCAACACTGTTTGTAGCAGCAGTAGCGTATCTCTATGCAGCAGTGGGGACGCTCAATATGGCTCATCTGTCCCAGCGTATTGCTGAAGCCGGTCAGGGGGGCGTGCTGAACGTAATTGCGATGTTATTCTTAATCGTATTCTCTCTGAAGGCCGGACTGTTCCTGTTTTTCTGGCTGCCGGGCTCCTACAGCGCCCCCCCATTTGCGGTCAGAGCGTTGTTCGGTGCACTGCTGACCAAAGTAGGGCTGTATGCAATCATTCGTACATTTACACTGTTATTTGTAAATGATACAGATTTCACACAACCATGGATTACCTGGATGGCGGTAGCCACCATGATCCTTGGCGGCCTGGGGGCAGTGGCTTACAACGATATTCCGCGTATTTTGAATTACAACGTTATTGTTAGTGTAGGTTTTGTAATCTTCGGACTTGCTGCCGGGACCCCCGGTTCACTAAACGGCGCGGTGTTCTATCTGCTGCACGATATGCTGGCAAAAGCCCTGATGTTCATGCTTGGCGGGATGATTATCACCGCTGCAGGGACAGAGCGCCTAGCTGGAATGGGCGGCATGATCAAAAAATATCCGCTCATCGGCTGGATGTTCTTTATCCTGACCCTTGCCTTGGTGGGCATTCCGCCGCTTAGCGGCTTTGCTGGTAAACTTCTGATTATCCGCGGGGCTCTGGATGCCGGCATGCTGGCGTTATCGCTCATTGGTCTGGGATCAAGCTTCCTCGTGCTGTATTCCTTAATCAAGATATTCAGGCTGGCATTCTGGGGCAATGAACCGGAGAAAGAACTGCCACAAGTCAGGTTGAAGCATTCTTCGGCCGTTGCCGCATGCCTTTTGGTGCTTGTAATCCTAATGGGGATAGGATCTGAGGCGATATATACCTATGTATCACAGGCTGGAGAAGTTCTGTCCTCGCCGGCACTGTATATTGAATCTGTGATGAAGGAGTAGAGGGCTATGATGCTGCAGATCGTGCTTAACCTTTTGATTGCTTTCTTGTGGATGTTCATGAACAATAATATTTCCGGTGGAAGCTTCATTGTGGGGTATCTGCTTGGAATTGTGCTTTTACTTGTCATGCAGAAATCACGGAAACAGCCATTCTATCTTAGACGTTTATGGGCAGTGCTGAAACTTCTGCTGATCTTTGCCCGTGAGCTGACAGTATCCAATTTTGTAGTGATTGGTCATATTATCCGGCCGAAACTCAACATACGCCCTGGTATTTTTGCTTATGAGACTGCCTTGACCTCGGCGTGGGAAGTTACCTTGCTGTCCTGCCTGATCTGCTTGACTCCGGGAACATTAACGCTGGATGTCTCAAGAGACGGAACAACCCTGTATATCCACGCTATTGATATTAAAGATGCAGAGGAGATGGCAAGCCAGATCCGAAAAAGTTTTGAGCAGACCATACTGGAGGTGAGCCGCGGATGAACCAGCCCATATTGACTGCTGCTCTGGTAATTCTGGGGCTGGCGCTGCTGGCCTGCGTATTCCGTCTTCTGGCAGGGCCGACCCGTTCAGACCGCGTTGCCGCCCTGGATACGATAGGAATTGATGTTCTGGCAATGATTGCAGTGATCTGCATGCTGCTGGATACACAGGACTTTCTGGAAATCATTCTGGTAATCGGTATTCTTACCTTTATTGGGACAACAGCGCTGGCCAGATATATTGAACGCGGCATTGTGATGGAAGAGGAAGGAGGAGACAGAAATGACACTTGAACTGATAGGTAAAATTCTGGTCCTGCTCGGCGCGATATTCTGCGGGCTCAGCGCATTTGGCTTGATCCGGTTGCCCGATGTGTATCTGCGCTCGCATGCGGCCACCAAAAGTGCAACATTCGGGGTGCTCTGTGTGCTGGGAGGTGCGTTTCTGTACTTTCTGTTCGCTGACGGTACCATCAGTATCAAGCTGCTGCTCGCGATTCTATTTGTCTTCATTACTTCTCCGGTGGCAGGTCATCTAAACGGGCGTGCTGCTTACCGTTCCGGGGTCCCTTTATGGAGGGGCAGCGTCCGGGATGATATGAAATCCTCTATCGAGAAGGATCAGTAAATGCCTGCAAAATAATGATAATTCGCTGAATCCCACATTGGGAGCGGGGGAACCAGGTATCTGGGGTGAATCTCGAATAATTCGAGCAGGGCTATGCTCACTTGAGCCCGAATCCGGCAGCTAACCTCGTAAGCGTACAAGAGAGGAGTCATATGCAATGCCGCATATTGAAGTTAATGGGACCACACTATACTATGAGGTGTCGGGCAGCGGTCTGCCGATTGTTTTTCTTCATGATCATTCGACCTCGCATCGTATGTTTGAGCCGCAGGCAGATTATTTCAGCAAACGGGCTAAAGTGATTCTGTTTGATCTGAGAGGGAACGGGCAGTCCGGTAAAATGGATGTGGAAATTAGCAGAATAGTGGACACGCAATGTGAGGATTTAAAAGGGTTGCTGGACGGGTTATCTATTACTAAGGCTGTAATCGTAGCTTGTTCGAGTGGAGCTGTTCTGGCGCACAAGTTTGCTTATCAGTACCCGGAGCGGGTTATGAACATGGTTTTGGTAGACAGTTATTTTCATAGTAATTATACGGCGGCAGCCGGTAAGGTAAAGGAGTTTCTGGAAATCTGCGCATGGGCGGCCCACTATCTTCCGGCGGAAATGTTCATCCGTTCTTTGCGGATCACGTACAACAAATGGTATGAAGCTTACCGTATCCTGAGGGGTGAGCTATTGCATGAACGGACGACGGAGCTTATTAAGCAGCGCCTGGCCCTGCGGCACACGGATAGCTGCGGGTTCGCGCTGCGGCTGAAGATTCCTGTTCTTTGTGTATCAGGCAACCGGAATGAGTGGGTGCTGGAGCAAGTGAAGAAGGCGGCGGCCCGATATTCGTTTGCACGGTTAGCCATACTTGAGGATGCGATGTACCCGAGCCACCTGTGCCAGCCCGAGCACTTCAATAGGCTGCTGCTTGAGTTTTTACAAGACCAGCATGCATTCGAGCGATCGGCATCCGGGAAGTAGAGGATTGCCTGCTGGATTTCCCGTTCAGGGATCTTGGTCAAATAGGAGCCTAGCCTGTTTACTTTTTTGACAGAGATCCCGCAATGATTGGTACATCTTCCGCAGGCGGCACACACTCCGTATTACCCGCCTCACACCGCCTCACTCCGCATTGCTGCGGAACTGGTTGGGGGTGATACCTTTATACTTTTTGAACACCTGGTAGAAGTATTTCGTGTCATTGTACCCGGACTGCAGCGCGATATCCTCAATCCGCATGCCCGGGTCCTTGAACAGCAGGCAGGCACGCTCGATGCGGACCTTGTGCAGATAGTCGGTGAAGCTGATTTTGAGCTGCTGCTTGAACAGCAGGCTAAGGTAACCCGGGGTAATGTAGATTTCCCGCGCGACAATCTCGCGGTTGATGTCCTTCATATAGTTCTGCTCGATGTACAGCTTGGCCGATTCAAGCAGCTTGTTGCTGTTCTTCTTGGAGGACAAATGCTCGCTGACTCTGAGGGCAGTCTCCAGCAGCGACTGGAAAATATTATCCAGACTGGAGCGGGACAGGACATGAATCAGCTCGGTCAGATTTTGCCCGAACACCTTATTCACGTTGACGTTGTTCTCAATACACAGCTTGTACAGGGCGAAGAACAGCGCGAAGCTCGATTTGATCACCTGGTCCCGCGACACGGTTTCGGGCTGCAGTGCCACATTAAACAGCGACAGCATCTCGGTGATTTCCTCGCTGGAGCCGCTGCGGACAGCCTTCAGCACCTCCTGCTCCTCATGCAGAGGATAGGAGGACTGGGAGGATTCATCATCGAACTCCCCGCTGAACTCGACGATTTTGCCGGTGCCGGTATAGTTCCGGGTGTTAAGCGCCTGTGAAGCCTCCAGGAAGGAACGCCGCAGATGCTGGATGTTATGATCCAGGCTGCCGATTCCGGCGGAGACGGTGAACTTCAGATAGCTTGCGATATTATCCTGGATAATCCGGATATAGCCGCTTAACTCTTCATGATCGAGCAGATCATCGGTGTTCAGCACAAGGACTATATCATCCTGATGTTCAAAAGCGGTACATACGATAGACTCCGGCAGGGATTCCTCGCAGATATTTTTCAGGCCGTATTTGAGCAACTCGGTGTCCTCATGCAGATACTTCTGGTGCAGCTGCTGGAAGTTGTCGATCCGCAGCAGAATCACCCCGTACATCATGTAGGGGAAGACCAGATTGTTCATTTTCAGATTGGCCAGCAGCCGGGAGTAGGAGGAGCTTTCGGTCAGGATCAGCTGGCTTAATGTCTTCTCCTTCAAGAGCGGGAGGCTCTCACGGAAGCCCTGGCGCAGATGCTCAAGCGAAGTAATCTCCAGCTTCTCTGAACGGATCTGCTCCGTGATGGCGAGAATCGTATTCAGAATCTCCTGTCTCCGGCTCGGCTTCAGCAGATAGTTGCTGGCTCCGACCCGGATGGCTTTCTGGGCGTAGGCAAAATCATCATACCCGCTCATAATGACCGATTTGATATGCGGGTACTTCGCAGATACGGCAGAAATCAGCTCCAGCCCGTCCATCTGCGGCATGCGGATATCGGTCAGCATAATATCTACCGGATGGCTGCTTAAGATTTCCAGTGCCTCCTGTCCGTCCCGGGCTTCTGCCACAATGCTGATGCCGTGGGCCTGCCAGTCGATCAATGTTCTGATGCCCACCCGGGCCCGTTCCTCATCATCCACGATAATCATATTAAACATGGCCGAAGCCTCCTTATAAGACGCATTTAAGTTTGAACGTTATGCTTTATTCGTCACTGCGGCGAACATTTGGACTTCCGGCCGCTAACGCTTCTGCAGGTTCCTGTGAGCTTGAGCTTTTGAATAGTAAGGAAGCAGAGAATTCATTCTATTGTACTTTGTACAGCAGATCACAGCAAAATCAGCCCTAAAATAGAATCTATTGTACTTTGTACACTCGTTTCATGAGTTTTTGGCATTCTAAGCTCATTTTCCTGAAAAGCATTGTACGAAATACAATAGAATAGTTTTTTCGGGCATTTAGCAATGAATCAAATGTATATAATACAATTGCCCTATTGTTACAGGCGTTCTCCTATCGTTAATAAACTTAAGCTTCCAGTTCAAGCTATATAGTTGTCACTGTTCTACCTCAATATCCATAATCGCCGGAATGACGATCTCCACGCGGGTGCCCTCTCCCGGGACACTCGAATAATTCAGGGTGAAATCGCCCTTATAGAAATGCTTCAGCCGGTCGTATACATTCTGGACCGCATACCCCCCGACATCCGGGGCTGTATACACATCCGATTCCTCGCGGTCCTTGAGAATATTCTGCAGCGTCTCGCTGCTCATCCCGCCCCCGTTATCCTCAATGACAAAGACAAGCTTGTCCCCGGTTAATTGCCCGCTGATGCTTACTCTGCCGCCGCCGCGTTTCTGCTCAATGCCGTGAACGAGTGCGTTCTCAATAAATGGCTGCAGGCTGAGCTTCAGAATAACGAAGGCTTCCAGCTCCGCAGGAATATCAATGACGAATTCGAGCGACTCCTTGAATCTCATTTTCTGCAGGGAGAGGTACAGCCCGATCAGTTCTTTCTCCTTGGCTACGCTGGTGAAGCTCTTCCCGCGGTTCAGGCTTAAGCGGAACAGCCGGGAGAGGTTGATCACCATCTCGCTGATCTTGTCCTGCCCGGAGGACTCCGCCTCCCAAAAAATCGTATCCAGCATGTTATACAAAAAGTGGGGATTGATCTGCGACTGCAATGCTTTTAACTCTGCTTCCTGCTCCTTGAGCTTGAGCAGATAGGCATCGTCCACAAGCGCCTTGATGTTCGCCACCATGTTATTGTATCCCCGGCTCAGCTGGCCGATCTCATCCCAGTACTTGATGTTAACCTTCTCGTCGAATTGGCCGTTCTGGAAACGCCGCATTGACAGCAGCAGCGTCTTAATCGGTGCCGTCAGGAACGAGGAGAAAAACATCAGCAGGGGTATACTAAGCACCAGACTGGCCAGAATCATCACCAGCACAGCGGATTTAATCGAGCTAAGCTCTTCCGTTAAGGAACTGAGCGGCACACTGTACAGCGTAATCCAGCCGTCCTCGTTGATATTGTAATTCAGCAGCGTATCCCCGCCTTTAATATTGACGATGGTGGAGCCCGAGAGAACGCCTGCTGCCGCCTGCTTCAGCACGAAATCGACAGCTTTGGGACTATAGGTTTCTTTGCCTGCGGCCAGCAGCTGCTCCCCGTGCTCATTCAGAATCAGGATGCCATGGTCCTGATCATAGAGATTCGTCAGGTAAGTCTTGCGGATCGTCTCCAGATTGATGCCGACGAAGACAAAGCCGATCCGGTTGCCGTTGACAATATCGCGGATAATCCGGGTCATCCCCAGCTTCTCGTTGCGGTTGCTCTGGATGAACACATTATTCTCCCGGGTCAGCGGGAACCAGTAGGAGGCGCCGTTTAAGGCAACGGTCTCTTTATAGATTGCATTATTAATAATAGTATCGAAGCTGTTAGCCCCGCTGCTGTCATCGGTTGCGACTTGAAATATAGGTGTCGGGACGCTCCCGTAGAGGGACAGGTAATCGAAATTTCCGGTTACGAGCATCTGGTTCATCATTGAGGCGGTCGGCCCGTTATAGAATTGGTTCTCGATCTCTACAGAATCCGCAGTATTGTTTCTTAAGGTCTCCTGCACGACGGACGCCAGGCTGAAGACGGTAACCCAGTCGGCGATGGTCTTTTGCATCCGGGAGAGGTTGCTGTTGATCTGCTTCAGGACACTCTGGTTGGAATTGCTTACTTTATTGATAATCTGCTTCTTGGAGATCGAGTAGGAATACCCGCCAATGGAGAAGGTGACCGCTGTAATCAGCAGGAAAATAAGGATCGTTATCTTATATCGCAGATTCAGATTCAAGTAGAAACGCAGCATGGGATCACTGACCTTTGCCTTAAGAGTAGATAAGAATACAGCAGCTGTGCACTGTTCATTAATAGTATGCCAAAGTACCGGAGATAAACAAGGCTCACGGGAAGGAGTCGACAATTTTAAACTTTACTCTCTTTTTCTCTACTGACCGCCTTCAGGGATCTCTGTTACGATGTTGTCAGCACAAAGAAGCCAAGCCAGTTCAACATAAACTAGGGGGAGATTACATGGTTAAGAATACAAAGTCCAAACGGAATATAACGCTGATTGCGGCGCTTGCGGCAGTCTCAGTACTCAGTGCATGCGGCAATAATAACAGCGGCGGGAATGCAGCCGGCAGCAGCACAGACGGTAATGCGGCAGGAAGCGCAGGAGAGCAGGTTACCCTCCGTCTCTTCTCGAACCTCCCGGACCGTAAGTCCGGCCAGGGCCTGGCTGAGCAGATGGTCATCGACAATTATACGAAAGAGAATCCTAATGTAAAAATCGAACTCGAAACGCTCGCCGAGGAGCCGTTCAAGAACAAGCTGAAAGCCTATATGGCTTCCAATGAGGCACTGGACATCACCATGGTACACGGCGGAGCGGAACTGAACACACTGGTCCAGGCCGGTTATGTCAAAGAGCTTGATCCCGCAGAGTATGAGGGCGAAACTTACAACTTCCTGCCAGGCGTGTACAAGTCCTTCACCTTCAACGATAAATTGTATGGTCTTCCGCGCAACAGTGATTATGAGGTTATCTACTACAACAAAAAAATATTTGCCGACAATGGTGTGAATGTGCCGACCACCTATGCGGAGCTGCTGGATGCGGCTAAGCAATTCCGTGCCAAGGGCATTGAGCCGATGTCGGTTAACGGTAAAGATCTGTGGAGCTTCGCAGCCTTCTTCCAGGATCTTGTGATCCGGGTGAGCGGTGACCAGAGCCTGACACTGGATGCGGTAGACCAGAAGAAGAGCTTTACAACAGATGAAAGCTTCATTACAGCAGCTAAGCTGCTTGGGGAAGCAAGAGATGCTAAGCTGTTCCAGGAATCGTTCATGACGGCAGACTACGGTGCATCCCAGAACTTATTCACGCAAGGAAGAGCGGCCATGTGGTACATGGGTTCATGGGAAGCCGGAATGGCTACCAATGAAAGCTTGTCCGAAGACTTCCGCAATAATGTGGCTGTACTGAAATTCCCGGTTGTCGACGGCGGCAAGGGCAAGGATACAGACCTGCTGGCCTGGAACGGCGGCGGCTACTCGCTGGTCAGCAGCTCCAAGCATCCGGAAGAAGCCAAGAAGTTCTTCGATTACCTGATGAGAGCAGATCAGTGGGCCAAAACGGTCTGGGATACAGGCGCGGCAGTGCCTGCCCAGAAATATGAGCTTACCGGCAGTGAAAGCGGGCTGCAGCAACAGCTGACTGAAGTGCTTACCGGAGCGACCACTACAGCAGGGTCCCTTGGCCTTGATTATGGCACACCGAAGTTCAAAGATGACGGCCAGAATGCCTTCGGCAAGTTCTTCGCCGGCGGATCGACACCTGAAGAGCTGCTGGCAGAACTGCAAAAAGCAGCGGAATCTCAATAAACAAATATAGAGAGTGAAAGGGGACAGGGCAGGAAGCTTCTTGCCCTTCTCTAATCTCAAGGATGGAGTGAGACTTCCATGCAAAAAGTATTCAATAATAAAACCGCCATATTCCTGTTCGTCTTTCCGGGAATTCTCTTATTCGCACTGACTTTTCTCGTTCCAATCTTTCTTAGCGGCTACTACTCCCTGAGAGATACACTGGCGCCGGGCACACCCTCTACCTTCACAGGCTTTGCTAACTATACACAGCTTCTGTTCCACGACAGCCGGTTCTGGCTGGCTTTACGCAATGCGATTCTGCTCGGACTCGGCTTTATCTTCATTCAGCATCCGATTGCCATCTTTTTCGCCATCATGCTGGACCGCCTGGGCGGGAAAGCGGAGAAGTGGTTCAGAACGATCTTTTTCATCCCGTGCGTTATTTCTGTAGTCGTTATTTCGAAAATGTGGCTGTCCCTGCTGGACCCTACCTTCGGCGCCTTCAACAAGCTGCTCGATACGCTGGGCCTGGGCATGCTGAAGCATGCGTGGCTGGGCGACAGCAGTACGGCACTCGTGACGATGCTGTTCATCCTGATCTGGGCCGGATTCGGCTGGGGGCTGCTGTTCTACTATGCGGGCCTCAAAGGAATTCCGGATGAAATGTATGAAGCGGCATCCCTGGACGGGGCGTCCGGCTTCAAATTACATCTGCGGATTACTGTTCCGCTGCTCTCACCGGTCATTACGGTGCAGATAACACTGGCAATGATTACTGCCTTGAAGCAAATGGAAACCGTGTTCCTGACCACCAACGGCGGTCCCGGCGACTCCACGCAGTTCCTGGCTGTATACCTATATAACAAAGCCTTCTCGGCCAGCCAATACGGCTATGCCAATGCGATTTCGATTCTCTTCATTATCGTCTGTCTGCTGGCGACCTACCTCAGCAGCAAACTTACCCGCAGTGATGCTACGGAATTCTAAGGAGGCAACAACACCATGAAAAAAAGCACGAAAATCATACTATGGGTGTTCTTCCTTATTGTCGCCCTGGTTCAACTGTTCCCGTTAATCTGGCTGGTCGATTTCTCGTTCCTCAGCAGCAATGAATTCTATTCCTCAAGCATCCTGAAATGGCCGTCTGATCCGCAGTGGCAGAATTACATCAATGCCTGGGTGGACGGGAAATTCCTGCGGTATTTCCTTAACAGCGCATTTGTTACTACCGTTACAATCCTGCTGACAGTTGTGCTATCCTTAACACTGGGGTATGCGTTTACCCGGATGCAGTGGAGGTTCCGCTCTATCTTTTTCACCATTATTCTGCTTGGTATTATGATTCCTATTCATGCCACACTGCTGCCTAACTTTGCGATCTTCAAGGCGCTCGGCCTGACGAATTCCTATCTGGGGCTGATTCTGCCGTACACTGCGGTATCTGTACCTATGGGGACATTCATTCTGACCGGATTCCTGAAGAGTATCCCGAAAGCGATGGAAGAGTCGGCGGTGGTTGACGGAGCGGGGATTTACCGGATTGTGTTCCAGATTATCGCCCCGCTTACCGCGCCTGCACTTGTAACGGTTGTTGTAACCACGTTCCTGAACTGCTGGAATGAATTCATTATGGCTTCCACCTTCCTGAGCAAGGATGCACTGAAAACGCTGCCGTTCTCGGTCATGAACTTTGCCGGCCAGTATTCTTCGGATTATGGCTCACAGTTTGCGGTCATGGTGCTGACCTCGATCCCGGCAATTATTATCTATGCCATCTTCAATGAACAGATTACGAAAGGCGTTACCGCCGGTGCTGTTAAAGGTTAAACGTGCCCGGCCGGATTAATTACAATCAGGAGGACAACCATGGATCACTTGTTATACGGGGTCGCTTATTACGACGAGTATATGCCGTACGACCGTCTGGATGAAGATATCCGGATGATGCAGGAAGCGGGAATTAACACCGTGCGCATTGCGGAATCTACCTGGAGTACTCATGAACCCCAGAATGGCGTATTTAACTTCAGCTCGGTCAAAAGAGTGCTGGATGCCATGCATGCCGCCGGAATTCATGTCATCGTAGGCACGCCTACTTACGCGATTCCTGCATGGATGGTCAAGGAGCATCCGGATGTGCTGGCCGTTACGGCGAAGGGGGAAGGGAAATACGGGGCGCGGCAGATTATGGATATTACCCATCCGGTCTACCTCTTCTATGCAGAGCGGATGATCCGCAAGCTGATGGAGCAGGTGCATAAGCATCCTGCCGTAATCGGTTACCAGATTGATAATGAAACGAAGCATTATGAGACGGCCGGGCCGAATGTGCAGCTGAGGTTCGTTAAATATATGCGGGAAACCTATGGAACCCTTGAGGCGGTCAATCACAAGTTCGGCCTCGATTACTGGAGTAACCGGATCGACAGCTGGGAGGACTTCCCGTCCATGGTTGGCACAATCAACGGCAGCCTGGGCGCCGAGTTTGCCAAATTCCAGCGCGGGCTGGTGAATGAATTCCTGGCCTGGCAGCTCGGGATTGTGGGTGAATATAAGCAGCCGGGGCAGTTTACGACACATAATTTCGATTTTGAGTGGCGGGGGCATTCGTTTGGCGTACAGCCTTCGGTGGATCATTTTGCGGCGTCCCAGCCCTTCGACATTGCCGGTGTAGATATTTATCATCCGTCCCAGGATAATCTTACCGGTGCGGAAATTTCCTTCGGGGGAGATATTACCCGCTCGCTGAAGCAGAATAACTATTTCGTCCTGGAGACCCAGGCGCAGGCTTTCCCGGAATGGACGCCTTACCCCGGGCAGCTGCGGCTGCAGGCGTTCAGCCACTTAGGTTCCGGCGCGTCGATGGTTGCCTACTGGCACTGGCATTCGATCCATAATTCCTTCGAGACATACTGGAAAGGGCTGCTCAGCCACGATTTCCTGCCTAACCCGGTATATAAGGAAGCGCAGACGATCGGTGCGGACTTTAAGCGGTTGAGTCCTCAGCTGATTGGACTGAAGAAGACCAGCAAAGTGGCTGTAATGGTCAGCAACGAAGCATTGTCGGCCATTGAATGGTTCAAGCTGCCCGGCGGCGTCATTTACAATGATGTGGTCCGCTGGATGTACGACGAGCTCTACAAGATGAATATTGCCTGCGATTTCATCCAGCCTTCCAGCACCCGCTTGCACGACTACGAGCTGATTGTAGTTCCGGCCCTGTATGCCGTCTCTGACGAGGCGCTGCAGAACCTGAACGAGTATGTCCGCAGCGGCGGCCATGCCGTCTACTCCTTCAAGAGCGGATTTACCGATGAGCAGGTGAAGGTGCGGCATACCGCACAGCCGGGCGTAATTCATGAAGCCTGCGGAGTGACTTACAGTCATTTTGCTACGCCGAATGCGGCTGCCGGGCTTACCGGCAAGCTGTTCCCGGAAGGAACGGAGGCAGGTGTGCACACTGTCAAGACATGGATGGAAATGCTGGTTGCAGCGGATTCTGCCGAAGTACTGGCCAGCTACGATCATCCGCAGTGGGGTGAATATGCGGCGGTTACGCGGAATGCGTCCGGGAAGGGGACGGCTACCTATATCGGCTGTATGACGGAGCCGGCCGCGCTTGCGGTGATCCTGCAGGATGCCGTCAAGAATGCCGGATTATGGGGTGAGGACCAGCAGCTGGTATTCCCGCTCATCGTGAAGACCGGTGTGAACGGCCGGGGCAATACGATCCGTTACTACTATAACTATTCAGCGCAGCCTGTGACCTTTAAATACGGGTATGGAGCAGGGCAGGAGCTGTTGTCCGGGAGTCCGGTGGCGCCTGGTGAGGAGCTGGAGCTTGAGCCTTGGGGCTTAAGGATTATTAGTCAGGAGTAATGCTTTTATAGTAGAGAAAAAAGGATATAGTCCAGGGGCAATCCCTTGAGCTATATCCTTTTTGTGTATTGGAGCGTGCTGCTCTGCTATAGGCGGACTAGAGCGTGATTGTCTCCATTTGCATATGACCCATTGTTACAATTGCTTCATTGAAATGAAATTCATATACCTCAAACATCGGGCCTGCTTCCTTCAGCGTAAAAGCAAACGACGGGTTGTTCTTCGTGAAGCCTGCTTCCAGGTCATAGACGGAATGCTCGCTTTTCTTGACTGTAGCATCGGTTACCCGGACCAGCCGGCCGGTTGCCGCTTCGGGAAGCGTAGTGAAGGCTATTTTGTCATTCGCTGCGAATTCTGCTGTTTTGGGCGACTGCTTGAAGGTTGAGACATATACAATACCTTGATCAGCATCGTAGAAGTGGCTCATTACTCTGACATTCGGTTTATTATCCGCGGATGTTGCCAGTGCAAGATGCCCGCTGACCTCCATTATTTCTTTGAAGCCTTGTACATAATCCATATTTATTCTCCCTTATTCATGTATTGAACCACTGGTTAGCGGCTAAGTTGATAGTAGCATACGGAATTATGACAGCAGTATGTCATGGTTGTTGTGGTAGAATAAAAAAAGGTGATGGCCATGAAAATAGACCGTTTGATCTCCATAATTATGATTCTGCTGGAGCGCGACAAAGTCAGTGCATCGAAGCTTGCGGAGATGTTCGAGGTTACACCCCGGACGATATTCCGGGATATCGATTCGATTAACCAGGCGGGCATTCCGATTGTTACGTATCCAGGTGTGCGGGGCGGCATAGCGATTATGGAGCAATACAAGATTGAGAAAAGATTGTTTACCATCTCTGATATTACAGCCTTGTTAACGGGGCTAGGGAGCATTCATTCCACGTTGTCAGGGGAGGAAATTCTCAATGCGATGGCTAAAGTGAAAGGGCTGATCCCTGAGGAGCAGGTCCGGGAGATCGAGCAGAAATCGGGACAGATCGTAATTGATCATGCCCCGTGGCTGGGCAACAAGATTCTGCATTTGAAGCTGAGCGATATCAGGGCCGCAATGGATGATCACAGGCTGCTTGCGTTCAGCTACAGTGATCAGGCGGGCAGGCAGAGCAGCCGTGAGGTTGAACCTTACCGGCTTATAATGAAGGATTCCAACTGGTATCTGCAGGGATACTGCACTTCCAGGCAGGATTTCCGCATCTTCCGCTTATCCCGTATCACTGCCCTTGAGGTGCTGGAAGGGACGTTTTTGCCCCGGGAGTTTGACCCCGGTCCGCTGGCTCCTCCGGGACAGGAGATGATTACCCTCAAGCTGTTAATTGAGCCCCCGTTACGGGACCTGATGCTTGAGCTGGCCGGCGAAGAGAATGTGATTGCCTGCGGCGATAACCGGTTCACCGTCCACTTCCCGTTTGCCGAGAATGATTTCGGCTATAACATGCTGCTGCGGATGGGCGATCAATGCGAATGCCTGGAACCGCCGCATGTCCGGGCAGAACTGGTGCGGAGGATAAAGGGGCTGCTGGCCATATATGAAGGGGAAGACCCGGGATTATAAATTGTGCCATCCGGCAATTCCTGCTATACTTTGTGCAGGTTTATTTGGATAGGGGGTTACACGGATGGCTATGAAATGCTCATTCGCTAGGCAGTCCT
The DNA here is from genome assembly GCF_032302195.1 of Paenibacillus sp. MMS20-IR301. Taxonomy (NCBI): domain Bacteria; kingdom Bacillati; phylum Bacillota; class Bacilli; order Caryophanales; family Paenibacillaceae; genus Paenibacillus; species Paenibacillus sp. MMS20-IR301. The sequence goes on from NZ_CP135275.1 coordinate 622,242, forward strand.
CATGCAGAGCCTGATCCGGGGCGATACTTTGCGTGAGGTGCGGCAGGTTAGACTTGATCGCCCAAACTGATTTTATCGTTTCTAATAGGCAGGCTCTGCACCTTATGGATGTACCAATCATAATAAGGGGCTGAAGAGCTGTGAAACCAACATTTATTAGAAACCATCAATATAATCTGATTAAGAAACAATCTGACTTTGTGCTGAAAACACTGCGGTCGGTAGCGGACCGCCGGGTTCTGGAGACAGTAAGATACAGTGCCGAAGTGACGGTAACGGAGGCGTTTGCTGCTCTGACTGCGGAACAGAGGCAGCTGCTGAGCCCGATATCGGCTCTGGAGCGGGCCGAAGATTTCCAGCAGTATGTCAGCGGGATGGAGCCTTACCTGGAGCCGTTTCCGCCCATTACCCTCAAGCAGATTCAGAAGCTGTTTCCGAAGAATAAAAAGATGAAGCTGCCTGATTTGCAGTCCATCGATTTCCGGTATGTAACGTATCTGGCCTGGGTAGACATTGCCACGAGCAAGCTGTTCATCGTCTATCCGCATGAAGGGCAGTTCATCGGTGTAGAGGGCAGGATCATACCGACGCACAAGAAGGGCTATTGCCTGTTCTGCAACCGTCAGCAGGAGCTGGCCTTCCTGACCGTCAAGACGAAGCCGGAGCTTGCTGCGGCAGACAATTATGCTTCTGTGGGGCAATACGTATGTCTGGATAATCACGGCTGTAATCAGAGCATCACTAATATAAGCTCACTGGAGCGGTTCGTGCTCTCGGTGCAGAAGTAGCAGGGTACGGAAAGATAGAGTGTGACAAGCCCGAACGGAATCAATAAGTAAAGCGGCGGTTCTCCGGCTGGAGGCCCGCTGCTTTTTTTGTTGTAAATAAGAAGCATAAAAGAACCTGACTAAAAGCAAAAAGGAACGAAGGGGAAATTTGGAACTGCAGGAGCGATAGCGATCGCCTGAAAGCTTTCCGTAGGAAAGCTCGCTTCGGAAGCATATGCTAGTGTTTGGATTTCTACCGCAAACAGCGGGTATAATCAGGAAATCCAAATATAACAGCGGCCGGAAGTCCAAATGTTCACCGCAGTGACGTCTAAGCTTAACGTTCAAATCTTAAGCGCGTCTTATATAATAGGAAATTATGCAAATTGATAATTGGGGATCACGGTGAAAAGTGGCTTGAGCGGTGTGGAACGATTTTTACGCGAGTCAGGAGACCGGCAGCAGAAAAATAGATGGATAAAGTACACTTGCTGCAAGAGCGAAGGAAGCAAGGTCGAACAGCAAGTGGAAAAAGAGCACTTAATATTAGGGAAACAGGCCAAAGTAAGCGAAAGTGACGGAATTAAGATACGTTTGTCCACTTAAATGTCTCAAAAAACTAAAAATGGCGAATTTAAGATACGTTTATCCACTTATTTCCGTTTAAGAGAGGCCAAATTCAGCATTTTAACTAGCGGCTGCTTAACAGAAGAAATTTCACTTCTTCCGGCGTTACTGCTTGTTGGACACGGCTAACAATGAGGTATATTATCCATGAGGTTGCCTCGTTTCGGTTTGGTTAGGTCGTACTTACCACTACCCGGAAAGGCGGCCTTTTTCGTCTTTTTTTATGGGGAATCAACAGGCTTGTACTATTTGCAGGATTCTACTCTATGCAATAGCAAGATATATAATGTTTCTTGCAATTCTGGCAAGAAGCTTAATTGTTCCTGCCCCCGGAGAACTGTAAACTTTAATCAAGGCCTGAAACCAATCTAACCGGAATGGAGGTGGAATATTGAGCACCCCCTATAGATTATCAGCTGACAAGCTGACTGAGACCGGTCATATGCTGATCCGTGAGGTTGTTCCCAAATTCTATGCGCTGCGCTTTTATTATTGGAGACAGGAGCTGGGTTCTCCCGGCCTGCAGGGAGCATCCGTTCACCATCAATATATATGGGATATCCGCATGATGCCCGGTTTGTATAATATTTTTGCAGAGCTGCTGGGTAATCCCTGCCTGTGGGCGGATTTCTCGGATGCGCAGCCGGCAGGCCTGTCCGGTATTCTAGCTGTGAACAAGGCGCGGCTGGAGCTGTTAAACAGCGAGAGAATTCCTCTAACAATTGAAATGAATGCCGGAGATCTGCTGGTGCTTGATCCGCAGCGCCTGACAATCCTGCCGGAGGATGAACTGAACTGGCTCAACATTCAATTTATTCCGGCTGAGGAGGAGAATGGTGTAGAGATCATGCGGAGGCACAGAGCGTTCCTGCAGCATCAGAGCCGGCCTGTATATTTAAGCGGGCTGGGCCGCAGGCTGCTGGGAACGGACAAGTGGCAGACGCTCTGCTGAACAGAAAGGAGTGAGTGAGCATGTGGGTGATTGTAGGGATGCTGATCTGGCTGTTTCTATGCGGGACTATTCTGGCTGCCGCTTCTGCCTGTTTGGCGGTTCCGTTTCCGGCAGTGAAGCATGGAATGAACCGTCCCGATGCCAAAGACCCGTTTGCCTATTTATTTGAGGTATAGATCGTCAATGATTGCGAAGCAGAGCAATATATATCATCTTGATTATGGGATCAGGCAGCTGCCTGATCCTTACGGGCCGTACAGCCGTTTTTTTGCCGGGAAATCTGCGGACAGCCAGCCCGTCTTCTCTCCACTACTATGCCCCGGCCTGCTCCGCCTTCACCTCCGTTTGAACAGACTGCTTCTCTGCTGCGCTGCTGCTCATCAGCCCTCTTCGTCCAATGAACGTAACCGCCAGAATAGCGGAACCAGAGACCAGCAGGATAACAGAGCCCGGAATCCAGTCAAGCAGTACCCCATAGAGCAGCATGCCCAGCGGGGCAATAGAGCCGGCGATGCCTTCCACCAGTCCGAATACGCGGCCGCGGTATTCTTCTTCGATCGTCTGCTGCAAATACACCTGAATCGGAATATTAATGATCATAATGACGACACCGACAAGCAGAAGCAGCGGCAGGAAGAAGAAGAAGGTGAAGGTGGCGGTGAAATGCAGCAGCAGCGGAACTGCCATTGCAAGGAATAACAGCCCTAGCGCGCTTAATCCTCCAATGATAGGTTTTACAGGATCCTTGCTCTGACTGAGCAGGGTGAGGAGCAGGGACATTAGCAGCATTCCTCCTGCGATCATTGCTTCAAGTACACCATATTGCTTCGAAGTAAGCCCCATTGTCTGTACCGTTACGTATGGCAGCACGACATTCAGTGCAACGACAAAGAAATTAATCCAGAACACAATAATCAGCAGGGAACGGATTACGGGACGGCGGAGCACATAAGAGAAGCCTTCTTTCAGATTGGTTCGGACTTCTGCAGTCACACTGCTGAGGCGCTCCTTGAAGGGCGGGTTATCAGGAGCCTCTGCGGCTCCTGCGGATGCATCGCTCCTGGAGACCGGTTTGAATCTGAGCATACAGCCCATCACGGTTGAGACGGCGAATCCTGCAGCATTCAGCAGCATGAAGTCTTTAAGCGGAAGAAAGGCATAGAGCATGCCGGCGAGGATGGGAGCGAGCAGGTGGCCGACAGACCCGGCAATCTGATTTAATGAGCCGGCACGCTGGATGGAATCCGGGTCAACAAGCATCATCATGGAAGAGGAGACGGAGATGCTGTAGAAGGTAGAACAGACAGACAGGAGAATCAGTGAGATATAAAGCGGCAGCAGCGACATTCCCTGAGCGGAGACTGCGAGAAAGGAGAGCAGCATAATCAGGACACTGGCGGCATCGGAGCCGATCAGCAGCAGGCGGCGGTTGACCATATCAGCGACCACACCGGCAAAGGGCGACATCAGAACGCTGGGCAGCAAGCCGCAGAGCAGCGTAATTGCAAAGCTGCTTCCGGAGCCGGTGAGCTTAAGAATGTAGAGGCCGACCACAAAGGTATACATACTTGATCCTAGAACAGAAGCGAATTTGCTGCTGAAAAAAAGAATGATGTTGCGGTTAGATCCTGCCGAAACCGGCATTGTCTCAGACATAAAGAGCACTCCCTATCCCGAAGTTTAATTTAATTAAACTCAGTTTAGCTGTTGAGCAGTCTTTTGGCAAGGATAAGTTTAATTTTATTTAACTTTTCTGGGATATGGCTTTTGCTTGTTCGCTTCTTGAGCTATACTGTAAGAAAAAGAGATCGCAGAAAGTTGGCACAGCAGATGACTACCAGACTGACTATAGGTGAGAAGGTCAAGCAATTGCGCAAAGCCAAAGGCCTGACACAGACCGATCTGGCCGGAGAACAAATGACCAAGAGCATGCTTAGCCAAATCGAGAACGGCCGGGCCTTGCCTTCAATGAGCAGCCTGCAGTTTCTCGCCGGACGGCTGGGCGTTGATGCGGGATATTTCATGCAGGGCGAGCATGAAGCCGAGCTGGCTCCGCTTGTCCGCAAGATTGAGCAGCAATACAAGGCGAAGCAGTACAAGGAGATCGTCACAGCGGTACAGCCGCTGATGAAAGACAACCTGCCCATGACGGTGGATGCCGCGCGGCTGATGGAGTTCTATGTAGGCTCCTGTTACTATACAGCAGCTGCAGGCGGGAAAGAGGGAATAGAGCGGGCTGCTGAAATCTATGAGCGGTTCGGACTATATGTGGAGCGGGCCAAGGTCCAGTACCTGGCATATGCTTTAATGTTTGCAGAGAGCAAATACCAGGACAGCCTGGAGCTGATCCGCCGTGTGCGTACAGAATATGTGAGCAATAAGGTAGGGAATGATTTTCTGTTTGAGATCGATCTTCATTATGCGGAATGTGTTACACTCTCTGCACTCGGGGATTACTCCGGCTGCCGGGAGGTTGCCTTGGCAGCCCTTCAGCTTTCCCGCGGGGAAGGCGTGTATTATTTGACAGATCATCTGTACCGGATCCTCTCCCAGGTGGCTATGCTGCATCATGACTTAGAGCAGGCAGCTGATTATCTGAATAAGGCTGCGCAGTTTGCAGAGTTCACGGAAGCAGCTGATTCGCTCGAGCTGGTCCATCTGTCCAGAATCAGGCTGGCGCTTGCGCTGCAGAAGTATGAGGATGTGCTCGCTCTGGTGAAGCAATATCCGCAGGACAGCTCATTTATGCCTATCGTTTATTTGATGAACGGAATCGCTCTTTACCATTTGATGAGGCATGAAGAAGCGCTTGAAAGTCTCAACAAGGTGACCATGTTGGATCAGCTCTACCATCCGCTGGACCGTGTCAGCCTGCTGACAACCTATTCGTATAAAGCCAAAATATATATGCAGCAAGGCATGCGTGAGGAGGCACTCCAGCAATCCCGGTTTGCTTATCATGAAGCGAAGGATTTCCCGCCTTCGGAATATCTCGACCTGATCCAGCAGACTTACCATGAGCTGCACGGCTAGATCACTTATAGAGGGGTACCCGCAAGGGAATTTTCCGCTTATCTTTTCACATAAAGTCCGGTGGTGCACAAATGTATAATCTGATCATCATTATTCAAATATTAAGCTTCTTTTTTATTTATAAATCCATTTCGCAGTATTCCTTTACTTTTAAGGAAGTAGTGAGCTGGTTGGCAATATTTGTACTAATTGGATTTGTATCAGCCTATTTTATAGGAGTTTGGGGGGCAATAACACTATTTTTCTGTTTCCTGGGCATATCGTATTTTAAAAGTCATAAAACGCTGACTGCTTTGGGCTTTTTTTACGGAGCCTACGCCCTTGTTATAAACTCTTTTATCGGTTATCTCGCAGCTGATCCGATTACACGTTTGATTGAATTTGTCTTCAGACCCTTTTCCGCGGATGTTGATTATCTTCCGTATTTAGTTACAGCGATGGCGCCGCCCGTGATCAATGAAGCCGGCTTACGACTGGTACGGCGTTATGTGCCTCAGCTCAACAAAGTAACTCTGCAGGAATCAGGAAAATTCATTCTTTTCCCGGTGACTGTACTTTTCATCGTCATTATCATATCTGTATACCCGATCCTGACGATCGGCAATTCATCCGGAGAGTTTAAAGCTTTCCATAGAACTTTACTTATATCCATGTGGCTGCTATTTGTTGCCGCTTTGCTCTACATGCAGTTTCAATATAACCGTATCCAGAGAAGAGAGACTGCAAAGGCTAAAGGTGAACAATTGGAGCAGCTTAAGGACTATACGGCACAGCTTGAGAAAATTTATGATGATTTTAGAGGTTTCCGCCATGACTATGCCAACATCCTGTTGACGCTGGAGGAAGGAATATACCGGGAGGATTGGCAGCAAGTCAAACAAGTGTATGAGCAGACGGTTAAGCCGACGGGACTGCTATTACGCAAGAATGAATACAGCTTCGTCAAGCTGCGGAATTTGCATGTATCAGAGGTGAAAAGTATTCTGGCTGCCAAAATAATGATGGCCCAGCAAATGCAAACGGATGTGACATTGGAAATTGAAGAGCCTATCTATTTAATTCACATGGAATTGGTACCTTTTATCCGGATCTTATCGATTCTGTTGGATAATGCAATTGAAGCAGCAGCTATGACTGAGGAAGCCAGGATTTGGATAGTCCTACTGGAGGACTCTGCCGTTCAGCGAATCAAGATTACCAACAGCAGCGGAGAACAGCTTAGTTTACGGCGGCTGGGGGAGCGTGGGTATTCGTCAAAGGGAAAGGGGCGCGGCTTGGGGTTATTTAACGTACAACAAATACTTCAGGAGAATAACTTCGCGTCACTGGAAACCGAAGCTAAATCCGCTTTGTTCTCTCAGACACTTATTTTAAGAAAGACTGGAGAACGGCAATGAACATATACATATTAGAGGATAACCTGATCCAGCGGCAACACTTGGAGCGTATGATTAAAGAATTGGTGCTGAGGCATCAGCTCCGTAATATAAATGTATTTTCAACGGCCAGACCTGAACTCTTATTATCACAAATAGAGAGGGCGGCCGACCATCAATTGTATTTTCTTGATCTGGAGATCGGACGTGAGGCGCAGAAAGGGCTGGCTGTAGCTAAAGAGATAAGGGAGAAGGATCCCTTCGGCACAATTGTACTTGTGACCACGCATTCTGAGTTAGCTCCTGTAACGTTTGAATACCGTGTGGCTGCATTAGATTTTATAGAGAAGGATTTAGGTGAACAAGAATTTATTCGAAAAGTGGAAGAGTGCCTCCTGATTGCCGATTCTCGCCGGACACTTCCTGTAAGTCCTGATAACTTTTCCTTTGAGAATAAATACACCAGCTTTCAAATTCCTTTTTCCGATATTCTTTACTTTGAAACTATGGAAATTGCCCATAAAATACGACTGATTACTAAATCCAAAGTGCTTGACTTTTATGCTGAGTTAAACGAAATTGCAGGCTGTGATGAGCGCTTGTTCCGTTGCCACCGGGCATTTGTAGTTAATCTGGCTAATATCCGCTTGGTTGATAAAAAGAACAAACTAGTCCTGTTCGATCAGGATGAGCGCTGCTCTGTTTCAAGAAGGCTGCAAAAGGAAACCATCGAAAGAATGGAAGCTTATAAAAATTCTTTTTCATAAAGGTAAAGTTAAAGTGCCGTCAGCTGTTTCTTAATAGCTTCCGGCGCTTCTTTTTGTTTACGAAGGATACCGTTTATGAAGATTAAGGTGCAGTTAGTGATATCACTCTCTCCTGATAAGGGAATTAGCCTTATGGTTATCTACGCAGACACAAGGCAGAACTTCTCTCATCCAAGAAAAGGAGCGGAAATCATGGAGACAATGATTCAGATTAATCAACTATCTAAATTTTATAAGAAGGAAGAAGTCATCGCAAATGTAACCATGCAGATTAAAAAAGGTGAGATTTATGGCTTTCTGGGACCGAATGGTGCAGGGAAAACAACGATTATGAAAATGATAATGAATTTAGTGAAGCCCACATCAGGCGAGATTATTGTAATGAATCAAAGAGTGTTAGAAACTTCCTTTCAATACTTGCAGCATATAGGCAGCATTATTGAGAATCCTGTTTTTTATGACCGTATAACAGCTGCCGAGAACTTAAAGTATCACTGTGAGTACGCCTTGTATGAGGGGAGGGAGCGTATTCCAGAGGTGCTGGAGACGGTAGGTTTAACCGGAACGGGAAACAAAAAAGTACATGAATTTTCCCTTGGGATGAAGCAGCGCCTGGGAATTGCCAGGGCCATTCTTACCAGACCGGAAATTCTGATCTTGGATGAGCCGATTAATGGACTCGACCCAGTGGGAATTAAGGATATCCGTACACTCCTGTTGAAGCTGAAAAACAGCCATGGTATGACCATACTGATATCCAGTCATATTATTTCAGAGATTGAATCTATTGCAGATACGGTAGGAATCATTAATCATGGGCGGCTGATTAAACAAGTTACAATGAGTGAAATCAGAAGAGAAAGCAATTTGGAAGAATACTTCCTGAAACTCATCAATGGAGGCAATGAACATGTTCAGATTAATGAAAATTGAATGGCAGAGAAATAATCTGACAGGATACTGCATAAGAGCAGTAGTTTGTATGATTGTAATTTTTGGGATGGTTGCCGGAATGGCTGTATTATCCAATGCTCAGGGGGAACCTATGTTTTCAGATTTTACGGCATACATGTCACTGGCCAACATCTTTATTCGCGTTACCTTTGCCGTCTTCTCCGGTATCATTCTTTCCAGATTAATCATTGAAGAATATCGGAACAAAACGATTCAATTATTATTCTCCTATCCGCTGCAACGCAAAAAAGTAATTCAATCAAAGCTATTCATCGTTCTTGGTTTCTGCTTCACAAATATAGTGGTCTCCACCTTCTTCATTGAAGTATTAACGGTGTTACTAAATCCTACCTTTCATTTTTTTGAACTAACGGCATCCAAGGAGGATGTGACCGCTACTTTTCCGTCACTCCTGATTACTGCAGTAATGACTGCTGGCTTAAGTCTGATTCCCTTGTCTTTTGGGATGCGCAAACAATCTACTGCAACTACGATTACTAGTTCAGTAATAATAGGGATATTGTTAAATGCAACAGTTTCTGACGGAAGCGGGAGCGTATCTGTGTTTCAATTCATTGGTGTCCCTATCCTTTTCTGCTTGTTAGGACTGGCCGTAGCTTATCTCTCGTATCATAAAATTGACAGTAAGGATGTTGCCTGATCATGAAACGGAATAAATGGGTTTGGATATCAATGGTGGTTGTTCTGGCGGGAATTCTTGTTATTACATTACTGAATGAATCTAAAGATTTTAATCTGACAGGGGACATCCCGGCATCAGAAATTCAGAGTATTGAAATTAATAATGATTCATGGAATGTAGTAGTGAAGGAGTCAATGGACAATGAAATTCATTTAGACATTGAAGGGAATCAGACGGATAAGAAAAAAGCCCCTGTGGCAGTGACACGTAAATCTAACAGCCTGGTGATTCAACAAGTAAAGCAAATTGGCGGGGCCCTCTCCGCGTTTACCTTTCATCAAGCCGGAACAATTACAGTTTTTATCCCCCAAAACACTGTCGGACAAGTCAGAATGATAAATAATATAGGTGATATTGAGATCCAGACGCTGGCGACCCATAGTCTGGTTATTGAGAATAAAGCCGGCAATATGAAGCTTAATCAAGTCACAGCAGACTCGGGGGATTACAATCTGGCAGAAGGGGATCTGAACATTAAAGACAGCTCATTTGAACGAATTGACGTAATTGCCAAAGGGAATGACCTGTATTTCAAAAATGTAACCAGCTCTGTGATGAATCTGTATTCTAAGAGTGGCGAAATCATACTGGGCGGAGTGGTGGAACAAGGTGAAACGCGAGTAGAAACAAAATCCGGAGAAATTCAGGTGAATTATCAAACAGCACCAGCCAGCTTGAAGGTAGCCGTGGAAAATACTAAAGGGGACATGGAGGTTCACTTGCCAAATCTCCTGGCAGCGGAGAAGACTGACCAAAATGTTTCTGGAACTATTGGTGCAGGAGAGAATTCCCTATTTGTCAAAAGCTATTCGGGAAGTATTGGGATAAAGTAAGCGGTTGGCCTGCCCGTGAACTATAGGTTGAACTCTAAATCTTTAGATAAAGGGAGAAAGTACTAAAGAAACTAACGAAAAGCAAAAAGGAGCGGAGGGGAAATTTGGAACTGTAGGAGCGATAGCGCCCGCCTTTGTTCCCGGATTTCCACCGCGGACAGCGGTCAAAATCAAGAAATCTGGGAACAACAGCGGCCGGAAGTCCAAATGTTCACCGCAGCAACGAATAAGCTTTAAGCCCGGTTCTTAAGTACTTTCCCTTACCCTAACCATTTAAGCTCCACCAATAATGAACCCTTATTTGCTGCTCCACAAAGCCACACGGTCCTGCACATATTTGGTGTAGCCTGCCTCCATCTTCTTCACGCCGGCTTTCTCGAGATCGGCCATGTAATCATCCCAGATTTTATCGAATTCAGCCGGTTTGGCCAAGATCGCCTGAGGAATGCGCTTCCAGGTGATATCCTTCATTTTGTTGCCGAGAATCGTGACTTCATCTTCACCCGGGATGGCAATGTTCCAGGCGGCGCCGTAGGCTTTTTCCTTGAACTCTTCTTCCTTCGGGAACAGATCCTTCCAGGTTGTGGCATTGTAAGCAGCAAGTGTTTCCTTCTCCACATCGCTGTAGCCCAGCACCAGCTGCTCAGGGAAGTTCTTGGTGTAGTAGTTGCCGGAAGCATCCTGTGCCCCGTCACCGTAGTGGACCATCATATTCCAGTAGAAGCCAATGCCGGTTTCCTTCGTGAAGGCGGTGTTGTCGTTGTTAATGCGGTCCTGAACCTCCGCTGGAACTACGCGTTTGCCGTTCTCCACGACATAATGCTTGCCTTCAATGCCCCAGTTGTTCAGAATCTGGCCTTCATCGGAAGCCAGGTAATCCAGGAACTTAATGGTCCGTACCGGATCAGGGTTGGTGGTGGAGATGGAGATCCCGTAGCCGCCCATGAAGCCGGTTGGCCAGAAGCTGGTTTCTTTGTATTCACTGGTTAATGTTACCGGATAATGGCCGTAAGTCTGATCGAACTTGCCCGCAGTCTTCAAAGCCTGCTGGGCATCATTATAATCCCAGTCCTGGTCAATCAGGCCGAGCACGCGGCCGGTAGCCACCTTGGCTTTGTACTGGTCATACTTCTGTACGAAGCTTTCTTTGTCGAGCAGGCCGATATCGTTCATATGGTTCAGCCAGCGGAAATATTCCTTCTCCTCCGGACGGCGGAAGTGATAGATGGCCTCATGGGTTTCCTGATCGACGAAGTATTCCCCGTCATCGGAGCCGCCGGTAGTGGCAACGGCCGGGTTGGTTACGGAGATGTACATATGCCAGTCATCCGCGTTCAAGGAGACACCGATGTTCTTGTTGCCGTTCTCATCGGTCGGATGTTTTTCCAGATAGGCCTTGATTACATTCTCATAATCCTGTACCGTCTTGATCTCCGGATAACCCGCTTCCTTCAGCACCCGGTGCTGCAGCTCGAAGCCGCCGCCGGCGACGAATTTCTTCTCATTCACGGCCGCCCAGGTTGGGATGGCATAAATGGACTGGTCTTCATTCGTGTATTTGGCCCGGGCCAGATTATCGCCCAGCACGCGCTTGATGTTAGGGGCGTACTTGTCGATCAGCTCGGTCAGGTCCATCACAGCGCCGGCATCGACCAGCTTGCCGATATCACCCTTGGCGGAGATGATGTCCGGATATTCCCCGCCCGCAGCAATCAGGGCGATCTTCTGCTGCGGATCACCGACAGCGAATTCTGCATCGAGGGTGACACCTGTTTTTTGCGTAATGACAGTACTCACTTCATCCTTCATATTGTTCCAGTTCGGATTGGGGTCTTCGGCGAAGAAGGATAGAGTAAGCGGGCTTAAATCCTCGGCTTCGGCAGTAGCTTCGGCAGTTGCCTCGGCTGTGGCAGCGGCAGTGCCGCTATTAGTAGCCTTAGTACCGCCGTTGTTATCCGCAGAATTCTTGCTGTTATCTCCGCCGCAGCCTGCCAGCACGGTGAGCAGCAAGGTTACAACCATGAGCAGTACATACGGTTTCGCTGTCTTTCTTGACATGTTAAGAAACCCTCCCTTTGTCTGGTGAGAACATATTGTATACACAGGCTTTAGCCTGAAGATACCGGAAATACATTAGCTTTTGACCGAGCCCAGCGTCATGCCCTTAACGAAATAGCGCTGCAGGAACGGATAGACGATCAGAATAGGTACGGTGACGACAATCGTAATCGCCATTTTGACTGATTCAGGCGAGATCTGGGCCATGACCTCCACCATATTCCGGCCGCGGAAATTATCGGCATTGGTCGTGGTGCTCTGGATCACCTTCATCAGCTCAAACTGCAGTGTCGTAAGTGCGTCATTCGAGCCGTTGTAGAGATAGGTATCAATCCACGCGTTCCACTGGCCGACAGCCAGGAACAGGGCGATGGTGGCCAGCGCAGGCTTGGTCAGCGGCAGAATGACCCGCCAGTAGATGGTGAAGTCATTAGCCCCGTCGAGCTTGGCGGATTCCTGCAGGGCATAAGGCAGGCCGTCGATGAAGGAGCGGATGACGAACACGTTGAAGGCGCTGACCAGACCGGGCAGGACATAGACGCCGAAGGTGCCCATCATATGCAGGTCCTTGATCAGAATGTAGAACGGGATCAGCCCGCCCGAGACATACATCGTCAGCGCCAGGAAGGTAGAGACGAATTTACGGGCCTGAAAGTCCACACGGCTCAGTGTAAAAGCAAGCATCGAGGCACTGACAAGGCCAAGCAGAGTCCCGATGAGGGTGCGCAGGACAGAGATTTTGAACCCGGTAATCAGTCCCGAGAAGGCGAAGATCGTCTCATAATTCTTGAAGGTGAACACCCGCGGGTAGACGGTGATTCCGCCCTTGATGCTGTCCGTGGAGTCATTGAAGGAGATCGCCAGTACGTTCAGGAACGGATAGAGGGTGGCGACGGTCACGACCGTAATCGCGAGATAGACGACCAAATCGAAGATGCGGTCCGACCAAGAGGCAGCGGCGAATTTTTTCAGCATAGGGGCCTCCTAAATGATGCTTTCTTTCGTTATTTTTTTGAAGATACCGTTTGCGGTAAACAGCAGGATCACGCTGACTATGGAGTTGAAAATATTAATCGCTGTACCGAAGGAAAACCGTCCCATGCCAAGCCCGTAATTCAGTGAATATAAATCAAGCGTCTGGGAGTAGTCGCGGACCAGATTGTTGCCGAGCAGGAACTGCTTCTCAAACCCGATGCTGATGAGGTGGCCTATAGAAATGATCAGCAGAATGACAATCGTCGCCCTGATTCCCGGCAGTGTAATATGCTTGACCTGCTGGAGCCGGCTGGCCCCGTCCACCCTGGCGGCTTCATACAGCTCCGGTCCGATGCCCGAGATGGCAGCCAGATAAATAATCGTGTTCCAGCCCGTTTCCTTCCAGACATCCGAAGCGGTGACAATCCCCCAGAACAGGTTGCCCTTGGCCATGAACTGAACCGGTTCACTGATAATATGGAGACTCAGCAGCAGATCGTTTACCGCGCCGTTGTCGGTGGAGAGCATTTTGGTAATAATCCCGGCGGCCACGACCCAGGACACAAAGTGCGGCAGATAAGAGACCGTCTGGACGAAGCGCTTCAGTACCTGCAGTCTCACCTCGTTCAGGAGGATGGCGAAGATAATGGG